>DGTF01000041.1 GCA_002394235.1 Eubacterium sp. UBA4343 | reverse complement strand
CGGCTCACTGTTCGCGTAAATACAGAACGTCTCCCGGAACTGCGCAGATGTTCCGGGAGACGTTTTTCAGAGAATCCGGAAACAGTCCCGGATATCAGTGATGGAAGAGGCGGATTCCGGTGAATGCCATCACCATATTGTACTTGTCGCAGCACTCGATGACAGCGTCGTCGCGGATGGAACCGCCGGGCTCGGCGATGTACTGAACACCGGATTTCTTCGCTCTCTCGATGTTGTCGGAGAACGGGAAGAAGGCGTCCGAACCGAGGGTTACGCCCTCCATTTTGTCAAGCCATGCTCTCTTCTCTTCTGCGGTGAATACCGGCGGCTTCTCTGTGAATACCTTCTGCCACTCACCGTCCCGGAGTACGTCCATGTATTCGTCGCCGATATATACGTCGATGGCATTGTCCCGGTCCGCCCGGCGGATGTCATCTTTGAACGGGAGGCTGAGAACCTGCGGGCTCTGCCGTTTCCACCAGTTGTCCGCCTTCTGACCGGCCAGACGGACGCAATGTACACGGGACTGCTGTCCGGCACCGACGCCGATAGCCTGTCCGTCCTTTACGAAGCAGACGGAATTGGACTGTGTGTATTTCAGCGTAATCAGTGAAATTTTCAGATCGCGGAGTGCAGATTCCGGAAGATCCTTGTTCTTTGTCACGATGTTCGAGAGAAGCTCATCGTTGATATCCAGCTCCTGACGGCCCTGCTCAAAGGTGACGCCGAAGATCTGGCGTTTCTCCAGGGGTGCCGGCACGTATTCAGGATCGATCTGAATGACAACATAATTCCCCTTCTTCTTCTGATGAAGAATCTCAAGTGCCTCATCGGTGTAGCCCGGAGCGATGACACCGTCGGAAACCTCACGCTTGATGACAGAGGCGGTGCTTGCGTCGCAGATATCCGAAAGAGAAATGAAATCACCGAAGGATGACATGCGGTCTGCTCCTCTTGCGCGGACATAGGCGCAGGCAAGCGGAGAAAGCTCCGGCATATCATCGACAAAATAGATCTTCTTCAGCGTGTCGGAAAGCGGGAGGCCTACCGCGGCACCGGCCGGAGATACATGCTTGAAGGAGGCTGCTGCCGGAAGACCGGTGTTCTTCTTCAGATCACGAACGAGCTGGTAGCCGTTGAAGGCATCCATGAAGTTAATGTATCCGGGTCTGCCGGAAATTACCTTGATCGGGAGCTCGCTGCCGTCCTCCATATAGATGCGGGAAGGCTTCTGGTTCGGGTTGCATCCGTATTTTAACTGTAATTCTTTCATCTGCTTCACCTCGTATTAATATTTGAAGATCGTGAATATGTTTCAGAAAACATCAATTCCTGCGGAAACGTGTATGCGGCTTCCTGCAGTGGCTGCATATACGGTGTTCCACTTTGTTTTCTAAAGAACGTATACGGTTACTGATTTTTGTTTACAATCCGGGTCTCGAAGCTTCCGTTCTGAATGTCAATGTAGCGTACGAAGAGCGATACCTTATTGTCTTCGTTCAGGCTGCTCCAGATCATGCTGGTCCACGCATCGATATCGTCCGGGACATCGACAGGCTTCGGCTCGCCCTCAAAGCTTGGAAGCGGATTACCGTCCGTTATATAAGTGGAAATAAAGTGGCCTTCTCCTGCCGGCGCATTCGGATAATCGAAGGTAAATCTCAGACATTGATCCGGATTTCCGCTGTCGCTTTTCAGAATAGACATCGTGTAGCCAAAGACACCGTTCTCCACGGTCAGAAGTCCTGAGATCCGCGGGGTGTAGTTCGGCCCGTCAGGCTCAAATTCACGGGAACGAAGGCTCTGCTCGAAGGTAAGTCCCTTTTTCATACCGTCGAAAATGGTGTCGGTCTGGTCACCGTTGGTAACAATGGTGTGTGCTTTGTCGAGCACGCGGACCGGCGCATAGATGATCAGACTCGGGTCCTCCATTTTGGAAGGATCAAATGCCTGAGTACGGATGCCGTCCTCCTCTTTGACAAATACTCGGTTACGGCTGTTTGCGCTTCTGCCCATGATAAAATAAGCCGTGGCTGCATATCTTCCGTTGGCTGAACGTCCGATTACAATTCCACGGCCGGGGTAGGCGTTGCTTTTCAATTCGTCTGACAGATTGATCTTCTGCATCAATAGCTTCCTCCTGTGATTCCTGGACACGACATGAATCCGCGGGATTCCGGAGAATAGCCGGGGAGCGTCTGGATAACATGATGTGCCGCCTGCGTCATTTCTGACCACTATATATAGTTTTCAAGAGTCACCTTTTATATTACGTAGCAGAAAGATAATTGTCAAGCATTTCCGTATAAGTGCCAGCCTTTCCGTATAAGAGCCGGACAGCCTTTTCCGCATTTGTGACACTGACACCTGCGGCACATCTTCACGATATCAGAGTTCAATCAGTTCTCTCGGGGAATGCGAGAGATCATCAATGCCGTCCTTTTTGATGACAACCAGATCTTCAATCCGCACGCCGCCGAATCCCGGAACATAGATACCGGGCTCCACTGAGATCACCATGTTCTCCTGGATGACGGAGCTGTCAAGCGGAGAAAAGCGGGGCTCCTCGTGGATGTAGAGGCCGACACCATGACCCAGTCCGTGCCCGAAATTGTCTCCGTAACCGGCATTCCGGATCACGCTTCTGGCAAGCTCGTCACACTGCTGTCCGGTAAGTCCTGCGTGGATTCCGTTGAGAGCGGCGTTCTGCGCCTCAAGAACCGTTGTATAGATTTCCTTCTGCTTTTCGTTTGCCTTTCCGACAACAACGGTACGTGTCATGTCTGAGCAGTAACCTTCGTAGGTGCAGCCGAAGTCCATGGTTACAAAATCTCCGCTTTCGATCTTCTTCGAGGAAGGAACTGCATGCGGCATGGAGGAGTTGATTCCGGATGCCGTGATGGTATTGAAGGAGAAGCCCTGTGCGCCGTGACGCTTCATCTGATACTCCAGCTCTGCCGCGGTTTCCAGTTCGGTGACACCGGGCTTCAGGAACTTCAGAATTTCGGTAAAGGCAGCGTCTCCGATGGATTCTGCGCGGGCAATCAGACGGAGCTCCTCGGGGGTTTTGATCTGTCGGATCAGATCGATGCTTTCATCGAGCGGAAGCCACTGCTGAATTTCCGGGAGAGCGTTCGTGAGACGGCTGAATTCATAGCAGCGCATGAACTTATCCTCATATCCGACAATTTCAGCGCCATCAACCGCCAGCAGCTCACGCAGAATCTGCGTTCTCTTGTGTGTGCGGTTCTCCTCGATGATGGTGAAGCTGCTCTCCTTTGCTGCCGCTTCGGTATATCTGGAATCGGTGATCACCACCTGCTGTTTCGGAGATATGTAGACCATACCCTCGCCCCCGCGGAATCCGGATATATACATCATATTGTGAGGATCCGTGATGAAAAGAGCCTGCGCTCCGGTTTTCTTGAAAATGTCCTGTATCATTTCTCTGCTCATGTCAGAGCCTCCTTTGGATAAAATACTGTTATAGTTTTCCGTAGATTTCCTGCGGAACATATGCTTCGATGCGGATCCCCTCTGGAAGATATTTTTCTTCCAGAAGTGTTCCGGACTGGCGAATCAGCGCAATTTTTCCGGCATCGCCATAAGGAAAAGTTCTCTCTATGTGAATCTGGTCTTCCCGGATGATTTTTTCCAGAATCTGTCTGAAGGAATCCAGTCCGTCCCCGAACTTAGCGGAGACCGGTATAACATAATCGGCGTGGTGATCATGCATGTGGACGCCGGGAGAGACCATGTCCTGCTTGTTGAAGAGGGTGATGATCTTTTTCCGGTCCGCGTCCAGCTCATGCAGGGTCTGGTAGACGACCTGCATCTGCTGTTCCAGATGCGGACTGGAAGCATCTGCCACATGGATGATGTAGTCGGCGAGAGCGGCTTCCTCCAATGTGTTGTGGAAGGCGTCAATAAGGGTATGCGGGAGCTTTCGGATAAATCCTACCGTATCGGTCAGGAGAATCTGTCCGCCCTCGGGCAGGCTCAGAAGTCTTGTTGTGGGGTCGAGAGTCGCAAACAGCTCGTCCTCTTCCAGAACGCCTGCGTTTGTGAGGGTATTGAGCAGGGTGGATTTTCCTGCGTTGGTATAGCCTACGATCGCCGCGGTTTTAATATTTGTCTTTTTTCTTCCCTGACGGAGCACCTCCCGATGCTCCTCGACCTTCTTCAGCTCCGCTCTCAGGGCGCTGATTCGTTCCGCAATCAGCCGTCTGTCAATTTCCAGCTTCTTCTCGCCGGGTCCACGGGTTCCGATACCGCCGCCAAGGCGGGAAAGGTAGGAACGCATTCCTACCAGATGCTGCTGACGGTAGCGGAGCTGTGCCAGCTCGACCTGAATTTTTCCCTCGCTTGTCCGGGCTCTTTGGGCAAAAATGTCCAGAATGAGCATTGTGCGGTCGTATACTCTGCAGTTTAATTCCTCCGCCAGGTTGTTCATCTGTGCTGGGGAAAGCTCGTCGTCTGTAATAATGGCGTCTGCCTGAAGCATTTCCAGCATGCCGGCGATTTCCTCGATTTTTCCCTTCCCGATGTAGGTCCCGGGATCCGGGTTCTCCCGGTTCTGGAGAACCATAGTCACCGTTTCGACACCCGCCGTCTCTGCAAGTGCCTTAAGTTCGTTCAGGGAATCACGGGTCTCTGCCTCATCGCCGGTGTTGACGGCGACCAGGATGACCCGTTCCCTTGTCTCTGCATTGTCAAACATATCTGCTGTCCATCCATCTGTTCATTCAGGCTGCCGCTTAATACCCGGTGCTTCCGTCGTAGTAGCCGGCAGAATCGTAATTGCCATAGGTGCTGGTATCTGTGCCGTAGACAGTACCATAGTAGACGCCGGTATTATCGTCGTAACCATCGTTGTCCGCATCGACAGTTTCCTGGTATGAACCGGAATCACCGCCGCTGCTCTGACCTTCACCTGCGGAATTGTATGACGCGTTGGATTGATCCGTATCGGCGGTATCTGTCGTTTCGGATTGTGTGCTGCCGGATGCTTCGCTCTGTGTATCGCTGACGTCGGACGGGGAGGAAGAACTGCCGGAGGAACTTGTAACGTTCTCGGATGCTGTTGCCTCTGTCTCCGTTACGCGGCTCTGCAGGAACAGATTCTCCTGTACAGCTTTCTGGTTCGTCGGATAGGATTTGAGAAAACTTTCCATCTTCGAGGCAGCGGTTTTGAAATCAAGCTTCTTCTCATAGGCGATGATTTCGTTATAAAGCAGCTCTTCCTTATACTCCGCCTCATCGGTGTCGAGCCCTGCCTGAATCTTCTGAAGTGCATCGTCATAATTGCCTTTCATGATAGCGATCAGAGCCAGGCCGTTGTATCCCAAAGAAACGGAGGTGTCATTGTCAATACAGCTCTGATACAAATCTTCTGCGCTGTCATAGTCTCCGGTGTCGGAGTAGACTCTTCCGAGCAGCATGACGGCACCGGGGATATTTTTTTCTATGGCTTTCTTGAGATATTTTTCTGCCTTGCCGTAATCCTTGAGTTCATAGCAGATCCGTCCGAGCTGATAGTAATCATCAGATTCGGACGGCTTCTGATTTAAGGCATCCTTTAAAAATGCGGCTCCGTCTGCCTGCCGGTTGTTCTGCACATAGATGTCATAGATTTCCAGATAAATCTCATAAGAGTTGTCCAGCTCCAACGCCTTTTGAAAATCCTGTCCTGCCTGGCCGAATTTATTCTCGAGGGCGTAAAGTTTTCCCCGCAGCAGAAAGGCCTGTCCGGCGTGTTCCTCTGACTTGATCAATTCATTGTAAATCGTCATGGCATTGTCATACTGCTGCTCTTCTACATAAGCCTGCGCCTGGTAAAAGAGAACATCTTCGCGGAAGGACCTGTTCTGACGCGGATATTTTATCGCTGCCAGCGATTTGGAGAAAGCGTTTACGGCATCCTTGTAGTCGCCGAGATGGAGATAAGCGATGCCAAGCCCGCGGTATCCTTCTGCCTCTCTCCCCTCGGAATCAACAGCCGACTGAAAATTCGTAATAGCGGTGTTGTAATCTTCGGATTTCAGAGCTGACATTCCGCTGGCATAGGCACTGTCAGAGGCGTTCCCGCAGCCCGGAAACAGCAGCGTGGCGCCAAGCAGCAGCACAGGCAATGAAATCCGGGCTTTTCTGAAAGATTTTTCTGATTTCTTATCCTTTATCATGATGTGGTTACCTCTGATTATATGGTCCCCTCCGGGTTGCGCAAGTGCACTCAGATAAGCTTTCCGTAAACACCCCTGCTGCAAAGGTCGGAGAAAGCCTTGCGGACGCTGTCCTTGTCTTCCTGATAGGTAACGCCAAACCAGGTGTCGTCTGTGTCCAGAACCTTTACGACAGCCTTTCCCTGGTGAAGCAGCTGATCAATATAGGTTGGAAGAAGGAATTCCTTCTTCAGATCACCATCGGGAATCTGCGCAAGGAATTCACGGAACGCACTGTCCAGAAGATCGATGAAATCTGCCTGCAGTCCCCACATATTCATGGAAACCATAGAATTGACATCGATGGGAACGTCTCCGTCAGGAGAATGAACCGCAGCGCCACCGGGGGTGCGAACAATGTTCTGGGTTTCATTGACACCGATCAGATTCCGGTCGGAGTCAAGGACGCATACTCCGCGGGTAACACCTCCGTTATCGCTGAGGGTGTTGCCAAGACGGAAACCGGCCATGCAGATCTGATGAATGCCGTTCTGTGTCGGATGATCCGCAACGAGATAGTCGTGCAGAAGAGTAAAGGCCTTCTTGCCGTAGTAGTCATCAGCGTTAATAACCGCAAACGGTGTGTCAATGAGTCCGCGACAGGCGAGAATCGCCTGGCCGGTGCCCCATGGTTTCGTTCTTCCCTCAGGCTTTGTAAATCCTGACGGAAGAGCATCCAGCTCCTGAAAAGCGTATTCGCAGGGAATTTTCTTCTCCATACGGCTGCCGATGATCTCGCGGAAATCCTTCTCCAGGTCCTTACGGATGATGAACACGACTTTATCAAAGCCTGCCTCTATTGCATCATGAATGGAGTAATCCATGATGATTTCTCCGTTCGGGCCGAGAGGCTCCAGCTGCTTGATTCCCTTTCCAAAGCGGCTGCCGATTCCGGCCGCCATAACTGCCAGTGTAGTTTGTTTCATACTTACTCCTCCCATGATTTTCCTGTTGTTTCATGTATCTGAATGATTTGAAAAGCGGTGTCCTGCGATGCATCGTGCCACGCACTATATAAGCTTGCACGTCACTTTGCTGCCTTCGTGCTTTAACAGGCATGAGCATTCTCGCGCTGTTTATTTTATTGCTCCTGTAATTTCGCGAGCTTTGCCGCCTGGTCGGCGGCGATGAGACTGTCGATCAGCTCGTCAAGGTCTCCATCCATTATACTGTCAATCTGATGCAGAGTGAGATGAATTCTGTGGTCTGTCACGCGGCCCTGAGGAAAATTATAGGTGCGGATTTTCTCGGAGCGATCGCCGGTTCCGATCTGGCTTCTGCGCATCTCGGCTTCTTCGTCATGCCGTTTCTGCTGTTCGAGGAAGTATAGCTTTGCGCGGAGCAGAGCCCATGCCTTGGCTTTATTCTGAAGCTGACTTTTCTCTGTCTGTGAATAAATAACGATTCCGGTAGGCAGATGGGTGAGACGCACGGCGGAGTCTGTCGTGTTGACACACTGTCCGCCATTTCCGGACGCGCGCATGACATCGATACGGACATCCTTGTCCGGAATATCTATGCTGATGTCATCGGTAACCTCAGGCATGACCGCGACCGTGCAGGTCGATGTATGAATTCTTCCTCCGGATTCGGTTGCGGGCACCCGCTGCACCCGGTGTACACCGCTCTCGTATTTCAGGCGGGAATAGGCGCCGCGGCCGATGATCTTGAAGGTGCACTCCTTGCATCCGCCGAGACCGGTCTCTTCCAGATTGACCAGATCTGTCTTCCACCCCCGGCTGTCTGCGTACTTCATGTACATGCGGTAAATTTCTGACGCGAAAAGAGCGGCTTCCTCACCGCCCGCTCCGGCGCGGATCTCAAAGATAACATTTTTTTCGTCGTTCGGATCCTTCGGCAGGAGCAGAAGCTTCAGCTGCTGTTCGAGATCTGATTTCTGACTGCGAGAGCTCTGTAGTTCTTCCTTGAGCATCTCGCGCATTTCCGGATCGTTTTCAGATTCCAGGAGTTCAAGACTTTCGGAGATTGCGGCCTCATTTTTCTTGTAAGCCGCATAGGTATCCGCAACCGGCTGCAGTTCTGCCTGCTCTCGCATCAGACTTTGCAGACGTGCCGGATCGTTGGCAGTATCCGGATCGCTGAGGCGGTTCAAAACCTCTTCAAGCCGGAGCTGCACATCTTCCAGCTTTTCAAACATAGCTTCCACCTTTCTGTCAGCGGAGGTAACAGCCGCCGGCAACACGGTCGTTTCCCCCGAGATCTTTCGTGATGCAGATGTCGTGATATCCGAGACGTTCGAGAATTCTCCGTATATCCGTTCCCTGATCGTATCCGATTTCAAGAAAAAGATATCCTTTCTGTCCCTTTCGGAAATGCCTCCTGGCCTCCTCTGCGATTTTTTCTTCGAAATAGAGCCCGTCTTCATGTCCGTCAAGGGCCTGATATGGCTCGTGGTCCCGCACTTCGGGATCCAGTCCGTCGATGACCCCGGTGGGGATATAAGGCGGGTTGGAGAGAATTACGTCATATTCCTCTCCGGCGGGAAGCGCCTCAAAAAGATCTCCGCAATAAAAAACAGCGCGGTCTTCTTCCACGCCCAGAGCTTTTCTGTTCTTTCGAGCGATATCGAGCGCTTCGGGCGAGAGATCGGTGCCGGTTCCCGTCACATCGGGACAGCTTTTCAGGAGGGACAGCAGGATGCATCCGCTGCCGGTGCACATGTCCAGAATGTGCCAGCCGGTCTCCAGAATCCCGGCTGCCTCTTCTACAAGAGTCTCTGTATCCTGCCTCGGGATCAGAACAGCCGGGCTGACGGAAAAACAATTGCCATAGAACCAGGCCTGACCGGTCAGGTACTGGAGCGGGATGCGGCGGCCGCGTTCCGTCAGAAGCCGGGAGTATTCCGCTGCAGCGTCCGCGGGCATGGGCTCATCGCCGTGCAGCAGATACCAGCTGCGCGTAATGCCGGTTGCATGCTCCATCAGAAGCCATACATCTGTTTTTGCGTCGGCAATTCCGGAAGCGGACAGCAGACGAATTCCGTAATGATACCAGTCATGAAAAGACTGCAAACGGAAGGACTGTAAATTATCGGACATTATAGATCCACCTCCAGGGAGAGCGTAAACCGCATCCGGTCTCTTGCGCGTGCTTTACGGCAGGTAATCTGTCTGCGTTTTAAAGAGCCGGCGTTTAATGGCCATTTATACAGCAGAATTATACGATAACATGACGATGGGCGCAAGAGAACTGCCTGAGAGGAACGCTTCAGTCCGATACGAACGATCTTCCGCTCGATTAAATATATGAGATCTGCTTGAAGGCTAACCTATACTTTGTATTTCATCCGGACGACAGGCAGTCTTGTGCTCGATACGGTGAGGTGACAGAGAGTGTCAATTCACAAAGAACGGATGGCCTTCAAACAAAAGTATGTGAAAAAACGAGCCGGAACGAATGTTCCGACTCGTTTCTGTTTTCTGATAAGCGCCGCAAATTCTACGTTACTTAAGACCGTATTTCTTGTTGAATGCATCAATACGACCACGAGCCTTTGCTGCCTTCTGCTGTCCTGTGTAGAACGGATGGCATTTGGAGCAGATCTCGACGTGGATCTCCTTTTTTGTAGAACCTACCTTGAAGGTGTTCCCGCAGTTGCAGGTAACGGTAGCTTCATAATACTCTGGATGAATGCCCTGTTTCATGTTTTCACCTCTTCCAATTCATATCTGGTAAATTTATTGGTATGCTGTGTCTCAACTTTCGTATCAGATTAACAGCCTTATCATCATACCACGGGAATGTCTGTTTTGCAACTGATTTTTGACATGTGTTCTGCATTTTTGACATCTATTCTGCAACTGGTTTTTGACGTGTATTCTGATACGGTTCACGACCATCGAAGCAGCTGTTGAAAAAACGGTTGAAAAACTGTTTAGATCCCACTGCCCATCACACGGTCTGTGACGGATGCAGTCCGCTGCTATCAGACGAGATCAGACAATTCGCTGTTTTTTCAGCATCTGAACAAGTTCTCGGTTGTTTCTCGTATGGGTAAACATGTTCAGTACATTTTCGCCTGCTTCTTCGGCACGAAGACCGTTCAGTGCACGGCGCATGTTGTTTACCGCCTCGAGTTCATCCGAATCCAGAAGCAGGTCCTCTCTTCTGGTTCCGGACCTTGCGAGATCGATGGCCGGGAAGACACGCCGCTCCTGCAGCTTCCGGTCAAGGATCAGCTCCATATTACCGGTGCCCTTGAACTCCTCATAGACAACGTCATCCATCTTGCTTCCGGTGTCTACAAGCGCGGTCGCAAGGATGGTAAGACTGCCGCCCTCACGCATGTTCCGGGCCGCTCCGAAGAAACGCTTCGGCATGTGAAGAGCTGCAGGATCAAGACCACCGGAGAGAGTTCTTCCACTCGGTGGGACGACCTGATTGTACGCTCTCGCCAGACGGGTGATGCTGTCAATGAAGATGATGACATCCTGTCTGTTTTCAACCAGGCGCTTTGCCCGTTCGATTACCATTTCCGAGACCCTCTTGTGATGCTCCGGGAGTTCATCGAAGGTGGAATAGATGACCTCTACGTTTTTTCCGCGAACCGTTTCCCTGATGTCGGTCACTTCCTCCGGCCGTTCATCGATCAGAAGAATGATGACATGCATCTCCGGATTATTGCGGAGAATCGATTTTGCAGCTTCTTTCAACAGCGTTGTTTTTCCGGCTTTCGGCGGAGAGACAATCATTCCTCTCTGTCCCTTGCCGATGGGACTGACCAGATCTACAATCCGCATCGCAACAGGCCCGCCCGGACGCTCCAGATGAATGCGCTCGTTTGGAAAGATGGGCGTCATATCTTCGAAATTCATCCGGCGGCCATTGACATATGGGTCAAGACCGTTCACGCTTTTTACAAACAGAAGGGCGGAAAATTTCTCGTTCTGTGATTTTATCCTTGTGTTGCCGCAGAGAACATCTCCGGTTTTTAAATGGAATTTCCGGATCTGGGAAGGAGAAACGTAGACGTCGTCATCTCCCGGGAGAAAATTTTCGGAGCGGATAAACCCGTATCCGTCAGACATAACTTCAAGAATGCCATGGGCTTCCGTCCCGCTGTCGAGCTGCCCGAGTTCCTGGCGCATCTGTTCGTTTTCGCTTTCGTCAAAACCATCATTTTGATGTTCGTCACTGTTTTGATGTTCGTATCCGTTCTGTCGGTCCCCATTGTTTGGACGCTCATATCCGTTCTGGCGTACGCCAGTGTTCTGACGTTCATATCCGTTCTGGCGTTCGGCGGTGTTCTGACGCTCATATCCGTTCTGATGCTCGCTGTTGTTCTGTCGCTCGTGAGATTCGTTGTGCCGGAAATCCCTCCGGCTGCTGTAATCATTATCGTTTCCCCGGGAAGAACTTCTCCGGCTGCCGCCCTCGTTTCTGGAATAACTGTTTTTTGTTGCCTCTGTTTTTGAGAAGTCTGCTCTCGAGGAACCGGCTTTCGAAGAACCTGTTCTCGAAGAAGATGTTCGAGAGGAGCCTGATCTTAACTGATCGGCTCCCGGGGCTTCTGCCATTGAAGGCTCGGCTGACGAGACTTCTGGTTTCACAGATTCCTTCGCGTCTTCCTCGAGCATCCGGTTAATCAATTGTTCCTTCCGCATCGCCGTTGTTCCCTTAAGCTTTCTGGATTTTGCGATCTCCCGAAGCTCTTTCAATTGTAATGTTTCGTACTGTTCTCTGGTCATATCGTCCTCTCTTTTAAAACACTCCGGGAATGTAATCCGGAATTGCTGGTGCGCTGTTATAACGCTCCGGGGATTTAACCCGGAATAATTGATGCGCTGTGCATACAGGGTACGGCCGTCTCCCTGATAAGATGCGATCTGGCGTGCCGCTCAGAAATATGCCGCGTAATCCGTTTTTTGAAGAATAAAATCAGGTCACATGGATTTATATTATCTCAAATGGGAAATAAGATGAAAGGATGTGAATACTGCGGCTAACAGGACTCGAACCTGCATGGTTTCCCAACGGGACCTAAACCCGCCGCGTCTGCCAATTCCGCCATAGCCGCATAGCGTACAGCTTTTCATATCCGTCTGATACAGAAACTGAATGATATAGAAAAAGAGATGACAGAATGTCATCTCTTCTGGTCATCACAAAATGAAGCATCGGGGACTCGAACCC
>DGTF01000062.1 GCA_002394235.1 Eubacterium sp. UBA4343 | reverse complement strand
CCGGTACCGTGTGGCGGGGGTTCGAATCCCTCCAGACGCGCGAAGGAACTGCCGGATAGATGTCTTGACATTTACCCGGCTTTTCTTATACCTGTAACGGAGATAACTGATATGCAGTCTGCTGCGCGGTTTTAAGAGCTTATGGAACCAGCAGGGTTATGAACGGCACCAATAGTTCTGTAAATGTTTTACAGGCATACAGGCTTCGGATCGCTCTGTACTGCGCACTACCGCAATTCACAGAAGGAGTACTGTTTTATGTCAGAAAATAATAGAAACAGAAAACCAAAACGTAAATATAATCCTGTTCTGGAATGGATTTCGGACCGTTTGAGATATATCGAACTAATTGCGGCGATCGTCGTCGTCATTATCGTGCTTGTTTTCCTCGTACGTGGGATTCTTAAGAGAAACGAGCAGCCGCAGAATGCCACGGGACAGGCAGTTCAGTCCGTCTCATCAACCGCGTCCGACGCGGATTCATCTTCTGAGAACAACAGCGTAACACCGGCCGTCAGCTCGGGATCAGCTTCTGTAAGCTCTTCTTCTTCCGGTGCGGACACGTTAAAGAAGGATTCCGGAGACGTAAACGCCGCAGTTCAGACATACTTTGGGGATCTGATTTCCAGCGGAAACAGCGGAGCGATCGAGTCGTATTCGAATATTACGACATATTCGTACCCGGGTCCTTCTGAAGGTACTTACATTGCTTTTGTGGAATACAGTTACAAGTACAAGGACTATGCGGACACTATTCCCGGCCTTTCCGAATTTTATGTGGCACCTGATGACAGCGGCAAGCTTGTGATCTCGGATGATTCCTCAGAGGAGATTCAGAAGGCGATGAGTGACGCCGCATCCACAGAATCCGCAAAGGCACTGATCGCCGATGTTCAGAGCAAGTATGACGCAGTTGTCAATGCGAATGAAGACCTCAAGAATTATATCTCAACGCTCGGCTCCAGTGCGGCAGACAGCAGTTCAGATGCAGGTTCAGCTTCAGCGGAGGATAGCTCTGGGGATAATGGCACGGATTCCACTGGAAACAGCGGAACGGCAGAGGAGAATAGTGGCACAGCAGATACAGCCACTGACACAACGACAGATACTCAATAACGACAATGCCCCGCGGTCGGGGCGCCAGAATATATATAAAGTCAGTTGCTCCGCGCTGTGGCTGCGGAGCACCCGTATATATATTCATACAGCCGGTTCCGGATTTTTTTGCGAGTCATCTCCGGGCCGGCTGTATTTGGAGTAATTTATGAGAATCAACAAATATCTTAGTGAGTGCGGAATATGTTCGCGCCGTGAAGCAGACCGGCTTGTGGAAGCCGGTCATGTTTCTATCAATGGGAAAAAAGCTGCACCGGGGTCACAGGTAGAAGAGGGAGATCGTGTCATGGTCGACGGGAAAAGAGCTGTTCTGCCGATGGACAAGATCTATTTGAAGTTCTATAAACCGACGGGAATTGTGTGTACCTTCGAATCCAGAGAAAAGAACAACCTGGGAAATTATCTGAAGTATCCGCGGCGTGTTACCTATGCCGGAAGGCTGGACAAGAATTCCGAGGGCCTCCTGATTCTGACGGATGACGGAGACCTGATCCAGGAAATGATGACAGCGCGGAATTTCCATGAAAAGGAATACGAAGTAACGGTCAGCAGGGATGTTACGGAAGATTTTCTGGACAGAATGCGCGGGGGCATCTATCTTTCTGAGCTGGGGGTTACGACAAGACCGTGTCGGGTGAAACAGACGGGAAGGCGCAGTTTCCGGATCATTCTGACCCAGGGGCTGAACCGGCAGATCCGCCGCATGTGCAAGTACTGCGGATACGGCGTTCAAAGCCTAAAGCGTATCCGGGTCGTCAATGTGCGGATCGGAGAGATGAAGCCGGGTGATCTGGATGAGATGACGCCGGATGAGATCCGCGAGCTGAAAGCAGCACTGAATGGGGCTATTCCGGAGAAACGGACAGGAACGGCAGACATGGTCAGGTAAAATGATCGCGCAGAACCGGGAAGGGGCGTCATGCATGGACAGGCGGAAGGATTCCCGAGAAACAGGCAGGAACGGCAGGTATGGACAGGGATTATCCCGGAGGAACAGGTGAGAAATGAGTTTTGATGAGTATAATGAACTGAAGACGACGATCATGCATCACATGGATCTGTATTACAACCGCAACGAGCCTGAGATAACGGATTATGAATATGATCAGCTAATGCAGAAATTAAAGGCAGCCGAAGAAGAACATCCGGAATGGATTACGCCGGATTCGCCGTCTCAGATTATCGGCGGAGTCGCAAAAAGGGAAGCGGGCGTAAAGATTGTCCACAATGTACCGATGCTTTCGATCGAGGATGTTTTTCACTATGAGGATGTCACGGAGTGGGTGAAGAAGGTGCTGACTGTGCATCCGGACGCCCAGTTTTCCGTTGAACAGAAAATCGACGGCCTGTCGATGACGCTCCGATACCGGGGTAACGGAGCAGGAACTATGCGTCTGGAGACCGCGGAGACCCGCGGCGACGGATTCACCGGCGAGGATGTAACGGCAAATGCCATAGTGATTCCGAGTGTACAGAAAACCATCCGTGCGCCCTATGACTATCTTGAGCTTCGCGGAGAGGTCTATATGACCCATGAGGATTTCGAACGCTTTAATGAAGAACAGGAAAAAAACGGCAGGAAAATCGCGGCGAATCCACGGAATCTGGCGGCGGGAACCCTTCGGCAGCTCGATCCTTCCATTACGAAGAAGCGTGGTCTTCGCATGTTTATTTTTAATGTGCAGGATGGCCCGGCAGAACTGATGGAGCGTCACGACAGAGCGCTGGACTGGCTCTCGGAGAGAAAGATCGAAACCGTCAGTCACACGCTGTGCAGCAGCCCGGAAGAAGTGCTTCAGGCGATCACACGCATCGGTGAGATGCGGGACGAGCTTCCCTATGACATTGACGGCGCGGTTGTAAAAATTGATCAGATCGCATACCGATCGGATTTCCCGGCGGGAAGCAAATATTCCGCAGGGCATATTGCCTATAAATATCCGCCGGAAGAGCGGCCCGTCGTGATGGAATCCATCGAAGAAACTGTGGGAAGAACCGGAAAGATCGGCTTCATCGGCCATGTATATGACAAGGAAACGGGAAAGCCGGCAAGGCTGTGCGGAACCAGCGTATCACGGGTTACGCTGCACAATCAGGATTATATCCGTGATATGAAAATCGGAATCGGAGGCGTATACAAGATCCGGAAGAGCGGAGATATTATTCCGAAACTGACGGGATGCATCACAGAACCGGAACAGGTCTATCAGGCCTCCCGCTTCTGTCCGATCTGCGGACAGCCGCTGATCCGTGAGGAGGATACGGCCGATATCCGATGTGTGAATCCCTCCTGTCCCGCGCAGCTGACGCGCACGATTTCGTATTTCACCTCGAGAAACTGCATGGATATTACAGGTCTCGGAGAGACACTGGTCGATGAGCTGGTGAAGGAGAGCTATCTCAGGAATTACGCCGACATCTACTGCATGAAGCAGCATCGGGACGAGCTGATCGAAAAGGGAATTATCGGCAAGGAAAAAAATACGGATAAGGTTCTGGCAGCCATAGAGAAATCCAAATCCAACAGCCCCGTCAGACTTCTGACCGCACTCGGAATCCGCAATGTAGGCGGGTCAACAGCCCGCGAACTGATGAAGCATTACCGGAGCATCAGGGAACTGGAGGCAGCAACAGAAGATGACCTTGTACAGATTCCGGATATCGGTGAAACGACAGCGCGGGATATTGTGAACTTCTTCTCAAACGAAGAGAATCAGAAGATCCTGAACAGACTTTCGGACTATGGCCTAAAAATGGAAATGGAGAAAGAAGATACCACGGACAAGCTTGCCGGTCTCACCATCGTAGTGACCGGAACACTCCCGACCCTCGGAAGGGCAGAGGCAAAGGCCCTGATTGAGAAAAACGGCGGAAAATGCACAGGTTCCGTATCCAGGAAGACGAGCTATCTGGTAGCCGGAGAAGCCGCGGGAAGCAAACTGGAGAAGGCACAGGCGCTCGGTGTTCCTGTCATCGATGAGGCGGGACTGCTCGCGATGCTGTCTTGAACGTTATATGGAGAAAGCGTATAATATACGCATATGACTGCCAGAAAATGTAATCGCTATAGCCCTGTGGACGCAGGATGCAGCAATTGTATATACGAAAAGAGGATTCCATATGCCTATTAAGATTCAGAATGATATTCCCGTCAAGGAGGTTCTTGAAAAAGAGAATATATTTGTTATGGATGAGGACCGCGCAATACACCAGGACATCCGTCCGCTGCAGATCCTGATTCTGAATCTGATGCCGCTGAAGGAGGATACGGAGCTTCAGCTTCTCCGCTGTCTGTCAAATTCACCGCTTCAGATTGATATTACCTTCATGGTTCCTGCCTCTCATCACGTGAAGAATACTTCGATCAGTCATATTCAGAAGTTTTATGTGACGTTTGAAGATATCTGCAGAGAATATTATGACGGGATGATTGTGACCGGCGCGCCGGTTGAACTGATGGAGTTTGAAGAGGTGGATTACTGGGATGAACTCTGTGAGATCATGGACTGGTCGGAAAAGCATGTGACTTCAACCATGTATCAGTGCTGGGGCGCACAGGCGGCGATGTATCATTTCTACGGGATTCAGAAAAGGCTTCTCGATCACAAGATGTTCGGCCTCTTTGAGCATCAGATTCATAAGCGCAAGATTCCGCTGGTCAGAGGCTTTGATGATGTGTTCCTTTGCCCGCATTCCCGTCACACCGAAATTCCGATGGATGAACTTCAGCATCACCCGGAGATTACCGTTCTCACGGATTCGGATGAGGCTGGTTTTTTCCTTGGAATGGCAGACGACGGAAGGAAAGTCTTCGTACAGGGACATCCGGAGTATGACCGTATGACCCTTGACCGGGAGTATAAGCGGGATCTGGCAAAAGGAATGGATATCGCCATGCCGGAGAACTATTATCCGGACGATGACCCGGAGAAGAAGCCGCTGCTGACCTGGAGAGCGACGTCTGCGGCTCTTTACGCGAACTGGATCAATTATTATGTATATCAGGTAACACCGTACGATATGTACGGCACCCCGGATTTCAGATAACGGAGGAGCACGGGAATGCAGTGATTGCTATTGCTGCATCATTTCCCGTGCTTTTTTGTATATATAAGAACGGATTGCTGTTTATCATGACGCAGAACATGAGACAGGATCAGATGTTCACAGCATCACACAGACAGGAGGAAGGAAATGAACATCTTTGATATTACAGGGCCCGTGATGGTCGGACCTTCCAGCTCTCATACCGCAGGCGCTGTGAAGATAGGAAATGTCTGCCGGAAGCTGACCGGAGAGAAAATCACCGATGCGGAGATTCTGCTGCACGGATCATTTCTGGCGACAGGTAAGGGACACGGAACTGACAAGGCATTGGTCGCCGGTCTGATGGGCTTCGCGGTGGATGACAGCCGGATTCCGGACAGCTTCCGGATTGCAGAAGAGGAGGGACTGAGATACCGTTTCGGAGCGATCGATCTGGGAGAAGACGCACATCCGAATTCGGTTCTTCTGAATCTTACGTCGGAGAGCGGACGGAAGCTGGAGGTTCAGGCGTCTTCGATCGGCGGCGGAAGGATCATGATTAACCGGATCGATGGACTGGAGGCAAACTTCAGCGGAGATCTTCCGACACTGATCGTTCACAACCTGGATCAGCCCGGCCATGTAGCAGAGGTGACCAGTATGCTGGAGCATAAGTCCGTGAATATCGCGACGATGCAGCTCTATCGCTCGGGAAGAGGCGGCCATGCGGTGATGGTCATTGAATGCGACCAGGAAATTCCGCGTGAGTCGCTGAAATGGCTGGAACATCTGGAGGGGATCGAGAAGGTAACTTATTACAGTCTGCAGGAGGAGGATTAAGAGCGTTATCCCGTCTCCGGATGAAATAGAGAACAGAAAACGCTCGGATGCAGGGCAGCAGATTCGTGCATAGGCAAGGGGAGGAGAAGTTTGTATCATTCACTAGAAGAGATTGCAAAGGTTTGCAGTGAACAGCAGATTCCGTTCTGGAAGGCAGTCATTCTCGACGATTGCAGAGAGGAAGGAATTTCAGAAGAGGGATCCATGGGAAAAATGGAGGAAATCTACACCGCGATGCGGGATTCGGATACCAACTATGATCCGGATCTGTATTCCGCGAGCGGCCTGGTCGGAACTGACGCACAGAAGCTGCGCCGGTATCATGAGGGCGGGGAGAGCATCGTCGGAGGTTTTTGCGGAAAGGTTATGGAACGGGCGCTGAGGGTGGCAGAGTCAAATGCCTGTATGAAGCGGATTGTAGCGGCACCGACGGCGGGATCATGCGGTGTTGTACCGGCAGTCCTGATATCGATGCAGGAAAAATACCACTTTCCAGATCGAAAAATGGTGGAATCTCTGTATGTAGCTTCGGGAATCGGAGGAGTCATCGCACTGAGAGCCTGCCTTGCCGGTGCCGAAGGCGGCTGTCAGGCGGAGATCGGATCCGCCTCCGCGATGGCCTCCGGCGCGGCTGTATATCTGCTTGAAGGCTCGTCAGAGGCAATTATCCATGGAAGCGCAATCGCTCTGAGCTCACTTCTCGGGCTCGTCTGTGATCCGGTTGCAGGGCTTGTAGAGGTGCCGTGCGTGAAGCGGAATGTCATCGGAGCATTGAATGCCGTTTCATCCGCCGACCTCGCCATGGCGGGAATCCGAAGCCGTATTCCGCCGGATGAGGTGATAGACGCGATGAAGAGTATCGGGAGAAGCCTTCCTTCCGAGCTCAGGGAGACCGGAAGAGGCGGGCTTGCTGTAACTCCGGAGGGGCAGAAGATCAGAGAACGTCTGCATGGTATCTGAGATCTGAGTGCATATGAAATGCAGGAGCAGACAATTTGCATTCTTTCCGGTTAGCCACGCACCTGTATGAAATCTTGAAATCGAAGGAAAGGTGAAGCAGACAGCTTATATTCTTTCAGGATGGTACAATGGCGAGATCCGGTGAATGCACAGAAATACGAAATCAGGCATTCACGGGAACAGATTGAGCATCATCGCTGCCCGGTCTGCAGTGACCGCCTCGGTATTGTTGAGGAAGATGACATCCTGTATCTGATGATCCGGTACGAACTGTGTCAGATTGCCGTTGTAATAGCGGTAATCAATGACATACAGGTTTTGATAATGATCTACCAGCCACGGCACAAAGCAGTTTCCAAAGGATTCTTTCAGAATGAGACAGGAGGAACCGTCGGTAATTGCCGGATTATGAATTTCCTCATAGGGCTGATCGCCTGCGATAAAGGCGAGATATTTATTCTCTGATGAAAAGGTGCTTGCATCCGCCACAATCGGATACGAATATGAGTTTCCGTTCTGATCGGTGTACGTCATCTCGTTTGTTCCGTTCGGAATCCATGCCTGTACAGTGTCAGGATTATTCCCAAGAGCAGAGGACTGGTTGCTCAGAGAATAGTAGGTGCCGATGAAGCCGGGAAAATCCTTCTCCTGAAGATCACTGGTTTTATGTGCAGTAATTCCCTTCGCCTTACAGAACTCCTGATATGCATAGTATGCGCCGAGTGAGGTCCAGTGGTGGTCAGTCCGGAAATACAGATACTCGGAGTTGTGGCTGACAAGGGTATCAAATACCGAAACCTTTTTCACAGAGGGATCCATCCGGTCGTAGGCATAACTGATGGCGTCCTTCTGACTGGATCCTCCGAGAGATTTCTGAACGTCTTCACTGAGATCCACACCGAATCCGGTCGGAATAATCATATCGTAAAGGTTCACCTGCTGACCGACGCGGGATTTTACCGTGTTGATCATTGAGGCATAAGCATCCACATTTTCCTGATTAAAATAGTAAATATCAAATCCGCGGTCTCCGGTGATGTAGACCTGACCGACCGCGTCCGGTACTTCGTGAATGGTCCCGTCCTTCTCCGGGGATTGTGCCGCTGTGGAAGGAGTGTCGGTTGGACGGGATGATCCGGCGTCTGCGGAAGAAGCGGAAGATGACCGGCTTTGTGTTGATAAAAGGGAATCGGAGGAGATGGAATGATCATTGGTGATGTTTTCCTCGTTTGAGCTCTGCTCCACAATCGGGGCGAGGCTGACCGAGGATGTGTCCGGGATCGCATCCGCAGCTGAGCCCGATGCGGTTCCGTATAGAGCGGTTCCGCGGATTCCGTACCAGTTCTCAATCTCTGAGTCTACGGTCAGCATGGCGTCCCGTGTCGGATAGGTGTCGGAGTACCAGGTCACGAGTTCATCGAAAAAATCTCCGTTCCAGATGCCGGAGAAAGAAACCTGAGGAAGCTTCGCAAGGGTTCTTTTTTCCAGAAGAGAGATTTTCGGGCGAAGATCCATATTGAGACCGAGAATGCCGAACACACCGAAGCCGACGCAGAAGGCTGCACAGTACAGCTTCTGCCAGCGCCTGAGACAGCGGACGTTCTTTTTGAGATAGTTATGTATATCTTTTTCTTTTCCTTTTTTCTTTTGATTTTTCATGAATGCAAGCCTCTCAGAACTGGTTATACAGGAAGGGATGATAAGTCGCTCCCGCAAGTGCGCAGATCGCCAGCACAAAACAGATACCGGCGAAGGCAAGCCGTACGGCATAGAAGCCATTTTTGGACACACGTTTTTCCTGCATGCGG
Organism: Eubacterium sp. UBA4343; assembly: GCA_002394235.1. GTDB lineage: Bacteria > Bacillota > Clostridia > Lachnospirales > Lachnospiraceae > Bilifractor. The sequence goes on along the minus strand of DGTF01000062.1, from coordinate 4,972 downwards.
ATCTCTGCCCGATGGGAGAGAGTGGAAAACAGCGGGGTTGATACCAGAACACAGAGTATCAGGATGAACAGGTTGTTCTTCACCGTGAGAAGAATGGAGACATCCTGCCAGCCCGAGGACCAGTTCAGAAAATGAGATAGCGCTGTCTTCAGTTGTTTGAAGTCTGTGAACCGGAAAATAACCCATCCGAAATTGAACACCAGAATCGTATACAGATGTCCGAGAATTCTGGCGGGAATCGACGACGCGGCATGGCTGGTGTCACCGCTGTTCTCTGCTCTGCCTTTTCGAAGCCGGGCGACAAGGTTTTCGAGAAAAATAAACACAAAATAATAGAGTCCCCACAGGATGAAGTTCCAGTCCGCGCCATGCCACAGACCGGTGAGAAGCCAGACTGCCAGGAGATTTAAGGTCTGTCTGGCAAAGCCTCTGCGGTTTCCGCCAAGCGGGATGTAGACGTAGTCCCGGAAAAATGAAGACAGTGAGATATGCCAGCGGCGCCAGAAATCCTTAACAGATGTGGCAATATAGGGATAGTTAAAGTTCTCCTTATAGTGAAATCCGACAGCCCTGCCAAGGCCGATCGCCATGTCCGAGTACGCGGAGAAATCCAGATACATCTGAAGGGTAAAGCATATTGAGCCGAGGATGGCAGAGGCGGGGGAAACCGCTGCGATTCCCCGTGAGGCCGGAAAAAGCTGATCGGCGAGTGTTCCCATATGATCCGCCAGAATGGTTTTCTTGGCAAGACCAAGAGAAAACCGGTACATACCTTCGGAGAAGGTGCGGCGGTCCATGATGCGGTTATCAAGCTCCTTGCGCATATCCGTGTAACGGACAATCGGTCCCTGCAGAATGGTATGAAAACAGATCACGTAGGTGAGAAAAACCGGAAAGCTTTTCTGAGCAGATACTCTATCATGATACACATCTGCAGCGTAGGAAATCAGCTTGAATGTATAGAAGGAGATGCCGAGCGGAAGCGCGACAGAGGGCACGGTCAGTCTGGCTCCGAAAGCCTCGTTGAGATTCGAAAATATAAAATCCGTGTACTTGAAGCCGCCAAGGATCGCAAGAAAAATCAGAACCGATATCGCCAGAAGACCTCTCTGCAGTCTTTTTTTTCCAGCGGATTTTTCAATCCGGAGACCGAAGACCCATCCGATGAACGCCTCAGCAATCAGAAGAATTAAGAACCGAAGGCCGCCGAACAGATAGAAGAGGATAGAAAAAAGAAGCAGTATGACGTTTCTACTTGACTGCTTCGGAAATATCTTATAAATTAGAAAAAATGCCGGCAGGAAGCCGAGGATAAAAAACATACTGGAAAATGTCATAAATCACCTGATCATATCTTAATCCATGTGCTGTGTCATATGAGTTGCGGATGCCCTCTTGGAGGGCATGAAAATTGCGTTTCCATCGGCGGTTTTTCCGCATTGCTAGTTTATGATGGAAACAGATATGTGTCAAGTAGACAACGGAGGATATCATGCTGCTGGATGTACTGAAAGATACATTGACCGATACACTGAAACTGATTCCATTTCTGTATATCACGTATCTCCTGATGGAATGGCTGGAGGAGAGAGCACAGGAGAAAACCATCTCAATGCTTCAGCGTGCGCGTCGTCTCGGACCAATCGTCGGTGCTGCCACCGGAGTAATTCCGCAGTGCGGATTTTCTGCAGCCGCGGCAAGCATGTACTCCGGCGGGGTGATCACCGTTGGAACGCTGCTTGCCGTTTTTCTCTCAACGTCTGATGAAATGCTTCCCATCTTCATCTCGGAGCAGGTAAATATCAAGACAATTGTATCTGTCATCGGGACAAAGATTATTCTAGGCGCGATTTCCGGCCTGATTGTCGATGCATTTCTTCGGGTCTACCGGAAAAAACACCCACGGAAGGATCGTCACATTCACGACCTCTGTGAGCAGGACAACTGTCACTGCGAGGAGGGAAATATTTTTCTCTCCGCCTTTCGTCATACGATAGAGATTACCATCTTCATCCTGATCATCACCTTTTTTGCGGGGCTTGCGATTGAGGGGATCGGAGAGGAAAGAGTCGGCGCCTTTCTGTCCGGGGAACCTTTGCTGGGAGTAGCGCTTTCCGGTCTGATCGGTCTGATTCCAAACTGCGGGGCATCCGTCACCATTACGGAACTTTATCTGAAGGGAATCCTTAGCTCCGGGCAGATGATGACCGGTCTGTTGATCGGTGCCGGCGTCGGGCTGCTAATTCTGTTCCGCTCGGATCGCAGGTATTTGAAGGATAATATCAAAATCACAATTGCGCTCTATCTCATCGGCGTATTCTGGGGGCTTGTGATCGACCGGCTCGGGATCGTCTTCTGAGACGCGAACCGTCTGCCGTTTGAGAATCGTCAGTTGCATGGAGAAACCTTAGTAATACCGGAAAACATCATCAATACCGGGAAACGGCTGCGTTGTCATCTGCGCCTGAAGTGAAGTGCAGAGATGGTATCGTACACAGAAAGAAGCTGCTATGAAGAATCAGAAAATAAATAAGAAAGACCGGAATCCAGAGAATCAGAAGCCATATCTGAGAGACCAGAAGGCGGCTGCAAAGATGAAGCCCCAAAAAACAGAAATGCACACAGATGGGGAGGATTTTCTGAAATGTCCGGTTTACAGGAAATGCGGAGGCTGCGAATTCCGGAATATTACGTATGAAGAGCAGCTGAAGGTAAAGGAGAACCGGGTGAGAAAAGAACTGGAGGGACTCGCCCGAACAGAGAAGATTGCCGGCATGTCCTATCCTTATTTTTACAGAAATAAGGTTAATGCTGCATTTCAGAGAAAGAGGGACGGGAGCATCGTATCCGGAGTTTATGAGGCGGGAACACATCGTGTCGTTCCGGTCGAGAGATGCCTGATCGAAGACCAGAGAGCCGACCGCATCATCGGGACGATCCGGAGACTGGCACCTTCTTTCCGGATCACCATCTACAATGAGAATTCCGGATATGGACTGCTCCGCCATGTAATGGTGCGGGTCGGACATAAGACCGGTCAGATCCTCTTGACTCTGGTAGTGACATCTCCGATTTTTCCCTCGAAGAATAATTTTGTAAAGGCTCTCCGGAAGGAGCACCCGGAGATTACATCAATCGTGCTGAATCTCAATGAAAAAAATACGAGTATGGTTCTCGGGGAGAGGAATATTGTCCTTTATGGAAAGGGATATATCGAGGACATCCTCTGCGGGAAGAAATTCCGGATCTCTCCGTCTTCCTTCTATCAGATCAATTCGATTCAGACAGAGGTGCTCTACAGGAAGGCAATTGAGCTGGCTGCTTTGACTGGAAGGGAGAAGGTTTTTGACGCCTACTCCGGGATCGGGACGATCGGAATCGCGGCGTCGGGCAGCGCGAGCGAAGTTACGTGCGTGGAGCTGAATGCGGATGCCGTGCGTGACGCCAGGTATAACGCACGAATGAACGGAGTCCGGAATATCCGGTTCTACCAGGATGACGCAGGAAGATTTCTGGAGCGGATGGCAGCGGCAGGAGAGAAGGTGGATGTCCTGTTCATGGATCCTCCCAGATCGGGCAGTACCGAGACCTTCATAGATGCTGTATCCTCCATGAAGCCGGAACGGATTGTGTATATCTCGTGTAACCCGGAGACTCTTGCCAGAGATCTGCGGTATTTCAGAAAACGCGGTTACCGTGCAGGTGAGGCATATCCGGTGGATATGTTTGCGTGGAGCGGATCGATAGAAACCGTGGTGGCACTGCAGCAGTAAAACACCATGCTGAAAACAACGCAATATCCTGTAAGGGCTGAGGATAGCCCTGTGCTTCGCCCTCCCGCAATTCTAAGGTATTGGCAATTCTCGCAGCTGCCACAGGTGACTGACATTGATAATAATGATGTCTGCCCGACATTTAAAATAATCATGTCTGCCCTTGAATTTATAAATTAATATGTTACAATTATGTTACATATAATATTTTTGGTTATTTGTTCAGGGTGATGGGCATGAATCTGTATGAAGCAATATTTGTAAGAAAATCCGTTCATAAATATATATTTGAGCCGCTGCAGGAGGGCCTGCTCAATGAAATCCGTTCTCACTATGCGGAACTGCCCAATCTGCTTGGAGATTTTGAGACAGATATCCTGATCTGTGAAAACATCAGAAAATCCTTTCATATCCGTCAGCTTCACCGGGTAAAGGCGCCTTACTATATGCTCTTTTATTCGAGGGATACGGCACGATGCCAGATGAATATGGGATACCTCATGGAACAGATGAATCTGTATCTGTGCTGTAAAGGACTGGGTGCATGCTTCGTCGGAAGTACAGCGGTTCCGGGCAGTCTGCAGCAAAAAGGCAACATGAAACTAATCGGAATTCTTGCCTTCGGAAAAAGCAAGGAATCTCCGGTCAGAAGCAGGGGGGAGGCAAAAAGGCTGCCTCTGGACGAGCTGTGCGTGTTCAAGGAAGTCCCCCGCTCGTGGATGAAGCAGCTCCTTGAAGCGGCGAGATATGCTCCCTCCTCGATGAATATTCAGCCATGGAGATTTGTGGTTTTCGACGACAGAATCCACGTTTTTACGAAGAAACACAAGGCGGACAATCTGGAGAAGTACCGGTGGGAGGAGGTAAACTTCGGAATCATGTTCGCCAATATTATGATTACCGCAGAAGAACTCTGGCTGGATGTAGATCTGATCCGACTGGAGAACATCACACAGAAGAGCTTTCCGAACAATCAATATGTTCTGAGTGCCATCATGAGATCCTGAAGAAAAAATAAAATACCTGAAGATAAAAAATAAAATTATCTATTGACAAATGGATACAGTTATTGTATCCTCAATATCGTCAGTTTTGAAGAGACGAACTGACATCGAAAATCAGTAAGTGCGCGAGTGGCTCAGGGGTGGAGTACAACCTTGCCAAGGTTGGGGTCGCGGGTTCGAATCCCGTCTCGCGCT
>DGTF01000030.1:3393-3564 GCA_002394235.1 Eubacterium sp. UBA4343 | reverse complement strand
TGATTTCCGGATTGTTCTTGTAATCGCTGTCGATCTTCTTCAGCATGGTGCTCATCATCAGAGCGGTGGGACCCTTGCCAAATCCATGGAATCCCTGCTGGCTCTTCAGATATTTATAGAGCGGGAGAGCATTCTCACCGTTCACATCCGATTTCTTCATCTGCGGAAACT
>DGTF01000030.1:3156-3283 GCA_002394235.1 Eubacterium sp. UBA4343 | reverse complement strand
TGTCCGGCGAACTGATTGCACGGAATATCGATGATTTCAAGTCCCTTATCATGGAAGGCCTCGTAGATTTCCTCCAGATCTTTGTATTGCGGAGTAAATCCACAGCCGGTCGCGGTGTTCACGATCA
>DGTF01000030.1:2756-3041 GCA_002394235.1 Eubacterium sp. UBA4343 | reverse complement strand
TTACCGAATAATCATAAATACTCATTCTGTCGTCCTTTCTGCTGTTCCGCCGGCGTCATCATCTGTGAATCATTCTCCTCTGCAGATGGACATGATCTGACGGCAGCATAAAATATTATCTGTTCTTTCTTTTAAATTGAGTGCTATAACATTGCGTAAAATCTTTATGCAATTACATTGTATCAAATTTAATAAGAAAAGCAAGCGTTTTTTTATTTTTTCAATTACGTTTTTCAGGCATGTATCTGCACGGAAAACGGTTAACGAGATAAAACACGCTGCGCG
>DGTF01000030.1:0-2642 GCA_002394235.1 Eubacterium sp. UBA4343 | reverse complement strand
TGCGGCTCACTGTTCGTGTAAAAAAAGCCGCAGGCTTTTACACCTGCGGCTTTGCGGAACCCAAAGCAGCCTGACGGTTCATACCGTCGTGACACAATGCACCTGTTACCAGGTTCCTCCGCCACTAAGAACGAGGATATGGCGGCTGCTTTTTATATGACCCGGGCCATCTGATCATCCTGTACCAGATAATCCCGGACTGCTTCTTCGAGCATTTCCTGATCAGCCTTGCGATCGGTATGCGCCTCCAGAAAAGCGTTCCGACCTACCCCAAAGTAGATCACACCAAGAACCGACTTGGCGTCGATCACGGTTCTGCCGCTGTGCAGATCAACATCAAAAGGCATTTTCTGGATTCTCGCAGAAAAAACAGACGCTTCCTCAACGGAAGGAATATTTACGATGTAACGAGTCATACTCTCACTCTCCTTCATGCTTACAAAGCAGGTCCGGCTTCAGTTTCGGGATGGGATCGATCCCACATACAATATGGAAACGCCTCCATCTTTAGCAGACATCATAGCATTAGAAAAATAGATTTCAAATCAAATCCAAAGATCTATGAGTCATAAATTGCGGGTCTGTGTCAGAACAGACCGGAAGCATCGGCGCCGGGAGATCTCTCGTCTTATTTCAGAGCACATGCCGGCAAAAGTCGTCTGAATTTTAAGTATTCCAGAGTCGCGATGTGCTTGTTTTCATCCATAATTTGTTGTTCGTCGGTGAAAAATGTGCTATTGTAGCTAGGTCAGAAGTACTTGACCTACTTTAGAAGAACCATAGGAGGAATAGACCATGAGCAGCATTTTTATTCCGGACGGCTACCATTCGGAACTTGATCTGAAGGAAACACAGATCGCGATAAAGAAAGTTAAAGATTTTTTCCAGAACCAGCTGGCCGCGGAACTCAATCTTCAGCGTGTGTCAGCGCCTCTTTTCGTAGATCCGGAATCCGGCCTGAACGATAACCTGAACGGGGTGGAAAGACCTGTCAGCTTCGACATTAAAGAGCAGAATGAACGAAAGGCTGAAATCGTTCAATCCCTCGCGAAATGGAAGAGATACGCTCTCGGGCGCTACGGCTTTCAGCCGGGACAGGGACTCTACACGGATATGAATGCGATCCGTCGGGACGAGGACACAGACAACATTCATTCTATCTATGTGGATCAGTGGGACTGGGAACGCGTCATCACAAAGGAGGAGCGGAACCGCGAGACGCTTCACCGAATCGTAAAGAATGTTTACGAAGCCCTCCATGTGACAGAGAAGTATGTCGAGAACAAATTTGAATATGTGCACTGCATCCTGCCGGAGCAGATCACCTTTGTGACCTCCCAGGAGCTTGAAGATATGTATCCGGACGACTCCCCGAAGGACCGCGAGTACAAGTTTGCCAGAATTCACGGTGCGATCTTCATCGAGCAGATCGGCGGAAGACTGAAGTCCGGTGAGAAGCACGACGGACGAGCGCCGGATTATGACGACTGGTCTCTGAACGGTGACATCATTGTATATTATCCGGTCACTGATATTGCTCTGGAGCTTTCCTCAATGGGCATCCGGGTGGATGAGGATTCTCTGAAACTTCAGTTGAAGGAAGCCGGATGTGAGGAGAGAGCGGAGCTTCCCTTCCAGAAAGCAATTCTTGAGAAAAAGCTTCCGTACACCATCGGTGGCGGAATCGGACAGTCCCGTATCTGCATGTTCTTCCTCAGAAAGGCGCATATCGGAGAAGTTCAGGTCTCCCTGTGGCCGGAGAAAGATCTGAAGTACGCAGCGGACCACGGTGTAACGCTTCTCTGATGAACAGGCGCCCCATTTTGCGCGGAACTACCTGCGGACAATGACCGTTCGCATACGTTTTTTCATTGCCGTTTGCCTCATGCCGCGGTAAAATGAGTCAAAAGGAGGTCCCGTCTATGGAGAAATTGAGCGACTTGAAGAAATACATCAGTGGGAAGAAAAAGGGATACGGAACCGCGTATTACGGAACGATCAACGGAGAGACCATCTATCTGTCCGCAGGTATCCGTGAAATCTATTTCGTCGGCAGTGAATTTCAGACAATCATCCATTATGTGACACGGTTCCAGAAGGGAGACTTCGGGGAAGCTCCCGACAGAGGAAAGGACGAAAAAGCCGGTCACGAGTACGGCTGTTATCCGGGAAACCTCGAGAGCGACAGCGGCGAGGACACGAGCGTCTGGATTCACAGAGACGCAGAGGCAGTGATTGTCTATTTTGCCTTTGAACGTTGAGACGGTTACAGCTTCATTCCGAGGTGTAAAATTGAATATGGTCTGATGCGGTCCCGGGACCTTTGCGCGAATCACCTTTGCGCTGAGGCTTCCGGGACCGCTCATTTTTTTACGCGAACAGTGAGCCGCAGCCGAATGCGAAGTATTCGTGTGCGGCGAGCGTCGCGATAGCGAGACAAAACTCGCGCAGCGTGTTTTATCTCGTTCAGCCTGTGGCTGGCATATTCCGTTCGTTCTGACAGCGATTTACAAGGCATGAAAGACACCTGAAAGACAACTCGGGCTTGCACGGCCAAATTATTTGAGTTATAGTGCTAATCGTAGCGCTCATAAAGCGCCGGTAATGCTTATGGAGGTGTTTACGTGCCAAATTATCTTGTG
>DGTF01000049.1 GCA_002394235.1 Eubacterium sp. UBA4343 | reverse complement strand
GTGTTCAGTTTTGAAGGTATGTGTTATGATGTATGTGTTGGTACATTAGCTAGGTCATTTACATATCTTGAGTAATACAGGGGATTGGTCAAATGGCATGACAGAAGTCTCCAAAACTTTTAGCGGGAGTTCGATTCTCTCATCCCCTGCTTTTTAAATGAGCAGATGAAATCCGGAAAATGCTGTGAAATCAGTATTTTCCGGATTTTTTTCACCCTCGATCAGGCTTAAACCGACAATATGTAACCTTCTCCGGGAACAAAGATGTGAAAAGGAAGTTCCGGATGCAGGCGATGGGCAAGATCCACAAAGGTTCCCGGGTTGATCTCGTTCACGTGGTACAGGTCCCAGTGCACGGGGATAAGCATGCCAGCATGCGTGTCTGCGGCAAGGGTAATTGCTTCCGTGCTGTCAAAGCAGCCGATAATGTCTTTCACGTTCCTCCGATAGTAATCCCGTCCGTTGACGGGAAGAATCAGTGCGTCGCAATTCATGATTCTGGATTCCAGGCCGTTGTATGGGCAGCAGTCGCCCGAGTGATAAATGGTGGCATGCCCGAAGGATATACGGTAGCCGACTTCCGCAAAGCCGCCCTGTTGATCCGGGTGGAGTTCTTCATGCGCGGCCGGAATCATCGTGAAGGATATTTTATGACCGGGATCGAGTACGGTCGGACTGTCAATGACGGGCTGCAGAATCTGTTTCGCGGGAACGCCGCAATCGGAATAGACGCTGCAGACAGGGGGCGGACCGATGAAGATGGCTTTGTGGTTCACTTCTGCGATTTTACGGATTGTCCAGGGATCTGCGTGATCAAAGTGGGCGTGAGTGCAGAAAATGAAATCAAGAAAATCAAGATTCTCCGCCTGTATCGGAGCGGGATAAAGCCGTTCCCATCTGACGAGGTCGGAGCTGCAGTTTTTGTCCACGTAGTCTGAGAGGTAGCCGTCAATCATAGTATAGGTGTTCTGGTATTTGATGATGAAACCGACCTGTCCGATGTAAAACAGGGCTGCATGATTCGGAAGAAGCTCCATATTTAAAATTTTGTTACGCAAATCTGATCGCAATTCTGTCATCTCTGATTCCTCCTGGTATTATTATTCGAATCTGTTTTCTTGAATTTACCTATTGTCCCGTGTCATTGGTTCAACCACCGCGAGCCGTATCTCAAGGAGCTCCAGCTTTTCATCGAAGCACAGGACTCCGTCCTTTGCGGTGGAGGCAATTCTCAATTCTTACATGCAAAATTTTAGGCTCTATGTTGGCAAAGACGGTGTAGCGGTCCGTTCTTGTCATGTCAAATTTTTCCTCATTTGCGTATAGCGTTGAAAAATGCTGATAGTTGTACATAAGGATCTGGTAAGTGCCGTTTTCTTCTGTCATAAAATAGCCGTCGCCACTTTTCACGAGAGCGGAGCCAAGCTTTGCCAGCAGGAAGAAAGCAAAGTAGCTTGCCTTCGGGATTCCCTTCCGGGTAAAGGGTCCGCCGCTGAAGAACGGCAGCTCCGGAATCGGCGCATCGGACATGAGATCGGTGAGAGACCAGAAACCATAGCTGCTTAGCCAGTCATAGTTATCCAGAATATTTTTCACAATTTGACCTCCTCCCACGGTTAAAACCGTGGGATTCCGGGAGCAAACTCCTGAAACATCCTTGTCCAAGGGAAGGCTGCCTTAGATTTCCGGACATCACTTTCGCTCTGTACAAGCAGCTTGGTTATAGTCCTTCTTTTCAGGCTTCCAGGGCTATGCTCTTCATCGGTATTCCGATCCGGAGACCGGAGCCTTTTACCGGGCGTACCTGACAGCTGGCTGGGCCGTGCGAGACATTTACAGGTTCTATTCAAAAAGGGAAGAGACAGCAAGTGTTGTTTCTTTTCTTTTTGCCAAAAAATCAGTATCCGAAACAAGCCGGATGGTTTTCCTTTGCGGTTGCCTTGATAAAGGCGTCATGCATGGTTACGAAATGTTCAAACATCGAGTTACAGAGATCCTGATCCGGCGCGGTACCGGAAGGGTTGGAGCAGAAGATCAGGAAGGCACTGTACAGGTCACGCTGTATTTCATGGCCGTCTATGGTTTTCCAGCGGTCAGACAGCGCTGCCTTGTGATATTCGCCGGTATCATGGTGGTACTGGCTCGCACGGAACTTTCGAGTGTCAATTCGGACAGCCTGTCCGCCGTACTGTTCCGCCTTCCGCGTAAGGATGGCGACGAACAGGGCAGGGGAACGGTCATTCAGCGATTTGCCAAAGCGCTTCTTCTTTTTGCACTTACGGACTGTCTTTTCCTTCCCGTTCTTATCTTTCACAACGGTCGCTTTTTCCTGCCGTTCTGTTGGTTTCCGGGAGCATTTCTGCAATGCCGCGTATGTCATATCCTCTATCAGGAAACAATTCCCGTTATTGACCAGTAGCTCATTGGCCTGGTGGTTATGGGAGCATTCGGTGGACGCTGATTTTTTTCGATACAGTTCGCGGATACGTCTCTGATGACGACGGCAGTTGTTGGAAATTACCCAGTTGTGTTTTCCTTTTATCACCCTGCCGTCGGCATCGTAATGATCCGGATTCAGCGCTCGTTTTTCCTGATCCACCAGTCTCTGCTGTCTGGCAATCTCTTTGTTATAGCAGCCCGACATAGGGGCGAGCTCTTTCAGGGAAACCGCCTTTTCAGAAACCGAAGCCATCGTAGAGACACCGGGGTCTATGCATGTAAGTCCGGAGGAAACACAGAGTTTCTTCGGGGCATCACCGTCCAGATAGAGGTTGATGTAATACCGCCACCCGCTTTTAAATGGCAGACGGATGAGTTCCCCGTACTTCAGCTGGTGTCCAACACTTTCTGCGGCATACGGATCTTTTTTATTCATGCGAAACGGGATGGTTAATCCAAGCCAGTTCACGGTATTGGCGTTCCTGTTCACCTTGATGCCGTTCGTGGAACACTTCTGCGAAATGGAACGCTGGTCATCCAGCTTTTTCAGATGGACAAATTTCCCGTTCCCATACAGGACCTTCTGAACACCCGTATACACCCGGTCGGCTTCCTTCTGTGCCTGCTGGCTCGAAATGTGCTTCTGAAAACGGTGCTGCATGACCTTGACATAGGATTCCAGTCCGGTCTGCGTCAGGCAAAAGAATTCGATCCGTTCATTCATGATGTCCGTCAATTCGCGGAGCCGTTTCTTCACGGCTTTCAGCCTCGACCGTTCTCCGCGTTTTGCCGGCTTCTTCTGCGCCTCGGCCTCGTCCAGCCGCTTCTGCAGCTTTTCGGCTTCCGGCTTCAGGGCGCTGCGCTCTTTCCTGGCATCTATATACGCGCGGTCACGCATCAGCTTGTGCAGCTGTTTCTGCGCGTACTTAACGGTCTGATTGTGGATATGCCATAACATACGGAACCGTTTTTCCAGAATACGGTCATCTTCTTTTGTTGTCAGAAGGAGGAATCGTATGGTGTGCATAAAATCACCTCGTTTTCTGCGTCCGTACGTACCGTTCCACCGTTGCTTCGGTGACATTTTCCGCTGTGCTGACAAAATAGGAACGGGTCCAAAGGGAGGGCATCTGGGAAAGCTGTGGGATTTCGTCACGCAGCGCGCACGAGGTCGCCTGCTTGATAATCCTCACGATTTCCGGGATACTGAGCTGCGGATAAGCACTGACAAACAAATGGGCATGATCACGATGACATTCCATCGCAAGGATCTCAATCTGGTTGGCTTCGCAGGCCTGGTGCGTCAGTTCCCGAAAGCGTTCTTCAACGCCTGGAATGTCAAAAATTTTACGCCGGTATCTCGGGCAGAAAACCAGATGATAATTCAGAAATGATACGGTTGTTGCGGTTCTTTTATATACTGTCTTCATGTGTATATTGTAACATACGACATACAAAAATGAAAACGTTCGTTCTGTATTTTTATATTTTTTTATCGAGTAGGAGAAAGTCTCCAGT
>DGTF01000004.1 GCA_002394235.1 Eubacterium sp. UBA4343 | reverse complement strand
CATCCGTCAGAGAAGGTCGGAGCTGAGATCCGCAAGCTGTACAGCTGGAACGATGAGGACAAGCTGATCAACAACTAATCCCCATTTCCACATATACAAAAGTATCCATATAAGCCGGGGGCTGAGAATGCCCCTGGCTTGTTTTAGTTTACGCGAACAGTGAGCCGCAGCCGAATGCGAAGTATTCGTGTGCGGCGAGCGTCGCGATAGCGGGATAAAACTCGCGCAGCGTGTTTTATCTCGCTTCAAAAAATGCTATGATAATGGCATCTGAGAATTCCAAAGTGACAGGAGAAAAGGTATGAGTGATTTATTTAAGGAAAAACTGATTTCCGTACAGCCAACCATGAAGAACCGGTTCATTAAGGTTTTCTTTGTGTTGCTTACGATCCTGATGTTCGTTTCCGGAATTATGGTGCATCCTGCGTTTCTGCTTGCGGGATTTGGTATGATTCTGCTCGATATCTGGCTGATTCCCAGACAGAGCGTAGAATATGAGTACTCCTATGTAAACGGAGTGCTGGATATTGACCGGATTTTTTCCAAACAGTCGAGGAAAAAGGGAGCTTCTTATGATTTAAGCGAAGCAGAGGTTATCGCTCCGGTGGGGTCGGATCATCTCTCCGATTTTAAGAATGTGAAGGTGGTTGATTACACATCGGGAACGCCTGAGGACGAGAAAAATGCATGGGCGTTTGTGATCTCGTCAAAGCAGGAACGACAGAAGGTTCTCATATCGCCGAGTGAAGATATGCTTAAGGATATGCGGATGCGGGCACCGAGCCGTTTCTTCACAAACTGAGAGAACAGGCTGCTTGCCCGGACCGGGACAGGTCCGGAGCGGCAGCCTTTTTGGCAGCTTTTTTATCCGCACAGGGCATTGACTTTCAGTGTGCGGTTTGCTAAACTTTTTTCAAATTATTCAGAACATGTGCAGACGGCAGACATATGATTGCGATTTTCTCATGCATATCTAAGATTTCGTTTCGTCACAGACTTCTGCTCTTTGCAGGGCTCTGATCTGTATAGTTATTTTATTCACATTAACAGTCAGATAGAAGAAAGGAAGAACGTTTATGGGACAGATTATCGGAGAGGGTATTACATTTGATGATGTGCTTTTAGTACCGCAGTATTCAACGGTTACACCGAATCTGGTGGATTTGAGCACATATCTCACGAAGAAGATCAAATTGAATATCCCGATGATGAGCGCAGGTATGGATACGGTTACCGAGCATCGAATGGCAATTGCGATGGCCAGACAGGGCGGTATCGGAATCATCCATAAGAACATGACAATCGAACAGCAGGCAGATGAGGTCGATAAGGTAAAACGTTCGGAAAATGGTGTTATTACAGATCCCTTCTATCTTTCCCCGGAGGATACGCTTGCGGATGCCAACGCGCTTATGGCAAAGTACCGCATCTCGGGTGTGCCGATCACGGTAGGTAAGAAGCTTGTCGGAATCATTACAAACCGTGACCTTTTGTTTGAAACTGATTTCAGCAAGAAGATCAAGGAATCGATGACTTCAGAAAATCTGATTACAGCAAAAGAGGGCGTCACGCTTGAAGAGGCGAAGAGTCTTCTGGCCAAGGCACGGAAGGAAAAACTTCCGATCGTCGATGATGAGGGAAATCTGAAGGGCCTGATCACAATCAAGGATATCGAGAAGCAGATTAAATATCCGAATGCCGCAAAGGATGCATACGGACGTCTTCTGTGCGGAGCTGCCATCGGCATTACCGATGATGTCCTGGAGCGGGTGGATGCGCTGGTCAAGGCACATGTGGACTGCGTGGTCATCGACTCCGCACATGGCCATTCCGCGAATATCTTCAAATGTCTGCGGATGGTTAAGAGCGCATATCCGGATCTCCAGGTTATCGCGGGAAATGTTGCAACAGCGGAGGCCACACATGATCTGATCGAAGCTGGCGCGGATTGCGTCAAGGTAGGAATCGGACCTGGTTCGATCTGTACCACCCGTATCGTGGCAGGCATCGGTGTTCCGCAGGTTACTGCGATCATGAACTGTTATGAAGAGGCAAAGAAAACCGGCACACCGATCATCGCAGACGGCGGTATCCAGTTCTCCGGAGATATTGTGAAAGCGATTGCTGCCGGTGGTAATGTCTGCATGATGGGAAGCATGTTCGCCGGATGTGACGAGGCTCCGGGCGAATTTGAGCTGTTCCAGGGAAGAAAGTACAAGGTATACCGCGGTATGGGTTCCATGGGAGCGATGTCTCAGGCACACGGAAGCGCAGATCGTTATTTCCAGGCCGGTGCGAAGAAGCTCGTGCCGGAAGGCGTAGAGGGACGTGTGGCATACAGAGGCTCTGTGGAGGATACGATTTTCCAGATGGTCGGAGGCCTTCGCTCGGGTATGGGTTACTGCGGAGCGGCAGATATTCCGACACTGCAGAAAACCGGAAAGTTCATCAAGATTTCTTCCGCGGCACTCAAGGAGTCGCATCCTCATGATATTCATATCACAAAGGA
>DGTF01000021.1 GCA_002394235.1 Eubacterium sp. UBA4343 | reverse complement strand
AGTTGGTTAGAGCGCCGCCCTGTCACGGCGGAAGTCGTGGGTTCGAGTCCCATTCGGGTCGTTTTTCCTTATCTGCGGGATCTTAGCTCAGCAGGGAGAGCACGTGCCTTACAAGCACGGGGTCACAGGTTCGAGCCCTGTAGGTCCCATATTTTTTTGTGCGCACAGGCTTCGGCCTGTGCTTTTTTTTTACGCGAACAGTGAGCCACAGCTGAATGCGAAGTATTCGTGTGCGGCGAGCGTCGCGATAGCGAGATAAAACTCGCGCAGCGTGTTTTATCTCGTTGTCTATCAGTCCGGTCGCAATGTTCGTGTATCAGTCCAGCCGCAATATTCATGTATCAGTCCAGCCGCAATGTCCCTGGTCCACGGGGAGCTGGTTCACAAGAGGGCAGGAACATTCGCAGCACGAAAGATGCGAAGGGTAACAGGACTGTAAAAGCCTTGCCGTATATAGCTGGGTGAACAGCAACAAGTAAAGCGGGGACTTAGATAGTATGTGGCGCTTTCGTCTTGTGCGCGGACGGTCAGAAATGATATGATAGCGATATCGATAAGATCTTCAGGCAGAAAGCCGCTTTCCGGGTATGTTTTCAGAACGGCGGAGCGGGCACGGGTATTCAGAGAAATGAGCGGAAAGAAAAAAAGATCGTGGATAAGCGAATACGAGACAGCGTTCGGTGAGAAAATCTCAGCACATGGGAAGCCGGAAGAACATCACGGTGAACAGAAAGAACGGAGCCGGAGTGCGATGGGACGGCTCGGGGACCTTGCGGAAAATGTTATCGGCGCGGAGATCGAGAAGCGGTTTGAATCTCCGGTGCTCGAAGGGGAACCGGAGACGGATGTCTGGTACCGGATCCCGATACCCCGTGGAAAGTCCGGAGATGGCTCCGAGTACCATATCTATATCAAGAAGGGCAGGGTCAACTGTACCTGCGTCTTTCTGTCGGGCGGAGGAGTTGCGTGGAATGAATATACCGCGGCGCGTCCCGTTACGGGCGGGAAAGTGGCAGCCGGGCTTCCGAATTACTACTGGAACAATCTGCGGCCATTCACGCAGATCATGAACATCAATACGGGAATCACGGAAATCGGAAACCAGCACAATCCCTTCAACGACTGGAATTTCATTGTCATTACTTACGCGACCGGTGATTTCCACGTCGGAAAAAACGATTTTCATTATATCGCAGAGGACGGAACAGAGCAGATCCTCCATTTCCATGGATACGAGAACTTCACGGAAGGCATGAAAGCGGGGACCGCTTTTTTTCCAAGGCCGGACAAGCTTCTGATTGCAGGGGACAGTGCAGGCGCCTTTGCGGTTCCCGCCGTCACAACACCGATCCTCGAGGATTTTTACCCGGAATGCAAAGATGTGACAGTATTTTCGGACAGCGGCCAGCTGAATTATAAAAAATGGAGGCAGACAGCGAAAGAGGTCTGGAAGACGGATCCGGTGTACTGGGAGCCGCTTGGCTCCGGCAATATCACAGTGGACTGGTACCGGCAGCTGTATCGGATCTGGGGCGACCGGATCCGTTACCTGTATGCCGGGTCGCCGAGAGATTATCTGCTCAGCTCCTACCTGAATGACGTGCTGACTCATCAGTACGGAACCAATGCGGAAGTACAGGAGGAGTATTACCGCGAGATGCAGCGGATGATCCGCTCTCTCAAGGAGATTACACCGAAATTCGGGATGTTTATATACAATTTCCGGAATCTGAGATGGTTCCTCGGGGGCACCGTTCACACTACGGTCCGGCACAAGAGGTTTTATTTTCTGACGAAATCGGGGAAGACCATGGCAAAATGGCTCGGGGACGCGGTGAACGGTATGGTTTACGACTGCAATATGGATCTGATGAGCGGAGGAGATACAGGGTCAGACTTTATGGAGGAACTGTGAGGACCGGGTGAACCCGAAGTACAAGATTGGATGAACCTGACGTACAAGAGCTGTTTTAATCTGTTTCAAGTGGAACAGAAGAGTACACAGCCAGTGACAGGGCTTTTCAGAACCCGGGACATTCGAGTGATCTCAGAGGAAACAGGAAGGAAATGTAATGGCAGACATGATTCAGAAGTTCGGCAATCTTGTGGACGCACAGATTCCCGATCATCCCAATGCGGCAAGGAGGCTGCTCCTTGCCGCATATTATGCGAAAAGAGTTCAGCTGAAGAAGTTTCCGCCGAAAGAACTCAGCCCGGCAAGAAACGACATGGCGGTTACATCGATGAATGCGGTGATTCATCCTTTGGTACATCCGGAAAAAACAGGGTTGGTCAGTATTTTTACCCCCTGCGAACTTCTTCAGACCTACGGAATCTATCCTATGGTTGCAGAGGCAATGTCCTGTTATATTACAGGTGCGGACGCGGAACGAGGATTCATTGACTATGCAGGTGAGGAGGGCGTGCCGGAGACATTCTGCTCCTATCACAAGATTCTGCTGGGAGGTATTCTGTCGGAGGTAATCCGAAAGCCGCGGTTCATCGTCAACACCTCTCTCGCCTGCGATGCCAACAATCTGACATTCCGCATGGCAGCGGAGCATTACCATGTGCCGCATTTCTACATCGATGTGCCGTATGAGTGCTCGGAGGAGTCTGTCCGGTACACGGCGGACCAGCTGCGTGAATTCGCGAAGTTTCTCGAGGAGGATCAGAAGAAGCCTCTTGACATGGAAGAACTGAAACGAAGAGTCGCGGCTGGAGGAAGGACCATGAAGAAGCTTGCCGCCTGTCAGACGCTGAAGCATGACCTCTATCTGTCGAATGACATCACGGATGAGCTGTATGAGGTATTCGGAAATCATGTTCTGCTCGGGATGCCGGAGGTCGAGCGGTTTGCGGATTCGCTTCTTCGGGATCTGAAGAAGGCGGAGCCGTCAAGGGGGATCCGCATTCTGTGGATGCACACCATTCCCTTTTATCAGAAGCCGCTCCGCGAAATGCTGAATTTCAGCGACCGGTGTCAGGTCGTGGCATGTGATATGAACTACGACGAGTATTGCGAGGTGGATCCGGAGAAACCGTTTGAAAGTATGGCGAAACGGCTGGTTTATGATTCGTTTAACGGACCATCGGACCGGAGAATCCGAAGAAGTCTCGGTATGTGCCGGAAGCTGGACGCGGACGGCGTCGTGTATTTCTGTCACTGGGGCTGCAAGCAGACGCAGGCAGCAGCGCAGAATGCCAGGGCAATTCTGGAGGAAAACGGGTATCCGACCCTGATTCTGGACGGTGACGGATGCGATTCCGGAAATTCGAGCAACGGACAGATTGCGACGCGGATGCAGGCGTTTATCGAAATGCTGGAAGCCAGAAAAGCCGGAAGGACAGATGGAAGATAGAGCAGAATTTCCGCCGGCAGGATAGTCAGATGGAAGATAGGGCAGAAATTCGGATGACAGGACAGTCGGATGAAAGATAAGGCAGAAATTCAGATAACAGGACATTCAGATGATATATTATATGTGTAAATACACCCCGCTTGAGATTTTCGCGGGGTTTGGCGAGCAGACGCAGAGACTTGCCCCGATGGGGGATTCTTTTGAAGCTGCCGAGAGCCTCGGCCACCCGAATATGTGCGGCTACGGAAAAGGAATCCTGGAGGCCGCTCAGAATCCGGAGGTTCAGGAGCTTGTGCTGGTCAGCTGCTGCGACGTGGTGAAGAGAATCTATGACATTTTAAAGCGGCAGGGAAAACAGAGGTTTTTATATCTTCTCGATCTTCCGCACAAGACCGGTGCGGCGGAAGAAAGATATATGGAAGGGCAGATCCGCGGCCTGATATCCGCATACGCGGCGTACAGCGGAAGGCAATTTGACGCAGCGGCAGTGCTTTCGCAGTGGCCCTCTGCTGCCGGATGCGGCATGTGCGGGACGGTAAAGACAGAGTCTCAGAGAAAGAACAGTCAGGAGCATGTCGAATCTGAACAGGCATACATCAGCCTGCAGGGAGCGCACAGCCGGGAGGAGTTCCCCGAGATGATCCGAAGAGTAACGGGGATTTCCGTTCGTGACGACACCTGCACCGGAAACCGGAATGTAGAGCTTCCTGAGGAAATTTTCGCGGCCTGCCGAAGGGAAAAACAGAACGGGACAGAGTCGGAGACCGGCGTGGAGAATATCCTGATCCGCGCGTACGCACATGCGCTTCTCCATCAGATGCCCTGCATGAGGATGGCAGATGTGAAATCGCGAGGGGAACTCGGCAGAAATTCGCTCGGCATTGTGTATCACACCATGAAGTTCTGTGATTATTACGGTTTTGAATATGCCGCACTTAAGAAGAATTCCGAGAAACCGATCCTGAAGATCGAGACTGACGGAACCGGGCAGAACAGCGGACAGATTTCTACCAGGCTTGAAGCTTTTGCAGAGAGCCTTCATCTGAAGGCGGAGAGGAAGAATATGAAGGGTACGGGAAATTATACGGCGGGAGTGGACAGCGGCTCGTCCAGCACGGACGCCGTTATACTGGACCAGAACGGAAAGATCGCGGGATGGGCGATTGTGAGCACCGGGGCTGGCGCTTCATCAGGAGCAAAGAAGGCACTGGACGAGGCTCTTCGGAAGGCGCATCTGAGCCGGGAGGATCTGCGCGGCATCGTCTCTACAGGATACGGAAGGGAGACCATCGGAATCGGTGACGCTTCCGTCACAGAAATTACCTGCCATGCCAGGGGTGCGCATTATCTGGATCCGGAGGTCCGCACAGTTATCGATATCGGCGGGCAGGATTCCAAGGTCATCCGGATCGACGAAAACGGAACAGTTCAAAGCTTTGTGATGAATGATAAATGTGCGGCGGGAACCGGGCGGTTTCTTGAGATGATGGCAAAAACCATGGAGCTTTCCATGGAGGACATGAGCAGAATCGGATTAAAGTGGAGGAATGAAACACAAATTTCCAGTATGTGCACGGTGTTTGCCGAATCCGAGGTAGTATCGCTGATCGCCCGCAATACACCGACTGCTGACATCATTCACGGACTGAATGTCTCAGTGGCGAACCGGACCGCCGGCCTTGTAAAACGTGTGCACGGGGAAGGCGCGTACATGATGACGGGAGGCGTTGCGCGAAACCGGGGAATTGTAGAGGCTCTGAGCGGGCGGATCGGTGAGAAAATCCGCGTATCGGAATATGCGCAGCTCTGCGGAGCCATTGGTGCCGCCCTGATTGCGGCAGAATAATTCTGCAGCCATGGGAGAATATCGGATACACGCGCAGTTCTGGTGATCTGCGAGGTATTTTTTTACGCGAACAGTGAGCCGCAGCTGAATGCGAAGTATTCGTGTGCGGCGAGCGTCGCGATAGCGAGATAAAACTCGAGCAGCGTGTTTTATCTCGTTTACAGAAAA
>DGTF01000012.1:2470-3882 GCA_002394235.1 Eubacterium sp. UBA4343 | reverse complement strand
TTACTGTTCAGTTGTCAATGTTCATTCTGCAATACTTTTATTCCGTCGCCATAGCTCAGCGACATCTGTATTACTTTTGTTCTGTCGCTGTATCTCGGCGACAAGTGATACTTTACCACCCGGGTATAGGATTGTCAACAGGAAATTGTAGATTTTTTGAAGAAAATTTCAGTGCCCGTTTATCCTTTAATTACGCGGTTTTTTCACTTCTGTTATTATATATCGCGGTTATTGTATGTATTGTGTCGTCAATTCGTTCATTTTGTTGGCATATCCTCTGCACATTAAATGATACACCTCTTATATTTGGAAAATCCGGGATGGACTGTTCCTTCCATTGACCGGTGTCTCAATGGAAGGGATTACAAAATCCGAATCGAGAACTGCGTCAGATCGTTGCACACCACTCCACAGCAAAGTCAATCAGCTTCCGGACATTGTCCGTCAGCGGCATATCCTTCCTCACAACTGCCGCAACCTTCCAGAGCGGATGTTCCGCGAACGAGATTTTCCGCAGATCATCGCTTCCCATATCCTCAAAAATAAAGTCCATGGAGACCGTGTTGCCTTCCTGCTCCCGGCACAGCTTGTAGCAAAGGCTGAAGCCGCTCGTGTTGAAATACACGTCCAGATCAGCGCCTTCCTTTCTGCAGGTTTCCTCCAGAATATGGTGAATCATGAAATTACCATTTTCGATAATCACCGGCTCCTCACTGATTTCCTTTACCGACACTTCGTTTCTGTCGTAATATCTGCTCTTCCTGTGTGTAATAAAAAAAATCTCTCGCGAAAAAAGCGGTATATATTTCAAGTCCGGGTCTTTCTTCACATACGGAACAAATCCAAGATCATATTTCCTGTTTCTGACATTTTCTTCAATATATATATCCGGAAATTCCATATAATCCAGCCGCACGCCGGGATTCAGATCCGTGAATGTATGGATGAACTCGGGCGACAACAGACGCAGAACCCCATACGCGGAAACCAGGCGCAAGAAACCCTTTTCCTGTTTTTTCAGATCACTGATGGAAGCCGTCATCCCATTGTAATCCGCGATGATCCGGCACGCATGATCGTAAAAAATCTTCCCATACTCATTCAGCGCCACTCCCTTCTGGGAACGGACCAGAAGCTCTGCGCCAACTTCTTCCTCCATTCTGCGAATGGTCTGACTCACCGCCTGCGGGGAGAGAAACATTGCCTCCGCGGCTGCGGTAATGCTCTTTTTTTCACAGACCTCAATGAAACATTCCATATCCTTCAGATTCATATTTCCCACTTCCTGTTAAATGCTCAACACGAAAAAAATCTCCGTGGGCTCTACTGAATTGTGATTTTGCGCGTGCACTGCCGGGAATCCCTTCCAAACGAGATAAAACACGCTGCGCGAGTTTTATCTCGCTATCGCG
>DGTF01000012.1:0-2425 GCA_002394235.1 Eubacterium sp. UBA4343 | reverse complement strand
TTATCTCGCTATCGCGACGCTCGCCCCACACGAATGCTTCGCATTCGGCTGTGGCTCGCTGTTCGCGTAAATTACAAAAAAGAAGCAGCCTTGTATAAGAACTGCCTCTTTCTTTTCCCTGTCTTCAAATATATTCCACTGTCAGAAACCTGTCAACACAGCGGATTTCTCCTGTTCAGGCATATATTGGGAATTGCTTCTGTTCACCCTTTATGCAGCCCATGCTGACAGCAAAAATCCTGGTTCAGGCATACATTGAGAATTACTTCTGTTCATCCTCCGCGTATGGCTGCAGTTCATCATAGGAAACCGGCTCCGGATCTCCCTCTCCGATGAAATTGCAGAACGGATGCGGCTTTCTGTAGAAGTTCAGCGTCAAATACTGATTTCTATACTGTCCCGCAGCATCAAATCCATACTTGTAATCGATGATATCTTCAAGATCAATATCCGCATACGCAATACCTTCCTCACCGCACGGAACATAATCACTTCTGAGATTTCCATCCGGTCCGATGATCGCGGTATGACCCTGCTTCAATGTCTTGAAATATGCCAGACGATCCTCCTCAAGTTTGCCATTTTCATCGGTGCACAGCATCTTATACAGACGGTCATCATACACGGAGCTAGTCATCAGGACAAATGCGCCGGTCTGTATCGCATATGCCTTGCTTGCGATATCATCATCGAAATATCCGGGCCAGGAAGCGACATGAACCTGCTCATTCTGAGCATTCATCGCTGCGATATCCAGAGCTACATCATGCTCCCAGCACTGGCATCCGCCGAGTCTTCCAAGCTCCGTATCGAATACCGGCATCAGGGAACCGGAACCATCGCCCCAGATCAGACGTTCTGCGACAGATACTCTCATCTTCCGATGTTTGCCCATCAGATTTCCCTTGTTGTCAAACCAGAACTGCGTGAGATAAAGGGATCCGCCGTCTTTTTCCGATCCGGAGATGCATACGTAAATATCGTTATCTCTTGCGGCCTGGCTGATTTTTGCGAGTGCATCGCTAGGAACCTCTACCGCGTTGAGGTAAAGCTGATGGTAAAATCTCGGAACATAGTCAAGTGCTCTTCCAAGGAAAGCAAACCAGGGATATCCGGGCAGGAATCCCTCCGGAAAACCGATCAGCTTTGCACCGTTGTCGGCAGCTTCCTTTATGATCTTCACAGACTTTTCAACCGTTGCCGCAAGATCAAGATAAACCGGTGCCGCCTGTACTGCCGCTACTTTGTATTTCGGATAATTTGCCATGATTGATTTCCTCCTTTAACAGATTCTGCTGTTGACAATGCTGACGTTTTTCTCCCGGGATAAAAGAAAAAGGCACCGGTGAGGTTTCCCTCTCCCGACGCCTTTGTCTTCGATGCTCATAATATATATCCATTTTTCAAAAAAAGAAATCAATCTGTACTTGATAAGCGTCAACCGATCCTTGATACGCACTTGTCAACCGGTCCTTGATACGGTATTTGAGCTTCTCTGCCGCTCTTGTGTCTTGAAAACCATTTATCATTTATGTTTTAATATGATCAAGGGAAAAATCACCTGTGGAAAAATAAGCTGTTCCTTTGACTTCGGACCATTAGGGCAGGGAACAGATCAGAGAGAACAGGGATATAGAGCATTACACAATCTCATGGATATTCTGTACAACCACTTCCGGCTCACGAACTCCCCTTCCAGAGAAACAGAACGAGCTTCCTTATCAGGCAATTACTCCGATTTATGAGGAAGCATTGTCCATCCGCCTGCACAACAGTGCTTCCCATAAATATCCGCTCCACCACACATGGAAAAATCTGGCGACCGTCGGTTCCGCCGGCGACATCCTTCTCCCGAATGTCCAGCAGATGCTCCTCCGCCTGAAGAAGGATACAGGCGTGCGATACCTGCATTTCAGCGGAATTTTTTCCGACCGCCCCTCGTCGCTTCTGCCGATGCATCCGGAAATCCTGTTTACAATTTTGCCTATGTCGATATGGGGCTGGATTTTCTGCATTCCATCGGTCTCAAGCCCTGGATCCAGTTATCCTTCATGCCCCGGGTTCTTGCTCTGCATCCGAATAAATACCTGTTCAACGACAATGTCAGCCAGCCCCGCTCCAACCAGGCATGGTGTAATCTCATTCAGGTCTTCTTTCAGCACATCCGGAAACGATATGGCATCGAGGAAACAAGAACCTGGAGATACAGTCTCTGGAATCTGCCGAACACGGCTTCCTTTTTGTATGGATTTGACAATCCTGAAGATTTTCAGACCTTTTACAAGGCATCTTTTGACACAATCAAAAACGAAGATCCAGCTTATTTCATCTCGATGCCGCCTTCTTATTACAAAAAATATGGCGATTCATCCCACGGTTTTAACCGTGGGATGAATCGCTTTGGTGCGCCCGGCGGGCGCACGTT
>DGTF01000053.1:20324-57856 GCA_002394235.1 Eubacterium sp. UBA4343 | reverse complement strand
GGAATTTGCTTTTTCAATTCACGCCGGGCACACCGGCACATTTCTCAGCACCGGGCGCACCGGTACATTTCTCAGCACTTGCACATTTCCCGACAGAATAATATACTACAAAGAAACTGCCTGCGCGCCAGGAGCCGGAAGCATTTTCCCCGGTTCCGGAGAGGATTGCCAATGATTCAATTAACCGATTACCTGTACTCCGGAGATACCGTTCTTCATATCATCCGCAGTTACTCAAGAGATCTCATGGAGAACGCTTCGAAAACCCATAATCTTCTGGACCGCTCGCACGCGAATTTTCTGCTGCAGATGGAGGAGCTGCTGGAGCACAACAACTTCCTCACCTCGCAGTCGCAGAGAATCCGCGAATTCTACCAATATATGGCGGAGCACTACGGCAATTACTCCTTTACATTCCGCGGACGGATCAAATCGCTCATCCGCACTGAGGAAAAATTCAACGGCTACATCGTGAGCCACATCTACAATTATCACTCCGAACACGGGACGTATCCGCCCGTTTCCGAGCTTCGCGATGAAATCAATCGATTCAAAGACCTGATTGCCTATCGCATCGTCCTCTCTCTTCCCGCCTGCCATCTGAAGCCCGGCACGGACCGGACGGCTCTTGAGGAAAAAACACTGTATGAAATTGCGAACCTTCTGCCGGATTTTCTTGAGGAGAGGGGCTTTACCGCACAGCTTTCCCACATAGACCAGCCGGTTTCCTCACCCCTCCTGAATGAAAACGTGCGTCCGTACTACAAGGACTATATTGCCAATCCCAAGGAGGGCGGCTACCGGTCTCTTCATCTGACCCTCTTCGACAACCTGGCGCGAAGCTATACAGAAATTCAGCTCCGCACAAAAGACATGGACGATCTTGCCGAAATCGGGCAGGCAAATCACGGTCTTTATGAAAAAAGGCAGGAACAGGAACGCAGCCGCCGGAGAGAAATCCCCGTGGGCGAATGCCCCTGCTTCGACGAGGCATATGAGCGTATCCTGAACCTGCAGAATCTCGATCTTTCAAAAATCAATGTAAATATGTTCGCCGCCATTGACAACTATCGCATCAATGACGGCTGCGGCCTGTATCACGGGCGGCTCATCCTGCCCTACGAGCATCTCTCACGGTTCCAGAACGATGAAATCGGCTGACGCCGGGCGTCTCACAGCCTGCATCTTCTGCAATCCGGCAGAAGCCGGGCATCCCGCGGCTCCCAGAATCTGCAATTCGGACGATGCCGAGCCGCACTCACAGCCTCCATCTTCTGTCTTTACCGGTTTGTTCGTAGTAATGGCGCTTCACATCGCCCATCTCAAGCTCTGCCGTTGTGGTAAGTTTGTTCATGTCGATCTCTTCTTTTCGCATGCTCGAGACTCCGACAGATACCGAGAATCCTTCTCTTTCCACCCGGGCATTCATCTCCGCGACCTTTTTCCGGACCTCCGCCGGATCTTCTTCATCTATAACAAAGGCAACAAATTCATCGCCGCCGATCCGGTACGTATCTTCCGTACCGAACTGCTCCCGCAATGCCTCTGCAACACTCTTCAGCATCCGGTCGCCGGCCTCGTATCCCAGCTCCACATCCACCTCATGCAGACCGTTCACATCCACGAATACACAGGACAGATTATTCTCACAGCGGTCCGCATAGGATTTCAGAATCCTCTCATACAGATTCCGGTTGTTCAGGCCCGTCATCAGATCCGTTTCACTGAGGTACTTCCACTTCTTCTCATAATACAGCCTCTGAATCTTGATTTTTGACACATAGGTGCTGATCGCGATGCTCAGCGCGGCAAAGAAACAGGCATGAATGATATCCTGTGCCAAAATACTTCTTGAATCGTGAAATACCGCAAAGACGATGAATACCGCCGTACATCCCACAATATAAGAACCGATCCGAACAGGATAATCCGTGAAAAAAAGCGGCAGCACCAGAATGAACGCGATATATTTCACCGCCATCATATTCGGATTCATCAATGTGCTGAGTACTATGCTGTAGCCCATCAGGATGCTGATGAAGCCGTACATCTTCAGCGTCGTATTCCTCCCGGCCTTCTTCCCGCCAAAGCGGACACCAAAGAAAACCAGAAAGATACAGATCATCAGCGAAAAATAAATCCAGAAATAGAACATACGACTTCGATAGACGAAGTATACTGCAACAATCGTCGGCACGCAAAGTACACTCAGCACACCGGACAGAAACACCAGATTCTCGTAGTTTTCCTTCTGAATACGTTTTACAAGCGCCGCATGTTCCTCTTCTGAAAAATCGACTCCGAAAAAAGAATTTGCCTTTGTAAAAAAATTCATATTTGCTCTAACTACTCCCTGTTCTCCGTGTTTTCACATTCTGAGACATTATAAGACAGATTCATGAGAAGCGTCAACGATAATCACCGAAAGGAAAATTTGAAAATGTAAGCAGTTTATAACGGATATTCAAATGTAAGTATTTTTAGCGGCCATTTAGAAAGCAGGCAACGGTATGACCGGTCTCCAGTCCGGTTTCTTTCAACACAGGGGATCTTTCCGCACAAACCGGCATAGCACAGGAACATCTCCTGCGGAACTGGCAGCCGCGGACCTCAAAACCGGTATCCGCCAGACCTAATGTTTCCACATGGATTGCCCCGGTATTCTGGTCACGGACAGAGAAAATAGAATCCAGAAGCTCTCTGGAATAAGGATGGACAGCATCTTTCAGACTTTCTGAACAAAGTTCTTCCACAACCGAGCCCGCATACATAATCTGAATTCTGTCCGAAATACTACGGACCACTGCCAGGTCATGTCCGATAAACAGATAGGTAAGCTTCTGTTCTTTTTTTAAACGTACCAGCAGCTCCAGAATCTGTTTCTGAACAGAAACGTCCAGGGCGCTCGTCGCTTCATCCAGGATAATCAGGGAAGGATGAATGGAAATAGCCCTTGCGATCACCACCCTCTGCAGCTGGCCTCCGCTGAGCTGATGCGGGAACCGGGTCAGCAGTTCCTCCGGCAGTTCAACCATCCGCAACAGTTTCACAGCTTCTTCTTCAGCTTTTCTGCGTGGCATCAGATTAAAATAAACAAGCCCGTCCTCCAGAAAAGTTCCGATCTGCATTCGAGGGCTGAATACCGTATACGGATCCTGAAAAACCATTTGAATTTGCCGGTATATCTCTCTTTTCCTATCCTTTCTGTCCGTATATTCCGACCCGTTCAGACGGATTTCTCCGCTGTCTGCCGGTGTCAGAAGAGTGATCAGCCTTGCCAGGGTACTCTTTCCGCACCCGCTTTCTCCGACAATTCCAAGACATTCCCCGCGGTTTATATGAAAACTTACGCCACGAACGGCGGGAATCATTCCTTTCTCACGACTTCCGGATTCAAAGCTTTTGGACAGATGACTTACTTCCAACAGCACATCACTCATTTTTTCCTGTCATCCTTTCATCATCAATTTCAATCACAGAATCAAGAAGTGTCCGGGTATAATCTGTCTGTGGGCACGAAATAATATCCCCTGTATTCCCCCACTCCACAAGCTTCCCGTTTTGCATAATACCAAGCTTGTCTGACATACACGCCGCGACTCCGATATTATGTGTCACAAGAATGATGGAAGTTCCATATTTTCTGCGCAGCTCCATCATTTCATATACTACCTGAGCCTGCATCGTAACATCCAGCGCGCTGGTGGGCTCATCGGCCAGTAGGAGTTTCGGCTTCAGACTCATGGCCATGGCAATGCCGACTCTCTGACGCATACCTCCGGATAATTCAAAGGGATACGCATGCAGAATTCTTTCTGTATCTTTCAGATGAACACGGCTCAGCATCTCTTTTTCCTTCTCTAAGCAGTTTTTTCTGCCTCTGTACCCGTGGGCTGTCAGATATTCCTTATACTGGGCTCCAATCCGCGATATGGGATTCATATAACGTCCGGTATCCTGAAAAATCATGGCAACCTCTTCTCCACGCAGTTTTTTTAATTCACTGCGTTTCCGTTCCAGGTTGCTGCGTCCAAACAGAAAACATTCCCCTTTCGTCACGGCTCCATCCGGAATCAGGCCCAGAATCACATGAAGGAGCGTTGATTTTCCGCTTCCACTCTCTCCAACAATCCCGATAATTTCTCCGGAACGTACAGAAAATGTAATGTCGTCAAGAATATTCACAATGCCGTCATAAGTAAGGGAAATATGATTCAGCTCCAGAATTTCCATAAGTTCCTCCCAAGCGTAACGCTGTGTCAGACGCTCTCCGAAAACGAGATAAAACACGCTGCGCGAGTTTTATCTCGCTATCGCGACGCTCGCCGCACACGAATACTTCGCATTCGGCTGCGGCTCACTGTTCGCGTAAAAAGAATCTCCCTGCACGATGTGATGCATGCAGGGAGAACACGCTTCCCTTCGGAATGATTCTTCCGTCAATAAATCGTCAGTCTATTGACATTTTATTATCGATAAAGTAATAATCGATCGGATAAGGTGTTATATTATGTACCTTGCTGTTTGCTACAACGTAATTTTTTTCTCCGACCAGCCAGATGCTCGCGGTATCCTGAAGAAGAATTTTTTCCGCGTCAATCGTCAGTTTCTTCCTGCCATCGGTATCAAATGTACTGGAAAGTTCGGAAATAATGTTGTCAAGATCTTTGTTGCTGTAATTCATGGAATTATCCGGCCCGTCGGTTTTGTAAAGCTGATCCAGGAACCACTGCGGGTCTCCGGTGGAAAGACACTGCCAGTTTGTACACAGGATATCATAATCCTTATTTTTCTCAGATTCTGTAATATCATCCTCAAGATTCAGCTGTATATCTATACCCGCTTCCTTTGCCATTGACTGAACCGCCTCCAGCATCGTTGTATAATCTCCCATAGAATAAGTGATCTTCAGAGACAAATTTTTGCCGTCTTTATCAACAATGCCGTCTCCGTCACTGTCCTTGTATCCGGCCTTCTCCAGCAGACTCTTCGCCTCATCCGGCTTATAGGTCTGTCTGTCCAGATCGTCATATCCATAGGGCGCGGATGCCGGGTACGGAGCGCCTGCCGTAGTAACTCCCGACCCCAGAATGCTGACAAGTGAATCATAATCTATGCAGTCCGCAAGGGCTTTCCTCACATTAGTATCCTTCAGTGCTTCATTTGCCTGGTTCAGAAGCAGCAGACGGATTCGTGCGCCAGTCGTATTAAGAGCCTGGTATGTACTGTCATTCGCGAAGGTATCAATATCGGTAGAAGCCACTCTCTGCACAATATCCTGCTCGCCCGACTGCAGAGCCAGTCCCCTTGTGCTGTCATCTTCAATGCAGGTTATCGTAATAGAATCGATATCGGATGCTCCGTTCCAGTACCCGTCGTATTTCACTTCGTCGATTTTTTCATTCACTGTAAAATCCTTCACCATGAACGGACCGGTTCCGATCGGCTTATTTGCGTAATCCTGATCATCTCCAACCTTAATAATGGAGTAGAGGGGTTCCGATAAATTTGCCAGGAAAGCGCCAAACGGTTCCGTGGTCTTGATGGTCAGATTCTGTCCGTCTGCCTCAATGGTATCTATTTTTGCTGCGGTTACCGCTCTCTCCTGTACCTGCATCGCCCTCTCCAGAGAAGCTTTGCAGGCAGCTGCATCCACCGGCGTTCCATCCTGGAAGGTCACACCGTCACGGATATGGAAAACCCACGTCGTATCATCTGTCTGTTTCCAGCTGTCCGCAAGAAGGGGCTGAAGCTCATAATTTTTATCGACAGTAACCAGCGTTTCTGTAATTCCGGCACGGCAGGTTGTCCACCCGTCATATTCTGTCGCGGGATCCAGACTGGTTCCAAACCAGTAAAGAGCTGCGTTCAGGTGTTTCTCTCCTGCTGTGGATGCATTGTCACCGGCTCCGGAAGTAACTGTGGTTCCGGTTTCCTTCGATGTGGACGAAGCCGCTACAGATGCAGCGTTCTGTGAAGCGGATGAATCCTGAGAAGTTCCGGCTGCAGAGGAGCCGCATCCGGCAAAAAGTGTACATGCCATAACAGCCGCACAGGTAAATGCAATCAATTTGTTTCGAGCCATTTTTTAAATCTCCTGCCTTTCTTTTTTTGTTTTTCAAAACGAGGATCTAATATATCTCTAAGGCTGTCGCCTAAAAGATTGAACACAATGACATGGATGACAATCACCATGCCGGGCCAGAAAATCAGCCATGGGGCAGACTGTATAAACTTCCTTCCTTCACTGAGCATAAAGCCCCATTCCGGAACAGGTGGCTGGGAAGACAGTCCCAATAAGGACAGCCCACTTAGGGTAAGCAGATTAGAGCCGATATCCTGTGTAATATTGACCAGAAGATATGGAACCACGTTTGGCAGAATAAGATGAAAAATCATGTCCTTTTTCTTCAATCCGCCAAGTCTGGCTTCCTCTACATAATGGTTTTCCTTTTCAGAAAGCACCAAGGCTCTGGAAACACGGAAATTTTCCGTCCAGCCAACCAACGCCATGGCAAGCACGGTGTGCCACAGGCCAGGACCAAGAACCGTAACCAGTGCAATGACAAAAACCATGGAAGGAACCGCCATCACAATATCCGTTGCTCTGGACAGGATGTTATCCAGCCATCCTCCCGCAAAGCCTGCTGTGACCCCCAGCAGGATGCCAAGAACTGAAACAATCGCCACAACCAGAAAGACAATTAACAGAGAAGTCCTTCCTCCCCAGATAAGTCTGGACAGAATGCAGCGTCCAAGCTGATCTGTTCCCAGCGGAAACTCCCTGCTGTGAGAAATCATGGAAGCAGCATAATCATTGGCAATCGGATCATGCGGCGCAATCCATGGAGCAAAAATCGGTATCAAAATCAACAAAACAGCAAGAAGGAAGAGGATGACGAACTGCGGACTGCTGAGTGCTCTTTTTATATAATATTTCATCCTTTCCTTCCTCCCAGCCGGATCCTTGGATCCAGGAACTGATAAGACAGATCCACGACCAGGTTGACCGTTACATAGATGATTGCCATCCAGAGAACATAACCCTGGATAATCGGATAGTCTTTCACAGATATCGCATCCACAGCCATCTTTCCAATTCCCTTCCATTCAAAGATCGTTTCCACAATTGTTGCTCCCCCAAGAAGAGATCCGATAGACATGCCAAACATCGTAATCACAGAAAGCAGCGAGTTCGGCAGGATCTGGTGCCAGATAACATGCCATTTGGAAAGTCCCCTTGCCAGCCCTCCATTCAGATAATCCTTGTTCAATTCTTCCAATGCACTGCCACGCAGTCTTCTCACATAGAGAGAAACCATCCAGAAAGAGAGTGTCGCTGTCGGAAGAATCAGATGTTTCAGATCTCCCGATCCCAATATCGGAAGAGCTTTCAGCTTTACTCCGAAAAAATACATCAGCAGTGTACCGACCCAAAAGCTGGGCATACTCACCCCCAGAAAGGAGATGAAACGCAGAAGATAGTCAATCCATTTATTCTGAAAGACGGCGCACAGGATCCCCAGAGGCACTGCGATCAGTATCGTCAGTACAACTGTAGAGACCGTCAGAATAACCGTATTCGGAAGACGGCTGGTTAGTTCGCTCCAGACAGATGTTTTGTAGTAATATGATGTGCCGAGATCACCATGCACAGCACGATTCAGCCATCGCCCATACTGAATCGGAAACGGATCATTCAGGCCCATCTCTTCTTTGGTTTCCTCGACCATTTGTTTGTCCGGCTTTGCTCCAAGTCTGTCATAATAAAGAGTCACCGGATCAGAAGGTGAAAGATACGTAAGACCAAAAGTAAACAGAGAGAGAAAGAACATTATCGGAATGACAAAAAGAATTCTTCCAATCAGGTATTTTTTCATGACACCCCTCTTTTTCAGGCAAAAGAAAAAGACCGTTTCCGTGAAACGATCTCTGACATTTAAACACGCAAAAGATTCTGCCTCCAGGAGCAGAAATAATTTGCCGTCATTAAGTCATACATCGTGACCACACTGACATTTTTTACAAGCAGGTCTCCTGACTTATGGCTTCCTGCGGCACGCTTCCTTCCCATCCGTAAAGACAGTGGATAACCAGCGGACGCATCCAATTACAGTTGCGAGACAGTACAGGTCTTTCACCTGTTTCCCTATTATCAGAAATCCCGATCTAACGATATGGCATTTCTGCACTTGTAAAAGATATTTAATTAAACTTGTTTTACTATAGTAACACCATTTTATATTTTTGCAAGAGAAATTATTAAATCCGGATTTAAATGTGCTTCTTCCGGATTTCTGTTTCTTTCTCCATCCTCGTCAAAAGATGGTATACTGACTGTATTCATATTCGAAAGTATCAGTGCCTCTTCCCTTTCGCGCCTTGCCGTCATGCAGTAAGGGCCCGGTACTGTTTTTCCATAATACTCTTCTATGTATTCTTGAGAAAGGAACCATTTGTGTCGTGAAAAACATTCTGCTTCTTTCAGATGGCTGGCGCCGTTTCATCATATCCGCCTGGAGCACCGGAATCATGCAGTACATGAAGGAGCGCGGCGGATTCTCACTTTCCGAATTTCACAGCTGGGGCAACTGGAGCCATGACCCGGAGTTCAATAAGGGCGAGTATTCCATCTACACCCTGCCGGATTTTTCCTCTTTTGACGGCATTATCTCTGATCTCACCTGCATACAGGACACCATTGTGCGCTCCCGCATCGCACAGATGATTGTGAACAGCGGTGTCCCCGCCGTTACACTCTGCAACCGGGAGAAAGGGCTGACCTGCGTTCGCAGCGACAACTATAACGCTGTCCGACAGCTCTTCAACCATCTGTGGACCGTACATGGCTGCCGCAGCTTCTTTTTTGCCGGAAGCAGCAGCGAAATGTCAGAGTCGGCAGAGCGCAAGGCGGCATTTATCGACTGCTGCTCCCGACACAATATTCCACTCACAAAGGATATGTTCCTGGAAAATGATTTCAGCGTCAGCACCGGAATTCAGACAGCACGGCTGTTCTTCCGATCCGGCAGCACCGGGTCCACCGACGCAGGAACCGATGCAGGCAAAGATGAACCGATCCGCCCAATCCCGGATGCCTTCATCTGCGCCAATGACAACATCGCCATCGGAATTCTCATAGAAATGAAAAAACACGGCTGGCTCTGTCCGAGGGACTTCAAG
Organism: Eubacterium sp. UBA4343; assembly: GCA_002394235.1. Taxonomy (GTDB): domain Bacteria; phylum Bacillota; class Clostridia; order Lachnospirales; family Lachnospiraceae; genus Bilifractor. Next base: position 48,673 of record DGTF01000053.1, on the reverse strand, counting down.
GTTACCGGCTTCGACAACCTTGACAAGGCCATGTACTATCAGCCACAGGTTACAACCGTTACCCTTGACCGGGAGCAGATCGCCTATCATGCCATGGAGATTCTCGACCGCATGATAAACGGTCAGAAGGTGCCCGAGAATGTCCACACTCCTGCCCGCATCGTCTATGCGGAAAGCTGCGGCTGCCAGACCTCCTCCGAGATCAACTACCGGGCGTACCTTGCCTGGCAGGTTGAAGACGGCATATATGTCGATGACCGAAACGAACGTTTTTCCGCGATGGTCTCCTCGCTGGATCCTTCCCTGTCTCTCCCGGAACTGATGCAGCGCATCGCGGACTCTTATGCCTCAATGGACCTCGACGGTGCCTACATTGTTCTCGACGATCGGATCGGAAGCGGGGAATTGGAGGAAGGCTGTTATACTATGGAACACCTGAATCTCATCGAAGCCAGAGAAAGTGCCCCGGAAGACCAAAACGAACCAGTGCAGTTGCGGTCGGACTGTGCGGACAGAGAACGTGTCCTGGAAGTGCAGAACGAACCGGGCATGCGGCCCATCCGGTTCAAAAATATTGATGCTCTGAACAAACACCTTGACGCGATCCGGGAGGGATCCTATACCCTTGTCCTGCCGCTTCATATCCGAAGTCTCTGCGCAGGGCTCGTCATTCTCCGCAATCCTCGTTTTATCATAAAAGAATGGCGTTTTTATGAATTTCAGGATATCGTGCTCCATGCACTCACCGAATGGGATACAAACCGAAAGCTGGTGAACTCCCTCTCCACCCTTCGCGAGATTTATTACCGTGATCTGCTGACCGGTCTGTACTCCAAGAACGCCTTTGAACCACGCTTTCTTCCATGGCTCTCAGGCGAGTTTGACAAAGGCAGGTTCATTGCAATATTCTTCCTGGATATTGACGGCTTCAAAGAGATCAACGACACCAGAGGACACGCCTACGGTGATCACATTCTACAGGTGACCGCCTCCGCTATTCTGCGCGCCGTCCCGCCGGACAATTTCACCTATCGATACGGCGGCGACGAATTTGTTGCGGTCATCTCCTGTCAGAACGAGGAAACAATCGCACAAAGCCGCAGGCGTATTCTTGAGTTCCTGGCGCAGGATCAGATTTCTGCCAGCATCGGCACCAGTTACCCGGTCCTGGACTGCCCGCCAGACCAGCTTTATTCACGCATCGAAGAATATATTCACGATGCCGACGAGGACATGTACCGCTGCAAAAAGATTCATCACGCGGCACGGTAAATACCTCCCCTGACCGATCATCCTTTGACAACCGATCGACAGCATTCTTGCCGTTTAATCTTCATGGTTTTCACCATGACCGGGTATGCTCTTTCCTTCCCGAAGACAAATCCGAGCCGTTGGGGACTTAATGTTTCCGTCTCGATATATTATACCAGATTGAATCATTGGATTGATGATTTCTTTAAGAAAGCGAGTTCTTTGCGAAAAGCCGACGTGAGCCTGAAGTTCTTTGACCGGCTTGGGGCCCTCCTCTCTTAAAAATCGAATAACTTTTTCTGTATCGGGCATCTGTTCTTCAACCCACGCCTGCACCATAGGTTCATAAAGTCTGTCAAACAAACGTAGATCCAGAAACCCAGGATAGATGGAAACAATAGGCTGAAGATGATCCTCACTATCACGATAACTATCTATCATTGTCTGAAAGCCGGTTCCGCCACGCTCCATTAAATTAGCCACATCCAAGCATGCCGCAATAATCGAATTTCTTCGGATCGACGGGATCGTCCCCGCCGGATAGGCCTCGTAGCTTTTCGGAAGCAGCCATGAACCTGGAGACACAATATCAAGCCTGTCACTGTAAATATCCACATCAATCTGTGTTCCTGCTATAGAATAATCTCTGTGCGCAATCGCATTGACCATTGCTTCTCTGACAGCTTCTTTTGGGTACGACCGGATCTCCTCTCTTCCCCCGTTTTCCGTCTTTCTCCAACCTGTTTTTGTATTTCTTTCAATGAAGTTTAACGCACTTCTGAGCACGTGTGATAGAGAACCTTTGAACCTGTCGCTGTCAAGAACAGTGCCGGTTTTCGTCTTTCCACGCCACAGACGGCAACTCACCAGAGTATCATCCCCGATATAATCATCCTTAAACATCAGGAAACCAGATTTTGCAAATCCATTCTTTGTGACGATCTCCTCATTCTGCAGTTCCTTTAAGGTCGGAGCAGACTTGTCTTGACGAAATTCTCTGCACAAGTCAATATACTCAGTCCATCCCTCTTCCTCATACAGAACATCACTACTTTCGTTATCAACACCATGTTTTCGTTTTGACAAAGATATAATGTCTTCCGGTGTAGCTGGTGTGGAGTTGCCGTCCCCCTTAATATAAACCGTCTCATTGAAATCGCCTTCACGGTAACGCACGATGGAATCCGATGGTGCAACGTGAACGGCAAGAACAAATTTCTCTGCTGCCTCATCAACGCTCCGCATCATGTAACTGATTCTGACATGCGGAAAAATATGTCGGTCATTGACTGTTGCAATCAGATTTTTCGTCCGGTCAATGTCGCCCAGATCTATTCCAAATGCCTCCCCATCGTTTGAAACGCCAACAAATAGAATACCTCCATCCCCATTGGCATATCCAACTAGTGATTTCGCCCATTTCACCGGATTGTCCGGATTTAACACCGCCTTATATTCGTACTTCCTGTCTTCTGCAATAACATCTGAGTATAATTCCGTGATTCTCATGAGACAATCCTCCGCATTTTTTCTTTCATTACCATATCAAACATTGTTTAACATTGCAAAAACATTGTTATTAACATTGTTCGACATTGTCTCGATTAGGAATGTTGAATCTCAAACCTCAAATCCTATGAGCTGATATGACTCTATTTTTCCGCATAAAAGCTGGGCTTAAAGCCTCTGGAAAAGTCTTTTCAAACATTGTTACAGACATTATTCAAACATTGTTACAGCATTGCATAGCTGATCAATGTTGAGAAGTTCCAACTGCGCAGCAGCCTGCCCTTGTCCTTATATCCTCAGCTATAAGAGATACTTCAACGTAAAAAAAAGCACAGAGAAATTATATTTTCAGTTCCCGTGATCGCCCGCAAGTCCGAGCTCTTCCGCATGATCCTTCATACCGCGAATGCAAATCTCCGCCACTTCCCGGACATCCATCCCAAGCATCTCACAGCCGCAAAGGATCAGAGCGCGGTCGCATTTGGCCGCAAAACTCTTGCTCTTGAACTTCTTCATGAAGCCTTTAATATCCATGTCGATGATCCCGTTTGGCCGCATCCGTGCCGCTGCCTGAATAATGCCGCTGAGCTCATCCACGGTAAAAAGGCTCTTCTCCATGTCGGTCTCCGGCTTCACATCCGTGCAGATGCTGTACCCGTGGCTCATGATTGCTCTCACATCCTCTTCCGGAACTCCCTCGCCGAGAAGCTCCTTTTCCGTATGCTGCAGATGCTCTTCCGGAAATTTCTCATAATCATAGTCATGGAGATACCCGACCGCCTCCCAGTGCTCCCTGTCCGCCCCGAAATGCTCTGCCATCGCACCCATACACGCCGCCACGTTTGCCGCATGCAGCTTCAGATGCTCCTCCGAAACCATCGTATCATTGATCCGCTTTGCCTCATCAATTGTCAGTTTTTCCATGTCTGCCGCTCCTTTAATGTCAAATGTACCACCATTATGCGTTTTTCAATTTTTTATGTCAACGTCATCTCTTTACCTCTGAGTTTCTTTCATCAAGCTCTCTGCAGCCAATATTTTTTCATTTCCCGATCCACAACCACTCTGCCGGCGATATCTTTTCATCTCCCGATCCATAAGCCCTCTGCCGGCAGTATCCTTTCATTTCTCGATTCTGGATGATGCCGCGGCATAGAACGCCGGATACGTTTCCTTCAAATACCGCGCATTTCCGACCCAGTTCATCAGCATGAGACGAAGAACCTCTTCAAAATCCTGATTAAAGTGGTAGATATCCTCCTTTGACAGATCATCCCAGGTTCCGCGAAGTCGGAATTCATCCATCAGGTGAAACACGCCCCACAGCATTTCCGTGAAGCATTCATGTTCGATGATCAGCGGGTTGGACGCGATCACCAGAATATTGGTCTGGTTCGCCGTTATGATCTGCCGCGCCTTTGTATACCCGGCCGCGTCAATGTGAACCGCCAGCTTTGCTTCCTGTATTCTTTTCCGAATCTCCCCTTCCGTTCCGGGCAGATCCGCTCCCGACCTAACAACCTCGTGGATGAAAGCATCCGCGTTCGTCATCCCGAGAATCTCGTGCATCAGGTAAGCTCCCATACCCGTGAAAAACGAGCTTGTCAGCATTCTCGTTTTTTCCAAGCGGTCTTTTCTCTCCCGATCATTAATGATCTCCCCGACAGCCAGAGTCGCGATCGCTATCGCGACCGGCATAAACGCCAGATCCTGAAGAATGTAGAACGCTGTCGTTCTCTCATCGTGGAAAATCGCGATCTGCAGCAGATAAATCGCCGCCGACACCGCAATCAAGATCATTACCACTTTCCGGGTTGTCTTTCTATCCATACACACCTCCGCCGTTAAATTGTTTACGGGTTGTAGTTCTGCCCATTCAGTATCCGCAGCGCCAGCAGATACGCCATCACGTGTATACTCTGCTGGAATTTACCCGCGCGGATCAGTTTCTCGATCTGCTCTTCTGTCAGGAGCTCAGGCTCCAGATCCTCTGTTTCATCCAGACTCTGCCCCGAGATCTTTCTGCAGTTTCGCGCAAGAAAGAGATAGGCGTAATTATCCGAAAGCGTTGCATCGGATGGGATAACAGAGAGAGGGGTCCAGTCTTCAGAGATAAATCCGGTTTCCTCCCGCAGTTCTCTTACTGCGCATTGCAGAGCGCTTTCACGAATATCCGCTGCCACTGCTGACCCCAAAGAAGCCGGCTCGATACCTCCCGCCGGGAACTCCGTCGTCACCTCACTGATTCCGTGCCGGAACTGGCGCACACACAGAAATCTTCCGTCTTCCGTTACCGGAACGATCACCGAATGATCTCTACGGCTGTACTGATAAAACGGCTCAAATTCCCTGCCATCCGGGTAACGGTATTTTACCTTTCGAAAATCAATCCACTCATCCTGCACAATATGTTCCACGGAAACCGGAGTCCAGATCAGATCTTCATCTTTTTTCATAATATTAAATCCTTTCGTGTGTTGCTGGCAGATATCCTCTGCCGTCTCATCCCGATGATACGTGAGTAAAATCATTACCCGGCAGATTGCACCGCTTTGTGATAAACTCCGGGTCTCATCCCGATTATACGTGAGTAAAATCATTACAGCAAGCAGCCCGCCGTGGTTTGTGCCCTCCTTTTCCGCAGGTTCCTCCAGAAAAACCATGCAGTCCATGGGCCAATCCAGGATAATTAATAATGAGATTGATGGTTATGAAAGGGGAAATGTCACAGACGGAAGTTCTTCACTGAAAAAGCCGAGAGAAAACATGACGTCTGATCCTTTTCACACGGATCACCTGCCCGAATCGCTCAAGCATTACTCCTCCCGTACATTTAGAATGCAATCGCGCCATCCGCAAAATTGCGGAATTACGCATTCCCGAATCTGCGAAACTGTGGAACTTTCGCTCGTTTTCGTTGTCACTATTGACTGCAAACACACCAGATGCTATCTTCATTCTTGTAAATATTACACAAATAATGCATAACGCAGGGAGGGTTTGCTATGCTTACAAAAAGAGAAAATTTGCTGGAAACAATTCACGGAGGTCACCCCGACAGATTTGTCAATCAGTTCGAGTTCCTCTCCATTATCATGAATGATCCGATCCGCACCACCTATAAGGCACCGAAATACGGCGAGCTCAATGTCACAAATGAGTGGGGTGTCACCCGCTCCTGGCCGGAAGGCACGCCCGGACCATTCCCGGTTCACGATGACGCGCATCGCCTTCTGAAGGATATCACAGAGTGGAGGGACATCATTCACGCACCGTCACCGGTATTCCCGGAAGCAGCCTGGGAGCCAGCCATTGCCGCAGCCGAGGCTGTAGACCGCAAGGATAAATTTGTTTCCAACTTCCAGGCACCGGGTCTCTTCGAAAGTCTTCATTATTTTATGGGCATGGAGGATGCCATGATGAACTTCTATGAGGAGCCGGACGAGATGCACGACCTAATCAAATACCTCACCGAGTGGGAGCTTGACGCGGCAAGAGAGACCTGCGATCACCTTCATATCGATGCGGTATTCCACCATGACGACTGGGGAAGCCAGCGCTCCACCTTCTTCTCTCCGGCTATGTTTGAGGAATTTTTCGTGGATGCCTACAAACAGATCTACGGATATTACAAGGAAAGAGGCGTGCAGCTGATCGTACATCATTCCGATTCCTACGCCGCGACATTGATTCCCGATATGATCGACATGGGCATCGATATCTGGCAGGGTGTCATGACCGGAAACGACATCCGCAAATGCATCGACACCTACGGCGGCAAGATCTCCTTCATGGGCGGCATCGACTCCGCGACCGTTGACCATCCCGGCTGGACCAGACAGGAAGTCCATGATCAGGTCAGAAGAGCATGCGCGGAGTATGGCAAGCTGTACTATATTCCCTGTGCTTCTCAGGGCGGACCAATGAGCACCTTTGATGGCGTTTATCAGGCACTGACCGAGGAAATCGACAGCGCAAGCAAAGATATGTTCTGATACGGGATTTTTTGAGCAGAGAAGGGGGATTCTCTTATGGCTAAAAACACATCGTCCGCTCCGGATCATAAGCCGCTGAGCAGACAGTTGAAGGTTTTTTACGGCGTCGGTGACTTCGGCTTTAATCTGATGTCCAGTATTGAAAGCTATTACTTTAACTTTTTCCTGACAAACCTTGCACAGTTCGCGCTTCCGGTCGTAACCATGATCACGACAGTAGCCAGTACGGTTGACGCGCTCCTGTCCTGGATCTACGGAGCCATCATCAACAGCTCAAAGCCAATGAAGTGGGGCCGCTACCGCTCCTGGCTCGTTGCGATTCCGTGGATCGTACCGTTCCTCTATGCGTTTCAGTTCGTCAAATTCGGGTCCGGCATTGGTTCCGCCGTCCTGATTATCGTGGCGGCAATCGCCAGCCATGTCTGCTGGAATTTCGCGTATGTGGCAAACGTATCCATGATCTCTGTCGCAGGAAAAACGCCTGAGGACCGTTCGCAGCTCGCCTCAACCAGAGCCGCCTGGTCCAATGCCTCCAAGGTTGTCTTTTCCTATGCCGCACCGGTCGTTGCTTCCGCAGCCGCGGGCGTCATCGGAAAGGTCAATATGTACGGCGGCGCTGCCTTCTGCTTCGGTGTGTTGTTTGTTGTTCTTTACTTCGCGCATTTCAAGATGTTCGAAGGATACGAGAATACCGCCCAGGCCGTACAGGCGGACGCAAAAGCCGCCGCGAAGGACAAGACCAGCGGAAAGGATCTGCTCCGCGCGCTTGCGCAGAACCCGCCCCTGATCGCTCTTCTGATCGCGGATCTCGCAAAGTTCATGTTCAACTTCATCTGCATGGGTTTTGCCAGCTACTACTTCCTGTATGTAGCCAACAACGCAAAGCTCACGCCGGTGTACATTCTGATCACTAATGTATTCTGCATTGTCGGCGCCTATCTGAGCAAAACGCTCAGCAACCGTTTTTCCACCAGGAACACTACCATCGGCGTAATGGCAATCCAGGCAGTAATTCTGATCCTTGCGTTCTTCGGTCACAATAATGTCATGATGGTCATTATCCTGATGTCCGTATCCCTGTTCGGCTATGGCATCACCTACGCCTGCACTCCGGCCCTTTACGGCGATACCATCGTGTACAGTGAGTGGAAAACCGGAAAGAACGCTGCGGGATGGATCAGTGGCCTGCAGAATGTGCCGCTGAAGGTCTCCATCATGACCCGTGGCATCATCATCAGTGCCTGCCTCGCGGCCGGAGCATTCAGCCCAAAAATTGACCCGGCAGACGCAAGCAATCAGTTGAAGACCGCCATCAGTGCAGGATTCATGCTGATCCCGGCTATCGCACTGATCATTGCGGTTCTCTGCCTGGCATTTGGCTTCCGCCTGACAAAGGACAAGGTCGATCAGTATGCCGCGGAAATCGAGGCAAGGAAAAGAGCCTGACACGGGCACAAATTAAGACGCGGAAAAAGCCTGGCCCGGCCACAAATTAAGACAGGGAAATATCGATCCGGCCACAAATTAAGACAGGAAAAAAACTGGCCCGGCCACAATCGCAACATTATAAAAATATGCTATAAAATATGGAGCGCCCTTCGGGGCGCTTTTTTTCTGGTGATGTATGACAAGGACCTCGGATCTGGTATACTGAAGCCAGGCAAAAACTTCACAGGACAGACACGGCAGTGGCGATACACGCATAACCTGCGTCCCCACTCTCTGCAGGCATGGTCTTCCGCGCGTTATCCTGCAGATGTGACCCCCTGCAGGCATTATCCATAAAAACGTAAGCTTGCGCACGCTATCCTGCAGAACGTAACCCTGCAGTTGTGAGTCCGCAGGCACAATATTTTGAAATATTTCCGGAACATATAAAATTATCGTATAGCACCCAAACGACAAGGATAAAATCTATGAATAATCGAAGCACCGGTCAGAGCACCGCTCCAACACAAAAATCCGACTCCTCCTGTTCCGAAACCTCCCGGTTTCCGTCCGGCTTCCACCCGCCTCTGCAGGTCATTGCAGATGCGCTGACTCTGGCCGGCATAGATCATCTTATTTCAGATACAACGGATGATTTGCGGTTTTCCGGGATCCGCATTTTCAGCAGAGAAACCATTACTGACGACAGCAAACCCGTCTCCGCACACATGTCACCCCGGAGCCGAAACCAGGGCTCTGCAATGCAAAACGATACATCCGCTTCCGCTCCAAAGTACGTGTATCTGTGCCCGGAATCTGAATTAGACGGTCTCTCCGACGATATTCTCTCCGGCAGGGCTTTCCTGCTTCTGTGCCGGGATCCGCACGCCTCGTTCCGCCGCTCCATGCCTGGGAGGATTTACATCCGCGACAATCACAGCCTTCCGGAGATTCTCTCCCTGGTGCAGGATCTCTTTGATCGTTTTCACGAATGGGATCTGAAGATTCAGGAGGCATTTCTGCTCCAGACGCCCCTTCAGGAAATCTTTGACCTGAGCCAGACGATCTTCCGAAACCCAATCTTCCTGCATGACCGTGACTTTATTATCCTTGCGGAGTGCAATTACCCGGAGCAGAAGATGAAACGCGGACGGGACAGAAGAACCGGTCTTCCCATGGTGCAGATGGATCTGATCAACGATTTTCGCACCGATCCCGTCTATATCGATGGACTCAAAGAGCGCCGTCCTGTAATGTATCCCTCCGAACAGACCGGATATCAGATTCTGTACCGGAACATCTGGCAGGGCGATATTTACCGGGGCAGGATTCTGGACCTTGAGGTTGACAGCAGAATTCTGCCAGGTGATTTTGCGGTTATTGATTATCTTGGAGAACTCCTGGAGCATTTTCTGTATTCCGGCGATCTCAGAAAATTCAGCATCTCGGACGATACATACGAACTCATGGTTCGTCTGTGTGAGAAGGAAGAGACAGACGAGCAGCAGGTTCTGAGCTATCTCCGCTATCAGAACTGGAACCGGAACGACCGGTATGTTGTGATGCGGATCGTAACACAGCAGAGGGATTTCAACATCATTTCCTCCTATGCGGTCCTTAACCAGATCAACACCATCCTGGCAGCCGGACGGGCGTTTTTTCATCAGGAGGGAATCACTCTTGTTGTGAACCTCTCATACGCGCACGAAAAAACCTCCGACGTCGTCAGTCGCCTCGCGGTGCCCATGCGGGACAGTCTTCTGAAAATTGGCGTCAGCTCCGAGCTCCGTGATTTTTTCCGGCTGGGCATTCTCTTCGACCAGGCCAATATTGCCCTGAACTTCGGGCTCTCCGGCAACAGCATGATCTGGTACTACTATTTTGATCAGTACATGCTCGATTATATGATCCGCTGCTCCACCGAAGACATGCCGGCGGAGCTTCTCTGCTCCGACGCCCTTCAAAAGCTTCTGGAATATGATCAGAAAAACCACACAGCGCTTGCGCATACCCTGGAAGCATATCTGCTTCATGACCGGAATGTCCTGCAGACCTCGAAGGAACTGTACATTCACCGGAGCACCCTCTCCTACCGGCTGGAGAAAATCCGCCGGCTGATCAGCATCAACCTCGACGACCCGAAGGAGCGCATCAAGCTTCTGCTCTCCTATTACATGCTCGGGATGCTGCATGAGTAATGTTACCTATTTAAACCCGGTCACATAGCAAGAGCCGTACCGGTCAGGTTCAATCCGGTACTGCCCGCCTTCAGGGGAATCAGATCCATAACCGCCTCTCTCTTGGCGGATTCCCCCTTATATCCATCAAAGCACAGCGACGGGTCGCAGCAGATCTGCCGGATTCTGGTAATCGCTGCCAGAACCTGCGGCTTACCCTTCCGCAAATCCTCATCTGTCTGCTTTGACAGATCCTTCTTCATCCGGAGAACTTCGGCATCATAGAGCTTCTGCTGCTCCTTCCCCATCTGCACATAGCGGACTTCCTCCAGCTTATCCGGAAGATCCTTCAGCACGTCCTTCTTGACCCTGATGGGCACTATCATGACAATCCATGAGTGAAAAATATTAATTTATATTTTATGCAATTTAATTGACAAAAATTATTTTGAGTGATATTCTGAGAATGTGAGAAAAACAACAGCAAAGGTTACCGCAATCAGGAGGACAGGACATGTACGATTATGATGTGATATTTATCGGAGCCGGCCATGCGAGCTGGCATGCAGCAATGATTCTACTTCAGGCAGGCAAGAAGATGGCTTTCGTAGAGCGAGATGTGGTCGGAGGAACCTGCACCAACTACGGATGCAATGCCAAGATTCTTCTTGACACGCCCTTCAATTATCTGGACGGCCTGAAGCGGTATCAGGGCATCGGTATTTCCGAGCTTCCGAAGCCGGACTGGACGAGTCTGATGAACTACAAGAAGAAAGTAATTTCTCCGCTGAATAAAATTATGGAAGGTATGTTCGAGAACGCGCATATGCCGGTCATTCACGGAAATGGAAAACTCGTGGATGCACATACCGTTGATGTAGACGGCAAAAAGATCACCGCTGAGAACATTGTGATCGGTACCGGTGAGCATGCCATGAAGCAGAATATTCCGGGTAAGGAATATATCCACGACAGCAGAGATTTTCTGGATCTGGACAGCTTCCCCGCACGTATCGCCTTCATCGGCGGCGGAATCATCGCCATGGAATTTGCTTCCATAGCCGTACAGATGGGTGCTCAGACCACAGTGATCGAATACACTGACCGGGTGCTCCGCATGTACCCTCAAAAATATGTAGGCCGTGTGGTAGACAAAATGAAAGCCGCAGGTGCCTCCTTCCTTCTGAATCATGAAGTGAAAGAGATCGCAAAGAAGGGAAGCTCCTATGTTCTGACCTTTGCTGACGGATCCACCCTCGAGACCGACTATGTCCTCGAAGCCACAGGACGCGCGGCAAATACGGAAAATCTCGGACTTGAGGATCTTGGCATCTCCTATTCGAGAAGGGGCATTCAGGTGGACGACCACATGAGAACCTCCGTACCGAATATTTATGCCTCCGGGGACTGTGTAGACAAACGGATTCCGAAGCTGACCCCGACGGCAACCTTTGAGTCCAATTATATCGCTACCCAGATACTCGGAATCAATCCGAATCCGATTCAGTATCCGGTCATCCCGAACCTGGTGTTCACTCTTCCGAGAATCTCCCAGGTGGGTGTAACGCTGGAACAGGCCGAGGCACAGCCGGATGTATATGACATCGAGGTCGCGGAATTCGGCAAACGTCTTCTCTTCGAAGCAAAGAACCAGCCGGATGCCGAGTTCACCTTTATCTTTAATAAGAAGCGCGAGCTTGTAGGCGGAGCCTTTTACGGAGAGGACGCCGGCACAAATGCCGATATCGCCGCTCTCATCATCAATCAGAAGCTCACCGGCATGCAGCTCAACCAGATGATCTTCACCTTCCCGACCGAATCACAGGCGCTTCTGAACCTCCTGACACCTCTGATGCTGAAGAAGGTTTGAACTGATCATTAATTTCTCAATAAAAATGTGCAAAAGCGGCGCAGAACTTCTGCGCCGCTTCCATAAATGATTTTCTTTCAATGCCTCAATTCTTCCGAAATCAGATGGGTATCTCACGTTTCTAAAGCATCTCAGACGCTGACCTCATGTTCATGCACCCTCTCAGATGCTGATTCCACGTTCCCGGAGCATCTCCTCAACAGCTTCAACCGCCTCATATACCATCGCGTCACAGTGCGGCTTCTTCTCCCCTGGAGTCCGGACTTCCGCCGCCAGCAGATCCCTGCACTGTGTACGTCCTTCATGTCTGCCCGCGATTCGCCGCATGAGCTCGACAGCGATACCGGAATCACCGGCTCCGCACAATCCCAGCGCCATCAACCCTCCGGTGATCGCGCCGCAGGTCAGCCCCGCCTGCATTCCCGACCCGAAATTCTGCGCAATCGCGTTTGCCTGCTCCGCCGTCAGTCCTTTTCTCTCCGCAAACGGAATGAAAACCGCCTGCGCACAGTTATAGTGCCGGTCCGCAGCATCCCTGAGTTCATGACTTCTCTTCAATATCTCATCCATGTCCTTTGCCTCCATAATCTTTCTTCCCAATCTTTTACTGCCATAGCTTCTACTTCCACAGCTTTTGCTTGTACAGCTTTTTCTTCCACAGCTTTTTCTTCTGCAGTTTTTTCTTCCACAGCTTCTGCTCCCCAGAATTTCCCCGGTTTTACATATGCAGCAATATTATAACATCTTTTCCCCGAAACAATAATGCTTCGGCAAATGAATATTCCAGTGTGGCGGAGCATGATAAACCCGATCGCGATTGCCGTCATCGGACTTGTGAAACATATAAATATTCCGATTCGGCGAAATATAGTGAACGCTCTTTTAATTTAAGCAGAGTCAGGCAGCGCAAATCATGACTTCCTCTTCTCCTCAATATCACCGCCCGCGGCAGGATGTTTGAAGACGGTTTTAAGGCAGTTCGAAATTTAAATATCCGTGACAGTTCGAAATTATAAATATCCGTTGACAAGCGTATGCAAACGTGATAAGGTCTTTTCAGCATAAACATATATTTCATATCAGATATATATGAAATACAGATCTGGTCTGTGACTCAGGAAGGAATGACCGTCCATGCAGAACATTAAACCACAGGATCATATCGATATCGCAGCTGCCGTTCCTTACATTTTAGACGAGGAATATCAGGGATACAATACCGCTCCACTCACCCGGGAGGAGAAAGAAATCGGGGAAAAGTTCCAGATGCCAGAGGTTGGGGTCCGCCTCATTGACTTCTTTTTTACAGAGGAGGATCGGAAGTTTATTCTATCCTTTGACGGAACTCCGGTTTCCTATCGTTCTCTCGATCCCGGATACGCGGCGGATGCCTTTCGGAGAGGCGTTCTGGCCAGGGTCCGCAGGGACGATACTCCGGAGGATCCGGACGCCGCTGCAAACCCGGATTATGACTACACGCTGAACAACTTCTACGGGATGCTGGATGTCCTGAGCGTCAGCGAAACCCGCCGCTATCACACCCTTCCCGCAGATCTCCGGGTAAAGCTGGATCAGTGGTACTTCGATGAATACGAGAAAAGTCTGGATCCCGATCCACGGGTAAGACCGACCACTGACGAAATCATATCTCTGCAGGAGATGCTCGATTTCATTGATCAGGAGGAACGGCCTCTTTACCTTGCCCGCTGTGACTGTAAATGCCTGGGCGGACAGGCAGAGGATCCTACCAACACCTGCATCAATTTTGTTCACGGAGACAACAGCTTCGTCACACGGAAAATCTCGGACCGCATCACCAAAGAGCAGGCGAAGCAGATCATCCGCGATGCTGACAAAGCAGGGCTCGTACACACCATCAGCGACCACGGCATCTGCAACTGCAACGCGACAGACTGCTATCTCTTCCGGGTACAGCGCGACCGCAGGAGCGTCGGCTTCTGGCCGAAAGCGCCGCACATCATATCCTATGACGCAAACCCCTGCATCGGATGCGGGCGGTGCGTCAAGCGCTGCCGGTTCGATGTCATCTCTATGACGGGACGCGGCAAGGATGCCTCCCTGTCCTTCCGGATGGACGAATGCAACGGATGCGGCATCTGTGCCAGCACCTGTCCGGCTGACGCCCTGCATCTGGTGCCCAGAAAAACCCCGGCACATACACCCCAGGGCCCCGCAGAAACATGAATTCCGCAGAAATGGGGTCCGCAAAAGATGGAGCCCGCTGAAAAGCAATGGTTCTGAATAGTTCCAATACAAATTAGACTCCAAGACAGAATAAATATATTGCAGAAGGAGAAAACGAAATGAGTTACGAGGCTTTTAATGACGATACCCTTGGCTTTACCACAAGGCAGCTGCACGCAGGCTACGACCCCTCACAGCATTTTCTGTCCAAGGCGGTTCCCATCTATCAGACCGCTGCCTTTGAGCTTGGCAGCTACGAGCGCTGCCTACGCTTATTTAAATATGAAGAAGAAGGAGATTCCTACGTACGTTTTTCGAACCCCACCAACCGCGTGCTTGAGAAACGCCTGACCTCTCTGGAGGGAGGAAGCGCTGCGGTTTCCCTGGCCTCCGGCATGGCGGCCATCTCCGACACCTTCCTGACTCTTGCGCACCAGGGTGACAATATCGTCTCCGTTCCGACTCTGTACGGCGGCACCACCACCCTTCTTCAGAAGACTCTGCCACAATACGGCATCGAGGGCCGCTTCATCGAAGACGAGACTGACATCGATTCCTACCGGAACTATATAGACGACCGCACCAAAGCCATCTATATAGAAGCTCTCGGAAATCCCGGAATGAATGTTCTGGACGTGGACCGCATCACTGCACTTGCTCATTCCTACGGCATTCCGGTTGTCATCGACAATACCTTCGCGACTCCTTATCTGTTCCGGCCATTCGAACACGGCGTCGACATCGTCTGCTACTCGGCAACCAAGTACCTGTCCGGTCACGGTGTAAATATCGCCGGAATCGTGGTGGAAAGCGGAAAGTTCAACTATCTGAACGGTCGTTTCCCGGAGTTTGAAACCTTTTACAATGACTTTAAGGACTGGATCGATGAAGAAACCCTGAAGCGCGAGATGTTTACGAAGCGCCTCCGGATCACATATCTCACCGATCTCGGCGCGCACATGAGCCCGCAGACGGCCTTCTATGTCCTGCAGGGCATGGAGACTCTCTCCCTTCGCATGGAGCGTCACGTGTCAAACGCCGGTAAGCTCGCGGCTTTTCTAGAGAATCATCCGGCAGTCACAGAGGTCCTGTATCCCGGTCTGGAATCCAGCCCCTACCACAGTCTTGCCGAAAAATATTTCCCAAAGGGGCCGGGAGCAATCATGTCCATCCGGGTCAAGGGAGGACAGGAGGCCGCCCTCCGCACCCTGAAGGCGGTCCGTATCTTCGACTACATGACAAATGTCGGCGACGCCAAATCGCTGATCGTACACCCCGCGTCCTCCACGCATTTCGGGCATTCCCCGGAAGAAAACGCAAAGGCAGGCGTCTATCCAGACTCTCTCCGGCTGTCCGTCGGCATTGAAGACATCGACGACCTGATCCGGGACATGGATCAGGCACTGAATCAGTCACAGCATCTGTAACTTTGCAAAATTCCACACAATGAAAGGAGCATCCCATGAAAAAAAATATCCTCTCCCGCACTCTTCTCCTCACTCTGGCCGCAGGCATCACGATACTCACCGGCTGCGGAAGCAGCCAATTCACCACCCAGAGTTCCTCCGACGCCGGCTCCTCTTCCGTATCCTCTGACTCAGCGTCAGCCACTGTCAAGTCCGGCAAAGCGAAAGAGGGAACCGTGCGCATCGGCTCTAAGGATTTCACGGAAAATGAAGTTGTCGCTGAAATCTATGCACTCGCACTCGAAGACGCCGGCTATAAGGTACAGCGGACCTTCGACATCTCATCCTCTCTGATTCACACCAGCCTGATCAGCGATGATATCGACCTCTATCCCGAGTATACCGGAACCGGGCTGATTTCTATCCTGAAAGAGGATCCGATCACCGATCCCCAGAAGGTATATGACGAGGTAAAAAAGCAATATGCCGACAGGTTCGATGTAACCTGGCTTGACTACGCACCGGGAAACGACGGCCAGGGTCTTTTCATCAGCAAGGAAACCTCCGACAAGTACGGCATCACAACGATCTCCGAGCTTCAAAAGCATGCCTCCGAGCTGAATTTTGCATCACAGGGAGAATTTGACCAGCGAGAGGACGGACTTCCAAGATTAAACGACGTATATGGTGAATTCAAATTCAAATCCACAAAGGTATACGATAACAGTCTGAAGTATCAGGTCGTAGCAAGCGGCGAAGCCGATGTAGCCCCGGCCTACACTACAGAGGGCGCGCTCTCCGAGACCGACAAATACGTTCTTCTGGACGACGACAAGCAGGCATGGCCACCCTACAACCTGGCTCCTGTCGTACGAAACGATGCCCTCTCTCTTAATCCGGAGATTGCAGACACTTTGAACGCCGTCGACAAGACCCTCACCACTGAGGTTCTCACAAAGCTCAACGCCGAGGTGGACATCGACAAGAAGGAATATGAGGATGTCGCGAAATCCTACTACGACAGCATTGCAGACAGTATCCCGGCAGCTGCTTCCGGCAGCTCCTCAAGCAGTGTTTCCTGAATCCGGGCGCACCCACTTGCCTGCCTGAAGCAGAAGCAGCTGCACGAACTGCTCCATTGGTCTGTCTCGGGCAGCTTCACACAACTGCCCCATTTGAGATTTGTGAGGAAGAAAATGAAAGCCATCCAATATCAGAATATATCAAAAAAATATCCGGGCTCCGATGTCCTGTCCGTAAATCACGTATCCGCCGAGATCCGGGAAGGTGAGTTTATCACCATCCTGGGGTCCTCCGGCTGCGGAAAGACCACCCTCCTCAAGATGACCAACCGTCTGATCGAGCCGAGCGAAGGCAAAATCATTCTCTTTGGAGAAGACATCTCTACGGTAAATCCAATCGTGGTGCGCCGCCGCATGGGCTATGTCATCCAGCAGGTTGGTCTTTTCCCGCACATGACAATCGAGCAGAACATCGGCATCATTCCTCAGCTTGAGAAATGGGACCGCTCGAAGATTCACGACCGGGTCACGGAGCTTCTCAACCTGGTCGACCTCGATCCCGAAATCTACCGGAACCGCTATCCTTCCCAGCTTTCCGGAGGACAGCAGCAAAGAATCGGTCTCGCCAGAGCGCTGGTAACCAACCCGAAGATCATGCTTCTCGACGAGCCCTTCGGAGCGATCGATGCCATTACCCGTCTTAATCTTCAGAATGAATTGAAACGGATTCATCGGGAGACGAGCCGCACCTTTCTCCTGGTCACCCATGATATCAATGAGGCCTTCCGTCTCGGAAACCGCGTCATGATCATGGACCGGGGAAAGCTGCTGCAGTTTGATACACCGCAGGAAATCGTTCGTCATCCCGCAGACCCCTTTGTAGAGACTCTGATCTCCTCCGCGCGCGAGCAGGAAGACTTCTGGAAGGATGTGATGAAATGATACGCTATCTTATTTCCAATCCGGATAAGATCCTGATCCCTCTCGCAAGACATCTGGAAATCGTCCTCATCACACTCGCGATCTCCGTGCTTCTCGCGGCAATCCTTACGGTGCTCTCCGTGGAGATTCCAAAGCTCGGCTCACTTCTGGTACAGATTTTTTCTCTGATCTACTCCATCCCTTCCATGGCGCTGTTTGCGCTCTTAATACCGCTCACCGGCCTCGGAATGCCCTCGGCAGTGACTGTGCTTGTCATCTACAACCAGTACCTGCTCCTGCGCAACTTCCTGACCGGTCTGGACGAGGTGGACACCGGAATCCGCGAAGCCGCCCGCGGAATCGGCATGACAAAGCTCCAGATTCTGCGCCGCATTCAGCTTCCTCTTGCCCGTCCCGCGATTTTCGCAGGCATCCGCCTCGCCATGGTATCGACGATCGGAATCGCCACCATCGCCTCCTGCATCAACGCCGGAGGCCTCGGCGACCTGCTTTTTTCCGGCATGCGCACACAGAACGTCGTCAAGATTCTCTGGGGAAGTGTACTCTCCGCAGGCCTGGCCGTCGCAATGGATGTTCTTCTCAAGCTCGGTGAAAAACGCACAGCAGGGAATTTCCAGGCGCAGCGGGGATCCGGGAGTCAGAATATCGAAAGGGAAAGGAGTGATCAGAAATGATTAAGGGAATGATCTTATACATACAGCAGAACGCTCCTCAGATTCTGCTCCAAATCCGGCAGCATCTCCTCGTGAGTCTTCTGTCCCTTGCCATCGCAGCTGCAATCGGTATTCCCCTCGGATATCTGGCTTCGAAGTCTGTAAAAAAGGAGCAGATCATCTCCGCCCCCTTCCAGATCCTCCGCGTCGTGCCTTCCCTTGCGCTTCTTTTTCTCCTCATTCCTGTCATGGGAACCGGTATCCGTCCAGCCGTTACAGCGCTCACGATCCTCGCGGTTCCTCCGGTTCTCCTGAACACCATCGTGGGATTTTCCGGTGTCCCGGATTTCATGCTGGAATGTGCCGTCGGAATCGGAATGACCGCCCGGGAGCAATTCTGGCATGTCCGCGTTCCCCAGGCACTCCCCATGATTCTCGCGGGGATCCGGACCAGCCTCGTGGAAGTCATCGCGAGCGCTACTCTTGCGGCGATGATCGGAGCCGGCGGGCTCGGAGAAATCATCTTCACCGGCCTGGGACTCTTCCGGTCTGATATTCTTCTCACCGGCGGACTCCTCGTAGCCCTTCTCTCCCTCGGCTCCGGCCTGGTCTTCGACCTGATCCGGCGGGCCGTGCTGCACTACCGCTATGTCTGATACAAAAACTCTGGAGGATATGTTTATTTAAGCTATTCAGTCTGATAAACGCCCATATGATAGATCGTGCCACAAACTGTATAAGCTGCGGATTGCTCCAACAAAACCGAACCTCCCTGAATAATGCGTTTCACCCTTCTCTTGTGTCATGATACATGGAATGATATAATGAAATTACATGTTATTAACTCTGAAGTTAGTTACTTTGGAGTTAGTTACTCTGAAGTTAGTTACTTTGGAGTTGACTATCTCCAGGCAAATTATTTTTAGGGAGTGGAGATTTAAATGGAAGACTTTATTGGCCGTAAATCAGAACTAGACACATTAGAGTCGCTTTTTTCCTCTCGTCGATTTGAGTTTCTGTTGATGCATGGACGAAGACGGACAGGCAAGACTTATATATTGACTCATTTTGCTCAAAAGCATCCTGAAAACACTGTATTTTTTACCGCTGATAAATCATCGCAACAGATAAATGTACATAATTTTTGCGAGGAACTGGATCGTGTATTACATGCTGGCGAATATCTTCATACGCTTACCAGTTGGCAACAGGTATATTCCTTCCTCCGCGACAGAGACATTTCCGAGCGTCTTGTAATTATCATTGATGAATTTACATACCTTCTGAATAATGATAAAAGCTATGATTCACAACTTCAAAATGCAATCGATCGAATATTAAAACAGAAGAATATCTTTTTAATTCTTTGTGGATCTGAGGTATCTACAATAGAAAATTTATTTGGCGATTCCCGAAAGCCTTTATATGGTCGGAAAACGGCAGAATTAAAATTAAAACCATTTACATATCTGGAGGCCCGTTCATTTTTTCCGTCATATTCTGAAGAAGACGCCTTAAAAACATATGCAATACTTGGCGGCATCCCTTACTACTTGAAACTTTTTGATAGCGCCAAGCCTTTAAAAGACAATATTATCAAACACTGTTTCTCCCCGACCGGAGTACTCTACAATGAACCGGAAGCATTGTTACGAATGGAGCTTGTGGAAATAACCTTCTATCAGAATATCCTTCTGGCTATTCAGGCAGGCTCATCAACACTGAATGAAATAGCAACAAAAATACAGTCAGAATCAGCAAAAACATCGAAGTACCTGCATACGCTTATTAATCTCGGATTTGTACAGAGGGAGACGCCATGCGGAGAAAAGGAAACCAGACGAAATTCTTTATACATGATTAGCGACAACTACTTTGCCTTTTACTTTTCCTTTATATACCGTTATCGCAATATGTTAAACGGCTTAATTTCCCCGGATGCTTTCTTTCAGAAAATGTGCACAAAAGATAAGATGAATCACTTCATTGGACACAGATTCGAAGGTATCTGCACGGAATACCTGAAGAATCAGTTCTATCTTGGGTGCATGCCCTTTCAGGCGGAATACCTCGGACGATGGTGGGGAAATAACCCGGTAGAAAAAAGGCAGGAGGAGATAGACATCCTTGCCATAGATCAGGCAAATGCTCTGTTTTGTGAATGCAAATATACAGATCAGCCATTTGACAACAAGGAATTGGATGACCTGATAGCATCTTCTCATTGTGTTAAACGAAAAAATAATTATTTCTGCATTTTTTCCAGGCATGGTGTCACCAAAAGTGTAGCTGACCGTATAACAGCAGATAAACGATTTATATTAGTCACAATAGACGATCTCTATCAAAGTTAACATTTTCTGAGATTACGGCAAATGATGATTTCCCCCTCCTACAGCAGGCGATCTTTCATTACTCCTGCGATAAGGCGGTTAATACTCCAGAAAATTGTGCCGTATCCCACACTTACTGCCGTGATGATTCCTACCCAGGTTCCCGGATACTACTGAACAAACAACGCAATGTTGAACGAGATAAAACACGCTGCGCGAGTTTTATCTCGCTATCGCGACGCTCGCCGCACACGAATACTTCGCATTCGGCTGCGGCTCACTGTTCGCGTAAAAAAACACAGCCGGCTCTCAACCGGCTGTGTTTTTAGCCAGGGATCAAAATCCCTGATCTTCGATTTCATTTATTCTTTTCCGCTTCCTTTGCTTTTTCTTCCTCTGCATTCGCTGCATTTGCCTTCGCCCGGAAGGCTGCTCCCGGATCGTGTCTGCGAAGATAGAGCAGAATGATGATTCCTGCCGCAACCGTAAAAAGTCCGATGAACTGAGAGGTTGACAGGGGTCCGACCTGTCCGCGAATCAGATCACCTCTCCAGAACTCCACGATGAAACGTCCGATGCTGTAGAGTGTCAGATACCATCCGGCAAGCTCTCCCTCTTTCTTCTTCCACTTCTTGTCATACAAAACCAGAAAAGCGAAAAGCAGAAAGTCGCCCGCGCTCATGATCAGCTCGGTCGGCACCAGGTGCACGCCGTTCGGCGCGTAATCCGAATGTGTGAATTCCAGATACAGCGGGCCATTGGTCTCCACGCCATAGCAGCACCCCGCGAAAAAGCATCCGATCCGTCCGAAGCCCTGTGCAAGGGCAACTGCCGGGAAGGCTACATCAAAATACAGCCAGACATTCAGCTTCTGCCACTTGCAGTAGAGGATACCGCCGAGAAGTCCTCCAAGCAGTCCTCCGAAGATCACCCAGCCGTTTGAAATCGCATCACTCAGGGTCAGTGTTCCGGACACAAGTTCCGGAATAATCGTTATGATGTACAAAATCTTTGAACACAGGAAGCCAAAAACCACGCAGGCAATGACCAGCCCGAAGATTTTATCCCTCTCTCTGGCGGTCATACCCTTCTGCTTCGCTCTGTGTTCCGCGAGAAAATATGCGCAGATAATTCCGATCCCGATCATCAGACCGTAGGTGTGTACCGTAACCGGTCCGATTGAGAATAAATCGTTGTACAATTCTGTCCGTTCCTTTCTCTCCGTATATGCCTGCTGCCCGATGCCGCAAACCTACTGATAACCGGCCTCGTCGGTCTGCCGCGGCGTTCACCTCACTGTTTCACACTTTGTGTGAGCGGATGTGGCTTACTGTCCCGAAGAAGATACCGTAGAGCTGCCCGATGTTGCCGCTGAGAATGACGCTGCGCTGCTGCCCGGCGCCACAAACCTGCCCGGTCTGTGTAAGCGGGTGTGACTTATTGCCCGGAGGAAGATACCGCTGAGCTGCCCGATGCTGCCGCTGAGGATGATGTTACAGAACTTCCTGATACAGCAGAAGATGACGATACAGATGAGGAAGCTACAAGCTCGGTATAAGCATCGGTGTCATTCACCTCAAGCTTCTTCCACGGGCTTTCCTCAACGACCTGTACGGCGTCCTTCCACTCCTGAAGCTTCTTGTTATAATTGGTCTGCTTTCTCTGCGATACGATGTCCTGTTTCTTGCTCTCGGTCGCATCTTTATCGAAGGTCTTGTCCATTCTCACCAGGTAGTAGTAATCCCCGGTGTCGATCACTCCGTCATAGATCTCTCCATCAGAAAGGCTGTTCGCCGCGTCAATGACTGAATCCGGCATTACCGTGTCGTCCGCGCCGTAGGAGTAGGTGGTGCAGGCGATATTAGTGCTGTCCAGGTTGCTTGCCATTGTCTTCATATCAGCATTCGCGACATCGCCGCTGTCCTTTACCTGCGTCAGAAGCTCTTCCAGCTCCTTCTTGTAGGTGGCCTTCTCATCATCCGTGGCATCTGTCGTCGTACCGGTGCTGCTGTCCGTCTTGGTCAGCGCAATACGCGCATATGTAATACTCGACTGCTTCGCCTCATCATCCGTGACGTTTGTATCCGTGTCTGCCGTCATCGGCTCAAACATCAGCTGCTGATAGGTCTGAAGCTCCAGAACCTCCTTGATGTTATCCTGAGAAACTCCCATCTTGTCCAGCTTCTTCTGGTTCTTCTCATAGGTTGTCTTCGCCGCGTCCTCAATCTGTGTCGCCAGCTCGTCCGGAATGGTTACGCTGTAATCTGAAGCGTGCGCGCGCAGCAGAACATCCTGAACGATTGTGTCCTTGACGGAGTTCTTGAGGTTGTCTCCATACGTCATGGCATCCTGTGAACTGGTTGCCGCTGAATACTGGTTGCTCCAGAACGTACCGGAAGACAGTCCGTACTGCTTCAGCATATAGGTCGTAGATGCCTGCTGGTATCTCAGGAAAAATCCAGCCGTACCGAGGCTGACCTTCTCGTCTCCAACTGCCAAGGCAGTCTTTGTGCCATCAACTTTTCCGCATCCCGCAAATACAGAGACCATCATAGCCATCGCCAGAACTCCGCACAGAGATGCCTTCTTAAACTTGTTCATTACCGATTCCTCCGAATCATCCATACTTTATCGAACCCTTCACACGCAACAGATAAGGCAATGCTTTAAACCCCTGCCTTTCATGCCTGCTGTGAAAAGTAACACTATTCCGGTGCCCGTCTTCCACGGCACCAATGTTTAAATTATATACTCAATGCCGAAGCAGGGCAACTTGAAATTCCACATTTCACAACCGCCCTGCATCGAAGCCCCCTGCATCGAAGCGGATCTTCTGCAGCCTCTCTGCAAAATTCATCAATGCTCATTCTGCGAACCTTTTCCCGCATCGAGCCGGATCCCTCTGCAGCCTCTCTGCAGAATTCGTTAATGCTCATTCTGCGCACTGTCCCCTGCATCGAGGCGGATCTTCTGCAGTTCCTCTGTAAAGGCAGTCATCGCCTTACGGATCCTCTCAAAGCGTCTGTCTGATGCCTTCCGCAGGACATAAGAGAAGTAAGGCTTCGCCCCCGCCTTGAAGAAGAGGCGGTTCCGGAACTGCTCTTGCTCCAGGATCCCCGGAATCTTCGCGGCATTGATCCCGGCCTGCGGGTAAAGAGTGATCCGGACCTCATCTCTGGTCTGCTTGATCTCGGAGATATAAGCCCTGTGCGCCTCTGCCTTCAGGAGCGCCACACTCACAAGATTCATGACGGACTCCGGCGGTTCTCCGTAACGGTCCAGAAGCTCGCTGATCATCTCATCCGCCTCCTCATGCGTCTCGATGCCCGCGATTCTCTTATAGATATCCAGCTTCTGTCCCTCCTCCGGGATGTAGCTCTCCGGGATAAAGGCATCCACAGACAGATCTATCGTCGTCTCGAAGTCCGCTTCTTCTTTTCCTCCCTTCGCCTCACGGACAGCCTCATTGAGCATTTTGCAGTACAGATCGTAGCCGACCGACTCCATATGGCCGGACTGCTCAGCTCCCAGAAGATTTCCGGCACCGCGGATCTCCAGATCCCGCATGGCGATCTTCACGCCGCTTCCGAGCTCCGTGAACTCACGGATCGCGTGAAGCCGCTTCTCCGCATCCTCCCTGAGCATCTTGTTCCTGCGATACATCAGAAACGCATAGGCGTTTCGATTCGACCTTCCGACCCTTCCGCGAAGCTGATACAGCTGCGAAAGTCCCAGCCGGTCCGCGTCGCAGACGATCAGTGTGTTGACATTTGAGATATCCATTCCGGTCTCAATGATCGTCGTGGACACCAGCACGTCAATATCGCCGTTGATGAACTGGTACATGATTTTTTCCAGCTCATTCTCCTTCATCTTCCCGTGCGCATAGGCCACAGAGGCATCCGGCACCAGTTCCTGAATCCTTGCCGCCATATCCGCGATCCCGTTCACGCGGTTGTAGACAAAAAATACCTGACCGTCTCTGGCAAGTTCCCGGCTGATCGCCTCCCTCACCAGTTCCTCGTCATATTCCATCACGTAGGTCTGGATCGGCATGCGGTCCAGCGGCGGCTCCTCCAGAACACTCATGTCCCGGATGCCGATCAGGCTCATATGGAGCGTCCTCGGTATCGGCGTCGCCGTCAGGGTAAGCACATCCACGTTCCGCTTCATCTGCTTGATTTTTTCCTTATGCGTCACACCGAACCGCTGCTCCTCATCGACGATCAGCAATCCGAGATCCTTGAACGTGATATCCTTCGACAGCACGCGGTGGGTTCCGATCAGAATGTCCACCATTCCCTTGCGAACCGCCTCAATGGTCTTCTTCTGCTGGGCATATGTCCGGAAACGGCTCAGCATATCGATCCGGACAGGAAAATCCTTCATCCGCTGGGTAAAGGTATTAAAATGCTGCTGCGCAAGTATTGTCGTCGGACACAGGAGAACGACCTGCTTGTTCTCCTGCACTGCCTTGAAGGCGGCGCGGATCGCGATCTCGGTCTTCCCGTAGCCGACGTCGCCGCAGATCAGGCGGTCCATGGCCTTGCTGCTCTCCATATCCCGCTTCGTGTCCTCGATTGCCTGAAGCTGATCCTCCGTCTCTTCGAACGGGAACATCTCCTCAAACTCTCTCTGCCACTCCGTATCCGGTCCGTACTGATACCCCTCCGTTCTCTCACGGGAGGCATACAGAGCCACCAGCTCCTTCGCGATATTTTTTACCGCGCCCCGGACCCTGCTCCTGGTCTTTGACCATTCCCTGCCTCCGAGCGTATTGATTTTGGCTTTTCTTCCGCTTCCGGCTTCTCCTCCGGAATACTTCTGCAGGGAGTCCAGCTGCGTGGCGAGCACGTAAAGATTGCTTCCGCCCGCATATTCGATCTTGATATAATCCTTCGCGACACGGTCAACAACCACCTTCTCGATCCCCCGGTAAATGCCGAGACCGTGGTTCTCGTGCACCACATAATCTCCGACGGTGAGATCCGCAAAGCTCCGGATCTTCCCGGCGCCGCTGCTGTCGGCTTTTTTTCTCCGCTTCCTGCGTTTTTCCGCTCCAAAGATATCCGACTCCGTGATGAGCACAAACTTCTGCAGCGGATATTCAAATCCCTTGCCGATATTTCCCCTGGTGACCATGATCTCGTCCGCGGAGATCTCACGGTCCGCATCCTCACTGAAAAAAGCCGGAAGCCCTTCTTCTACGAGATTCTCCGCAAGTCTTTTTCCTCTCGTCCTCGAAGCGGACAGCAGCACCGCCCGATAATGATTTTTCCGGTAATTCTTCAGATCATTGACCAGCATCGGAAACTGGTTGTTGTAGGAGCTGACCGACCGCACGGTGACCGAGACCCGTTCCCCGATCTCCAGAGGGAGGTGATGCTGTTCCATCAGCGACAGAACCACACAGCTCTTCCGGCTGAGATTATAGCCCAGCTGCTCTTCCGTCAGCATACGGTTCGCCTCAAGACTGGTTATCCGCCCCTCCTCGATCCGGTGCTTCATCGCCTCCTGATACTCACCGGCAATCGCCCCAGCGTTCTCAAACAGTCTCGCTGGCTCATCCAGGAAAAAAACGCTTCCCTCGGGGAAATAGTCGATGAAGGTATCCGTCAGTCTCCGGTAAAATGCTCTCGCCTTCTCCGCCCGCTGACCGGCTCCGCCGCTTTCCGCCTGAATCTCCGCGGCGCCGGTTCCAGATCCATATATACCGGCTCCGCCGCTCTCCTCGCGAAGCGCATCATCGTCCCGTCCGATTTCCTCGATGGCCGGATAAATCGTGATCTCCTCCAGATTGCTGTCGATGGATCTCTGCGTCTCCGCGTCAAAGCTGCGGATCGAATCCACCTGATTGTCCCAGAGCTCAATCCGCCACGGATCCTCTTCCGTCAGAGGGAATACATCGATGATATCTCCGCGGACGGCGAACTGCCCGGACGCCTCCGTCTGTCCGACTCTCTCGTATCCCATCTCCGCAAGCCTGCGGCTCAGCTCCTGAATGTCAATCTCACTGTCGCTCCGGATCGTCACGGCAGCTTTTCGGAGCACGTCAAGAGGCAGAAGATAGTCCATGCATCCCCCTGTCGAGGTAATCACCGTGACATTCTTCTGCTCAATCAGCGCTTTTATCACCTGCATCCTCTGTTTTGTCAGCAGGTTTCCCGATACATCCGCCTGGTAGAAAATCAGGTCTCTTCTCGGAAAATACATGACATCCGGATTGAAGAGTCTGAAATCCTCGTACAGCGCCCTTGCCTTCAGCTCATTCTCCGCAATCAGCAGAGCAGCCGGCCTTCCCTCGGCGAGCCCCGCGGCAATATGCGCCTTCTGAGAATCCAGACAGCCGGAAATCTCAATTGCTTTGCCGTCGGATCCGATCTTCTTCTTCAGATCCTCGAAACCGGCCATCATCTCCAGCGGCTGTTTCAATGCCTCAATCATACTGTTCTTCTCTTTCTCTTTTCTCCATTCGTTTGTTCTGTCAACCGGCGGCAATACTGCAGGCGGTGCGATCATATGAATCGCAATGACGGCGGTATCGCGATACTTCAGCCCTAAGCTGCACGATACATGCCCCAACCGTTAACCGTTTACATCTCCTCCGCCTTCCTGCGGTTCTGATTGTATTTCCCCATGGCCTTGTCAATATCACCCTGCAGAATCATCTCGACCGCATCCGCGGCATCCCGGATCGACGCATCAACCGTCTCTCTCACCGCTCCGGGAAACGGAGCCAGAACGTAATCCGCCAGATCCCAATGCTCCGGCTTTGCGCCGATCCCCACACGGATTCGCGCGAACCGGTCGGTTCCGAGACACTGAATGATATTCTTCATCCCATTATGGCCCCCGGCGCTCCCCTTCTTCCGGATTCGCAGCTGACCGGGCTCCAGGTCGATGTCATCATATATGACGATCAGCTGTGTCTCCGGATCAATTTTGTAGTAATGCACATACTCCTGTATGGCCTCACCGGACAGATTCATATAGGTAAGAGGCTTGATCAGGATTGCCTTTTCTCCGCCAATCACGGCCTTGCCATACATTGCTTTCATCGAGAGCCCGGAGGACGGCACATTATAACGGTCCGCCAGCTCGGTGATGACGTCAAAACCCATGTTGTGCTTCGTACCGTCATATTTTCTTCCCGGATTTCCCAGTCCTGCTATCAGATACATAAATTTCTCCTCGAATTTCCCAGCCCTGCTGTCAGATACATAATTTTCTCCCCGAATTTCCCAGTCCTGCTATCAGATACATAATTTTCTCCCCGAATTTCCCAGCCCTGCTGTCAGATACATGATTTTCTCCCTGTTTCTTCACAATACAGACACAGCCGGCAGCCCGCCAGAAGCGGGTCCCCGGTTCATATCTGTAAGCTGTTCTTTTTCGTCGGATCACACAGACAGCTGAGAGCTCATGTCAATGCTCTTCCTATGCTGCCAATGACTCCGCAGCCTTGATCAAAATACACCATCCCGGCTGCCGGCCGCTCTCTGTTAGTTAAATACACCATCCCGGCTGCCGGCTGCTCCGCGGCTTTCTGTTAATTGAA
>DGTF01000053.1:0-20223 GCA_002394235.1 Eubacterium sp. UBA4343 | reverse complement strand
TAATTGAAATACACCGTCTCGACTGCCGGCGGCTCCGCAGCCTTGATCGTGATCGCCTGGAATACCGGCTCCTCTTCCTGCGCCATCGGTACGAACTTATAATCGACCCTCGCCGTCAGCTGCACCCAGCTTCCCTCGGTCAGCTTCGCGGCGTTCTTACTGTGACACAGATAGCCGATGTACTGCATATCCGCCGCGCAGCACGTCATCGCCGTGCGCGCCGGCATGAAGAAGTCCGCTCCGGCCTCCCGGCTCTTCAGCACCATGCCCTTGAAGCGTACTTTTTTCCCCTTGTAGCGATCCGGATTATCCTGAAGATCCACGAAGAAGATTCCATAGTCCACATCATCAATATCGATAATATCCTGATCCAGATCATAGGGAACCGAATCCTCAAAGATATCCACCGGCTGTCCGTCCACGTCCAGGAACTGCACATCACAGCCCGGATTCACTACCTTAAAGCTCCGGCGGAAATTGGAGAGTGGCATATCCCTCTTGCAGCGATTGAACAGCACCATATCCGCCTGCCGGCTCATCTCCGCGAACAGGGACTTCATGTTGGTCTGATAGACCTGGAATGTAGATGCATCCACTGTCACGATCTGCTGCACAATGCCCCATCCCCTGGGAAGCCGCATCTGCCAGAGCTTGTCCACGCTCCACAGCGGGTTGAATTCGATAATCACACGCTCCGGGCTGTATTTTCTCTGAAACGCCCGAAGGTTCTCATAGCTGAACTGCTCTTGTTCATCGATCGTCTCGATCACTGTATTGTACTTCAGCAGTTCCTTTTCATCGTATTCCTCTTCCCCTTCCTCTGTATTGATCAGAAGGGTCGGCCCGTCGATCTGGAAATAATCCTGGGCAATCGTAAAATTCAGGAAAGATGTCTTTCCACTTTCCAGAAATCCCGTGATCAGATAAATCGGGACTTCGATTTCATTCTCATCCATAGTTTTAGCTTTCTATACTATATGTATGTATCACAAATCTCCATCTGTTTTCGTATCTCCATATCGGCTGCCAGATCCGGGTGCAATCACATTTTGTCTGTCTGATCCGGGTGTAATCCTATATTGCCTGCCTGATCCGGATACAACCCAATATTGCCTGCCCGATAAGGAAAAACTGAGTTTGTTTCGGCATTCACCCACGTCCATGCGCCGCTTCGCATACTTTGGACACGGATCAGAGCTTGAAGAGCTCCTTCAGCTTGTCTTCCTTCAGATCGGATCCGATCACGCACAGACGGCCGGTATACTCCGGTGCGCCCTCGCGGACGTCTGCTTCTTCCGGAACCATGTCAAAATAAATCCACTTTCCGTCGGTTCCCTCTACCATGCCCTTTGCACGCAGAATTGTTCCATAGGTATTGTCCGCGGAAAGAGCCTTAAGGATACTGCTGATCTCATCGCTAGTGTACTTCCGGATCGTCTCCTGCCCCCAGCTGGTGAAGACCTCATCCGCATCGTGATGATGATGGTGGTGATGGCCGCATCCGCAGTGATCATGATGGTGCTCATGACCCTCCTCATCATGATCATGGTGGTGATCACAGTGGTCATGCTCATCCTCTACGTGATCGCCATGATGGTGCCCGCAGTGGTCATGCTCATCCTCGTCGTGATCGTGATGATGATGCTCGTGCTCCTCTTCGTCCTCGTCATCATCCTCAACGAGTGAGAGATCAATCTTCACGCCCTCCATGGTATCCAGAACCTTTTTGCCGCTGAGCTGCTCTACCGGTGTGGTGATGACCGTTGCCTTCGGATTCAGCTCGCGGATCAGAGCCAGCGCTTCCTCAACCTTCGCGTCTGTTGCCTTCGGTGTATCCATGCGGCTCAGGATGATCGTGCCGGCAGCCTCGACCTGATTCTTGAAAAACTCGCCGAAGTTCTTCAGATACATCTTTGCCTTTGTGACATCGACAACCGTCGTCGCGCTGTTCAGTTCAAGGTCCGCGGCTCCGGCATTCTTCTCGACTGCACGGATGACATCCGAAAGCTTACCGACACCAGAGGGCTCGATGATCACGCGGTCCGGATGATACTTGTCAACGACCTCCTTCAGCGCAACGCCGAAATCGCCGACCAGGGAGCAGCAGATGCATCCGGAATTCATCTCCTTGATTTCAATACCCGCGTCCTTCAGGAAACCGCCGTCGATTCCGATTTCACCGAACTCGTTCTCAATCAGAACCACCTGCTGTCCCTTCAGGGCATCCGCAAGAAGCTTCTTGATCAGCGTAGTCTTGCCTGCGCCCAAAAAACCTGAAATAATATCTATCTTTGCCATATGAAATCACTCTCCTGTTCTGTGAATCGCCGCTGTCAGCGGCTAATTAGGTTGTGTACTATTCTATTGCGTAGCCTTATCATTATACTGCAATCCGCAGAAATGTCAAATTACACTTTTTCTTGAGAATCTTCCCTGGATAAAAGCTTTCTGTAATACTCTTTCAGAATCTTATCCAGCGGTACTGTTGCATACGCAAGAGATTCTTTATCCCCGGTTTCCTTGAGAAATAACGCTGTTCCCTCAGCAGTCCGGAAAATATTCGTACTGTCCTCGGACTGTATTACCTTTTCCCCCTGTACCAGCTTCTGTACCAGCTTTATCCGGGCATCTTCTTTCCTTTCATCTTCCGAATACCGGATTACCGTCCATTCTGCATCTGTATATCCTGCATATACATCTTCTCCATCTGAATCTGCACATCCTGCATATACATCTTCTCCATCTGAATCTGCACATCCTGCGTATGCATCTTCTCCATCTGAATCTCCACATCCTGCCGCATTATTTTCCTCCTGGTCTTCCTGTTTCGGGCTTTTCTTCTCTTCTTCCGGGCGCCTCTCCCGACCGTCACTTTGCTCTCCTGGCTCCTGCTCCGTTCTCTCCTCGCCGTCCGTATCCTCTGCCCGCGCATTGTTCAGGTCATTTCCCTGTCTGATATTAAACAGGTACTGATCTGCAGCCTCTTGTGCCTGTTCAAAAACCTTATTCAGCTTTAAAGCGGCCTCCGCAATGGAACCGGACTTCGCGATGAGAATCTTTCTATCCTCGAGCTGCTGACGGGTTTCCTGCAGTTTCTGCTCCAGATCTTCCTTCTCTTTTACCTCATCATAAAGCATATCCAGCAGCTGCGCTCTGTTCAATCTCTTTAATGGATTATCCTTCTGCATAACTTCTCCTGTCTGTCCGCACACAGCGTATGGTGTATCTGGACTGTCCACCGATGGTGCAGGTAAACAGCGTAAGATCCCAGTCCCTGCTGTCCGCTGTCATCTCACGAATAGAGGTCGGACTCAGAATTTCAATGTCAGATATTTCATAAGAGTACCGGATACCCTCCGCGTCTGTAAAATATATCTTCGTGCCAATCTTCTGCCAGCGAAGCGGGCTGAAATGCCTGGCATAATTATGTCCGGCTATTACCAGGTCATTTTTATAAACGGAGCCGGAATACCGGCAGGGAGCTATTCTCAGCCTCGTGTAATCCCACTTCTCCATCACAGGAAGCTTCAGATGAATCGAAGGGCACTCCAAATAACCGATATAACGATATCCGTTAATCTCGATTGTCGGCATTTCCCGGTCCTCTGATACCGTATCCTCTCCGCTGGAAGAATCTGTCTTCTCTTTCGTATCCGGTGCTTCCGGCTCCGGAATCTGTTCCTCCATAGCAACAAGAACCTCATCGGAGCGTTTTCCTGCCAACCGTGATTCCCAGTTATTATACAGCACAAGAAGAAGAGCTGCTACTAAAAGCAGCAGCCCCGCACAAGACCAGATTCTCCAGCCTGTTCTGTTTCTTTTTCTTCTATTTTCCAATTTCCGAGACTTCAATTCCTGTCTCCTGTTTTCTTTTCATCTTTGGCTCTTTTCCAGAATCCGACCAGCAGACACAAAAGTCCGACAACCACCAGAACAGGAACCGGCCACCAAAGCTGCCCTGTCTGCGGAAGTTTCCCGGATTTAAGTGCAGTCACCTTATTTTTTTCCGGGACTGTGGTATTTGTGATAACTATTGCAGATCTTTCTCCGCTGACCGTCTGCGTATACCCCTGCGGCACATTGTTCTCTACCGCCTTATAGATGTACCCCGAGGGGAGATTCTTCCAGGTCCAGGTCCAGTTGTTATTTTTGTTCAGAACACAGGTGTCATAAACTGAGCTGCCGGATGCATTCTGCTGAATCAGACTGATCTCCACACTTTTCGGCCTGGCGGCACTGTTTCCGTCTTTCCATACTTTAAAGACTTTGTACTTGCTGCTATCCGGTACAGTGGAAGGAGGTTTTACATCACTGTCAAGATCACGTATCTCTGTCCCATTGTCCGTGTACGGAAGATATGCAACCACCGGAGAAAATTCCAACAGCTCCCCGTTCCGGCTGATCGGGGTAGCGACTGCGATATATAATCCGTCCTCAAGCCCTGTCCACCGGCATGCTCCGCCTGTAATCTTCATGGAGGAAACCGGCTGCGGATGATTCTTTTCAATGTAAACGGATAGTACAGCGCCTGCATTCGCCAGCCCGTCTGTAGTAAGGTCGTTGACCTCTATACCCGCGTCCGCAAAGTCTTTTGTAAGAGCAAAGGTTCCATCGTCCTTTTTGTCCGCGGCCTTATACAGGGTAAAGGACGTGCCTTCCTCCCCTGATTTCAGACGTATGCTGTTCTGTCCTGTCTCTTCCGCCTCCGCAGTTCTTCCAGAAACAAGCAGAGATGCCATACACAGAAAAACAAGCAGTAAAGCCAGCACCTTTTCCGACAGTTTTTTCGTTTGTACGGTTTTCATTTTTTTCATGCGCAGTTCACCTGTTTTTCCCTTCCTGAACATCTTTTCCAACCAAACGCGCTGTATGTTCCGGACGTTTCCTTTTTGACCGGGTGCTCAGAAACAGCCACAACATTAAAATCAGCAGAATAACCGCGGCAATCGCCGGAGCCACCATCATCGGACTGACCTGAACCGCGTCCGCCACAATATGCACATCATCCGCAGCATTTGGAATCCGGTGTCCCCGCACCAGCAGCCTGTGTGTATTGATACCGTAAGGCGTGCAGGTTACCAGGGTGCAGTAATCCTGCCCCTCCTGAATCGTAAGATCCTGCAGCTCGTACGGAAGAACGGTGCGAATCTGATCCACCTCGTAGGTCAGCGTCTCGTCCAGCACATTCAGCGTAAAGGTATCTCCCTCCCGGAGCTGGTCGATGTCTGTAAAGAGCTTTGCCGATGGAAGTCCCCGGTGGCCGGAAATAACCGTATGTGTATTCGGGCCGCCCACAGGGAGTGAGCTGCCGGGAATGTGCCCCACCGCAATTTCCAGAACTGCCTCGTCTGTCCCGTGATAGATCGGAAGCTGGACATTAATCTTCGGTATGTCAATATACCCCATGATTCCATCGTCTGTGATATTGAGAAGGCTGTTGTACTCTTTTTCTTCTGCCTCTGTCAGATTATGCAGGCCTTCGCCCGACTCGTACAGCCTTTGGTTGTAAGCCTCCGCTTCTTCCCGAAGCTTCTGATTTTCTTCCGCCGAATGATCCGCGACACGTTCCACATATCCGGCAACCGCGTAGGTCTGATGGAGACGGTTCCACCAGTCACTGACAGCCGGGTACAGCAATAAAGACAGACCTGCAAAAAAAGCTGTTACCAGCAAAATTGTTGTTAATTTTTTCTTCATGTTCTCTGCAGGTTTCTCCTTGCTGCTGTACTGCAAAATTTCCGGGCACATACAGTCCGTTTTCCTTTTCTTCCAATTTCTTCAGGGAGTACCCGTTTCCCGAATGCGGCGCCCGGAGGGGAAATTCCCCTCCGTCCGCCTGAATATAAAATAATTAAGATTTCTTATTCATTCTTTTTCTTGTAACCAGCAGCACACCCGCACCGAGAACCAGAATTGAACCGATCACATAGAAGATCGTTGTACCGATTCCGCCGGTGGACGGAAGAGAAGAGCCCTTCTGGTTGACAACATCTGTCGACAGAGATCCTGTAGATATATCCGGCGTGAAAGATATCGTTGTATTTTCGCCCTCTGCTTCTCCATACAATTTCGTAAGCTTGGGATCATCAGACTCTGTATCATGCTCTGCCTTAATAGTAAAGTACTGAGTCTCTATCGTATTATATCCTGAAGGTGTCTTAGTCTCCTTCAATACGTAGGTACCATCATCCAATCCAGAAGCAGTAAAACTGGTACCTTCATCATTGGAAGTAAACGTAAATGTTTTGATTTCAGTAGCTGTATTGTCTTTATTAACCTTAGAAAGTGTAAATTGTGCGCCAGCCAAAGCCTTCTTATCCTGATCCTTTTTATTTACAACCACTTTATAGGTGAAGACAATATTCTTATCATCCGGGGTTTTCCCCATATCACCTTCTCCGCCCTGATTCGGATTATTGGAATATTGCAGATTTACGGTATTCGGATTGCCTGCACTACCAATGACAGCATCTTTGTTCAGCTCACAGGAATATGTTACGACAACTTTAGACTGTGAATTTAGTTCTACTCCATTAATTCCTTTTAAATCATCACATGACCATGTAACTACAGTCGAACCGTCATCCTGGGAATCAACCTTTTCCACAAAACTATCTGTAACATCCTTTTCACCGATTGTAATTTTTGCATTTTTTGCTGTATAGGTCAGACCTTTTGTCATTGTATCGGTAAATACATATTTATAGGTTTTGTATTTGTCAATATTTAACGGCATAGTTCCTGTTATCTGATAAGGAATGGTGTCACCAATATCATAGTCAGCGGAATCCTGCCATTCAGGCTCTTTTTCGGAACTATCTATAGAATCGTTTCTATCATCAACTTTCTTGGTAACTGTCGGAACATCAATTTTTGTCTCCGCTGTTGCCTGGCCAACAACCTTGAAAATATAAGAAGTGTAAGCTCCTCTTTCTTTATTAGTCTGTGTCTCTGCTTCATCAATAACCAGATAATATCCTGCTGCCAAATCTGTAAATGTATAGCTTTTACTAGGAGCAATCTTATCTGATTTTTTAGTCGGTGTGCTGGTAAGGTAACCTTTGAGTGCATGCGCAAACTCTTCTACATTCGCCTCTGTCAGACTTGCAGCTTTATCTGCAGCCGCTCCAAGAGACTCCTTAACTTCAGGAGTAACTCCGCTTCCCCACTGAAGATTGGAAAGGTATCCCGAATCTTTGTCATAATCTCCTGTAAAAATCTGATACAGCTCGAAGATATGATCCGTAAATCCTTTATTTGTTATGGTCAATGAATTTTTTGTTGTTGTTCCCGTAGGATCATCCGCCCGGACTGCTGTGCCTGTGCCAAGAAGTGTAACCACAGCCAGCGCTAATGCAAGAAGCAGGCCAGCAGCTTTTCTCAGTTTCTTCATAGAACTCTCCTTTTCCCTCTGAATTACTTTATTATTGAATGACTGTTGTTCTTATTGATAAATTCCAGAAATATTCTCCGTTTCCCCGGGGATTCTGAACCCATGAAGCAATTCTTCCCTCCCTTCCTGTTAAGCCCACGCCGGGAAAAACGTTTATAAACCACAGATAAGACAAGTATTTCCTTAACCGCCTCTCCTGCGCCGCTTTCGCAACAGTACGCCGACGGCTGATACGGACATCAGTGCCAGCCCAATCCCGGCAATATGGAAGGTTCCTCCCCCTCCGGTTGACGGCAGGACGTAGCCGTTCGTTTTGTCCTTTTTATTGGTGACGGTGATCACTCCGGTCTGAACTCCTGTCGTATTATTTTCAGAGTAGGAAGTCGTAAATCCGCTAACCGGATCTTCCTCTACGTAATAGTAGTAGGTATTACCGTTCCCGTCCGAATCCGGAATCGCAACAGTTTTTCCATCTGCGCCCGTTGTAGTTCCGTCCCAGACATACTGCCAGTTGTTGGAACTGCTCAGGGTCTGTGTATCCAACAGTGTAGTTTCTTTCTTTACGAAGGTGGAAGGCTTTGTGTAATCAAACTGCACCGTTTTCAGGTTATTTATCGATCCGCATTGTACATTAACCGTCTGGTTACTGTTGACCTTTTTGAGATCTATCGTGAAATAATTTCCAAGAGAACTATCCCACTGTTTTTTCAACGTATTTCCGCCATATGACACTGATTCTTCGTTGCAAAGGATTTTCATGGAAACGTCAGTTCCCGGCTCCACATCCACCTGAAATGTTCTAGTATTCTGGGAGTCGGTAACATTGACTGTTACCTTATAGGATTGATAGCTTCCCGATGCACGGTACAGACGGACCACAGCGGTTCTTCCCGGCTTGTCGATGTCCTGATTGTTCTCATCGACCCATACCTTCTGGACACTGACCGCCTTATACGGATTCGTGATGTACATGGAGCCTTCATCATAGACCCAGTGCACAGTATCCATCGACAGCTCCGGATTCGTACTTCCCAGTTGATACCATCCGCCGATGTCTTCCCAGATCTTACTGCTGTTATTATTCGTTCCGGAACGGTTCATCCAGACAAAGTAATATATGACCGGTTCCTTCTGCGTTCCATATCCGGAATTAGGGTTCTTCCCCTCTATTAAGCGATACAGCTTTCCTTTTTCCGGATGTCCGGGATCCCCTTCTACAAACTTAATTCCACCTGAAATACTATTGCCGGTTCCGTCTCCTGTCGTGAACGTACTCACATCACTCCATCCTGCATCGGTTTGTAAGCCAGCGTTATTGGCCTTCTGTTTGTCATAGACCTGCAGTGTGAACGGCACGTTCGGAAGCCTCTTGTTAAAATTGTCCGCATCTACTTTATACAGGTACAGCACACTCTGTGTCGCACTGGACGACGAAGAAGATTTCTCCAGTGTCTTCTTTACCGAGTCGCCCGCGTTGCTCACGCCTTCAATCGATGCCGAATTCTCGATGGTCGGCAGATTGACGCCAGGCATCACATAGTACCGGTAGACGGCAACACATGCTGTTTCATCCGGAAGAGCAAACTTCAGTTCATGCGTACTGTCGTCATACGTATAGGAATACCGGTTTGGATTGATTTTCTCTCCCCTGTGGTTTTCTGCTGTCTCGCTGTACTCATAGAGCGCAACGGTATCCGGCAGGAATCGCAGCACCGCGTCATCGGAAATTCCCGTAATTTTATCTGTAACCTTGATCGTGTCACTGTCCGGAACCAGATCCAGGGCAAGCGGATTGATCTCAACCTGATACTCCAGATAGTTCGTCAACTTGCCGCTGCTGTCCGTGATCTGCTGTACGCTTTTCTCGACATTTTTCACGCCCCGGTCTACTTCTGTATCCTGCGTATCGGAGATCCCTTTTTCCTGCCACGATGCCGTGTTGGAGTAAATCTCCTTTGTGACGGTTTTGTCACTCCAGACGGAATTTTTAGAGGTATCGATCGAAGCAGAATAATTCACCGCAAGGTACGGAAAATCTTTTGCGTATTGTCCGGCAGGCAGTTTCACCGTAAGTGTTTTTCCGTCCCCGCTCACCGTGGGCTGCATGACCGAATCGTTTCCGGACAGATAGCCTCTCGGCTCATTCCACGGGTTATGATCATAAACATTGCTGGAAACATTCTCATCCCCCGCGTACACGGCGCTGATCGAATCCGAATCGATCGTCAGTCCGTCCGGAACCGTATCGGTGACCGTGATGTTTTGGGAATTACTATTGTTTATTTTCAAGAGAAGCCGGTAATAAATCTTCCCTGTGGACAAATCTACCTTCACGTTGCCGGAAGAGTAAGGTCCGTCCTTCGAAGCGCTGGACTGCTTGTCCAGATCTCCCGTCACCTTGTAAACATACTTTCCGTTGCTGGTCTGATTCCGGACCGAGGCCGTGTTCAAAAACGTCCGGGAATTTCCGACGTGCATGCCTTCCGTCACCGCTCTGGTCTGGTAATTCAGAGAAATAGTTGTCTGACCGTTCAGACGGTTCCTGACATAATCGTCCGTAAACACAAACCGGAAATTTGTGATCGGTTCTTCCGAGTCGCTTCCCGTGATGTCGATGTCTCCGCTGTAGATCCGATAATCGGTTCCAAGGGTTAATTTCGTTCCATTCTCAGACCACAGATAGGTATTTGCTGTGTCGTTCAGCAGCTTTGCTGTGGTGTAGTGTGCGCTGCTGTCTTCCTTCCCGTCGCTGTTTTTCACCGTATCCGTGAACGTCATATCAGACGCGTTCGTCACAGAAGAAGGCAGATCGATCCTTGCGACCCACGTCAGAAGCTGATACCCGTCCTGCGCCTCTGCGCCGCCCGCTCCGGTCAGATTTCCATTGTCATCTGTGATGCTCCATTTCTGGACCCCGTATTTTTTGACGGGAACCGTGTACTCCGCTTTTGCCTCCGCATCATAGCTTTTCGATCCGTTCGTAACGGTTGCCTTGTTATCGGATGTATAGGTCTGTCCTTCCGAGCCGGTCGGGATGTCCGTCTCGTAGGTGATAATATAGGTATCGGTTGCAGCAAATCCTGCAAGCGGGAACGTGAGGGTTCCGTTTGAAAAGCTGACCGTCTTTGACGGATAATAATTCTGGTTCATCACCGTCACTTCGGAGGGCAGGGAAATCGGCTTCGTCCCTTCGGCATTAAAAATATCCGTCAGCGTGTACCCGGTGATATTCTGATGATCCGGATTCACCTTAATCGTCCAGACATATTTGCCGGAAGATGTTGAGCTGTAGCCCCATGATTTTTCAATCATGGCATAGGTTACGGTTGTCGTAATATCCCTGGAGGCATGATCGTCTCCGCTGCCTGCCTCCGCCCTGTTCTGGATTGAGGAAGATCCGTCCGCACTGTTTACCGTTCCAGGTTTAACAGTATAAGTAATCACATACTGTGTACCCGCACTCATCTTCGGCAGAGTCAGCGGGAAAGACGCGACGCTCTGCGGCGTCACCGGATTGCCGCTGCCGTCTTTCACGGTGATGTTCTGATACGACGGGGTGCCGGAAAAGCCGTTTGCCCACATGGTATCCTTCACTGTAACTACATCGGAGGTGCCCTTCTGAGAGCTGACAGTCACCGTATACTGAATCGTTCTGTCGCTCTGAAGCTCGCCTTTTTTGTCTATCGAAATATCTGTCGTTTTCTCCTGCTGGGACGGATGAACCGTGATTTTTGTCCCGTCGCTGAACTGGTGGGTGACATCGCCGGACGCATTGCTGTTGCGTACGGTTCCCTCAAATTCAATCTTTCCTGTAAATCCGGTCTGGTGGTCAAATACATTCGTATCAAATGTAAGAGTAATTTTCCCGTCCGTTCCGACGGTATAATCACCGATGTCATTTCCGTTACTGTCCCTGATATCCCCGGACTGGTTGTTGCCGGGCACAATCACACCATCCCCCAGCGAGTACGTCAGTGTATTGGATTTAATTTTCCCAGACTGGATTTTATAATTGATGATGAATTTTGCCGAATCTCCATTTGTAAATTCGCCTGTGGAAACCCATTTGCCGCCCGAATATTTGTAACTCTCCACGCTTGTGATAAAACTCGACAGGTCCTCACTTTCAGATCCGGATGCAGCCCTTAGTACCGGCATTCTCGCCGCTTTCGCAGAAGCAGCGCCAGAATTTGTCTCGGCTCCGCCATTTTCCCTTGCACTGCTTTCCAATGTAGCGCCATCCGCTGTATCATCTTCATTTGCGGTTTTGTCTGTTCCTCCGGATGCTGTGCTGCCTACCGTCGAACCGTTCTCCGCAGTCTTCGTATTTTCTGCCGCTTCCGGACTGCTCGATACCGCCGAATCATTCTCTGTCGAGACAGCATCCGCCTCTTCGTTCTTGTCCGTCAGCGCAGCCAGCACATAGGGGCTGAAGGAAGAACCGCTGAATGACACCTTCGTCACCTTGTGGTTTTCAACACGGATATTCAGATCCGCCTTCCTGTCGGCGCTTCCCATATCCTCCACTGTCTGTCCGTCCGCGATATGGTAGAGCTTCCATGTTGCCTCTTCGGTTCCGGCAGACTTCGGCTGCGGAAAGGTCAGCGTGACATCTACTTTCCCGTCCGGCTCTGTTTTCTGTCCGTTTTTATCCGCAAAGCTCAGATCATAGGCATAGAGAGCTTCAACCTGTTTCCCTGACTTCCCCTGATCCAGTGCAGACTGAATCTGATTCTGAATCGTTTCAGCTGCCGTCCCGGTCAGCAACTCCGCCTTCATCACCGTTCCGTTATGCAGAACACCGGCAGCATACGCCGTCTCGGCCGTCATCCCGTCCGATGCGGAAGCCGTCAGCTTTCCGGCCTGCTCGTAGCAGGATTCCGAATGGACGTGCTCTTCCTTTCCGCAGATCAAGGTTTTCACTTCTTCGTAGCAGGGTTCTCCCTCAGAATGCGTATGCTCTTCTTTTCCGCAGATGAGATTTCCATCTTCGTCGTAGCATTCCGCCGTGTGGGTATGCTCTTCCTTCGTGCAGACCAGTTTTTTCTCTGTCTTATAGCATGCATCGGTATGGGTGTGTTCTTCCTTCCCGCAGATGACCATGGCTGTCGCCGTATTGGCAGGCAGAACCAGTCCCACCGTCGTAACCGCCACTACAAATGCACACAGAAGACTGGTGAAGCGCCACATTTTTTTCCTCTTCTGGTTTCCCGCTGCGGCTTTCTTTACTTTTTCTTCAATCGAATTCTTCATTCAGCCGGTACCCCCCTCTTTAATGATCCTGACTGACCTTTTTCTGTTCCTCCCGAAAGAAGACTTACCGAACCGCCCCGAATTGCTTCAGCGGCCAGATTCGTATCCATAGCTTTCCAATCATCTCGTCTCTGGAGATACACCCCATCGCCTTTGTTCTGGAGTCAATCGACACATCCCTGTGATCTCCCATGACAAAGACCGTTCCGTCCGGAACCTGATAGGGAAAATCCAGATCGCAGCTTCCCAGGCTTTTCTCTTTCAGATAAGGCTCATCCAGAAGCTTATCATTCACAAATACATTCCCGTTGGCGTCTATGTTCACCCATTCGCCGGATGTGGCGATGACGCGTTTGACCAGTACGCGGTTGTTGTAATAGAAAGCGACCAGATCCCCCTTATGCACATTCTTATCTTTTAATGCCAGTACAATGCTGCCTTCCTCCAATGTGGGCGACATGGACGTCCCCACGATACGGAAAATCGGCAGCACAAGCGTCGCGATTAACACTGCCGCTGCTGCAACTGTAATCAAAATAAAAATCGTGCTTCGGAGTGTATCCCGGAATTTCCGCTGATATGCGACCCGGTCTATTTCAGACTGCAACTCCTCTGCTGTGACAGATGGCCTTTCTGCAGGGGAATTCTCCCCGGCATCTGAATTCAGTTTTTCTTTAGAACAATACTCAGACATTCTTACGGCTGCCCCGCTCCGCGGACTGATGACAAAATACGATCCTCATGCCGCCCTTCTTAAGCGATCGTTCGCTTATTTTTTGTAAATATTATCATGTTTTGTGCGACAATTCAACCCCTCCCCGATTTTTCAGACCACTTTAGAAATTATCCTATGTTTTTCCTCACTATTTCGCGTATAAAGTACGATACCCACTTTATTTACAGCCACTTTATTGCCGGCAAAGATTATCTCCATAAAGAATTGTTCGCATATAAAAAAGACAGCTGTGAAGCTGCCCTTTTTATATGCGAACAACAATGCTATTGTCTGTTGCCACCTGCACAGCAAAAAATGAATACGGCGCTCCCGGCATCCTCAGTGCTCCGTCTTTCCATCTGCCCGTTCGGGAGAAGAAAAAAGATAAGCAGATAATCCATTTGTTACCAATCTCCATATTTTATCTCTGCTCTCTTCTGTGTCTGACAGTTCTCCGCGTATCGTCCTCACAGCAAAAATCATGGAAACATGAATATAATAAAGCCAGAAATAAAGGATATCCTCTTCAGATACATGAGTGAACTTCGGATCTCCTGCTCCCAGTTTGTCTGCAAGCATCCGGGTAAAATCCCGTATACTGAATGTTCCCGCCCTTGCCAGCTTCATCATGCCGGCAGAATTGGCATATTCGTAAAAAAACAGCGTATCCGGAACATGCTTCACCAGGAAAGAAAAAAACATATTCCAGCGTTCTCTTACTTCCTGTTCGAATTCCTCCAATGTATCTGCCTGAATCTTCATTAAGCCGTAAAATTCTCCGATGATATTATCAGTAACCAGATACAGGCAGGAAAGCAACAAATCGTTCTTGGATTTAAAAAAGCGGTACATCAGGCCATCTGATACACCCGCTCTTCTCGCCACCTGCCTGGTTGTAACCGCGCAAATACCATCTTCTGCGACCAGCTCTATAGCTGCTCTCATGATATCCGCCTTGTGATTGTTGTTATTCTCCATACATACCTCACCCTAATGTCTCTTTGTTTAGTCTGTCTTCGGGATCCGAATCATCTACGTAAGATTAAGTATATTCTTCGGAAAAATCTCCGTCAATCAAAACGCGGCCTTTTCATTGAATTTCATCGAATTTTCATTTTTCCCATTGGTAGCACGGTTGATGAACTTTATGACTTTGACAGTACTGATCTCGATGAAAGATCCCCGGTCAGACAGAAAATGATACACGCCTGCAGAACGTAAAAACCGCCTGGGAGTATACATCTCTGTATCCACCCGGCGGTTATCCTTCACATTCTATGATTTTTGTGCTGTGATCTCGTCTGCTATGGCACGATCAGAATTCCGGATCATGAAATCCGTCCGTTGCCCCGGATCTCGAAATCCATCAGTTTCCCTGGATCATGAAATCCATCAGTGCCTTGATATCTTCCGGCTCGGAAGCTACGATCTCCAGCTCCGGAATTGCTGCCTCGTTTGAGAAGATATTCGCCAGTGATACGTACTGGCTGAGCTTGGATTTGAGGTTCAGCCTGTCGCCCTCTGCGGTAACCAGCTCTACGCGGCCCTTGCAATTGTCAATCACCTTGAAAAACCCGTCTACATCCTTAATGTTCTGCAGTTTCATTGTTGTACACCTCCAATACTGTTCTCTACTGCTTAACTTCTTCTGATGATCCTGTCCTCTTATTCTCTGGACAAAAACTCATCCTGTCCGATGTCCTTCAGACAAATATCAACGCGCCATGAATTCTGTATGAATTAAAACTCATTCTGCCTGATGTCCTCCGGACAAATTTCATCAT
Organism: Eubacterium sp. UBA4343; assembly: GCA_002394235.1. Classification (GTDB taxonomy): domain Bacteria; phylum Bacillota; class Clostridia; order Lachnospirales; family Lachnospiraceae; genus Bilifractor. The sequence goes on along the minus strand of DGTF01000053.1, from coordinate 5,078 downwards.
ACCATGAATTCTGTACGAATTGAAGGCAGTTTTTAATATCCATTGTAATTATTCGTCTGTCCGTAGTTCGCAGTCCCACCGTACGTGCCGTCCCCGTAACCGGCTCCTGCTCCGTAACCGCTGTTATAGGTGCCGCCAGCATTTCCGCTGCCGTAGCTGCCGCCGGCATTGCCGCTGCCATATGTGCTGCTGTCTGTTCCGCCGTAGCCTCCTGCACCTCCGTAGACATCCGTACCGTTCGCTCCCGCGCCGTAGGTTCCAGTTCCACCGGCTGTGTTTCCTGCGCCTGTACTTCCATTTCCGTCTGCTCCGCCAACTGCGCCGCCTGCCGTTCCCGCGGTTCCGGATGCGGAAGCATCGGTACCGGATCCCGAGGCTCCGGCAGACTGTGTCCCTGTACCTGCCGCACCGTTTGTATCCGTTCCCGCACCCGACGCTGTCTCACCGGTCGGAACTCCGTATACGTCAACCTCGTTGATGCAGGTATCATCATAATCCGTTCCCTTATACACCTCGTCGATGGTCATCTTGATCTCGGATGTCTCGACATCCTTCGAGAGCTCCACGCAGAATTCCTTCTTCTCGTCCGGGAAGGTGACCTGAACGCTCTGATCGCCAAACTCGAAGGTCATCGTCTTCGGACGGTTGTTCATGGTGTAATTGTCATCCGAGCCGTACCAGTTTCCGAGGCGCAGCACAAGGAATCTCACCTTGCAGACCTGATCCAGATGATAGGTGACACTCTCGCCGATCCCGGATCCGTCCACTCCCTCCTGCCAGCTGCTGTCCTTCGATCCATCGTACAGAACATGCGGTGTGTTGTCGATTCCCGCCTGCGAAATCGTCGATGTCGCGTCGGCGCTCGCCACGGTTACCTGTGAATACCCGAGCAGATCAATCTGCGACTGACGGCTTGCGTCCACAATGGAAGCCGTCAGCTTGTCCTCCTCTGCCTCCGGTGTCGCAGACGGCTCTGAGGTGGAAGAGACAGAAACTGAAGACGAGGAACTTGTGACCGATTCCTCCTCCGGAGTCGGCGTTGCTTTAATCGTGACCTTCTGCGGAGTATTGTTCTGTCCGTCTTTCAAAAATTTCGATATGCCGAACATCGCGCCGATTCCCGCGGCAAGAATCACCAGAATCAGGATAATTCCCATAAGCAGAAGCTGGCGTTCTCTCTTTTTTACCCGAACCTTATCCAGCCGTCTGCCGCAGCGGGAACATCGCCTCGCAGTATCCGGATTTTGTTCACCACAATATGGACATCTCATAAAATTCCAGTCCCTCCAGTTTTTTCTTAGTCAATCTGCTCTGAAGACCCGGACTTCCTTCCGGAACCTTTCAAAATTCTCTCTTGTGCAAAGCTGCGTGCCTTCCCGGATCAGCGACCCGTCCGCGGCAATCACTCCATAACGGAGGATCTCCGAAAGCGGGAGGTCCTTCTCCATCGCCACACACATTCCGGCCACCATGGAATCTCCGGCTCCCTGTGTGCTTCTGACGTCAATCCTGTCCGGCGGACAGATCCACGCCCCCTCACGGCCGACGATCATGGCGCCCTCCGCGCCCATGGACAGGCAGATGATCCCTACCCCTCCATCGATGATTTCTCCCGCCTTTCGCAGGATCTCCTCCCGGCCCGGATTTTCCAGGCCGAATGCCGTCTCAAACTCATAGAGATTCGGCTTGATTACATCGGGACAGGCCTGGATTCCTTCCAGAAAAAGCTCTCCTTCCGCGTCCAGAATCACCTTTTTTCCGATCCTCCTGCACGCAGCGGTCAGATCTCTGTAAAACGAGGCTGGCACGCCCTGCGGTACGCTTCCGGTGATCACTACCATGTTGATCTCCGGATCCGACAGCTGTTCCATCAGCTGATCCGTGAACGCCCGTATGGTTTTCGCGTCCAGCGGATCTCCCTTCTGATTCAGCTCGGTCGTGACACGGTCTTCCTCGTTCATCACCTTGATATTTTCCCGGACCGCTCCCTCCGCCATATATGCCTCATAATGAATACCGAGCGCCTCCAGCCCCTTCGAAAAGTCCTGCCCGTTCTTCGTGTAATTGATACCGAAGGTCCGCACCGGAATTCCAAGCTGATTCAGCACGATGGAGACGTTAATTCCTTTTCCGGAAAAATCTGACCGCTTCGTCTGTACGCGGTTCAGCCCGCCGTAGGAAAAACCGCGGATGGTGAGGGTTTTGTCGATACAGGGATTCATCGTTACTGTTGCGATCATGACTCCTCCTCGTCTCCCTCATACGCCGCAATCTTCTCCAGGTAATCATCGTCCGACAGCGTTTCCATCTCATCGAATGGAATGGTGTATTCATAGTTATTGATAATCCGGAGGTATCGGCTGTCCAGATCGATGATGTACACATAGTCCACGACATCCGCGTAGTCCTCGCTGTTATACAGCTTCATCGAGCCCTTTCTCCAGAGAAGTCCCAGGATATCGCCCGACCGGTCCGTTCTCGCGTCCGTCTGTGTCTCATCATAGGGAATGAACTGACACCCCTGGACGATCTCTGCGAACTTCTCCATCTCATCGTTCCGAAGCCGCTCCTGCAGGAAATGCAGGATGTTCAGCCCGATCATCGCCGGATGGCCGTCCTCCGGTCCGAACTTGTCGATTCGTTTCTTGTCCTCAAGGAAAATATATACTGCGCTGGAAATTTCCATGTCTGATTCCTTCCTGTTCATACATATGACAGCTGCGGGAGCTGCGAGGCAACAAAGCAGCTGAGTTATTTACGCGAACAGTGAGCCGCAGCCGAATGCGAAGTATTCGTGTGCGGCGAGCGTCGCGATAGCGAGATAAAACTCGCGCAGCGTGTTTTATCTCGTTCATATTCTGATGCACCATCCGCTGGGCATAGTGTTCTATTATTATCTTACTATATATCGTCTGAATCTGGTCTGAAAATTTTATTTTCGTCGAATTCGTCAGCCTCTGAATAACTGCGGAAAGCATTACCCGAATTAATAGTGACGGCATGAAACTTCAAGCTTCTTTGAAGTCGTCAGCCCCTGAGTGACTGCAGCAGCGGAAGCTCCCGGCGCACCTTGTCCACCAGCGGCAGGTCCAGATTCGTGATCTGCACGCCCTCCTTTTCATCCATCTCTGCCACGACATCTCCCCACGGTGAAACCACCATGGAATGTCCCCAGGATACGTAGGAAAAGGATGGATCTCTGGCGTCCGATGTCCCGACCATATAGCACTGGTTGTCGACCGCCCGCGAACGGAACATCAGCTCCCAGTGCGCAGGACCCGTGGTCATATTGAAGGATGCCGGAACAAGCACCACCTTCGCGCCGGACAGGACCATCTCGCGCACCATCTCCGGAAACCTGCAGTCAAAACAGATACAGATACCCATCCTGCAGAACTCCGTGTCGAAGACGGTCGCCCCTTTTCCAACTGACAGCGTATCCGATTCCCGGAAATGCTGCCCGCCCTCTACATTGATATCAAACAGATGCGTCTTCCTGTGCTTTGCGATCTGTCTTCCCTCCCGGTCAAACACATAGGCCGTGTTGTATACGCGGCCCTCCGCGTCCACTTCCGGAATTGACCCAGCAGACAGATAGATCCGATGCTCTCTCGCCATATTGGAAAGCTGTTTCCAGCTTTCGCCGCCTTCCGGCTCCGCGTATCCCGGAAAGCAGGAGGTCTCATAGGGCGTCGTGAACATCTCTCCGACCGCCACCAGATCCACTGCTTCCCCGTCGAGTCCGTTCAGCTTCTCCGCCAGCATGTCCAGATTTTCCTGTTTGTTTTTGTACACATGCGATTGAATCTGCGCAATCCTCATCGATGTCCTCCTGTTTCGCTTATAACGCTTCTGACGCAGTATACGGCAGTATGTGGCAGTATGGCGCCATAATGAATCATATAGCCGTTTGTGGTTCCTTTGCTCTGCTGTACTTCTGTTTGCTGTTCTTCTGCTTTGCGGTTCTTTTACTTGCCTAATGATTTCGACACAAACTCAACCGGATGCTTTTGGATTTATTATTTCCTTATTCATTGTAGCCTGTGCGGCCGCCCTCTTCAACGGCTTACATGACTTTTTCTTTCTTCCTTAATAAAAGATATAACAAATAATCGCAAATACAACAAGATAAACCAGATATCATCCCGATATCATTCATTTGTTCTTCCGCGATTCGAGATGTATATCCGGAACCAGACCTATGACTGCATGTAACCTGCAAATTGTTGATTTCCTTCGCCCGGCCATTCTGGCTCAGGCGAAGCTTTCAGCCTTTTCTTCATTTCCGTCGCTCGGCTGCTCTCTCTCAGGCGAAGATTCTCGCATTTTCTTGATTTCCGCCGCCCGACAAGCTCTTCTTTTGTTTTGATGAGTTTTGATGAGTTTTAATCATCCTGTCAGATGTCATACTGCCGTCTTTACGCCGTCAGTACAAGAAAAAATGCGGTCATATGACCGCATTTTTTCTTGTACTGATTTCTGAGAATTTATCTGTCCTCAACGTATTTCGTACGCACTTTGTCTTGCTTACTCAAAAATCGGCTTCAGCGCTGCCGCGAGTTCTTCCTTCTCGGCCTCGGCCTCCGCGAGATCCTTTCCCTTTGTCGTATAGTACGCCTTGATCTTCGGCTCCGTGCCGGAAGGACGCACAACAACGGAAGCGCCGTCCTCGAGACCGTAGATCAGTACATTGGCCTTCGGAAGACCGGTCTTCTCAGGTTCCTCATAATCGGTGACGCTTACCACCTTCCTGCCCGCGAAGTCTGCCGGAGGATTCTGGCGAAGCTCCGCCATGATTCCCGCCATCTTGTCCATTCCGGAAAGTCCCGGGAACTCGAAGCTGTCCACCTTGTTCAGGTAACGGCCGTACTCCTTGTAAATCTCCTCCAGGCGCTGCTTGATGGAGGAACCGATGCTTCTGTAGTACGCCGCCATCTCGCAGATCAGCATGGATCCGATGATGGCATCCTTGTCGCGTACATACGGGCCGGCGAGATAACCGTAGCTTTCCTCAAATCCGAAGATGAAGCGATCCACTTCTCCGGCTGCTTCCAGCTGCGCGATCTGATCGCCGATCC
>DGTF01000037.1 GCA_002394235.1 Eubacterium sp. UBA4343 | reverse complement strand
AAACCGTAAATAGCGGTTGCCTCTGCAAGTGCGGATCCGAGAAGAAGGTTTCTCATGATTTTGTTGTCAGCTTCCGGCTGCTTTGCGATAGCGTCTGTTGCATGTCCGGTTGCGATACCGATTCCAAGTCCTGCGCCGATACAAGCGAGTGCTGCAATTCCTGCTCCAAGTGCTGTCATTTTTTCTTTCCTCCTGTAATATTCCGGCATCCGACCGGAAATTCTTCTCAATACTCCCCGGGGTAAACCGGGAATTCCTACACGGATTCTATCCGTAAAAATAATTGATTGAAAGTTGACTTTAAATAGTTGACTGTGTAAATGATTGTGGCCAGTGGATACATCTGACCGCGATCTGCGTTCTCGCCGGAACAGCTTACGCGGCAACGGCAACAGCTTTCTTTTTTCTCTTTCTGGTCTTTTTCTTCTTCGGTTCTTCCGGAGTGATTTCTGCCGCCTCAGCGATAAACAGTGAGGTAAGGAATACGAATACGTATGCCTGAATCATTCCATCGAAGATATCAAAGTAGAAGCTGAAGATAAGCGGAACTCCTACCGGAATCAGATTTTCGATCAATGTCATGATGACATAGGATCCGAGTACGTTACCAAAAAGTCGCATGCAAAGTGAAAGCGGACGGATAAATACCTCCAGGATATTAATCGGTGTAACAATTCCGACCGGCTGTGTGAAACTCTTCAGCCATCCCAGAACGCCTTTCCGCTTAATACCAGCCGCCTCAATCAGCACAATGCTCATTATGGCAAGCGCAGCCGTCACATCCAGATCCTTCGTCGGAGGCTTCATTCCAAGAAGTCCGATAATATTGGAAAGACCGATGAACATGATGACCGTCATCAGATATTCCGCATACTCTCCCGCATCGGGACCGAGCATACCCTTGATCGTCTTCTCCAGCCAGGTTACAAACGCTTCAACCGCAACCTGTCTCTTCCCCGGGTTCCGAACTTTCATTCCATGAGTCAGCCAGAGTGCAAGTGCTAAAAGAATACCCATGACGATCCAGGAGACTACAACAGATTCTGCAATATGTATACCCCCGAAGACAGGGATCACAAATGCGTCCTGGACCTTAAGATCTTCCACAAGCTTCTGTGCCATACTCATTCTCACCACCTTCTTTCTAACGTGTTACTGCTGAAGCATTCAGGGTAAACCCAGCGAGGCATTCCGCAGCTGATACATTTTGTTTCACCCCGTTTCCGGGGTATCGCGCAATATACGCGCATAAAAATAATCACCGGCAATTTTACAGTCAAGCAAGATGGCTCTGATTGCAAGTGATTACTTTATTATTTTTTTATCACTTTCATTTACGATAGTCAATAATTACAGCGGCTGACTTATAGTCAAATCGACGCTTATTACGGTCAAAAGTAGACAGCTGTTACCCTGCAGCCTGTGAGCTGCCGTACCGGCAGATATCCTTCAGACAGCAGATCCCGCACTTCGGATGTCTTGCGACGCAGACTGCCCGTCCGTGATTGACGAATCTGTGACAGAGATCGCTGCCTTCCTCCGGAGGAATGATTTTCCACAGTTCCCTCTCGACCTTTGCCGGCTCCTTCACATTGTCCACAAGACCGATCAGATTGCAGAGGCGGATGCAGTGTGTATCCGTGACGATGGCAGGCTTTCCGAAGACGTCTCCCATCACCAGGTTGGCACTCTTTCTTCCTACACCGGGGAGCTTCAGAAGCTCCCCCATCGTATCCGGGACACGATCATGATATTGTTCGTGCAGCATCCGCATGCAGCCGGAGATATCTCTGGCCTTGCTCGGCCCCAGGCCGCAGGGTCTGACAATCTCTTCGATCTCCGCCGGTTCGGCAGCTGCCAGAGCTGCAACCGACGGAAACTTTGCAAAGAGCTTCGGCGTGATCATATCCACCCGCTTATCTGTACACTGCGCAGCCAGACGGACACTGACCAGAAGCTGCCAGGCATCCTCATATGCCAGCGTGCAGTGAGCGTCCGGGTATTCTTTCTTCAGACGCCGGATCACCTCCAGCGCAAGCTTTTTCTTCTGTTCAAGTTCCTGACCGTCCGTTTTCTTCTTCGCCATACGTTATCTGTCCTGTTCTGAAAAGCGGGTGAGACACCTGCCCCTTATCATTGCCGGTTATTTGCGGATTACAAAGTTTATGATTCTGCCGGGAACGTATACTTCCTTGACAATTGTGGCGTCCTCCAGGAATTTAGCCACATTCGGCTCCGCCTTGGCGGCCGCAAGAGCGTCCTCCCTGCTGATATCCGCCGCAAGCTGTACGGTTCCTCTCACCTTTCCGTTGACCTGAACGCCGAGCTCAATGACAGAATCCTTCGCCTTCTCCTCGCTGTATTCCGGCCAGGAGGAGAGCGTAATAAAGGTTTTGCCGTCCGGGTTCATTCCGATATACTGCCAGATCTCTTCGGTGATGTGCGGCGCGAACGGGGAAAGCAGCTTGATGAAGGTGATCAGGTCATCCTTTGTGATGCTCCCCGCCTTATAAAATTCATTGATGAGCGACATCATCGCCGCGATGGCGGTGTTGAACTTCATGTTGTCAATATCTTCCGTAACCTTACGGATCGTCTTGTGAAGGCTGTTCTCAAGCTTCGGATCTTCCTTTTCCGCGGTCATGATATCCGTAAGTCCCGCCACACGGTCAAGAAATCTCTTACAGCCGCGAACCGCCTCGTCACTCCACGGAGCGGCGCTCTGATAATCTCCCATAAACATGACATAGGTGCGAAGCGTATCCGCCCCGTAAAGCTTTACGATATCCAGAGGATCAATGACATTTCCCTTGGATTTGGACATCTTCTCTCCGTCCGCGCCGAGAATCATTCCCTGATAGGTTCTTTTTGCGTACGGCTCCGGTGTGTTCACCTCACCGATATCATACAGAAATCTGTGCCAGAACCTGGAGTAAAGCAGATGACGCGTCACATGCTCCATACCTCCGTTATACTGATCGACAGGCATCCAGTATTCCAGCTTCTTCCGGTCAGCAAATGCCTTGTCATTGTGCGGATCACAGAAACGAAGGAAATACCAGGAAGATCCTGCCCACTGCGGCATCGTATCGGTCTCGCGCTTTGCCGGTCCGCCACACTTCGGGCAGGTGCAGTTTACAAAGCTGTCGATCTTGGCCAGAGGGGACTGCCCGTCGGTACCCGGTTCAAAATTCTTGACCGGCGGAAGCTCCAGAGGAAGCTCATCCTCCGGAACGGCAACGGTGCCGCACTTCGGACAGTGAATCAGCGGGATCGGCTCGCCCCAGTACCGCTGACGATTGAACGCCCAGTCCTTCATCTTGTACTGAACGCCCTTGTGCCCGATTCCCTCTTCCTCAATATGCTTCAGCATCGCTTCGATGGAATCCTTCTTATTGGTAAAGCCGTTCAGGAATCCGGAATTGATCATCTCTCCGTCTCCGGTATAGGCTTCCTTTGAGATGTCTCCTCCCTTGATGACCTGCACAATATCCATTCCGAACTTCTTTGCGAAATCATAGTCACGCTGATCATGCGCCGGAACAGCCATGATCGCTCCTGTTCCGTATCCCATCATGACATAGTCGGCGATGAAGAGCGGAATTTCCTTGCCGGTAATCGGATTGACTGCTGTCAGTCCGTCGATCTTCACACCTGTCTTGTCCTTTACCAGCTGGGTGCGCTCGAATTCCGTCTTCTTTGCGCTTTCTCTTCGATACTGCTCGACTGCGTCCCAGTTGCGGATTCTGTCCTTATATTTGTCGAGAACCGGGTGCTCCGGGGCAACAACCATGAAGGTTACGCCGTACAAGGTATCGCACCGCGTAGTATAAATCTCGAGCTTCTCATCGGTTCCGGCAAGGCGGAAGTTCACAAACGCTCCTGTAGATTTTCCGATCCAGGCGATCTCCTGCTGCTTGATGCTTTCCGGATAGTCCACATGATTCAGGCCTTCCAGAAGCTTGTCAGCATAATCGGTGATCCGGAGGAACCATACATCCTTCGGCAGCTGCACAACATCGCTGTGGCAGATGTCGCATTTACCTCCCTGAGAATCCTCATTGGACAGAACAACCTTACAGTGCGGGCAGTAGTTGACCAGTGTCTTGGAGCGGAATACCAGTCCGTGCTCGAATAATTTCTCGAAGATCCACTGTGTCCATTTATAGTAGTCCTTGTGTGAGGTGGCGATCACGCGGCTCCAGTCGAAGGAAAATCCGACCTTGCGGAGCTGATCCGAGAAATGGGCAATGTTTTTCTCTGTGATGTCATGAGGATGCGTGTTCGTCTTTATCGCGTAATTCTCCGCCGGAAGGCCGAACGAATCGAATCCGATCGGGAAGAGAACATTATAGCCCTGCATTCTCTTCTTCCGGGAGATAACCTCAATGCTGGAGTATGCCTTAATGTGTCCGACATGCATGCCTGCTCCTGACGGGTAAGGGAATTCCACCAGCCCGTACCACTTCGGCTTATCAGAAAAATCGACCGCCCTGAAAGCGTCATTTTCCTCCCATGCCTTCTGCCACTTCGGCTCAACGGTATTAAAATCGTATTTCATCTTCTGCACCTTCTTCTCTGATAAAATGCACGGCCTCATTATACTGCCGCGTCTGTTTTACGCATAATTCTTTTTATTATGTTCCATTTTCCACCTTTGTGTCAACTCTTAACAGGTATTTGTCTTCGTGCAGCCGACCCGCAGCAGGAAAAACCGGAAAGCCCTGACAGAATAGTCAGAAAAAGCTGTACCCCTCTGCTCTTTAAACATTGCTCCAATCATTCTCGAAAGCTTCAGCTTCTTTTTTTATAGTTCGAGCGAAGAAGCCACTTCTGATCGATTTTACGCACCGCATCCGGAAAGCGAATGGTCAGACGCACGGAACCCGTCATCTGTTCGAGATCCTCAATCGTTCCGGGGCCGAACTTCGGATGAACCACAATATCACCCTTCCTGTAGCGAATCGTCCGGTTCCTGCTGTCCTCGGCCTCCCTCTTCCGATGAGCAAGATCGAGGAGCGCGGTGTGCGGATTTTTCCACGGATTATTTAACGCCTTCTCATAGTCGTGCTTCTCTCTTCCCTTTCCGAACCGGTAGTACTCACTTGGAGCCGCTCCGACCAGAGAGCAGCAGTATTTCCAGGCACTTCCATGGAGACCGCTCCGGAACCGGTATTCCTTCGGAATATCCATGTGAAACTGCATGTAGTGGGCATACTCATGTTTGTACAAATCCAGTTTGTCTTCCCTGTGCAGGGAATCTCTGCTCAAAAATCCCACAAACACAAGGGAAAAGTAGAAGCTCTCCTCCTGTCCATTCCCGGACGGTGTATAAGCTCCAAGTCTTTCTTCATCGAATCCGAATTCAATCGGTACTTCTGCCGCATGCAGACCAAATTTCCGGTCCAGACTCCGGTAAAGCGCCAGAATCTCCGCCTTTAATGCCGGGATCTCCTTCCGAAGCTGCCTCTTTGCGCTCTCACTGATCAAATCATCCATTTTCTTTCTTCCTTTAATCACAGTCCAAAACTGCCATGCCCTGCGCATGCGCAGCTCCTCATAGAGTGATTGCTCCGTGCTCCATACTTCGCGCTCTCCGCGATCCTGCAGTTGACCGGCTTCGCCGATCTGCCGAGATGTTCGCTCCACCGTTTCCGCGTCACCTTGCTGCGCCAAAGCTTCCGCGTCACTTTGCTGCTCCAAAGCTTCCGTGCCGATAACCGGTATGAGCATGGAAAAGTGCAAAGCACCTCTCCATGCTCATACCTGTTGACGTTACTAAAGTTCTTGTCCGGCAGATTCAGCCCTGATTCTCCGTCTGGTTTTTCTCTCTGTCCTGTTCGTACATTCTGCCTCTTGCAAAGCCCTCACAAAAGATAATAAAGGAATCCGCGTCCGGCGCTGCAAAATGCTTTGCCATTCGCTCCAGAACCTCCACATCGCGCAGCGTGAGGTTATACTTGTTCAGCTTCTGAACGACTGCCGCGCTCTCCGCGACTCTTCCGCATACCAGCTTCGCATGTTCACGGTCCGACTCATTCGCATATTCATTAAAAAAATCATCACTCATTTGAAAATTCATATCTTCTCCTCCCTTCCTCTCCGACTGTAATGTCCGGTGCGCTTCAGATAACAGATTCTTTCATCTCCGGCTCCCATGTCCGGTGCGCTTCAGATAACAGATGCCTTCATCTCCGGCTCCCATGTCCAGTGCACTTCAGACAACAGACGCTTTATTTTCTCAGAATCTCACTGAGGATCTGAATGCATTGCCTGACACCGACAGCTCCTGTATCAATACAGATATTATAATTGGAAATTTGTCCCATCTCAACCCCGGTGTAGGTCTTGTAGTAGATCTCCCGAAGCTGTTCCTTTCTGGATGCCGCCTTCTTCGGGTCCAGCCCTCTGTTCTCCTCAAGTTCCGCGGCTCTGCGGATTCTGTGCTCCTCATCCGCATACAGAAAGACCCGGAAGGCCGGGATACCGGCCTCTGTCAGGATGTGATCCGCGCATCTGCCGACGATGATGCAGGGTTCTTCAGCAAGCTTCAGAACCACCTCCTTCTGTGCCTCGAAGATTCTGTCGTGCGAACTCGGATAGGAGGCAGCATTGTTCAGCAGATCATTCATGAACTTGCCTGCCCTGCTGAGGTCCTCTCCCTCGCGCTTGATATCTTCCTCGGAGAAGCCGCTCTGCTCGGCGGTTTTCCGGACCACATCCTTATCATAATACGGGATTCCCAGTTCCTCCGACAGTCCCTTCGCCACGGTGCGTCCATATGCGGCATACTGACGGCTGATCGTAATCACAGGATACCTTAACTCAGTCATAATTTTCCTTTCCGCGCGGTCCGGATCCGCCGGCCGCGTCATTCAAAAATGGTGCAGACATCACGAAACCGCTGCACTCTTTCTGCGCTTTCCATACTGAATCAGCAGACAAATCACAACAATACACAGACCTGCCACATCGGTGAGCGTACCGGGGTGAATCAGCAGCAGGCCACCCGCCGCAATGATCACCCGCATCACCGGATTCATACCGGCGAAGCAATATCCCTCGAAAGAGGCAGCAATACCGAAGATACCGATGGCCGCTGTGATCGCGATCCGTACAACGGTCAGCGCGGATGTATCGATCAGAAGCATGGCCGGGTTGTAGCAGAACATATAGGGTACGATAAATACCGCAATTGCAAGCTTTGAGGCGTTAAATGCCGTCTTCATCGGATTGCTCTTCGCGATTGCGGATCCCGCATAGGCAGCCAGTGCAACCGGAGGCGTGATATCCGCCACGATTCCAAAATAGAACACGAAGAAATGCGCCGCGAGAATCGGTACTCCCATCCGGATCAGAATCGGCGCAGTCGTCGCCGCCATGATACAGTAGTTTGCCGTCGTAGGTACCCCCATTCCAAGGATGATGCAGCAGACCATCGTCAGAAGAAGCGCGATGATCAGCTTGTTCCCAGCTACTCCGACAATGGCATTGATCAGATCATTCGCCAGTCCCGTCATTGTGATCGAGCCCGAGATGATTCCCGCAACTCCGCAGGCCGCCGCCACAGTGATGGTGCTCCGCCCTCCGGCCTCCAGCGCATCAATGATTTTCCGGGGCGTGATCCGGTTATCTCTGTCAAACAGGCTGACCACGATGGAAAGAACAATGGCAAGAGAAGCCGCTTTCTGCATGGTCATGAAGTTTCCGGATACCCAGATGACAAGCATCACCAGCGGGAGCAGCAGATAGATCTTCTTCATCAGTTTGCCCGCGTGCGGAAGCTGTTCCTTGGGAATGCCGTGAAGATTCAGTTTTTTGGCTTCCAGATGGACCGAAATAAAAATTCCCATGAAATAAAGGATTGCCGGGAGAACCGCTCTTCCGATGATATCCGAGTATGGAACACCGACGAAGTCTGCCATCAGAAATGCGGCGGCTCCCATGATCGGAGGCATGATCTGTCCTCCGGTAGAGGCCGCGGCCTCTACCGCTCCGGCAAACTCCGGACGGTAACCGGTCTTCTTCATCATTGGAATCGTCACGGAACCGGTGGTCACCGTATTTCCGACAGACGATCCGGAGACCATGCCGCAGAGCGCCGAGGAGATGACCGCAACCTTTGCCGGTCCTCCCGCAAATCTTCCCGCCACGCAGTTTGCCAGATCAATAAAGAAATTGGAGATTCCGGTCCTCTCCAGAAACGCGCCGAAGATAATGAACACGACGATGTACTTGGAGCAAACGTTGACCGGAGTCGAAAAAATTCCTTCCTTTGTATAAAACAGATTCCGGATCAGATACTTCAGCCGCCCGAAAAAGTCGGGGTTCGTCAGTCCGTAGGTCAGTGCATAGATGACGAAAACCGCCGCGACAATCAGGATCGGAAGTCCTACACACCGCCTGGTAATCTCGACGAGCGCGGCGATACCGACAATCCCGATGATGATCTGATACCACTGAAACCGGGTACCCTGATTGATGATGGTGTTCGCGGAAAACGTAAAATAAAAGAATGATGCCGCACCCGCAATCATGAATATAATATCACCGAGCGGCATGTAATTTTCCTTCTGAATTCCCTTCTTCGAAGGATAGATCAGAAATCCCATCAGGATGACCAGCCCGAGAAAGGAGGTCAGACGGATTTCCTCCAGAAAGGTGGCAAACAGGGTCACATAGATGCACCAGATCGAAAAAGCCGCCAGAATTGCGGTGATCATGATCTTCGGTTTTCCGGTCCATATCCTGGTATTAGATTCCCGGTCATACTTCCGCATCAACGCGTCGAGATCGCCCTTCACGGCGCCCTGACCGTCCCCGTTTGTCACTTCCGCACCGGAAGCTCCCGGCTTTATCTTTTCTTTTGAATCGTTCAATCTTATCTCCTCCTCATTTGTATCGAACAGACAGGCATTCTGCCAGAATATTCGTTTAGTAAACGGCCATACGATACATCGCGCCACACACTGTATAAGTCCCCGCATTCTCGCGTTGCTTCGCACCGCTCCATGCTTATTCTTCCGTATTCACTGTGTAGCCCTGTTCTTTATAGTATCTTGCAGCGCCCTCATGATACGGGACTGTCGTAATACTTGTCGCCGTTTTAAGGTTCAGCTCCTCGCCTCTCGCATTCTCCTTCGCGATTTCCTTCGCGTTTGAGAATATTGCCCTGGTCAGATCATAGACCGTGTCCGTGTCCGCGGATGCCGATACGATCACGGTCGCAAGCACGGTAATCGTATCTATATCCTTCTTCTGCCCCGGATAGGTGCCGGCGGGAATGGAATAAGATTCATAATACGGACATTTCTCCATGATGGAATCCCGGACCTCTCCGTCAATATTCACAAAGTTCACTCCGTTGGTCGTTGCGAGCTCGGTGATCGCCGAGGTGGGTGCGCCCGCCACGATAAATGCGGCATCGATCTTGCCGTCTTTGAGAGATTCCTTGGAATCCTCAAAAGACTGGTACTGCGGTTTGATATCGTCGATATCCAGCCCCGCTCCGGCAAGAACGTCAATCGCGTTGAAATATACACCGGATCCGGCTTCTCCGATGGATACGCTCTTACCCTTCAGATCCGATACGCTTTGAATATCCTTATCCATGGTAATCAGCTGAACCGTCTCCGCGTAGAGCGCCCCGAGCACACGGAAGGAATGCGTCCCGCCGTCCTTCTCAAAAGCGCGGGTGCCGTCCCAGCCGTACGACATCACGTCTGACTGCGTAAAGCCGAGCTGAAAATCTCCGTCCTGGATGCTCTGGATATTCACCTTGGAACCTCCCGTAGAAACTGCTGTAACACGGACATTCGCGTAATTCTTCATATATTGGGCCAGAACACCGCCGTACGAATAATACGTTCCTGCCGTTCCTCCGGTACCGAACATCATCCTCTCCTTATACTGTGTGCAGCCTGTCATGCTCACCGAGACAGCCAGTACAAGCAGCACACACAGCATTCGGAATCCTTTTTGTTTTCTCATGATATAAATCTCTCCCTCAAATTATTTGTTCACTTGTCTGATCATGACATTGACCATGAAACGTCAAATTCCCTCTCTGGAATTCTCATCCGCAGCCGACATGACATGACCGATATCCCTGGGATGGATCGCCGCCTGCAGGGACTCATCAAGAAGATCCCGTCCTCCCTGCTCCACAAACTGGCGTATAAACGGAAGCTTCAGGAAATCCGGATCTTCGCCGGAGTAACGGATGGCATCCGCGATAACCGCGTCGCCCGGCGTCTCCGAGAAGCGCGCCAGAACATCCTCCCCGTCAAAGTAAAGATTGATTTTTCGTGTGCAGGCTTCTTCCAGAAAAGCGATTTCCAGAAGCAGAACCACGTGATCATACTCATCCGTCGCAATCCGCCCGGTGGTTCCGATATAATACGGTTCTCCATGCAGTACAATCTCGCTGATCTCGGGTCTCTCAAATCCCACATTGACATGATGTACGTCATCTCCCTCGTACAGAAGAATGACCATCGTATCCTCAACCCTCTGAAATCCGATCTTTTGAATACCGTCCGTGTAGTTATTGTGCGTTACCTGGCACACCAGTGGAAAAATACCTGCCCTGCCTTTTTCCATCAGGTAGGTGTGTGCGTCCAGAACGTCCAGCATCTCAGAAGGAGACATCACGGTGGATTTTTTCGACCACAAACCCCAGCCCTTCCTTCTCCTCCGCTTCTTATGATACACCGGTATCTCTGCCAGGTTCTGCTTCACTGCCACTGAAAGAACCGCGCTTCCGACACCGGAACCACCGAAGGTATCATATCCGCTGTACTCGGCAATCGTACTCATCAGCTTGTGAAGAGCCGCAGGATTCTCCGCCAGGGGATCATCGGAAGCCACAAAAGATGCGCCCCAGTACCGCCTCATAATTTCAGTCAGATTGCCCTCCTGGAACAGCTCTCGGTTGCCCGCGTTAACCATGAGGATCATATCCAGATCCGGGTAGCAGATGACATCCTGCCCGAACAGCCCGTTCATGGCATATCCACCCGGACGTTCCTCCATCCAGACCTGATAGCCATAGCCGAACTTGCCGTTATCCACGTGAGATCTGGTCATCTCCTCTACCCAATGCTTCGGCACAAGCTGTTTTCCCTTCCACTCGCCTTTGTTCATCAAAAGCTGACCGATCTTGCATGCATCCTCTGGTCGGATAAAACACCCCCATCCGCCCTTCGTGTATCCCATCGGACTTTTCTCCCAGAAAATCTCCCGGATTCCCATTGGGTCAAAGATCCTGTCCTTCAGAAAATCAAACATAGTCTGTCCGCTTTTTACCTGGATAGCCGCAGAAAGCATAAAGGAATTCATCGAATTATAATCAAACTTTGTTCCGGGATCCGACTTGAATCCCGCCGACATGAAATTCGTACACCAGTCGCTGCCATCCAATGCGCCAGACTCCGAATAATCCACCCCGCTTGTCATCTGAAGAAGATCCCGCACCGTGACCCGCTTGCGGCTGAACCGGCTAAGGAGCTTAATATTGGAAGGAAAAATCTCATCCAGTCCCTCGTTCAGAGTCAGCAGTCCCTCATGGATCGCCAATCCCGTCGCAATGCCGGTGAAGGTCTTGCACATGGAATAAGTTACATGCCACATGCCACGCTGATAAGGCGCGAAGCTGCATTCACAGATCACCTTCCCGTGACGGATAACCATGGCCTGCTGGATAGCCGCCTCCGGATCATCATGAAGAGAAATCAAATACTCCCTGATATGATTCGAAGAAATTCCCTGCGATTCCGGAGTCGCCCGCTCAAAAGGCTGCTCCACAGGCTTCCCCTCAAAATGCGGTTTCTGCGGCACAAAATCAATCTTGCCGATCTGCCCCGTCTGTCTCGCCAAAATCCGAAAGAAAAGTTGAATAAAAGAAAACCTGAACTCTGCCATATCTCTCCCCATGATGTATACTGTACTGTATAAGTCCAGTCGCAATGTTCTTGGCCCACGGGGAGCTTGCTCACCAGTGGGCAAGAACATTAGCGACGACAACAGGTATGAGCACGAAGTGACGCGTAAGCGGCACGGAAGTACGAATATGCGCGAGCAGTGAGCCACATCCGCTCACACAAAGTTGTGAAGCGGTGGGGCGAACGCCGCGACAGACCGACGAAGTCGGTCACCTGTTAGCGGCACGGAAGCTGCGAAGCAGCGAAGTGACGCGGGAACTTATACAGTACGTCGCACTGTAACCGAAAACGCAGACAGGTCGCCTGGCGCAAAGCGTGTGTAAGAGACTGGATGCGATTTCAAATACCTGTCAGCAGCATTTCAACCCGACACATATAGTAATGATAGCATAAACGGAGAACTATATGAATATTTTTACATGGATCCAGAAAATCTGGCGCACCCTTTCCAGTATCTCAGGCAACGTTGTCACAACCGCCTTCCTGATCTCCCTGATTGTCTTCCTTATTGAAAAATACAGATATCATTATAAAAGAGCAGCATATAAAAAGGAAGAAAAATCTTTTCTTTCAGGCGCACGTATGCCGGAAGGCTCCGCTGTCCGCAAAGTGGCCGTCATTACCGGAGCCTCCAGCGGCCTCGGCCGGAAATACGCTCTGGCCATTGACAGAAATCCCGCGAAATACGATGTCACAGAATTCTGGCTGATTGCGAGGCGCAGAGACCGCCTTGAATCTCTGGCATCAGAGCTTCATCTTCCGGTGAAGGTTCTCTGCCTCGATCTGACAGCTTCTGAAAACATTGACTCCCTTGAAAAACTCCTGAAACAGGAATCTGCATCCGCCGGAGGGCCATCTTCCTTCACAGTTGCCATGCTTCTGAACTGTGCGGGCTATGGAAAATACGGGTCTTCAATAGAGATCGGAAGGCAGGAGGAATGCCGGATGATCGATACAAACGACAAAGCCGCGATCAGTGTCACCTCCGCCGTCATCCCGCATATGAAAGCCGGAAGCCGGATCCTCGAGGTCTGTTCGGTCGCCGGCTTTCAGCCGATCCCGTTCTTCAACTGTTATGCTGCCTCCAAATCTCTGCTCTATTCCTACAGCCGCGCGCTCCGGATCGAGCTTCTCAATTCAGGGATCAGTGTCACTGCCGTCTGCCCTTACTGGATCAAGGATACGGAATTTATAGCAAAGGCCGCCGGTGAGCAGAAAAACCTCTTTCTTGCCTCAACCGCCTCCCGTGTGGTCCGGATCTCCCTCTTTGATGTGCAGCACCACCACGCGCTCTCCACGCCAGGTCTGCTCTGCACGCTTGACCGCATCTTCGCCGGATGGATACCGGACGAGGTTCTCGCATACATCATGACATTATTCCTATGATGCTCTCATCTGGCAGGAGGATTCCAACCCTCCTTTGATATCCGACATAAAGGGCTGCCGCTTCAGACCGGGTCTGAAAGATCCGATTTGAAGCGGCAGCCCACCTGTCTTATTAGAAAGTCACCCTTTCGTTTTTCATTCCTTTATCCGCATCCGCAGGATATCTCCTGCGTGTACACCCGGGATCTGATAAAGCATTCCCGAGCAATTCTTCTCCGGTTCCTCTGCCTTTGCAGGTACGGGCTCAGCGTCAAATGTTACCGTCGCGCTTCCCATGCCGGCCACAGCCGATGAGATGCACTCACACACCGGTGCTTCTGAAGCATACAGCAGAAGATCTCCTGGCTCCAGGACGCGGGCCAGAACCTCTGTCTTATCATCATGCAGAATCTCCACACATGCATCCATAATATATTTTCCACGAATGCCGACAATACCGATTCTTGCCTCCGGCATTAATTCGAACATTACAGATTCTCCGGCAGCGAGGTTTCCGTGCCATGAATCTGTGTCCGACAGCCTTGTCAAAGATTCTTCTTTTTCGTTGAAGAGCATCCAGTTTTTCCCGGTCAGCTCCGGTATATCCCCTGTAGATATAACAAACGCTTCCTTTTTCTCGTCTTCGCATATATTAAAGGCAGCGATATACCAATTCTTGTCGTGGCAGTTAAAAACCTTGAGCACATGAGTTTCCTTAACCGGGTCTGTAAAGAGACAGTCCTCGGTCGGAAGACCTCCCTTGTCACAGCGAAGCACTCTTCCGTCCTTTCGCACCAGTCTGCTGATCGCATCTGCATCCGACCTGCTGACTTCATCACTTGTGTAAACCGGTCCTCCGCTTATCGCACGCAGTATTCCGTGCGCCGTGCTTTCTTCCTGCTCTGAAAAATACATGTCCCAATCACCGGTCTGGAAATTTCCGGCCCAGATTCCGGAATACGCATTCTGAATGGCATGTTCCCGGAAGCTGTGCGGTTCATCCGGGAGATAATCGTCACTGGAACGATTGATCATGCTGCCCGGTCTCTTCCATACTTCTTCAGGTGCCATTCCCATGCAATTGATGATGGCACCACCAAAGTGGAGGGCAGCAGAAGCACTCAGTCCTTCCTGGATTTCCCCCGAAGCCTTCCCATAGCTCACCATGCCTTTATAAAACTGTGAAGTGGAACTCTGACCGTCTACTTTCACAAAATCAATTCCGCACGTTGATCGGAGATAATCGTGCCAGCGGTCATAAAAGCGAAAGGCGGCGGAACGATCCGGCGCGACTGCCTTTCTGCCATCCGAGAGCTGCATGAGAGAATCACCCATGAGCTGATCCGCCATGGAATCCTTCTTCACGCCGTTCCAGTACCCCATGATCGAGTGCCACACTCCGACATAGGGTATTCCATATTCAGATTTTATCTTTTTTACCGCATGTCCAAGTCCCTTCGGAAATTTTGAAGGGCAGGCATCCAGTCCCTGAAGCTTCTCACTGTCAAAATCATTGTCCGCCCATCCGTCATCAATCAGGACCCACCTGACCGGAATCTGTTTTTCCCTGAATTCCTTCAGCTTTTCTATGATCTTTTCCTCGCTGACATCCCGGTAAAAAGCATTCCAGGTACACCATCCCAGATATTCAAATATTTCCGGATACTTCTTTTCTTCTCGCAGATAGTCCGGATGTCCGAGGCGATCAACGGCCGTCGTCGAAGCGATTCTCACACATTCGTACGGATTCTCTCCCCTGACGAATACGGCCGCTGTTGTGTCCGCGGCATACAGCCCGCCCTCATTCGAGGAGATTCTCACGCAGATTCCCTCCTCTGCCCCTTCCAGATCTGCGCGGTATATGTCCGCAGTGACTGCCAGAACAGCCATGTATTCATCCGGATATTTCAAAAGAACCAGCTGTGAACGCTTTGGAATTTCCGAAAACTTCTTCGGAAAGCACGGCCTGGTCCACCATTCCTTATGCTGATACACAGATAAAATCGCATCCGCAGGATCAAGCTCGATTGTTCTGGAAAGGCCCTCTGCAGGATCAAAGCCATTCTTCATTTTGTCTCCGGAAACCTTTTCCCGGAATTCTACAATGGCAATGTTGTTCTTCCAATTCAGTTTCATGACAATACCTCCTTCTCATCAAGCACAAAATGCCAACGGCAGGAATGGTATTCGCCCCGCTCTCTTGGCAACGGAAGACCAATTGTCCGAAGAACCTCAGAGGAATAAGTCTTGCCATCCTCTTCATTCACATACTGACGATTCTTCATAAGCTCTTCAAAACGGATATAGTTGACCGGCATATTGCCGTGAATTTCCGTTGCCACAGCAAAGAATACGCCCTCCCGGCGATCCTTTGATACAAAGCCCCACGCAGTGACCGGATCCCTGAACGGATCCGTCAGCCGTACGTAATCCGCCTGAATCATAAAGGCAGCCAGTTCGTTTCGCTCGGCGATCTCCTTCCGGATCTCTGTTTTCTCGATCTCTGTAAGCTTCGAGGGATCCAGCTCATACCCGAAGGTTCCGGACATGGCAACATACGCGCGTGTCTGGAGAGATGTCATTCTCCCGGTTCCTCCATTTGGAACGGCAGACACATGTGCTCCCATCGTTTCCGCCGGATATCCGAAGGATGTTCCGTACTGAATTCTCAGGCGGTCAATCGCATCGCTGTTATCACTGCACCAGATCTGCGGACAATAGTACAGCATCCCGGCATCAAATCTGCCGCCGCCACCGCTGCATCCCTCAATCAGAAGATTCGGGAAATCCTGCCTCAGTCGTTCCAGAAACGCATAGACACCCAGCATGTTGTCGTACAGCACTCTTCCCTGATCGGTTTCACCGGCTGAATATATATCCACGATATTCCGGTTGTAGTCCCATTTCAGATAGTCTGCACGGCTCTCCTCAAGGACTTTGCTGATCTGCGCATAAACCGCATCTCTGACTTCCTCGCGGGAGAAATCAAGAACAAGCTGATTTCTGGCGCGAACCGGTTCCCTGCCCGGAATCCGCAGTGCCCAGTCCGGATGATTTCGATACAGCTGACTGTTCTCGTTTACCATCTCCGGTTCCACCCAGATGCCGAACAAAAGTCCCTTGTCATGAATATCCTGCCCAAGGCTTCGAATGCTGCCTCCAAGTTTGGTCTCATTTGCATACCAGTCTCCAAGCGCCTGATTGTCATCGTCTCTCGTCCCGAACCAGCCGTCATCGAGCACCAGCATATCCATACCAAGACTCTTTGCCTCATCGGCAAGTTCACGGATTTTTCTCCCGTCAAAGTCCATGAAACATGCTTCCCAGCTATTAAGGAGCACCGGGCAGACCCGTCTCTTCCAGGTTCCGCGTATCACGTGATCCCGGATTGTATTCTGCAGATTCCACGAAAGCGTCCTGAGTCCCTCGTCCGAACAGGTCATAATCACTTCGGGAACGGTAAATGTCTCTCCCGGATTTACCGGATAAGAAAAGCATGTTTCCGCAAGCCCCATCTGCATTCTGGTCAGATTAAACTGATCTTTTTCCACGGATCCCTGAAACCCGCCGCTGTAAACGAACTCCATCGCATAACAGATTCCGGAAGTCTCTGTCGTTTTTCTCCCGGTCAGGATCATCAGCGGATTATACTGATGAGAAGAGGAACCTCTTCTGCTTCCAACCCTGTATTCCTTATGCTCTACATGCTGCCGTTCCGGTTTCCGTTCCATCTCATGTCTGCCGTTAAACGTGATCAGGTCAAAGTTGCCGGTGATCATATCAAGATTCGCCGCTGCGGCCTTGAGAAGTATGATCTTCTCACCGCCGATGCACCGGATCTGTGCCGCGCGCGTGATGACATCTTCCTGTACCAGAACGCCATAATACAAGACTGCTTCGACACCCGCGTTTTCATCGCGAAGCACAATTTTCAATGTCTGCGCTTCCTCTTCTGCTGCATATACTGCCGGAAGACCCGGAAGCGAATATTTGCCAGGAAGGATCTCATACTCCCGGTACTTGAGATCACATCCGTATATACCTGATGCGGAGCGTATCACAAGCGCAGGGCTCCGATAATCACCGCTTCCACTCACCGGATATTCCTGCGGAAGGACATCCAGCGAATATCCTCTCTTCTCTCCTATATCCCCCGGATTTCCGGAAAAGCCGCGGTCAAAATGAGTCAGCACACATTCCGCATTTCCATTCATCGAAGGTCCATAGTACAGATGAAGAAGCCGGTCATGCTCATCCGCAGTCATCTGGTAAGTTGTCTTCGCTGTGTGTAAGGTAAAAGTTCTCGTCTTATCATCAAATAATATCGGCATAATTAAGTCTCCTGACTGATGATTCTGGTTATTAAGATAAGGCTTCAAGCTCCAAAGCCTGCGTGGTCACTGTGGTAAATTATTTTGCCTGGATTTTTTCACAATTGCTTTTGAAATAAGGCGCATATAGCTTAAGAAAAATCTTCGACTCTGCAAAAGTAATCAGAGAAAAGCCAAAGAAGAACCAGCAGAATACAAATGTAGGCTGATTCACAGCATCCAGAAACGTAAGGAACAAGGGAATCAGATTCAGCACGGCTACCGCAGCCATCTTCACCGGATCCGCTATAAGGAACGATACCGCATTGAACGCGTGCTGTTTTCCTTCTCCCTTAAAGGATGCCACATTGGAAAAAAGATACTGAAGCCAGACAAAGACAAGGGCTCCAAGAATGATCAGAGCAGTTTCAACAGCCACAAGCCCATAAGCACGGCTTACGATGAAGCTGAAATAGAGGGCCGCGTAGAAAGCCAGCGCTGCTATCCAGAAGATCACACACTGCCGGAAGTTCTCACGGAAACAGGTGTAGAATTCTTCAACTATATGTACAGATTTTCTTCCCCACCCGATCTTCATCACCGTATGGTACAGTGCTGTCAGGGAAGCCCCGATTGTAAAAATCGGAAGGGAAAACAGCAGAAACAGCAGATTCAATACGATGATCTGACCGATTCTGCCCAGAATTCTTCCCAATAGATTGTCCGGATCGAACATGAACTGAAACATTTTATTTCTCCTGACTCTCTGACTGAAACGGCAGTCCGATGTACGGACCGCCGTCTTAAATCTATAAAACTATGATCTGTCCTGGAACCAATGGCCCGCAGACTCCTCACATCGGGAGAACCGCGGGTTCTCAAAACCGGACTTCTGAATCATCACAAAGATTTCTGAATAGTTACAAAAATATAGATTACAGCTTACCGCCGGAAGTCGCGATGCCCTGCACAAACTGTTTCTGGAACACCAGATAAAGGATCAGCATCGGAATAATCGCCATCAGCGCTCCTGCCATTATCTGCGGATAATTGCTTCCGAACTGTCCCTGAAGCCTTGCAAGGGCAGCGGCGAGCGTGGTCTTGTCCAGCTGGTTGCTGACGATCATCGGCCACATCATGTCCTTATAAGCAAACAGTGCGGTGAAAATTCCAAGTGACACCATCGAGGATTTGGCAAGCGGCATCATGACCAGAAGAAATCTCTGTCCGATGTTGCAGCCGTCTATCTCAGCGGCTTCTTCGAGATCCTTTGGCAGCGACTGATACCCCTGCTTCATCAGATATGTTCCGAAGGCTGTTACAAGTCCCGGAAATACCAGACCAAAAATTGTGTTCAAGGCGCCCAGTTTTGTCACCATCAGGTACTGCGGAATGATAAAGATCTGCCCGGGAACCATCATCTGCATTAGAAGCACTGCGAAAAGCAGCCTTTTAAACGGAAATCTCAATCGGCCAAACGCATATCCGGCCATCGTTGCTGTCATAACCGCACAGACCACGCGGAAGAAAATCATGAGAATCGTGTTAAGATACAGTTTTGCAAAATTATATGACTCCCATACAATACTGAAGTTTTCCAGATGCCAGCCGTCCGGCGGGAAAATATAGAACGGGCTTACAGAAACTGCTTGACTTTTTGTCTTGAAGGCGGTGAGTACCATCCAGATAAATGGAAGCAGCATCACGATTGAGCCCGCAATCAGAATGAGATGTATAACAAGAGCAGTGGTTCTCTTCTTTGCCTCGTAACCCATGAAAACTCCTTTCTACTACAATGTATTTAT
>DGTF01000018.1:218523-230450 GCA_002394235.1 Eubacterium sp. UBA4343 | reverse complement strand
TCAGCCGGTGCTGCGAACGGGTCTGCCGGTGCTGCAGCAGCCTCTTCAGCAGCCTCAGAGCTTACACCATTTCCCTCAGATCCGCTCTTTAATGACTTCATTGTCGGGAAGAGCAGGACGTCTCGAATGGATGCACTGTTTGTCAGAAGCATGCAGAGACGGTCGATGCCGTATCCGATGCCGCCTGTCGGAGGCATGCCGATTTCCATCGCGTGAAGGAAATCCTCGTCTGTGTGCTGTGCTTCCTCATCGCCCTGTGCGGAGAGCGCATCCTGAGCGGCAAAACGCTCCCGCTGGTCGATCGGATCGTTCAGCTCAGAATAAGCGTTGCACATCTCCCATCCGTTGATGTAAAGCTCAAAACGCTCTACTTTTCTCGGATCGGACGGTTTCTTCTTTGTCAGAGGGCTGATCTCGAGCGGGTGATCCATGATGAAGGTCGGCTGGATCATCTTGTCCTCGCAGTACTCGTCGAAGAACAGGTTGATGATGTCTCCTCTCTTGTGACGGTCCTCGAACTCGATGTTGTGCTCTTTTGCGAGAGCCTTTGCCTCTTCGTCCGTGTTGATCGTCTCAAAATCGATTCCGGTCTGCTCCTTGATCGCGTCTTCCATCGTCAGACGGCGGAACGGTTTTCCGAGGTCAATGACCTTGCCTGTGCCGTCCTCTTTATTTCCATAATAGATGCTTGTACTTCCGCAAACCTTTTCCGCAAGATAACGGAACATGCTCTCGGTCAGCTCCATCATGCCGTTGTAATCGGTATATGCCTGATAAAGCTCCATAAGCGTGAATTCCGGGTTATGCTTCTGATCGAGTCCCTCGTTCCGGAATACACGTCCGATCTCATAGACTCTCTCAAGTCCGCCGACGATCAGACGCTTCAAATACAGCTCCAGAGAAATCCGCAGCTTCTTGTACTCGCCGAGCGCATTATAATAGGTGACAAAGGGACGCGCGGAAGCTCCGCCAGCATTGTCTACCAGCATGGGGGTCTCCACCTCCATGAAGTCACGCTCACCGAGGAAATTACGGATCTCGCGGATAATCTGGGATCTTTTAATAAATGTCTTCTTGACATCCTCATTCATGATCAGATCCACATATCTCTGACGATACCGTGTGTCGGTATCCTGAAGTCCGTGGAACTTCTCCGGAAGCGGCTGAAGGGATTTTGACAGAAGAATGACTTCCTTTGCGTGCACACTGATCTCTCCGGTCTGTGTCCGGAATACATAGCCCTTGATGCCGACGATATCGCCGATATCGAGATGCTTGAACTCCTTGTAGGGCTCATCTCCCAGAGAATCGCGCTGCACATAGCACTGAATCTGTCCCAGCTTATCCTGAATATGGCAGAAGGAAGCCTTACCCATGACACGCTTGCTCATGATACGTCCCGCGATGGATACGTCCTTCCCGTCGAGTTCCTCAAAGTGGTCTTTGATTTCCTGGCTGTGATGGGTCTGGTCGTAGGTTGTGATCTTGAACGGATCTTTGCCTGCATCCTGCAGCTCTTTCAGCTTGTCGCGACGTACCTTCAGGATCTGGTTCATATCCTGTACCGGTTTCTGCTTCCCGTTTTTATTCTGGTTCTGCTCTGCCATCTCTTCCTCCTGCTTCCTTATGTTCCAAAAAAATTCTATCAGATGTTTCTCTCGATTCCGAGGATCTTGTACTGCTCATCGCCGTCCGGCGTCTCGATGGAAACGACTTCGCCTACCTCGTGTCCCAGAAGAGCCTTTCCGACCGGAGACTCATTGGAGATTTTCCCCTTCAGGCTGTTTGCCTCCGTTGAACCGACGATCTGGAACTCAAGCTCCTCGTCGTAGGTCATGTCCTGAACCTTGACCTTGCAGCCGATATTTACCTTGTTTGCGTCCGCCTCGGACTCAACGACTACCTCTACATTCTTCAGCAGCGCCTCAATTTCCTCGATTCTTGCCTCGATCTGGGCCTGCTCGTCCTTTGCGGCATCATACTCCGCGTTCTCGGAGAGGTCGCCCTGCGCCCGGGCTTCTTTCAGCTTCTCTGCAATCTCTTTACGCTTTGTAACCTTGAGATCCTGCAGCTCGTCCTCGAGTGCCTTCAGGCCTGCATATGTAACTACTGTCTTATTTGCCATGATTTCACCTCATGAATAAAAGAAATTACCGTCATTTGCGCGCATATTCGCAATTTCCATATTTTAAACTGTCCACCAGGCGATGTCAAGTAAAGTTCGGCGCGGAAGGCAGGTAAAAATCCGTAAAAATTGCCCTCGGACGGCGGGTATCCTCCGATGCCGAACCCGGTAATTACATCGCTCCGCAAGGCCATAGTTTCCAGATGCCCAACCAGGTGGATACATCGTCCTGGAAAACAAGTATTCTTCGCCGAAAATCAGATATACTTCGCTGCAGCACTCAGCCTTAACTGCTTCGTCTGACAGTGCAAAATACGTTCAAAAATTGACATTGATACAAGGCAATGCTAGAATTTTCTTATCTTATCCGGTTTTATCTCCTATATAAATGTAAATAGCGATAAACAGCGCCGTACCTTTACCTGGTTCCAATGGTTGGTATCCCGCTGAACCGGGAATACTCAACGGCTTATTTTTTATTACCAAGGGGGTTCATTCACATGGACAATATTCTACCGTTTCTGATCAAGTGGTCCGGCGTCATCTTAAGTGTGCTGATACTTCTGATATCGATTGTCAGCACGGCAACTGCCGGCGTGACCCGCTATGAGAAGCAGATGTCGAAGGACAAGGATCCGTCTCATTATATTATGCGCAATCCGCTGAGCGGTCTTTTTATCGGCTTCAGTATATTGCTATTGGGCTGTGTCATTGAGATCTTTATCGGATGGCTCGCACTGAAGGGTGATTCTCAGAGACAGATAATTGCCATCGCAGTGGAGCTTGTCTGTGCCTTTGTCACCGGACTGATTTTTTTCCTGATGCAGAGAAAAGCCCTCTGCGAAAGAGTTTTTATCGAAGGGAACACCATCCGCTACCAGGGATCCTTCGGAAAGCCGGAAATCACTGCCTTTGATCAGATCCGCACCGTGAAGAAGGAGAATGCTGAAGACGCGATGCATGCGAAAAGCCTGACCATCCGTCCGAACAATGGCGGCCGTTTCAAGGTGAGAAACACCATGTCCAATTACATGAAGTTTGCCGAGCAGATTGAGCGCGATGTCAAACTTCCGGATCTGACAAAGAAGAGGCGCCGCGATACACCGGAAGATGCGGACACTGAGGAATAATCTCACAATTCCTCTGCCGGGAATCATCAGAAAGCATATGCGGCAATCCCGCGAACAGACATTCTGAGGGAACAGGCAGTGTTTCTGCCTACAACAGCGAAAGGTTTTTATTTTATGAACAACAGAGACGATGAATATCTCAGTGGGGCGACGCGGGAAATCCATGTTCCGGAATATGATACGGCATTCACCGATTCTTCCTCTGATTCTTTTCAGAGCAGTCCCGGACCGTCCGGAGCAGAGCACAATCTGAACTATTATCAGCGCATGCGCAACGCGGGCAGCTTCGATGATATCGGGCGCCAGAACGGTTTTCGCGGCAGCTATGAAAGCGGACAGGATATCGGGCTGTTCAGAGGTTATCGCGACAGCGGACGTCAGGCTGCGGGTTTCAGCGGGTATCGCGGCAACGGTGACCAGGCCGGAAGTTTCAGCGGGTATCGCGGCAACGGTGACGACGATGCTCTCTATGATGATGGGTACCAGGACGATCCTTCCGATGATACCTATGATATCGGTGATGATTATGATTTCGGATTCAAGCCGAAGAAGCGCAAGAAACCCCGACCGGACAGATATGACGATAACGATTCCTATGGAAACCATTCCGGCAGAGGCGGCCGTCCGACGAACGATTACGGCGATGATTACGGCAGGCGTCCACGCAGGAAGAGGAGGCATCCGGTTCGCCGTTTCTTCCTGACGCTTCTGGGTATTATCCTTGTTCTCATCGTTCTTATGGCTGTTTTTCTCCATATCGCCTTCAGCAGAATGAACCGCGTGGAACCTGTAGCGGATACGACCGCGGATAAAGCGACGGAAGCGGCCGGTGTCGATGCCTATGAGGAGCGCGGCGTCATGAATATTCTCCTCGTCGGAGAGGATGCCAGGGAGGGAGAAACCCAGACCCGTTCAGATACCATGATCATCTGCAGCCTTAATGCAAAAACGCGGCAGATCACTCTGGTCTCTCTGATGCGTGACACCTATGTGCCCATTGCCGGCACAGATTATTCCGCGAAGCTGAATGCCGCCTATGCCGCAGGAGGACTGGAAACTCTTGATGAGACGGTTCAGGAGAACTTCGGCATAGATATTGACGGGAACGCGGTTGTAGATCTTGACGGTTTCCTGGAAGCCATAACCTCTGTGGGGAATCTTGACATAGATCTGACCTATGACGAGGCGACCTACATGAACGCGAATGAGGGCCTGGGCTCCAGTGTGGACAACGCCCAGGTGGACGAACCCTGGGGGCTCGTAGAGGGAGTCAATTCTCTGACGCCGGAGCAGGCACTCTGCTACGCCAGGATGAGATATGTCGGCAATTCCGACTGGGACCGCGTAAATCGTCAGAAGAAAATCATCCAGGCAGCATTTGCGAAGATGAAGTCCAATCCCTTCCGTATGCTGGAGGTAATGAATCAGGCTGCACCGAGCATCACAACGGATATGACAGACCTCTATCTGACGAGGGCATGCTTTTTTGCTTTTCTGTGCGGATCTGACATGAATGCGGCGACTCTGCCGGGCGACGGCATGTATTATTCAGACACCATCGACGGTCAGTCTGTTCTTGTCCCGGATCTGAACGCCTGCCATAAAGCTTTGATCAGCTACCTTTACGGTTCTTCCGCTGATGACAGTATCTTCAAATCCACCCCGTCAGCCACACCGACACCCGCGCCGAAGGTCTCATCAGACACCGGCGGCACGGACGCTTCCGATAATGATGACCATACCTGGACGGAGCCCGTCTATACCGTACCGGACAACTCTGGTCAGCAGGCTGCTCCGGATAACGATATCGCAGATATTCCAGCAAATGGAGATGACGGCAGTTCCGGAGCCGGCACTACAGACGGAACATATGATAACGGAACGACCGGCACGGATAATTCCGGATATGATAACTCCGGGACCGGCAATGGTGATTATGACAGCTCCGGCTACGACAGCACAGGAACCGATAATAGCGGTTATAACGGAGCGGGAACCGATAATTCCGGGTACAATGACAATGGCGCCGATAACTCCGGATACGACAGCTCCGGAACCGGAAATGGCGGATATGACAACTCCGGTTACGACAATACTGGAACGGATACTTCCGGTTATGACAATGCCGGAGGTACCGCACAGAACGCAAATGCCGGGTAATTACTGGAACGTGTGCTCGCTTGGCGCACTCAAAAAAAGGATGCAGCTGATCGGCTGCATCCTTTTTCGTCCACGTTGATCCGGCTCTTAACGGTCTGATTTATCTATGTATGCCCTATAGTGGTTTGGACTTATCATAATATAGTTTGGACTTATAATAGTTTGCCCTTATAATGGTTTTGCCTTATGCATGCTTCCGGAAACGAAGGGTTATGGTCGTACCCTTTTCCAGCTTGCTGCTCACCTTGATCTGGGCATTGTGCAGCTGCGCCCCGTGCTTTACGATGGACAGGCCGAGTCCCGTTCCGCCGACCGCTTTGGAGTGGCTCTTGTCTACCCGGTAGAACCGCTCGAAGATGCGGCTCTGATCCGCTTCTGGTATACCAATTCCGGTATCCTGCACGCTTACAATCACATGGTTGGTGGTCGTCGCGATTTTCACCTCTATGCTCCCATGTTCCCGGTTATACTTGACCGCATTATCACAGAGATTGTAGAGCATTTCCGATACAATTCTCCGGACACCGGTGATGTTGCCGTGAACGCCGGAAAGCCTGATCTTTACATTCTTCTTGTCCGCGGCTGCCTGTACGTGACCGATCTCCTCTGATGCGATCTGATAGAGATCAATCATCTCCCAGTCGAACTCCATATTTTCGTCGTCCAGCGAACTCAGATTAATGATGTCGTTCACCAGGGAAATCAGACGGCTTGCCTCGTCATAAATTGATTTGGAGAAATCCATGACGGTTTCCTCCGGCATACCACCTCCCATCATCAGCTCGGCAAAGCCTGAAATGGATGTAAGCGGTGTCTTCAGCTCGTGTGACACATTTGCAGTGAATTCTCTTCGGAAGTTTTCCCGCTTGATGCTTTCCGTCTCATCGAGGATCACAATAACCGCACCTATTACTTCCTCCTGATTGTCATCATAGGCAGGGTTTGCGATCAGCTTGTAGGTCCTGTTCTCTCTCTGCAGGGTCAGTTCTTCTTTCTTCCCGCTCAATACTTTGAAGATCGTCTCGCGAAAATCTCTGGTGCGGTTCAGCCGAAGAACGCTTCCCGAGGGCTCATCGGTCATGCCGAGAAGCCGCAGCGCCGAAGGATTCCAGGACAGGATATCCGTATTCTTGTCGATGACCAGAAAGCCCTCGGACATATTCTCTGTGATCAGATTAAATTCTTCCTGTCTCTGCTTTGCCGAATTCAGCTGTTTCCGGATCGTTTCCTGCTGCGTCTGCAGCCGGTTCAGCAGCGGTGCGAGCTCATCGTACACCACATCATTGTTGTCGAGATGATCCAGATCCAGCCGGTTCAGCGGACTTAAAATATTCTTCGTCACCATGTTGGATAAAAACAGGGACAGCAGCACGGTCGCCATAAACAGAATGACGGCGGGCCGGATCAGCTTCGCGAGGATCACCCAGATGGAATCCTGCGTGACCGCGACACGAAGAATGGTCCCGTCATCCAGCTTCTGCGCAAAATAGATCGTCTCGCGCGTCATCGTCTCGGACTTTCGAATGCTGTGACCGCTTCCGCTCTTCACCGCTTCTTCTACTTCCTCCCGGTTGCTGTGATTTTCCATCGTCGAGGGATCTGCCTCATTGTCGTACAGCACCGTTCCGTCGCGCCGGATCAGCGTGACCCTTCGATCTGTATTTATCCGGTCCAGGTATTCCTGGCCCTGTGCCTCAATTCCATAGGACAGTATATTTGCTTCCTCTCTCAGTTCATCCAGCGTTCTGCTTTCCAGAAAACTGAACAGCAGCGCCGCTGTGACTCCCATGGTCAGAACAAATATCACAATGGAAACCCAGAAGGTTGATTTGAATATTTTATGACTCATATGTATTCACCAGGCGTCAGCACGCTTCAATCTTGTAACCGATTCCTTTCACCGTCTGGATGTATTTACCCGCTTCATCGCCGAGCTTTACCCTCAGCTTACGGATATGTACATCCAGGGTTCTCGATTCTCCGTAAAATTCCCCCCATACCTTGGTAAGGAGTTCTTCTCTGTGTACAACATTTCCCTTTGCCTCGAGAAGTGCCATCAGGAGGCAGTATTCCTTATAAGACAAAGAAATATCCTCATTGTCAACCTGGATGACATGCTTGTCCGGGTTAACATAGAGCTTCCCGACATGATATTCGTCCTCCGGCTCCTTTTTGGTCCTGCCGGATCTTCGCAGCACAGCTCGCACCCTTGAAGTCAGCTCGACGATTCCAAACGGCTTTGCGATATAGTCGTCCGCACCGAGATCAAGTCCGTTCGCCTTATCGTACTCACTGCTCTTTGCTGTCAGCATGATGACCGGAACATCCTCGGTACGGATATTCTTTCTGATTTTCTTCAGGATGCTCAGTCCGTCTTCACCGGGAAGCATGATGTCCAGAAGAATCAGTTCCGGCAGCGCTTCGTCCATTCCGTGATAGAATGATTTCGGTTCTGAAAATCCCCTTACCTCATAGCCTTCTCTAGAAAGCGCATAACTGACCAGCTTTCTGATATTGTCGTCATCTTCCAGTATATATATCATGATCGGTCTTCTCCTCGTCCCACGGATGTCTGATACCGGAATAATCACCGGGATCATTCTCTTGTGTTTTTCCCATCTGATATAGTTTACATTGTATAAAAAGCAATGTAAACTCCGATAGGTTTCTTATGTTAATTGTATATTAAGCGTTAACTTTCTTCTCTCATAAAATAGCCGGGAGTTGCCTCCCGGCTTTACTTCCGCTCTGATTTTTGTGAAAAGCACGAAGCTTTGTTAACATTGCCTGCTCAACAGATTTATTCATAGAACTGGAACTGCTGGCTTTTCTTCTGATAACGGTCCGTATATTTCATATGAAGCTTTCCCTTAACAATAAATGATACCCAGGAAGCGATGTTCTCTGAGTGATCTGCCATCCGTTCGATATATTTGGCAATCATCAGATAGTTCACATACTGCTCCGTATTCTCCGGTTTTTCCTTGATCCTCAAAATTATTTTTTCCATAATATCATCGAGCCCTTTATCGACGATATTGTCCTGCGTGGAGATGTCCTTCGCCAGTTCAATATTCCCGGTGAAAAAGCTTTCGATTGTATTTCCGACCATCTCCCTCATTGTGAGGAACATCCGGTGAAATTCTTCCGGTGCCTCAACCTCCGGCATCTTTGAAAGCTTCACAATGTAAATGCTTATATCACTGCTGTTGTCCGCGATTCTCTCCAGATCACTGATCATTCGCATGTAGGAGGCAATTTTTCTCCAATCCGATGCAAGCGGCGCCTGTTTCACCACGATGCCGATGCATCTCTCCTCAATGTCCGTCTCCATCTTGTCAATGATATCATCATGCTCCATGACCTCTGCAGCCAGCTTCGCGTCTCTCTCCGAGAACGCGTGGATGATCCGGTCTATGGATCTCTTCACTTCTTTTCCCATCTCGTGAACCAGCACATTGATTTCACGAAGTTCGTCGTCGTATTCTTTTCTATTTGCCATTTTATCTGTATTCCTCTTTCTCCATCCCCTGAACCAGATTGTGCGACCCGCCATCCGCGCCGGAAAAATATCAGACTCCGGCCGGACTCATCCGGATCATCAGCCGAATCTTCCTGTGATGTACTCCTCTGTCTTCTTGTTCTTCGGATTCAGGAAGATATTCTGGGTCTCTCCGGATTCGATCAGTTCTCCGAGAAGGAAGAACGCCGTAATATCAGAGATACGGTTTGCCTGCTGCATGTTGTGGGTAACCATTACAATTGTGTATTTCTTCTTCAGCTCCAGACAGAGCTCCTCGATCTTACCCGTTGAGATCGGGTCCAGCGCACTGGTGGACTCATCCATCAGAAGGACCTCCGGCTCGACCGCAATCGCTCTGGCGATGCAGAGTCTCTGCTGCTGGCCGCCGCTCATTCCGAGGGCATTCTTCTTGAGCCTGTCCTTGGTCTCATCCCAGATTGCCGCCTGTTTCAGGGAGCGCTCAACGATCTCATCGAGTGCCGCCTTGCTGTGCACGCCATGAAGTCTCGGGCCATACGCTACGTTGTCATAAATGGACATCGGGAACGGATTTGCCTTCTGGAATACCATTCCTACCTTTTTCCGGAGGATATTTACGTCCATGTCCTTGTAGATGTCAACACCGTTCAGTCTGACATCTCCTTCGATCCTGCATCCCTCTACCAGATCGTTCATCCGGTTTAATGTCTTCATAAATGTGGACTTGCCGCATCCGGAGGGGCCGATGAGAGCTGTAATCTTATGCTCCTGAATGTCCATGTTGATATTTTTTAATGCCTGATGATCTCCATACCAGAGATTCAGATTATGTGCTTCGATAATATTCGCCATTTTTTATACCTGCATAGATCTCCTGAAATATCCGAATCTGCCGTCGGCATACTCTTTCACCGGCCTTCCGCGCCTTGATGCGCGGTTTTGTTCCGTACCTGTTTCGGATAAAAATTTACAGTCACATATAAACTTTCCGGATGAATACGGTTGCTGCCGCAATGCTCTCCGTCAGTCTACCTTAACCTTAAGTTTTTTTGCCACCAGTTTTGCGGAAAGATTGATAATCAGGGTGAGGATCAGCAGAATTGCCGCGATGGCAAAGGCCACGCCGAACTCTCCTCTTTCCTTCGCATACATGTAAAGAGCTACGGTAAGTGTGGAGCCCGCGTTTCCGGGTGTTACCGCGTCCTTGATCGAAAGGATGTTGTTCGCCATTCCGGCAGTGAACAGAAGCGCGGCACTCTCTCCGACGATACGCCCGATGGCCAGAATGCAGCCTGTCACAATACCGTCTATCGAGGACGGCAGGACTACGGTGCGGACCATGTGCCATTTTCCGGAACCGAGTGCAAGACTGCCTTCGCGGTAGCTGTCCGGAA
The DNA here is from genome assembly GCA_002394235.1 of Eubacterium sp. UBA4343. GTDB lineage: Bacteria > Bacillota > Clostridia > Lachnospirales > Lachnospiraceae > Bilifractor. The sequence goes on along the minus strand of DGTF01000018.1, from coordinate 220,139 downwards.
CTGTCTTCAGACTTTCCTGTGTTGTTCTGACAATTGTAGGAAGTGTCATGATTACCAGGGTCAGCGATCCGGCGAGAAGGCTCGTTCCGATGGAGCAGAACTGTACGAAAATCAGCATGCCGGCAAGTCCGTAGATGATTGACGGGATTCCTGCAAGGGTCTCCGAAGCAAATTCAATCACGCCCACGAGTTTGCGGTTGGTCGCGTACTCGTTCAGGTATACCGCCGTTCCGACTCCGAGAGGCAGTACAATGACGAGAGTGATCAGTACAATGTATACCGTATTCAGAATGTTCGGGAGAATTCCAATGACTCCCTTCAGAAGGCTTGGCTTGGAACTCAGAAATTTCCAACTGATGTTCGGAATGCCGCGGTAGCAGATATAACCGATCAGCCCCGCTACCAGCGCCAGGATCAGGATGAAGGAAATGTACATCAGGATGTTGACAACTTTAAATTTTATTCTTCTGGATAATGATATTTTCTCGTGCATAGCCTTACCTTCTGTCACTCTTTTTTGCTCTTGAATACAAAGTTCAGAAGCAGTGTAATGATCATAATGAATATAAACAGTACCAGCGCAATCGAGAACAGTGCCTGTCTCTGAAGTCCTGAAGAGTAGGACATCTCACTCGCGATTGCTGTTGTCAGGAACCGTACGCTCTTGAACAGTCCCGGCATATTCGCGACATTACCGGATACCATCATAACCGCCATTGCCTCTCCGATCGCACGGCCGACACCGAGAACGACTGCGGAAGCGATTCCACTTGAGGCTGCCGGAACCGATACCTTAAATACGGTTTCTGTCCATGTCGCACCGAGAGCAAGACTTGCTTCCTCATATTCCTTCGGAACAGCCAGGAGTGCGGTTTCCGACACACTGATGACGTTCGGCAGTACCATGACAGACAGAACAATAATTGCCGACAGAAGGTTCGCGCCGTCCGAGAGATGAAACGCGTTACGGATCATCGGCACAATTACGATCATACCTACCAGACCATAGACAACGGATGGAATTCCGGCGAGAAGCTCAACAGCTGCCCGGATCAGCTCCGCGATCTTGCTGCTGGCCATCTTCGCAAGAAAAATGGAACACAGCAGGCCGATCGGAACGGCAATCACAATTGCACCGAGAGTTCCGTATACAGATGTCAGAATGAAGGGAAGGATTCCGAACTTCGGGTCAGCGGCCGTGGATGCCCATACTGAGCCGAACAGGAAGTCCGTGATTCCGATCTTTCCGATTGCCGGAACACCGGATGTGACCAGAAAGATTGTGATGAACAGAACGAATGCGATGGCAATCATTCCGCATACAAAGAAGATGCCGCTCATCACTCTTTCCGCCGCGTTCTTTTTCTTCTGATGCTTTTCGGACAGCGATGGACCTGTGACGCTGTAAAATGTAGCTTTTCCGTTTCCGGACGCATCTCCGTATCCGGATTGCTTATTCTTATTGGATTCTTTTGCTGATGATATCTGCATATTGCCTTTCCCTGATCCTTACGACCATTCTGAATTCTGTTAAATCTGTAAAAAATTATCGCTGTGCCGTGCATAAATAATTCGCGTAACGAGATAAAATACGCTGCGCGAGTTTTATCTCGCTA
>DGTF01000018.1:194133-218458 GCA_002394235.1 Eubacterium sp. UBA4343 | reverse complement strand
CGCCGCACACGAATACTTCGCATTCTGCTGTGGCTTACTGTTCGCGTAAATAAATTCTTACAAGCCCGCCCTTACCGTGTCGGACCTGTAAGAATTCTACTTCTGTCACTTCATATTCCGTCGCTGTTCTGTTCTATATTTTCGGGTTTATTCTGATCTTACTTGTTCGCCTTGGAAACCGGAACAGCTCCTGCTTTTTCAATCAGGTCAGCTGCCTGATCACTTGTGATGTAATCGAAGAACGCCTGTGCCTGCGGGCTCAGCTTCTTGCTGTCGTTTGTAATTACATTGAAGTTACGCTGAATCTTGTAGCTTCCATCGAGAATGGTATCCTCGGTGCAGGCAACTCCGCCGACGGTAAGAGTCTTAACGGTATCGTTCAGATCTGCCATTGAAGCATATCCGATTGCATTCGGATTTCCTGCTACGGTCTGGATGACATCACCTGTTGAAGTCAGCTCCTGAGAAAGTTTGCACTGATCCTTGGTGTCTGTAATGGTTTCGAATCCGTCTCTTGTACCGGAACCTGCCTCACGTCCGATGCAGACGATTTCAGCGTCATCGCCGCCGACATCCTTCCAGTTTGCGATCTGGCCTGTGTAGATCTGCTTGATCTGATCAATTGAAAGATCTGAAACCTTGTTGTCCGGGTTTACGATCAGGGCAATTCCATCAATAGCGATGGTCGTCTGTGTGAGTCCGTCCTTCTCCTCATCCTTCAGGTCACGGCTTGCAAGTCCGAGATCGGTGCTTCCCTCGGTCGCTGCCTGAATACCGGAGCTGGAACCGGTCGGATTGTAGGTAACCTCAACGTTCGGGTACTCTTCCATGAAGGACTCGCTCAGGTAGCTGATAACCTTCTCCATAGAGGTGGATCCGTCTGTTCCGACTGTTCCCGAAAGATCAGATGATGCTGCAGCAGCCGCCTCATCTCCGGAGGATGCTGCAACTGTGCTTTCTGCGGATTCTTCTGAGGATGCTGCCTCTGTGGTCTCGGCTGAGGATGCTGCAGCAGAAGTATCTGCGCTGCTCTGCTCCGATGATGCCGATGTGCTTCCGCAGCCTGCTGCTAACAGAGATGCGCCGAGAATTCCGGCAAGAACAAATGTCATGGTTTTACGTTTCATTGTCATTCTCCTTCTTCCTTCATGGATGTTTACTACTTTCCGGATACGAATCTCTTCTGGATTTCTGGTTTTCTAATCCTGTTCCTGAAATCTTCTGCTCCGAAAAATTCGTGTTCTTTCTCGTATTGAATGATGGAATCGCATCACTCAATGCAGTTCTAATCATGCCATGCGATATGTAAACAGCGTAACCGGTCATACGTTAACAATAAATAAATTCATTGTGTGCAATGTTAACACCCTCTGCCCGATAAAGGTAAAATATGCGTCGAGAATGGCATATTAAGAATAAATATAAGAGCACTTCTGAAACGTGATAAAACACGCTGCGCGAGTTTTATCTCGCTATCGCGACGCTCGCCGCACACGAATACTTCGCATTCGGCTGCGGCTCACTGTTCGCGTAAAAAATAGAAGGGCGGCGAAGCCACTCCGGACAGTCCCGGAGCAGCTTTGCCGCCCTTCTGGCATGATAACCAGTTGCATAAAAAATGTATTTAAATATCGAATCGCTTTTCTGAGCCGATTCCGCATCACGATTTGTTAACCTTCATGATGTCTGTTATCAATGACCGGATACCAGGATTCATTGAAAGACCATCACGATTTGTTAACTTTCGTGATGTCTGTTACCTCGAGAATATCTTCCCGAACCTTGAAACCGATCTCATAGCCCGCATATTCCATTCCATATCTTCTCTCCGGATCGGCCTGATAAGACGGACGCGGATCCTGAGCTAGTACCTGGCGCAACGATCCGGTCTTTTCCAGCGGAAATCCGCTGTCCGCAAGAAGCTTTTCCCCGAGTCTTACCTCCAGACGGTAGTCTCTTGTATCGCCAGTGAAGCCTTCCAATGCGTCTTCGTGAATGTCGGCATATGGAATATATGGCTTGATATCATATATCGGCGTTCCGTCCATCAGATCCGCTCCGCTGACATGAAGAACGGGCCCGATTCCCTCCCGCTCTTCGATCGACTCCAGTTTCACGGACGACAGACCGAGCGCATTCGGCCGGAACGGCGAACGGGTGGCAAAGACTCCCACCCTTGTATTTCCTCCCAGCCGTGGCGGACGCACCGTCGCATGCCAGCCGCTGTCTGTGTTCTCCGAGAACTGCCAGATCAGCCACAGGTAATTGAACCTTTCCAGGCCGCGCACCGCTTCCGGCGAGGCATACTCCGGCTCAAAAATAATCTCCGCCTTTGTGTCTGCCAGTCCGCTCTGTCTGGGGATTCCGAACTTACTCGGAAACTCCGAGGATATTGTAGCGATTCTCCGAATCGTATATTCCTTCATTCCGACTACCGCTTTCTTCCTTCTTCTCTGCCGGCTCGCTTACTTCTTCTCCGCCGGCTCGTTTTCTTCGTCGCCCTTCATTTTCTCAAAGAGGTTGTGTGCCGGCTTCGGAAGCTCGATTCCGATTGCCTCGCGAATCGCCTGACGGACATTTTCCACCGGTACGATGGTAAGATGGTCTCTGACCTCCTTCGGCACATCCTCGAGATCTCTCTCATTGTCCTTCGGGATCAGTACCTTTTTCACGCCGGCTCTCTGCGCAGCCATGAGCTTCTCCGGAAGCCCGCCGATCGGAAGTACCTGGCCTCTAAGGGAAATCTCACCGGTCATCGCAAGATCGGAAGGCACCGGTTTGTTATTGACCAGCGATGTCAATGCGGTGAACATGGTAATGCCTGCAGACGGTCCATCCTTCGGAACCGCTCCCTCCGGAACATGGATATGAATATCTCTCTCTCTGAAATTCAGATCGCTGTTGATGTAGTAGGACTTCAGAAGGCTGGCCGCAATGGAGGCCGACTCCTTCATGACATCGCCCAGCTGACCGGTAAGCTTGATCTGTCCGCTGCCCCGCATCGCCGTCGTCTCTATAAACAGAATCTCGCCGCCCGCCTGCGTCCATGCAAGTCCGGTCACGATACCGGCCGGATTGTGCTTCTGCACGCGATCGTGAAGAATTCCCTTGTTGCCGAGATATTCCGGCACATCCTTTTCCTTCACAGTGATCTTCTTTGATTTTTCTTTTTTCTCCGTCTTTTCCGTTTCAGCATCCGCCTTTTCAGACGCCGCCGTCTTTTCAGAAGTATTCTCTGCTCCAGCCGCAGTTTCGCATTTTTCCTCTGTTTCAGAGGATGCTCCGGATTCTTCTTCCATCCGCTTCTCTACCAGCTTTGCGGCAACTACTCTGCAGAGCTTGTCCAGCTGCTTTTTCAATCCGCGGACTCCCGCCTCGCTGGTGTATTCCGAGACAATTCTGCGGATTGCGCCGTCCGTTACACTGAGATCCTTCCGTGTAAGACCGGTATCCTCCATCGCTCTCGGCAGAAGATGCTTCTTCGCGATCTGCTCCTTCTCGTAAGGAGTATAGCCTGAAAGCTGGATCACCTCCATACGGTCAAGCAGAGGCTGCGGGATCGTATCCCAGCTGTTTGCCGTGCAGATGAAAAATACATTTGACAAATCATACGGAATATTCATGTAGTGATCTACAAAGGTGTTGTTCTGCTCCGGATCCAGCACCTCCAGCAGTGCGCTCGACGGATCTCCGCTGAATCCTCCTTCGGTCAGCTTATCAACCTCATCCAGAACCACAACCGGATTCATGGCGCCGGAGCGCTTGATTCCCTCCATGATGCGTCCGGGCATTGCGCCGACATAGGTTCTGCGATGGCCGCGGATCTCTGCCTCATCTCTTACGCCTCCCAGGCTGATCCGGACATACTTTCTGCCCAGCGCCTCGGCAATGCTCTTTCCCATACTGGTCTTGCCTGTTCCGGGAGCGCCGACAAGCAGCAGAATCGATCCTTCCTGCTTATTCTTCAGTGCCATGACTGCCAGTTGCTGCAGAATTCTTTCCTTTACTTTATCCAGCCCGTAGTGATCCTTGTCCAGAATCCGTCTGGCCTCCTTCAGATCGACCTTTGGGAGCTCATCCGGTTTCCATTTCAGTGAGGTTACAAAATCCAGATAGTTCTCGGAAGATGCACGATCGGGATCGTTCGGCTGCATCTCCATATAACGCTTCAGAACCCGGTCAACCTCTTTTCTGGCCTCGGCGGGCATCCCCGATTCCTCGATCTTTCTTCGATAATCGTTTTCTTCCTCCGCCGCATCCGGATCCATGTCATCCAGCTCCTTCTGCAGAAGCCCGATCTGTTTCTCGATGGCTGCTTTTTTGTAGAAATTGCCCTCGGTCGCATTGTATCTGTCATTCAGGGCCTCCTGCATATCGACGGTGCCCTTGAACCGCTTCAGCGCCTCCTCGATCAGGAGTCCTCTCTGTTTCATCGAGTCTGTCTCCAGAAGCGCATATTTTTCATCCGGACTCATGTCCAGGAACTGGCAGAACATCGCTCCCAGTTCATTGATGCTCTTGCATCTCTCCACATAGCCGGCCGCCATCTGCCCGCCCTGAAAATGGGTGGTGAGCTCGGTGATGTCTTTCTTCAGGGTGTCGAGAAGGTCCTTCTCACCCTTGAGCGTGATATCCAGGACCTCGTCCTTCGGCTCAAAGGTTGCCTCCAGAATGTCACCGTTTCCGGTGAGACTGGTAATCTCCACCTTCTCCCGGGTTCTGGCGTGCACCCGGTATCCAACCTTTGTTGAATTGATGTCCAGTACATCCGCGAGCACGCCCAGACCATAGACATCGCTCATGGTCAGTTCCATCTTGCCCTTTGCTTCTTTCATCGGTACGATCAGTACCTTGTTGTCATCAATCTTGATGCGGCTCTTCTCATCCTCGTTCAGTTCCTCAACGCCGAGCTGATAATCAACGTCAGGGAGTATTACTGTATCATATGAAGGTATAACCAGATAACTTTTCATACTCGTTCCTCTTTTCTGCAATCTCAGAGAGCTCATTCTCTCTGTTGCCGTAAATGCCCCTGCCTGTGGCAGGTATGTTAGCACTCATTAATATTGAGTGCTAATCATAAGTAGTATAGCATAATTACCGGCGTTGTCAACGATTGTGAACAATTTAATTTCAAAAAACAGGAAAGAGACCTATATCGTTCAGGCTCCGATATACCTGCACGCCGCCAGTGCCGCGACCGCTCCATCCGCCGCAGCGGTTGTCAGCTGCCGGACTGTCTTGGTACGGCAGTCTCCCGCAGTGAAGATGCCGGGAGTTCTTGTAGCGCAGTCTTCTCCGGCTTCGATGTAGCCGGCCGGAGCAAGGTCTACTTCATCCGCAAATGCCTTGTTGTCCGGCACCTGACCGATCGCGACAAACAGACCGCTCACCGGAAGCTCTCTCTTCTCGCCGGAAATCTTGTCCGTTACCTCGACCGCAGTCAGCTTATCGCTTCCGATCAGCCCGGTCACATTACTGTTCAGGACAAATTCTACATTGTTCTTCTGCTTCAGCTTCTCCACATCCGCCGCGTCGCCGCGGAACTGATCTCTTCTGTGAATCAGATAGACCCGGTTGCAGATATCTGCCAGATACAGGGCATCTTCAAGCGCCGTATTGCCTCCGCCGTTCACAGCGACATCCTGTCCCTTGAAAAACGAGCCATCACAGGTGGCGCAGTAGGAAACTCCCTTTCCGGTCAGTTCCTCTTCTCTGTCAATTCCGAGTGTACGGTTTTTTGCACCGGTTGCCAGAATCACCGCCTTGCAGTGATATTCTCTCTTTCTGGTCTCCACGATCTTCCCGCCGTTATCCTCCCGGATGCCGAGAGCTCTTTCATAGCGGAATCTCGCCCCGAGATCGATCGCCTGCTGATAAAGACCCGTCGCAAAATCATACCCGCTGACATGCGCAAGTCCCGGATAGTTCTCAATGTCCGGTGTGTTCACGATCTGTCCGCCGTATGCCTTCGCCTCCAGCACAATTACCTGCTTTCCGGCGCGCACCGCATAGATCGCAGCGGTCAGCCCGGCGGTCCCGCCTCCAATGATTACAATATCTGTTGTGACCTGTTTCTTCTCTTCTGTCATATCAAATAGCCCGCCTTTCTGTATATTTTTCAAATTTCTGTCTTCATCTGCCAAGCTTCTTATATTGCACATGACCTGTTATTGCGCATGACCTGTACAGGATAAATATCTGTTCCTTTGCCAGAATTCATGCCATAATTGCATCCCAGATTTACTTCTTATCCTCGTTTATGAATTCTTTCTGTAATCTCATAAGAAGATAGCAGAAATGAAATTATATTGCGTGCAATTAATTATGAGATCATCATACTAACCCCGCCAGCATTTGTCAAGCACCCGTTTCCCCTCTGCCATCGATTGTATAAGTCCAGTCGCGCAGATATGAGATGGGGTACAAAAAAGCGGGAATCCTTCGCTTCTTGTCCGGAGTCCCGCTTCCATTAATATTATTATTCTGCTTTTTACGGCTTGATCACACGTGGACCCCTGAGGCGCAATCGCTTACTCTTCCTGAAGACCACAAATAACCCAGATGCGCCGATCACTCCTGCACAGATGATACCCATTATGAAATAAAGCCAGACAGGTATCCCATACACCTGTTGTTCTTCTGACCGATACGAGTTACCCGCCATGTCGGTCAGTACAATCTGCACTTTATGTTTCCGAAGTCCGGTCAGTCTGACGGTTCCCTGATAGTTCGTCGCATCCGGAATGTCCGATATCTCCTGCTGCAGCTTTCCGTCCACGAGAACCCTGATATTCTTCAGGCGAATCGCATCAAATGCCTGATATCGGAGAATATTTTCTGCATGGACCTTCATGGACCGTTCCTCCTGCCGGATAAAATTCACCTCTGGATTTGTGGAATCCACCCGGAATAAGATCGGCTTCTGATAATAATCCATGCTGTCCGGCTTATTTCCTGCTTCATCTGCGGAAGAAACCGATACCTGATAGATCCCGTCCTTCTCAAAATTCTTTCGGCTGATGATGTAATCATAGCGATACCATCCCTTACGGTCTTCCTGCTTACGATTTTCCTGCTTATGTTTTTCCTTCTCACGATCTTCCTGTTTATCATCTTCACCACTGTGCACTTCACATAACACCTGCTCCAGTGGTTCTCCATCCCTGATTATCTCAACTTTCAGTGATTTTGCGACGAGCCTGTCCGGATTATATTCGGAAATAACCAGATCCTCTTCTACACTCCGGACGTAAGAATCCTGAAGATCCTTGCAGCTCTGACTGTAAACATAGACGGAGCCAAAGCGATTCACCTTAAATGGAATATCCCGGGAAGCGGTATTTCCCTCTTCATCCTCATAAGTCACAGCTATTCTATAATATCCATCATTATCCGGAATTTCCTGCAGGATCTTGCCTGTATCTTCTCTGGAAAGAATTTCCATCTCCCATGGTTCTTCCGTTGCCCGATTACCTGCCCCCGCAGCTTTCGTTGTTCCCGACACGCGGTTTGCCACAATCTCCCGGGTCACCAGAATCTCATTCTCCTGACCACCCGCATTCCCTGTGGCTGTTCCGTTCTCCCGGATCAATTGTATCTTCACTTTAACCGGCTTTGCCGCCTCCAATGCAGTTCCTTCCAGCCTGAGAACCATCTTGTTTTTTCCATCGCTGTCCTTATTCTCACTGATTCCTATTCTGGCTGAATCCAGCATGTTCTTCAATTTCTCTGTATTCAGAACCTGCTGTACTTTCTTCTGTTCTTCAGCCCCGACCGCTGTTTCTTCCACCTTTACTGCCGTGGTCTGTTCCCCTGTCTCACCTGACTTTTCTTCCTTTTTATCTGTGTTTATCTGTTCATAGGTTTCCGGTACCGTAACTTCCGGCTGTTCCTCAGCTGGTTTCTCCTTCCGTTCTCCTGACGGTTTTTCTTTCTGCTCTGCACCCCGCTCCTTCGTCTGTTCCGCTGCCGATTGTTCTTTCTGCTCTGTTACCCTTTCCTTCGTCTGTTCCGCTGCCGGCTTCTCTTTCTGCTCAGCTGTCGGCGTCTCTTTCTCCTCTCCTGCAGGCTGCTCCTTCTGCTTCGCTGCCGACTGCTCCTCTGTCGAAGATTCTCTCTCCTTTCGTTTCAGCTCCTCCTGACTGCGGACACTTTGAATCATATCATCCTTTTCTTTTGATTTTTCCGGATCTGCGCTGTTCATCTCTCCAGTTTCCGGTTTGGTGCTTGTTAACTCACCGATCTTCGTTTCATCACTTTTTGGCTCTGTGCTCTGCGGGTCGTCTTTTCCCAATTCTGTGATATTTGATTCCGCTCTGTTTCCAACCGGTCTGTCTTCCTTTGCTTCTTCCGGCTTTTTGTCACTATCTCCTTCTTCCAGACTTTGTGAAGGCTGTTCTGATTTCGTATTTTTTTCTTTCCTATCCGGATGGTTTTTCTCTATCTCTACATCTTCTCCTGCAGCATGATCGATATTCTGATCTGCATCTTCGTCTTTTGTATCCGTATCTTTTTTCTGTTCTTCTACTTCCTCTGCCGCAGCATGATCCATCTCCTGGTCCTCGGTGTCTTCTGTTCCAATGTTTTCTCCAACATCATTTCTGTTCTCCGTTTTCTCTATGCTCACTTTCTTTTCTGAATCTGCAGAAGGCTGCTTTTCCAAGTCCTTTTCGCTCACTTTCTTTTCTGAATCTGCAGAAGGCTGCTTTTCCAGGTCCTCTTCGCTCACTTTCTTTTCTGAATCTGCAGAAGAAGGTCTTTCCAGGTCCTTCTCCCTCTTTTCGTTTTCCGATGAAAAATCTTCTTCCATCATGGGCGGGGACTCTTGAACCGAATTCTCGCCTGTTTCCGTATCCACGATTTCTTCCTGAACCGGATCCATATTTGTTTCCGTATTTATGATTTTTTCCGGATTCAAGTTTCCCGCTAAACCGGTGCTGTCTGTTTCTTCTTTTACACTATCTTCTGCCGCCTCCACAGTTGCTTCTGTGTCTGTCTGCACCCCCGAACCGTTCATGATTAACGCGCCTGCCAATAGCAATAACACAAGCCTTTGTTTCATCTTCCTTCACCTGCCTTCCGTCTTCCAACTATAACTGAGCGCCACGGTCTCGCTCTCGCTCCCTGGATCAACCCTGAGCGCCACTGTCTCGGTTTCGCTCTCTGCATCTGCCCCGAGCGCCACTGTCTCGGTTTCGCTCTCTGCATCTGCCCCGAGGGCTTCCGTCACATTGTCTCCAGTGCAGTCGAAAACCTCAGCCAATATTTTTTCTTCTGTCCCTCTGTCGGATACCAGATCCGCTGTATTTTCTTCATCCTTGCACGGAGATGCTTCTTCCGCATCATCAATGTCCTGATATTTCTCTCTGGCAAAGAGCTTCCATCGTCTTTTCTTTACCGGATTCACCTTTCCCATAACTGCATTTTCCTCGCGGTCTGTCCGGATCTGCTGCCAGATCCGGAAACGGATTCCCAGAAAAACTGTAAATGCAATTCCCGCCCCGGAAAAACCAAACAGGATCTCCGAAATCAGGTATAATTGCTGCGTACCTGCCCTCACACTTTCCTCCCCTTTGTATTTCCTATATATAAGATGCGAATCCGTCACTCTTTTCCGTTTTGTTCCTGTTTTTTCTGCTCCGCTTCTCTCGCTTTCCTCTGCTCTTCCCGCTCTGCTTCACCCGCTCTCCTCTGCTCTTCCTGCTCTGCTTTTCTTCTCTGCTCGGTATTTTCCCAGGTTCTGTCCAGATTCTCATGATATTCAGAAAAACACGCCAAGAGTTTCTCCTGCAGCTGAACGGATTTCTGCTGCGTTACGGGCAGTGCGCGGACTTTTTCCATCAATTGATCCAGGAGATCCAGAACCTCCTCCCTTTTGATTCCGCAGGACGCCATTCCCTTCCGGTAAGCATTGATCAGATTTCCGAATTCCTCATACATGATCATCCGAACATAGTCGGCATCCTCTGTCTGGTAATCCTCAAGCTGAAGAATATTCATTCTGACCGACTCCAGCAGCTTCTGGTAATCTTCCAGAGAAGGTTCCCGAACACTGGTATTGTCAAACGCGAATCGTATACAGAAGGTACAGAACGACAAATAATATCCGGCTCTGGCAGAAACCTCCCTGTTCTCCTTCTCCTCTGCAGCCTCCTGGAAAAACGGCTGTGCCTTCAGCACTCTGTTTCGAAAGGAATCATCCCCGCCGGAGTATAAATACAAATACAGAATCCCTGCCTCTAAGGACAGTTTCTGATAAGCTCCCGCCTTGCTTTTCTTTTTCAATGCCTCCTGGTTGGTACTCCACGTTTCCAGAAAAATCCGGCTTTCCGCCTCGCCGAATACGCCTTTTTCACGATATACCTCTAACAGCTTCTGATAGGCCCGGACATCTCCTCCATCTATCTCAATTGCGTCCAGGTAACTTCTGATCCTGTCCTCCGCAGGCAGAGCCTGTGAGATACTGATCCTTCTCTCATAATTTCTCTCGTTCAGCTGTACAGCAGCTACATTGCAGGTCAGACCGCCCAGGCAGCATCCGGCAGCCATGACCGCTGAAAGATAAAATAAAGCAGTCCGTCTTTTCTGTTTTCTGCGCACACTGGAAATTGTTCGCTCCGGATGCCTGAGATCAAAGATCAGTGCGCGGCAATCCGGATACCGCTGATCCGGTGCAAACGCCAGACAGCGGTTTAGTATGGTTTCTGTGCTTTCCGAAATCTCCGGACGGATCTTCCGGATCGGATGGTATTGGTATTGATAGGGATCTTTTCCCGGAGATATTCCGGTCAGAAGTTCAAAGATGGTAATTCCAAGAGAATAAATGTCCGAGCGGGGATCTGTCTGCGCATGACCGTACTGCTCCGGAGCGGCATATCCATTCGTTCCGAGCGCAATCGTATCTGTCTGATTCTTGTATTTGTATTCCCTCGCAATCCCGAAATCGATAAGTTTGAGAAATCCCTCCGGTGTCTGCATGATATTGCCGGGCTTCATATCCCGATAGATAATCGGAGGATTCTGACGATGTAAATATTCCAGCACCTCAGCCAGCTGAAGAAACCAGTTCATGACCTGGTCTTCCGGAAAGAATTTCTGCCGTTTCAACAGACGGTCCAGCGATTCCCCGGTCACATAGTCCAGAACAATGCAGACCGACTCATCCCTGTCAATAATGTCCACAATTCTCGGCAGTGCAGGGTGATCAAGTTTCTTCATCATTTCTGCTTCCGCCAAGAGTGAGCTCACCGCCACCTTGTGTTCACCGTCCTGCCCGTCTTTCCGGATTTCCTTCACAGCCCAGCTCTTATGGAGTCTGACATCCATCGCCAGATACACTCTGGCCATCCCGCCTCTTCCGATTTCCTTCAGGATCTCATAACGTCCGTCCAGAATCTGTCCTGTAAACATTCTGCGCCCCTTCACACATCTCATATGCCGCATCAAGCAGCATATGCAGGTTCTCAGCCGCCTTTCCTGCGTAAATCCTGCCATGCTCTCTGCAGAAATCCGCATTGTCTCCCATCCAGCATCCGGCAGAGTTGTCCAGGATCTCGGCCATTCTCTTAATCAGATCCTGCATCTCAAGCGTATAGTGCTCCACCGTCCGGAGACGTCCTGCCCTTTCGTCTGGAAAAAACATTTTTCACACCCCTCCCTGAAAAACTCTTCGCAAAAACTCACGTGACGCCAAGGTCAAAAGAAAGCCGTGTTTATAACCATTCATCCCCCCACATCTAGAGATAAGGGATTTCTTGCTCACCACGTATCAAACTGCCTGAGACATATGCTGCAGCATTCCGTACAGCAGTACCTTCATGCGCACCGTGTTGCGGCGAAGTTCAGCAAGTTCCTCCTCCATGCGAAGAGAACAGGAAGCCACATCTTCTTCGTCAGATGGGTACATTGCTTCCATAGATCGGATTTCTTCCCTCAGCTTTTTCATACAATTTTCAGTCTGCTCAAATAGCAACAACAACTCTTTCATAACATCCCCCTCTCTTTGCATTCCTGCGCCTGTCCGCCTGTGCAGATACACGCATGCGCAGCGTTTGTCCAAAATCTGATTTACTGCTGTTTATATACGGTTCTGTGCCGATAATATTTCATATTTATATAGTCAGGTATTACGAGTTCCACTTCACGTTAGAAATCACGTACTGCCAGTTCCATTTCGTGGGATAACATCCGCCAGAACAGCTGATGTCAAAAAGAATAAGAAAAAAGAATGCTTCCCGTGTACTTCGGGAATTACTTTAAGTATAGCATGCTGCGTCCTGTTGAAAAGTATCTCTGAATGACCAAATCATACAAAAATATCACCGAATCCTTGTGCAAAAAGCCGTCGCAAATTCTAATTTCAAATATGAAAAAAGCCGCTATTGATTCCAAATCCAACAATCGAATAATCAATTTTTCACTCGGACAGACGCATTGGTTGCTATTTTTTTACTGGAAGGATATAATACAAGATCACGGAAATATGTAATAAAGAAAGGCAGAAAATGAGTATACAGACAGTTACTCCCGCAGAACTTGAGACCTGGGCTGCGGAAGATTATATAATCATTGACGTGCGTGACGAAAGTGCATACCAGCTCGGCAATATTCCGGGCTCTGTGCGCATATCCAGACAGGACCTCCTGAACGGCAGCTTTCAGCTGCCGAAGAACAAAAAACTGGTCCTCTATTGTATGTTCGGCGTACTGAGCAGGGATCCCGCCGAGAAGCTCCTAGCCGAAGGCTATGACGCCTACCATCTGGACGGCGGCTACGGAAACTGGCTTGTGCGCGTCATGAAGTCCGAATCCGGGGATGAACAGCGCCGCACTGAGATTGAAAAAAGTCTCCGTAAACGCTTCAAGCATGACATCATGGGACGCTTCGTCAAAGCGATCATCGACTATGACCTCATCCGCCCGAACGACAAGATCGCGGTCTGCATCTCAGGCGGCAAGGACTCCATGCTCATGGCGATGCTTTTCAAGGAGCTGAAGAGGCGGAACAAGATTCCCTTTGAAGTGGTATATCTGTGCATGGACCCGGGCTACAGCGAGACGACGCTCGGCATGATTCAGGGAAACGCCGGTCTTCTCGGGATTCCCCTCACCATGTTCCAGACCCGGATCTTTGACGCGGTTGATAATATCCCGAAATCGCCCTGTTACATCTGCGCCAGAATGCGCCGGGGCTATCTGTACCGACAGGCAAAGGATCTCGGCTGCAATAAGATCGCGCTCGGGCATCATTACGACGATGTAATCGAAACAACCCTGATGAGTATTCTCTACAGCGGTCAGACACAGACCATGATGCCGAAGCTTCACAGCACAAATTTCGAGGGAATGGAGCTGATTCGTCCTCTTTATCTGATCCGTGAAGATGACATCAAGGCATGGAGAGACGCGAACGGTCTCCAGTTCATCCGGTGCGCCTGCCATTTCACCGACACCTGCTCTGTTGACGGACACGGCGGCACCGGATCAAAGCGGCTCGAAGCCAAGCGGCTGATTGCCCAGCTCAAGAAAACGACCCCTTCCGTAGAGGGCAATATCTTCCGCAGCATGGAAAACATCTGTATGAACGCGGTGCTGGGCTACAAAGATCACGAGGGAAAACGTCACAGTTTCCTGGATACCTACGATATGACGGAGCTTCCTGAGATGCCCGGCGCAGAGTCATCTTCCGCTGCAGAAGCCGCCCCTCGCGGAAAGCAGAAGAACTCTCCGTTCTGACATTCATCTATCTGTCTCCACGCAGAAATGTTCCGCGCCCGGCAGATAAGCACATATACGCCCGGTCAGCCATTTGTCTCCGCACTCCATGCGGAATTGTTCCGCGCCCGGCACTTGATCGAACATGTGCCCCGCCCCCAGCGAGATAAAACACGCTGCGCGAGTTTTATCTCGCTATCGCGACGCTCGCCGCACACGAATACTTCGCATTCGGCTGCGGCTCACTGTTCGCGTAAAAAAACAGCAGCCACATGGAAAATTTCCTTCCATGCAGCTGCTGTTTTTTCTCACAGATCTATTTGCCCTGTAAAAACCGTCTTGGCAGGACCGGTCATGTAGACGCGGTTCTCCTTCTGATCCCATTCGATGGTCAGATCTCCGCCCCGGAGCTTCACGGTAACCGGGACATCATCCCTTACCTTTTTGTTCAGGATCGACGCGACCGCCGCTGCGCACGACCCGGTACCGCAGGCCAGCGTCTCACCGGAGCCTCTCTCCCACACACGCATCTGTATCGTGTCATCGCTGAGAACCCGGATAAATTCAGTGTTCACCTGCTCGGGGAAGATTGCGTTTTTCTCAAACTTCGGACCGATCTCCTCGATTTTCAGATGATCCACGTCATCCATGAACACCACCGCGTGCGGATTTCCCATAGATACCGCCGTAAAGCGATACTCCTTTCCGTCAATCACAATCGGTTCATCAATTGCCCTCTCCTTGTCCGAAAGCACAGGAACCTTCGCCGCTGTCAGTTCCGCCGGTCCCATATTGACGCGCACCGTCTTCGTCTTTCCATTCTCCACTGTCAGATCCAGAATCTTGATGCCGCTCTGGGTATCAATCCTCATTCTCGTCTTCGGTACGATTCCATTGTCGTATACATATTTCGCCACACAGCGGATTCCGTTTCCGCACATCTTTGCCCGGGAGCCGTCCGCATTGTAGATATCCATTTCACAGTCCGCCTTCTCTGAAGGTTTGATCAGAATCAGACCATCTGATCCGATCCCGAAATGGCGGTCACTCACCCGGATGGCAACCTCCGACGGATTTTCCACCTCTTCCTCAAAACAGTTCACATACACATAATCATTGCCGCACCCGTGCATTTTTGTGAATTTCATGCCTTCATCTCCTTCCGCGTCCGTTTCTCTTTTTATTTTCTGAGTTGCTTCCGCGTCCGTTCATCCTTTATTCTCTAAGTTCCTTCCGCGTCTGTTCACCCTCTATTCTCCGGGCTCCCTCCGCGTCCGCTTACTTTTCATTTTCCTTCCCGTTCTGATTCTCCCGGATCCGGAAGTAAATCTGCTTCTGTCCGTTCACGTCCTTCCGCTCCTCCCATTCATAGGAGCCCAGCGACTTGATAAAAGCCGTGAATTTGTTGTATCCGAAGTTCCGCACATCAAATTCCGGCATCCGTCTGGACAGCTGATCGCCGAGCTTTCCGGAAAAAATCCAGTTATCCTCGTCCGAGAATTTCTCGATGATCGTATTGAGCGCATTGCGGACACGGCTGAGGTCCTTCTGCCGCTTCTTCTCCAGCTCCCGTTCTTCCTTTGTCTTCGTCTTTCTGACCGTTTTCTTCTTTGCCGCCGCCTTCGCGGACTTTCGCGCCGCCAGAGATTTCTCCGCAGCCGCGGCAGCCTCTGCCTCCGCCTCAGACTCCGCTTCTGCCTCGGCATCCGCCGCCTCCTGCTGCTTCTGCTCGTAGAGCATATCCAGATACTTGAACTGGTTGCAGGCGGTGATGAACGGCATCGGTGTCTTAGTCTCGCCCATCCCGATCACCTGCTTCCCGGCCTCCCGCAGTCTCGCCACCAGCCGGGTAAAATCGCTGTCCGAAGAGACAATCACAAATCCATCGACGGTATTGGAGTACAGGATATCCATGGCATCGATGATCATCGCCGAATCCGTCGAATTCTTTCCTGTCGTGTAGCTGTACTGCTGGATCGGGATGATGGAATTATTCAGCAGGACCTGCTTCCAGGAATTCATCCGCTGACTTGTCCAGTCACCGTAGATTCTCTTATAGGTCGCAATTCCGTTATTGGAAGTCTCCTCCAAAATAATCTTGATGTACTTCTCCGACACATTGTCCGCGTCAATCAGAACAGCGAACTTCAACTCATTATCCATATTTTTTCCTTTTAATATAAAAAAATCACTCTTAAATTTTCATAGAAATCGCATAAAATAAAAAGACAGAATCAGTATAACATTCTGTGCCCGATTCCGCAAACGATCCGAAAAGTCACAGGTTTCGATCCGGAAAGTCACAGGTTTCGATTGTTCTTGTCCGGTTCTGCTGATCACTTCTCCCGTCCGGGTTTGCGAATACGGGTAACAGAAAAATCACAAGAAAAACATAGGAAAAAGCAAAAGGGAAAGCCTTACAAGGAGGTATTTTGAATGAACAGACACGCTATCGCCTTACAAATCAGACCGGAAAAATTTAACGACTTCCGTTCCGGACTCGGAAGAGTCTGGAACCGTCTCACCCGACTAATGGATGACCTGGAAATCAGCAATTTCAGTCTCTGGAACATCGAGGATCTCGTCTTTGGCTATTATGAAACTGATCCCCTTTCTCCGACTCCTTCCGAACATCAGAAAGCGGAATTCCGCTCCCTGGAAGCCGAAGTGGGAGATTCCTACAGGTGGATCTCCGGACCGGATCAGGAGATGCGCCTGATGTACCATGACTTCGGAATCGTCCGCCCGAATAAGGAGCTGATCCGCCACCGGGTATTTGTGACAAAGCTCAAGGGCGATTTTCAGGAGGAGTACAAGAGACGCCACGACGGTCTGATCGCCGCCCGCCATGGCAAGGTGGATCCCGGTCCGGACAGCAACTTCTCCATCTGGAATGCGGAGGACTACATCTTTGGCTATGATGAAATCGACACCACCATGGAAACCGCAGAGACAGAAGAAGGCCGGCAGGCCACAATTCAATGGGAGACAAAGATGCTCGAAATCATGAGCTGGTACACCGACGATGTGGACTGGATCACGGGAGAACATCACCCGCACATCGTACGGATCGGCTGTCACAACTGAACTTTTTCCGGGACTTACACCCTTCCGCTGACTTGCGCATACGCACATAACAGAAAGGATTATTGAATACTGGAGAAAAGTCCGCATGCTCTCCCGCTGCCTTGCGGCTGCTTCTTGAAAGGTACTGTCAGGCATACAGATCCTTCTCAAAGCTTCCGGGACCGAGTCAAAAAACATCGTTCTTTCGACAAAAACTCACCAGCAGTGGAATTTATCATGCTAATGCATTAAACTATGTATTGATCTTTCCCTCTTGAAATGTCATAATCAATAAGAATTAATAAACAGCAGGTGACACCATAATTCATGGTTGTTTGCCTGCTGTATCACATATGCATTCCGGAATTATGCAAAATGAATACGATAAATACAATGGAAAAGAGGATGATGTCATGTCAAAGTGGGAGAATAATGTACGCAGAGTAGTCCCCTATGTAGCCGGTGAGCAGCCGAAGAACCAGCCGGATATGGTGAAACTGAACACAAACGAGAATCCTTACCCGCCGTCGCCAAAGGTCGCCGAGGCTTTGCGAAAAATCTCCATCGACGACATGCGTCTGTATCCCGACCCGGCGGCGACAGACCTTGTAAACGCTATCGCAGAACAGTATCAGGTAAAGCCCTCCCAGGTTTTCGTCGGTGTTGGCTCGGATGATGTGCTCGCGATGGCCTTTCAGACATTTTTTAATTCTGACAAGCCGATCCTGTTCCCGGACATCACCTATTCCTTCTACGATGTCTGGGCAGACTGCTTCCGCATCCCCTACAGGCAGATCCCGCTGGATGAAAATTTTGCGATCAATCCGGCGGATTACGCGCAGGAAAACGGCGGAATTGTCTTCCCGAACCCGAATGCCCCGACCGGTCTTGCTCTCTCCCTCGATGTAATTGAGGAGATTCTCAGGTCGAATCCCGACGTAGTCGTAATCGTCGATGAAGCCTACGTCGATTTCGGAGCGGAATCTGCTCTTTCCCTTCTCGGCCGTTATGAAAATCTGCTCGTTGTGCAGACCTTCTCCAAGTCCCGCGCACTCGCCGGCATGCGCATCGGCTACGCGATCGGAAACGAGAAACTCATCAGCTACCTGCAGGATGTAAAATACTCCTTCAACTCCTATACGATGAACCGCACCTCTATCGCTCTGGGCGTCGCAGCTATGGAAGACGAGGCATATCATCAGCAGATTGTACAGAAAATAGTGGAAACAAGAGAATGGTCCAAAGAGGAACTGAAAAAGCGCGGTTTCCACTTTGCAGATTCCTCCTCGAACTTTATTTTTGCAAGACATGAAACAATCCCCGCAAAGGAATTGTTCGAAGCACTTCGCGAAAAGCATATCTATGTAAGATACTTCAATAAGCCCAGAATTGACAACTATCTCCGCATCACCATCGGAACCCGCGGGCAGATGCAGAAGCTGTTTGATTTTCTTGACCGGTATATCACTGCGAAATCGGTCTGACACACTTAACCGGCACACAGTGACAGATCTGCCTGCTGCTCTTAACCGGTACACAGTGAAAGATCTGCTGCATCTGCCTGCTGCTCTTAACCGGTACACAGCGGCAGAATAATCTCTCTGATGCTCCCGACGGACACGCTTCCGTCAGGAGCATTTTTTCCACGTCTTCGGATAGAACATGATCAGGACCGGAAGAAGCTCCAGTCGCCCTGCCAGCATATCAAAGATCAGAATAATCTTCGAGAAACAGCTGTATCGCGAAAAGTTCCCGGTCGGTCCGACCACGGAGAATCCCGGACCGATATTATTCAGCGTCGCAGCAACAGCTGACATGTTCGTCTCAAAATCGAAACCGTCAACCGAGATCAGCAGGATCGACAGCCCGAAGATCAGAAAATAGGTTGTAAGAAAGATGTACAGAGATCGCAGTGTCCTGCTTCCCACCGGCGCGCCGTCCATACGCACCTTTTTTACACTTCTCGGGTGAACCAGCTGATACAGCTCAAGGAACATGGATTTCACCGCGACAATGAGACGGCTGACCTTGATTCCTCCTCCGGTACTTCCGGCGCAGGCTCCACAGATCATAAGCAGAAACAGAATCGTCTTCGAGAACGACGGCCATTTGTCAAAATCCGCCGTCGCGAATCCTGTGGTCGTGATAATCGTCGCGACCTGGAAAAACGCATGCTTCAGCGCAATCCACACAGAAGAATAAAGATGCGCGATGTTGATCGTGATCGCTGCTCCTGACGCAAGAATAATCGCAAAATATCCCCTCACCTCTTCCATATTCACCGCATCCTTCGGGTGGCGAATCAGCATCAGATAATAAAAGGTGAAGTTTACGCCGAACGCCAGCATCGCAATCGTCAGAATCCACTGCTGCAGGGAGGTGTAATCCGCGCAGCTCGAATTCAAAATCGCGAATCCTCCGGTACCGGCTGCTCCGAATGACAGACACACTGCATCGAACCAGTGCATCCGGGCGATCAGCAGGGCGGCAATTGTGCCAAGCGTCATGAAAAGATAGATCCGGTACAGCGTCCTCGCGTTATTTCGCACCTGCGGAACAAATTTCGAGACCTCATAACCGGGACTCTCCGCCTTCATGAGGTTCATGTGCGAACCTCCGCGGCTTGGAATAAGCATCAGCAGAAATACAAGGACTCCCATACCGCCGATCCAGTGCGTAAAGCTGCGCCAGAACAGCGATGCATGGCAGAGTGCCTCAACATCTGTCAGAATAGAGGAACCGGTAGTCGTAAAACCGGAGACCGTCTCAAATACCGCATCGACATACCTCGGTATCTCACCGGTCAGCACAAAGGGAATGCCGCCGTACGCACTGATCAGAAGCCAGGAAAGTCCGACCGATACATACCCTTCCCTGGTATAGATCTGCATGTTCTTCGGCTTCCGTCTCGAGAAAATCTCACCCACAGCAATGGCGATTCCGGCCAGCATCAGGTAGATTATTCCCTGCTGTTCCTGGTAAATCACAGAGATAACAAAGGGTGCGAGGAGCAGAAAGCCCTCAATCTTCAATACCCACGAAAGCACCCATCCAATTACAGGATAATTCATTTCTATATCCGCCTCATTTATTCACAGGATTATACATTCTTCAGACACCCGCAACGCATTCTTCTCGTAACAAATACACCCATTCAAAGTGTATTTATCTCATTACAAATGTCATCCATCCGCAGCGTATTTATCTCATTACAAATGTCATCCATCCGCACCGTATTTATCTCATTACAAATGTCATCCACCTGCAGCGAATTGGTCCACAGCCGGCCACAGTTCTTTGAACCCGCTTATTTCGCGATAATGTCTGAAATTCCATCAAAACCACTGTGCGTCGTTACGATAATCACATGATCGTCCGCCTGGAACATGTCTTGTCCGCCCGGAATGATCAGCCGTCCCTTCCGCAGGATGCCCGCGATCAGAACATTTGTCTTCATCGGCATGTCGATGAGCGGAATCCCGATCAGCTTCGAGTTCTGCTGAATCCGGAATCCCATGGCCTCCACCCTTCCGTTCATCAGACGGTACAGCGTCTCCATGTTGCTGTCCAGACTGTTATTCGCCGCACGGACATACTGGATAATCCGCTGTGTTGTGAGAAGCTTCGGGTTCACCACACTGTCCAGCTGAAGGGAATCAATGACCTCATTGAAATCCACATGGTTTACCTTCGTGATCACCTTTTTTCTGACTTTCTCCTGTGCAAAGAGCGAGAGAATCGCATTGACCTCATCAATTCCGGTGCAGGCCACAAAGGCATCTGTGTTCTCCAGATTTTCCTCCATGAGAATTTCCTGATCGCTTCCATCTGCACAGTCAATATTTGCCTGCGGGAAGATATCATTGAGCTCCGAGCACCTCTTTGGGTTTTTCTCAATGATCTTGACGTCAATTCCGTTTTTCAGAAGAATCTTCGTCAGATAATAGGAAATCTCGCCTCCTCCGATGATGGTGCAGTTCTTAACCCGGTTCGTAGGCACACTGATTTTCCGGAAAAAGGCGTTCGCCTCCAGCGGTTCCAGGATTACCGTCAGAACATCTCCGGCTGCCGGTGTAAAATCACCGTTCGGTATCACGATTTCGTTGCCTCTCTGGGCAATGCAGATCAGCATGCTGTAATCAAATCTCTGTGACACTTCCTTCAGCGGAGATCCGATAATGGACGACCCCGCCGGCACCTTGAACCGCATCAGGCTGATCCGGTCTCCTGCAAAGCTGTCGATCTCAACCGCACTCGGATACTGCATCAGATGCGCCATTTCCCTTGCCGCCTCCAGCTCGGGATTGATCGTCATGGACAGATGCAGTTCACTCCTCAGGAAGCTGCTTTCCTCGGAGTAAACCGGATTCCGCACCCTCGCAATCGTATAGCAATCAGCCTTCTGCTTCGCGATCACACAGACCAGAAGATTGACCTCGTCACTTTCCGTAACAGCGATCACCATGTCCGTGTGCTCCAGATCCGCCTCGCATAGAACATTGTAGCTCGTTCCGTTACCGGTAATTCCCATGACATCATAGATGGTTGAGACATCCCGCACAACCTGCGCATTTGTATCTACAACTGTTATGTTGTGCCCTTCCTTGGACAGCTGCGCTACCAGTGTCCTTCCAACCTTACCGCAGCCGACAACTATTATCTGCATGCCAACTTCCTCTCTCATCAACGGCTTATTTCAGCCCTTCTCCAGGAAACGCCCGCGTGCCCGCTGCCTTACCATCTCCGCAGCACTGCCGGGAATTCAGATTTCGCGATCACACGTTTCCTGTCATATTTCACAGAAAAAACACAATTAGTGATTATAACACGCTGCTCACGTTCTTACAACAGCCGTATTGCAGTTCCTGTTTCAGCCGTTTCCGGTGTGCCGCACTGTCAATTCGCTGTCGTCCGGCTTACCGTCTGTCTCCCGCCTGCCATTTAACCATTTCGCAGTTTTTCTTTCAGCCGTCTCCGGTGTGCCGCGCTTTCATTCTGAAATCCGTCCCTCAACCCGCTCCGGCTCCATCATCCCTTTAGGAAGTCAAACGCGTCACCGGAATCATTATGAATGAAATACATCAGATGATAAGCACAGTTCAGTGCCACACGCTCCTCCTTCAGAATCCGCCGGCATTCCTCCCGGTCGGCAAGAACAACCTCGATCTCCTCGCTCTCTTCCATAAAACGTCCGCTGATCTCACCGTCTGCATAGCCGTAAACCGTCGCGCAGGCTTCATCTGTCATACCTACCGTTGTGTATCTGGGCTCCTCGTACATTCTATCCGCATCTACCGGAGTGAGCGTAAGCCCCGTCTCCTCGTGGAGCTCACGCACAGCAGCCGCGCGAAAGCTCTCCCCCTTCTCGACCAGGCCCGCCGGCAGCTCATATACATAATCATCCACCGGATACCGGTACTGACGGATCAGAACCACCCGGTCCCTCTTCTCGCCGTACAGACTGTATATGATTACGCCATCCGCGTTGTTTTTTCTCGTACGGATCTTCAGCTCATCCTCGTTTTTCGCCCGCGATGCAACCATGTAGTGGCTCTCATGTCCCTTTTTGTTGTGTCCGTCCACCTCAAACATGTTCACAAACCGGTTATCTGTCAGCTGCGTAATCTCATCTATTGTCGCCATATCTGAACCCTCCCTGATGCTGTAATTATACCCTTTCCCCTTCTGTTTTCCAATACATCAGTTGAAGCCGCCGCATCCTCCCGACCCGCACAGACGAGGCCACAGAACCTGCTCATACAGCAGACATAGTCACCGCATCTGTACATACAGCAGACGGGGCCGCCGCACCTGCCATACGGCATGTGCAGCGGCCCCGTCTGTCACGCGGTCAATGATAAAAATCCAATCAGTTTCTTCCCTTAAGAAGCGGAGACAGGCGCTTGTAGATCAGGAAGGTGATCACCACATCGATCATTCCCTTTATAAAGGTGAACGGCATGTTGAATACCACAAGGCTCTGGAAGATACTCTTCACACCCGGGAAAATCGCCTGGTACGCAGCCAGGATGGTCTCTTCCGGCATGAAATTGTAATATACCGGGTAGACAACCGCGAAGTTGAAGGGAACGGAAACCACCGCCATAGCGATTGCGCCGATGAACGATGCAAGGATAGCTCCCTTCTTGGTCTTGCTGCGCTTGTAGATAACTCCTGCGACACCGGTGAATACTGCTCCGAGAACGAAGTTGCAGAGCTCACCGACCGCAAACGATCCGGAGAACAGACAGTGGATCAGGTTCTTGATGAGCTCGATCAGAATACCGCATACCGGCCCCATCGCAAAGGCTCCGAGCAGAGCCGGGAGATCAGAGAAATCCAGCTTAACAAAGGACGGCATAAGCGGTGCCGGTATCTCAATCAGCTGAAGAATAAACGCGATTGCGGAAAGAATTCCGGTCACCGCAATGTAGTGCACGGTTACGTTTTGTCTCCTGGTTTCACTTGTTACTGCTGTGTTTGTTGTGTCTGCCATAGCTATCTCCTCTTTTCTGTTTGTGCGTTCCGCATTCTGCGGATCCGCCGACTAGAGAGATCTTCCCTGTGTGCACCGGAACGGAACAGCCGCCCTCTGCACACAAAAAAGCCCGTATCCTTAGAGATACGGGCGAATCAGCATCATTATCGATTACTTCTCCTGCAGCTCTGATCCTGCTGCTTCCGAAGTAAGGAATGGTAGCATCTTCTTTCATCCAGACTATACTGTTGGTACCGGAGTTTCACCGGTTCGACTGCAATGGCAGGTCGCGGACTTTACCGCCAGTGGGGATTCTCACCCCGCCCTGAAGATCTCCTGTTTCTATTTACAAAGCCATGTTAACGCACGCTGACATAAAAAGCAATAGCCAAATTACTTTTTCAACTAATTTTATTGGCTATTTTATCGACCCCTTTAATCAACGCCCGAATGACTGTCAGAATTACCTTTTTCCGAACAAAGGTAAAATGCAGTGCACGCGCAGCCAATCGGCGAAGGACACAAAATTATCACAGAAAGTTCATTTGTATACTAACTATAGTTAATATAGAATATAGTTGTTCAAAAAGACATCTATTTCACATAGACAGATAAGGAGCATTCCTCAGATGGAAAATTTTAAAACAGACGGACAGCAGACAGACAGCCAGGTAAATAATTGCGATTTTAATTTTAAGGGTCTGGGTGAAGCTATCAAAAAACTGCGAATTGAAAAGGGACTGACACAGAACGAGGTCGCTACAGAACTTCATGTAACCCCCGGCTACATCAGCAATGTAGAGAACAGCCGAACCGCTATGTCGATTAAGGTGCTGTGCTACTTCGCGAACATCTGCGATATCACGGTTGACGAGATTCTCGGGCGGACCATTCCAGAGTACCGGGGAACCTCCCTCGACAACAAATTGAACGCAGAGATTCATTCTATGTCAGAAGATGAGAAGGAAAAGCTTCTCGCGACGATCGCAATCTGGAAGAAGAAATAAATCTCACAAAGGAGTATATCCCACTCAGTTTTAACGAGATAAAACACGCTACGCGAGTT
>DGTF01000018.1:132726-194043 GCA_002394235.1 Eubacterium sp. UBA4343 | reverse complement strand
CACGAATACTTCGCATTTGGCTGCGGCTCACTGTTCGCGTAAATAAAAGGAAGCCGACAAATACCGGTTTCTCAGCATTTGTCGACTTTCATCTGCTAATTCAGATAACCGCTCACCTGATCCGCGAGCGGTTTTTTGCTGTTGAAAAACCGGACATAGCCCTCCAGGGAGGATGCCTTCTCCCGCAGGGTTCTGGACTTTTCCCAGATGAAGATACCGGCCTTTCCCTTTCCGTTCTTTGCCTCCTGAATCATGTTCTCACCGGCGGAATTCCCGTCAAAGCCGATCAGAAGCGACGGCCGTCTCTCGAAGATCTCATAGTTAAAGCTCTTATAAATGCCCATGCTCTCGCTTTCCGTCGACACGCGAATGCGGACTCCCGCCTCCTCGAGCTGCCGGCACTCCCCGCGGGTAACCAGCGACGGAACGAACGAATAAATCAGAAATCCCTTCTCGTTGTGTTCCAGAAGATATTTCTCATATCCCCGGAGACGGTTGGCGATGACAAAAAATACCTCCTCCGGATTCAAGCTTTCAAGCAGCGCGTCCAGCTGTCTGCATCCCTCTTCTGTGATCCTGGTCGCGCGCTTTTCGGAATTGAAGCTTCCGCCCATCAGAATGACCGGAAGTCTGTCCCAGGGAAGCTCACGGATGCTGTCTTTCAGTTCCGTATTCGCGTCCACCCTGTGATTCCGGCGAAGCCTGAGTCCTCCACTCCCTGCCTCGGCCTCTTCCATTTTTTCCAGAAGCACATCCTCCAGATCTCTGCCCGCAAGCATCTGGTGAAGCTCAATCTTTTTCCTGGAATAGGATTCCTGTCCCTCCCGGATGATCTCGGTCTCGGTCTGCTTCATGCTCATCATCTCATCCGGCGTCAGCTCCAGCAGTTTTTCAAGGGAGAGCTGCTCATCAATCGAGTTCGTTCCATAGAGCGCGGCGCCGTCCGTACCCTGTACGCAGCGGATGCCGGCCGCCAGATACTGACGGAGCGGATGGTTCTCCAGAGCATTCAGGTTGTTCAGCCGCACATTCGACGTAAGCTGGAATTCGAGGACGATGTTGTTCTCGATCAGAGCCTTCATGACCTCCCTGCCCTTTTTCGTCTTCAGGCTATAGGTATAAAGACCGTGACCCAGCCGGACCCTTGGCATCTTCTGCCCGGGCTCCAGAGAATCCTTCACGCATTCGATGCTGTGCGCGATATTATCCTTCTGGCTGTCGTTTTCGCCCGCATGGATCCGGATCACAAAATCCGGGACCTTCTTCGTGATCTTGACAATCTCCCGGAACATCGGTTTCAGCGTGATAATGTCATTGATCTCCTCTCCGACAAAATCACAGCCCGCCACGTAGGGATCAAGCGCAACCGCCTGAAGCACATTCAGATTCCGGATGAGGTAATCCTCCGGCGTCACCTGGTCCTTGACGATGGTCAGCGGGATTCTCCGTATCGCAGCGAGGAACCGGATCATGACCCCGGTCTCCCGGTAAATCTTCGGCATGATCTCATGCACTTCCTGCAGCATCTCCAGGGACTCGTATTTTTTTACCAATGTGGTGTCACTGATCTCTGCATAGCAGATTCCCTGCCTGCGATAGCTTCTGGCAATCCACAGGAGGTCATCCTGAAAGACCGTATTCCGGTGATAGTCCGGATTTTCTCCGTCCTTTCTCATCTGAATCACCGCAGCCAGCACGTCCTTGTCCGGGATCTGATGAACGCCGGAGAGCTCCAACTTCTCCTCGCTCTCCTTCCCCTTGGTAAAAATATAACGGTACAGATATACTTTTTCCAGATTGGTGAAGACCGCCTGTCCGTCCTTCAGAATCGCGAGGGACGTCCGGATCTTCACAATATTCTGCTCCGCGTGATCCAGATTGTTCAGAATCAGGTCTGCAAAATTGATCACTGTATTGTCGTTGATCTTCCGGTCAAGGTATTTGCCTTTCAGATCCGAGCTGGAAAACTGCCTTGCGACCTTCGCCCGCTGTGCCGCCAGTCTCTCTTCCTGCTCCTGTGTCAACTCGAGATTCAGCTTCCGGATGTAGTAAAGCGGATACTGGATCTGGTGGTAGATACCAAGGGCAATCAGAATGTCCGGCGACAGATTTCCGTTCATATGCGTGTGAAGATCCGCACGGAATTTATATTCCCTGCGGATGTAGGTCTTGAAGATCGTTTTTGAGATGTCGAAGCGATAGTCCCGGGTCTGACTCATCAGCGTCTTGGCGATGGAAGGAATGGATGCCTTCATCTCAACCCTTCCGTCCGGATAGATATTCGCGACCTTGGTGTTCCCGAGGCGGAAAATATAGACCTCCTCATTCGCGGCATCGATGTAGCACGGAACCTCGCCCCGAATGACCAGAAGTCCCCGTTCATTCTCACAGAGCGGAAGGTCACAGAGCTTTGCCAGATTCCGTATGAGGTTTCCGGAATGATGATTCGGCGTCTCCAGTTCATAGCAGAGTCTTCCCAGGTCGCGATAAAGATTTACAATGATATCCTTCTCATTGTCCAGAAAAAAGCAGGTGAAATATGTCATAGTTTCTTCCTTTATTAATTAATGACCTGGTATTAATGTAATTTAATGACCCCGATTTACGCAATGACCTGATAGAAAACCGCTGCGTCACAACGAAATATTTTGAGCACCAGCGTCTGTGATACGGATCCGTCAGCCGGCCGCGCCGTTTCCGTAATAGGATGCATCGGAATATCCGGAACCGTTATCCGCGCTGTAGTTCGTCCCGTAGCCGGTTCCGCTTTCATACTGCCCGGAAGTTCCGGAATTATTCGTATTGTATGTATTATCGCCGTATGTGGCATCTCCGTATGCCGCAGACCCGTATGTACTGTCGGTTCCGTTATTATAGGTACCGCTGCCGCTGTAATCCCCGCCATATGTCGAATCGGTATATCCGTCGCTTCCATCGCTCTCCGAAGCATAACCACCGTCGGTGCTGTAGGATGTACTGTCACTGTAGACGTCCGTGTCAGAATAAGCGGACGAGGAGGCGACCTCCTCCAGCTTCTCATCCAGATCGTCCGGTAATGCCTTTCCGTAGAGATAATTCTGAAGATAAGCGCTGTTCAGATACAGGTTGGGAACAAGCACTGACATGCCTTCGATCTGTCCCTCGGTGAAAGTCCCGTCCACCGGGACACGGTATGTCTCGATTGTTGTGATATGATTCACTGACAGAGTCTTCACGTAGCTCAACAGCTCGCTGTTTTTCAGATCCGTTGTGATGCATGGAAAAATCTTTGACGCGAGAGACAGGAGCTTTGTGGCGCTGAGATTCTGCACCTTCTTGTAAGCTGCCATGATCACCTTTTTCTGTCTCTCGGTTCTGTCCCAGTCGGAATTTCCGACATAACGCATTCTGGCATAGCAGAGAACCTGCTTTGGCTTCAGCGTGTTGACGCCTTCCTTCAGTCCCCACGCCTCGTTTACCTCCGCATTGTCATCCGCGGATCCAAGTCCTTCATTCGCATTCATATATGTAGCTTCGTCGTAGGTCAGCTCGATATCCAGATCACCGACCTCCGTCAATGCCTCGAGGAAGCCGTCAAAATCGACCTCTACGTTTCCATCGATATCCACGCCGAAATTCTGTTCTATGGTCTTGTCCAGGAGCTCCATTCCTCCCAGCGCATAAGCCGCATTCAGCTTGTTCGCCTGATATCCGGGAATCTGTACATACATATCCCTCATCAGGGTAACCAGCTTGATTTTCTTCTCCTTTGTATTGATGCTGCAAAGGATCATGGAATCTGAACGCTGCCCGCTTTCTCCGGATCTCGCGTCCTGACCGATCAACAGGAGATTTTTGACGTCATTATCCTTCATGACGTCAATATCGCTGGTATCGCCCCAGTCGATGTCACTTGCCGTCAGGGTGTCGTTCGCCTTGTCGCCGTCAGCATCGAAGGTCTCCACAGCACCTGCGGAATTCATCGAAGCGGATACATGGTTAATCTTGCCAAGCAGTCCCTGCAGATACACCGCCGTCATCAGGCCTCCGGCAATGACGAGCGCCAGCACGAAGGTGAGAACCGCAACCACACCCTTCTTCCTGCGCTTTCCGGATCCCTGTGTTCTCCTCCGGGCTGTATTCTCCCGCAGGTCACTTTCCGGGTCTTCTCGCCGGCCGGAACTTTTCCTGACCTCGTTCTGGCGGGAGTTATGATCCGCGCGTCCCGAGGTCTTTTTTCTGTCCTTCTTCCCTGTACGGCTGCCGGAGTAAGATCTCGCGTACCGGTCCAGGTCAAGATCCAGATAAGACTCCGCATCATCGTCCGGATCTTCCTCTCCATATTCGTCGTACTCATCCGGATATCCGGGCCTGTATCTCGTCTCCCGACCGGAATCGTAATTACGCTCCGGACGCCCGGAATCATGGTTTTCTCCCGAATGCCTGCGTGAATATCCGCCGGAATTCTCATTTGAATGCTTAGAAGCCATAATCATCACCTTTAACAAACTGTATCGATAAGTGTATATAACCTTTAAATAGTACCACAAAAATGTTAAAAACCAAATAAAATTTATCTAAAACCGGCTAACATGCGTCCCTTTCCCCTGTCTCCTCCCCGAAAAGCCCGGAAGAATTGTCGTTAATGTGCAGAAATTGCAAGTATTAATTCATTTTCGTTCTTTCCAGATGGAGAAAACGCAATTTATCTTTCGTTTTTTGGTTCTGATGTTCTTTCCTTATGTAATGTAAGCCGCTTTAATCTGTTTTATCCCGCTTCATAAGCAGTCCGCATCCATTTTATTCCACTTTATAAGCGGACTGCATCTGTTTTATTTCACTTCATAAGCGGACTGCATCCGTTTTAATACCCCCACCAAGATATCCGGATTCATATTGTATTCATTCTTTTCGTGACTTATAATGCACGGTATAAGTCCGGCTGCGATATTTCTGATCCGCGGAGAGTTAACACAACGAGATCCAATAAACCAATACCATTTGTGGAGCAGCGTATTGCATGACGGTAACTTACTTCAATTGTGACGGATAACCTTACCTGCATAATTTATCTGCATAACAAAGGAGAGAACACTATGAAGACAATCGCAACATCCAATGCACCCGCTGCAATCGGTCCATACTCTCAGGCAATTGAGAGCAATGGTTTCATCTTCTGTTCCGGACAGATTCCGGTAGATCCCGCCACCGGCAATATTCCGGAAGGCATCGAAGCTCAGGCGGAGCAGAGCTGCAAAAACGTCGAGGCAATCCTTCAGGCAGCCGGATCCGGCGCGGACAAGGTAGTCAAAACCACCTGTTTCCTCGCGGATATCGCGGATTTTGCCCGCTTCAATGAGGTTTACGCAAAGCACTTCATCTCCAAGCCGGCCCGCAGCTGCACTGCCGTAAAGGATCTCCCGAAGGGTGTCCTCTGCGAGATTGAGGCTATCGCAGAACGCTGATCAATCAGGACAAGAAGAAGAGCTCACGGTTCATTACCTGAATCGTGAGCTTCTCTTCTGTCATGTGAATCTATTTTATCCTACCGAACATACTGAAGCTGAGTCCACCTCTCACTTCGCAGCGTTCGTTCTGCCCTCAAAACGACTTGTCTTGAAGATAACCTCTTTATATCTCTTCAGAATCGAATACAGAAGGACGCCGAATACGCCGCATCCAACCACCTCTCCGATTCCGACCGTCAGCATCATGAACGGAATCGGAAGATTCACGCCATAGGCAAACCGAAGCACAAACGGCACAATGATCGTATTCGCCACAATCGGCGGAAGGGTGCAGAGCACCGGATTTCTTCTGCGGAGAAGCCGCGTTCCAACAGCTCCGATCAGCGTCGCAATGCTTCCAAAGATAATGTCCGGAAGAACAGCGCCTCCGGCAATGTTGCCGATCAGACATCCGACAAAGAGTCCGGGTATCGCAGCCGGGGTGAAGACCGGAAGAATCGTCAGTGCCTCTGCGACACGGATCTGCACCTGCCCGAAGGAAAATGCCGAAAAGACATATGTCAGAACGACATATATCGCCGCGATCATTGCCGCCTGTGTCAGGGAAAGAATCCGGTTGTGTTCCGTTCTTCCGCTCACCGCACCACCATGGGCCGCATGGATCTGACCTGTGCGGACATTTCCTGCTTGCGTCTGACCTGCGCATTCCTGTCCCGCATGGACATTTCCTGCTTTCGTCCCGTCCGCAGCGCCCTGTGCCGCTTCTCTGAATCCTGCCCTACTGAACTTCGTCTCGTTTTCTTTCATTATTCTGTTCTCCTTTAGTTTTGTTTATTACGTCAGGAAGGTCTCGAACTGACGCTGCTGAACCTGAATCAGCCCTTGCATTTTATCACAGCTTCCTCATAAGATGAAGAGGAAAGATCAACATTGCAAAAAAAAATGGTATGTATAATAATATCCATGTAATAGTCTTCGTGAAATTTTTTATATGCCAATCCTAAAAAAATTATTTTGATTCACTGGCAGGACGGGCTGATCAGTAGGAAAAAAGTTAGAAGAGAAGCCGATAAACAGGGAGGTTAACGATGAAAGACGGATTTATCAAAGTTGCTGCAGGAACACCGGATGTAACCGTTGGTGACTGCGTTGCCAATGCGGATGCGATTCTGGCACAGATCAGAGAAATGGAGAAGGCGCACGCAAAGATCATGGTGTTTCCGGAGCTCTGCATCACCGGATATACATGCCATGATCTGTTTCTGCAGGATCTCCTGATCGCAGAGGCAAGAAGACAGCTGAACCGGATCCTTCATGAAACGGAGAAGACCGATGCATTGATCTTCGTGGGCCTTCCGTGGGAGCTTCGCGGAAAGCTGTACAACGTGGCCGCCGTTCTGAACCGCGGCCGACTCCTCGGCCTCGTCCCGAAGAAAAATCTACCAACTTATAATGAGTTCTATGAGCGCCGGCAGTTCACGCCCGGACACGAAACCGTCGAATGGCTTGGCTCGATGGTCCCCTTTGGCATGAATCTCCTCTTCTACTGCGAGGAAATTCCACGGCTGAAGGTCGCTGCGGAGCTCTGTGAGGATCTGTGGGTTCCCTGTCCTCCCAGCATCTCCCATGCAGCCTGCGGGGCAACGGTGATTGCCAACCTGTCCGCGAGCAACGAGATGATCGGAAAGGACACCTACCGGAAAAATCTGGTCTCACAGCAGTCGGCCAGCCTGATCTGCGGATACATCTACGCCTCCGCCGGTGAAGGGGAATCCACACAGGATCTGGTCTTCGGCGGCCACAATATCATCGCGGAGAACGGAACCATTCTGGCGGAATCCAGACGTTTCCACAACGGTATCATCTATTCTGAGATAGATGTCAGCCGTCTCACGGCGGAGCGGCGCAGGACCAGCACCTACCCCGATTTTGAAACTGCGTCCGCCTATGGTGCTCAGGACGGGGCCTTCCTCGGAAAAACGGCAGCGCTCTCCAGTGCCATGCCTGTCGGAGCTTCCGGATGGGTACTCGGCGATCATGTCTGCATCCCCTTCCAGCTCCGGGAAGAACAGACCGCGCTGACCCGCACCTTTGCTCCGCATCCCTTTGTTCCGGAGGATCCGGCCACAAGGAACCAGCGCTGCGAGGAAATCCTGACCATACAGGCTATGGGTCTCAAGAAAAGACTTCACCACATTCACGCATCCCACGCAGTGATCGGCATTTCCGGCGGTCTCGATTCCACGCTCGCCCTTCTGGTAACCGTTAAGGCATTCGACATGCTGAACCTTCCAAGGGAGGGCATCATCGCCGTCACCATGCCCTGCTTCGGCACTACTGACCGGACCTACCGGAATGCCTGCACCCTGATTCGCGAGCTCGGCGTCACCTTCCGGGAAATCCGTCTCAACGAGTCGGTGACCCTGCACTTCCGCGACATCGGTCACGACATGAGCGTGCACGACGTCACCTATGAGAACAGTCAGGCGAGAGAGCGGACACAGGTACTCATGGACGTCGCCAACCAGGCCGGAGGCATTGTAATCGGAACCGGCGACCTCTCCGAGCTGGCCCTGGGGTGGGCCACCTACAACGGAGATCATATGTCGATGTACGCCGTGAACTGCTCCGTCCCCAAGACTCTTGTCCGTCATCTGGTCCGCTACTATGCGGACACCTGCGGCGAGGAAAAGCTTTCCTCCATCCTGCTTGATATCCTGGACACTCCGGTCAGCCCAGAGCTTCTGCCACCGGAAAACGGCGTGATTTCCCAGAAAACCGAGGATCTCGTCGGCCCCTATGAGCTGCACGACTTCTTCCTATATTATATGCTCCGGGCGGAATTCAGCCCCTCCAAGATATATCGGATTGCCAATCAGACCTTTGCAGGAAAATACACCGACACCACCATACGGAAATGGCTGAAAAACTTCTACCGCAGATTTTTCTCCCAGCAGTTCAAGCGTTCCTGCCTGCCCGACGGACCGAAGGTCGGCTCCGTCGCCCTCTCCCCGAGAGGCGACCTCCGCATGCCAAGTGACGCCAGTGCCAGGATCTGGCTCGATGAAATCGACGCCCTCTGCATCCCCGAGGAAAGCATGGAAGAATCGGTGAAGAAGCATAACTGATCGTTTTGATCTCCTAATCGTCTTTGCTTGATCTTTCCTTGATATTCTCGAACGAGATAAAAAGCGTCTCGCGAGTTTTATCTCGCCATCGTGACGCTCGCCGCACACGAATGCTTCGCACTTCGCTTCGGCTCACAGTTTGCCAAAAAAAATTACCGGAATATTATCGAATGCGACAATGTTCCGGTAATTTTTTATGATTTCTCTTACACTAATTCTTGCTCTGGAAACTCTGCACTCTGTCGTAGACTCCCTGCATGGTTTTGTCCAGCTCGGCGGTCACCCTGGAGCACTCCGTCAGCCCCGCAGACAGAGCCTTCATCTGTTCATCCGACAGCTGCTTCTTGTACCGAAGCTTATGCTCCAGACTTGCCCAGAAGTCCATGGCAATGGTCCGCAGCTGCACCTCGGCGCGCATCATTTTCTTGCCTTCCTCTGTAAAAATCGGCACCTCCACGATCAGATGCAGACTGCGGTATCCGCTCGGCTTCGGATTTTTGATATAATCCTTTTTCTCGATCAGCGTAATGTCATCCTGCTCCAAAAACTTTTCCGCGAGCATGTAGATATCGTTCTGAAAAGAACAGATCACGCGGATTCCGGCGACATCGTCCAGGTTTTCCCGGATTGACGCAATGCTCAAAGGAAGCTTTTTGGAATGAAGCTTTTTCACAATGCTCTCCGGACTCTTGACCCTCGTCCGGATCGATTCAATCGGGTTCGCGTCATATTTTACGGAAAAACGCTCATTCAGAACCTTGAACTTTGTCTCAATCTCCATGCACGCGCACTGGTAATCCGCAAACATTCTGCGCATCGGCTCCATTTCCGCGTCCGCCAGGTCCAGAAAAGCATCAAAGCTGATCCCGCCGGAAGGGAATATCTTCCTTATCTCCTCCGGCACCGCCATCAACTTCATGATCTGCGAGTCTAACTTTGCCATAAAATCCCCCATCCAATTGTAATAATAGTTACCCTATTATTGATATTATCTGTTTCTGCTGATCCCCACTACAGATTGCTTCTATTACGATGAAGCTATCGGTAAGCACCGTTAACCACGATTTCTGCTACTCGTAAACCCCTTCACTGATATTTTTCGTTACCAAAAAAATCCATCACTGGTAATTTTCGTTACCGGTAAACCCCGTTAATCGTTATCGTGAAGGTAACTTCCTTCCCGTTCAGGTCGGAAACCCCGTAATCATCCGGAAAGGTAACCTTGATATCAAAGGTCTCTCCGACCTTATGAC
Organism: Eubacterium sp. UBA4343; assembly: GCA_002394235.1. Lineage (GTDB taxonomy): Bacteria > Bacillota > Clostridia > Lachnospirales > Lachnospiraceae > Bilifractor. The sequence continues at coordinate 184,215 of DGTF01000018.1, read as the reverse complement.
CTTCTACCTGATCCTCAAAGCCATCGATGTAGGTGCCGGACCCGAGGGTCAGATCGGTTCCTGCTCCGTTTGTGCTCCCGCCGTCAAAAGCCTTACCGTTCAGATATCCCGTGTAGTCGATGTTAACGGTATCCCCTTTCTGCACAACGGTTCCTTTTGTCGTGTTCAGAGTTGTCTTTGAAGAAGCAGACGAAGAATCACTTCCGGATACTGTGCTCTGTGATGCTGTACTCTGCGATGCTGTCTCCTGTGACGTTGTGCCCGTCGAAGGAGTGCTGTCTGTGTTTATTGTAGTAACAATATCTCCGGAGGAAGACGAAACACTGGAACCGTCTGTTTTCTTCCCGGACGGACCGCTTGTAGCAATAATTCCGATCACGACAACCGCAGCCACTGCAATCACGATCACAATCGGAATCACCTTCCTGGCCTTCTGTTTTCTCGCCTCCGCTGCTCTCTGCTGCGCCCTGCGCTCCTGCGCCTTTTTTCGATTTTCTTTTTTCATAAAAAATGCCCTCTCAATTGTTTATATGATACAAACAATTATAGCGGGCATTTGTGAACATCATGTGATTGTGAACGAAATAAAACACGCTGCGCGAGTATTATCTCGTTATCGCGACGCTCGCGTAATTCAAATAATCAGTCCGAAAAGGCGATTACTTATCCGCCTTAATTGCATCTGTGGTGATCACGAACTTCACGGTTCCGTCCATTCCATTCGCGATTCCGCTGTAGTTCGTGTACTGAAGTCCATCCGAAGTAACCGCTTTCAGACGTTCCTGTACATCGCTAAGATCATCCAGCGTGCCGCCAAGACCGTTGGTGATTTTCTTGATTCCCTCATCGTTGTACTTCTTCGTACCGTCCTTCAGTTCCTTCGCACCGTCCGTCAGCTGCTTCAGACCACCTACTACCTGGCCGCTGCCGGATGCAAGCTTATCCGTTCCGCTCTTCAGCTGGCTGGTGCCGCTCTTGAGCTCACCGCCCTTGCTGTTCAGCTGAGAAGTTCCGCTCGCCAGCGTCTTGGATCCGGATGCCAGCTGTGATGCGCCGCTGTTCAGCGCCGCGCTGTTGGAATCCAGCTTCGATGTGCCGGCGTACAGAGAGGAAGCTCCTGTAGAAAGCTGTGCAGCTCCGCTGGAGAGCTGAGAAGCGCCACTCTTCAAAGCGCCGTTATTGCTTGTAAGCTTGCCAAGACCAGACGCAAGATCGGAAGCCCCGCCACTTACCTGAGATGCACCCGCCGAAAGAGTCGCTGCGCCGGAAGCCGCCTGAGATGCACCATTTGTGTATGCAGAAACACCGTTTGCTAACTCTGCAGCTCCGGATGAGAGTGTAGCTGCACCTGCGCTCAATTTTGAAGCACCTTCCTGCAAAGCTGTACTATTTGCGTTATTCTCGCCAGTAAGCTTTACCGCGCCATCATTTAATACACCAACGCTGGTTTTCAAAGTGCTCATCACGCTCATCAGCCCGCCATCACCGTTAATTCCGTTATTCAGCGCAGCTGCCCCTTTAGCGGCAGAATCGACTCCATCGACTGCCTTCCCCATGCCAGTTTGTAAATTATTTATCTTTTCGCTATCACTGAGGTTACCTATTTGTTTACCTACAGCATCCTTCAGATTTCCTATGCCTTCTACGAGATTATCCAAGGTTCCATTATATTCAGTGACTTTCTTATTGTAAGCATCGATGGAACTTGTATCAATATTCAGGCTTTTCTCTGCCTCTCCCAGCGCCCCGATTGTTGCCTCAATCGAGGTTTTTTCTGCTTCTGTTTCAGCTGCTGCTTCCTGATTCTTTAACGCACCGATCTGAGCCTCAATTGAAGTTTTTGCATTAGTCAATTCACTTGTGATTTGAGATGACTCAGACTCAAAGGAAGGAGCCTTGACTTTACTCAAGTTGTCTGAAATTGTTCCCAACTGCTTACTCAGCGCCTGAAGATTTGTCACAGATCCCTGTGCAGTACCGATCATCTCATTCACGCCTCTCTGGAGATCAGGCATGCCCTTATTTAATTCCTTCAACCCTGAGGACAATGCTTTAATGCCTTTAGATAACTGACCTAATTGCGTTACCGCAGAGTCATCATTGAGTCTCGCATTCAGCTGGCTTATACCTGCCGCAATCTGAGATGCTCCGTCCGTATACGATTTTATACTTGCGGAAAGTTTTGACGCTCCATCTGAAAGATCACCTGCCCCCTTGCTCACACTGGAAGCTCCATCCACCAGCTTCTGATTTGTGGAAGTCAGTGCGTTTAATCCCGTAACCAGGCTTGCCGCTCCATCAGACACCTGTCCCGCTCCGCTGGAAAGGGTCTTGGCTCCATCTTCGGCTGTAGATACACCGTCGGTATAAGTATTGATGCCGCCTGCCAGCTGATCCGCGCCTGTCTTTGCAGAGGAGGCTCCTGTCGCAAGCTGGGAAGCTCCGGAGTTCACCTGAGAAACACCGTTGGTATAAGAACTTACTCCGCTGCTCAGTTTGTCTGCGCCGCTTGTCAGCTGCTTGGCTCCGGTATCTACCTTCGAGACACCGTCTGTATAAGCCGTCACTCCGGAAGCAAGCTTGTCTACGCCGCTCTTCAACTGATCAATGCCGCTGTCGAGCTCACCGTATTTGTCATTCAGTTCCTTGACTCCATCGTATAGATCACTGGATCCGCTGACGAGCTTCAAGGTATTCTCCTCGAGATCATCCAGCTTGTCATTCAGATCATCCACGGATTTAATATCAGAGAAATCGAAGTCTTCGAACGCATTGGAAAGTGCAACGGTGTAAGTGGAATCCATGGTGAAATCTTTGACATCCGCTGTGATTTCCACGCTGTCGGTGATGTCAAGATCGTCGATTTTGTCTTCTACGCTATCCTTGCCCGTGCTGTCAGTGCTCTTGTTGTCCTTGGTCTGGCTGCTGTCCGATTTACTGTCCTTGCTGTCAGAAGCTGACGAAGACGCAACACTCTCGGATTTTAATGGAGTCGCCCTTGAGGATTTCGTGTCAGAAGATGCTGTATTGGAAGCGGCAGTAGTATCATTGAGCTTATCCGCATCGTTCTTGGCATCCTTCAGTTTATCCTTCACGCTGTCGAGATCCAGATCCTCCTTGAGTCCCGGTACGCCGAAGCCGAGAACGATGTTTCTGCTTCCGTCATTGATAACCTTGCCGTTGTCGATCGTCACGTTAGAGAAATTATCTCCCGGAAGGATCAGACCGGTCATCATGACAAACGGTGTCTTCATGGTCTCGGTCTTATCGCCGACCTTCGTCTGCACACTGGTGTTGTTCGTGTACTGGATCTTGATGGTGAGCTTTCCGCTCTTGCCCGCCAAATCCTTTGGCGCGATTTCCTTTCCATCCAGATAGTAGGTGAAGTTTACGCCCACCGGAAGCTCCTTGTCGGAACTTCCCTGATAGTAGATGTCGTTTCCGTCGGAATCCCAGACCATGGAATCTCCGGAACCGGTATAGGTCTCATCACCCTTTACGTTCTGGATATCACTCAGAGAGGACGCATCCTTTACACTTTTCTCGCTTCCAGCTCCGACCAGCTGATCCGAAACGGTGATCTTTGAAACCTTTCCATCTGCGTCCGCATTGACGTATACGGTTTCGTCCTTTGTTACCTTGGAAGTACTGCTGTCTGCGGCAAAAACAGCCGAAGCAGACGGTACGATTCCCATCATCGCCGCAATACCAACGGCAACGGTCTTATTAAAATTCTTTTTGATTACGATCTTGGCGTTTCTGTTCATTTTTTCAGCCTCTCTTCTATTTAAAAAGCAGAACCTCATCGACCTGCATCCTGAGATTTTCCATCTTCATGCTTCTCGTGTCAGATTTCTATTATTCTGAGATTTCTTATATCCTGAAATTTCTTTTATTCTGAGATTCCTTTTATTCTGAAATTTTGTTTATTCTGTATTGCTACACTGTCCGAAACAGCTTACGCATCCGGACGATCGCCGCTGCTCGAAGCAGCCCCGGTATCCGAAAACGCTCCAGTATCCGAAGGCTCCTGTGCGTCAGCACCGCCGTCTGATGATGCAGCTCCGGCCGTCTGTACGGCTGCCTGAAGCTGAGGATTTCTCCTCTGGGCGAAAGCAGCTCTGCGTGCTTCTTTCTTTTTTCCCAAAAAGTCAATCGACGTTTTTACAATAACCTTATCGAAGATCATGAACATGCCCGGCAGTACGAAGAGAACCGTCACCATACTGATCAAAGCGCCTCGAGCAAGCATCATACAGATGGATTTGATGATATCGATGTTCGAATACATCGCAACTCCGAAGGTCGCTGCAAAAAATGCCGCTCCGGAAGTAATGATCGAACCCATGCAGGCTCTATGCGCGATCTGCACGGCCTCTTTTTTCTCATGTCCTCTCTGACGTTCCTTCTGATAACGGCTCGTCATCAGAATCGCATAGTCAACGGTCGATCCCAGCTGCACCGTGCCAAGTACGATACTCGTCACGAAGGAAACCGAGGTTCCCGTATAGTACATGATTGCCATATTGACGAAGATGGCAAATTCGATCGTAACCTCCAGAATGAACGGAAGGGAGAACGATTTAAATACCATCAGAATAATGAAGAAAATGATGATCAGGGATGCGGAGTTTACATGCATGAAGTCCACATTCGTGACATCCACCAGATCATGAGTCAGCGGAGCCTCGCCGATCAGCATCGCTCCCTTGTCATACTTCTTCAGAATGCTGTTGATCTGATCGATCTGCTTATTTACCTCATTGGATCCGGTATAATACGCCGTGCTGACAAACATCAGCTCATGATCGTCACTCTGCAGCATGTCTTTTACATCTGCAGGGATCATAGAATCCGGTACGGATGATCCGACGAGGGAATTCAGACCAAGTACGTAATTGACGCCGTCTACGTCATCGATCTGATTCATGATCGCAACTTTATTTTTTACCGGAATGTCCTTGTCCATGACTACGATATGCATCGTACTGCTTCCGAAATCATCCTCCACCCTCTGCTGCGCCACCATGGAGGGAAGCGACTTCGGGAGAGAACCGGACATATCATAGTAGTTCTTTACATGGTTGTTTCCATATACCGCCGGGATAAACATGATCAGGAAAATGACCATCCAGACCTTATAGTGCTTTGTGATAAAATCGGATGCCTTTTCCAGATGTCCCAGAAGCGGTTTATGTGTTGTCTTCTGGATCGGCTTATCAAAGAGCAGCACCAGAGACGGAAGAACCGTCACGCAGGTAAGCACACCGAAGACAACGCCCTTCGCCATAACCAGTCCCATATCAAATCCCAGCGTGAAGGACATAAAGCAGAGTGCTATAAATCCGGCAATGGTTGTTATCGAGCTTCCGACGATGGATTTAAACGTATTGGAAATCGCGTGGCCCATCGCCCGGTTGTTGTCTCCCGGGAATCTCCGTTTATTCTCACGATAGCTCCCCAGAAGGAAGATCGAATAGTCAGTCGTGACACCCAGCTGCAGGACCGCGGCGACCGCCTTCGTGACATAGGAAATCGATCCGAAGATCATATTGGTTCCCATGTTATATATGATGGCAAAACCGATGTCCACCAGGAACAGGAACGGTACCAGGAAAGAATCAGTCAGCAGAAGCATTGCTGCCAGACACAGGACTACGGCGATTGTGACGTAGATCGGGAGCTCCTGATTCGTCAGATCACGAAGATCGTTCATGACTGCCGTAATACCGCTGACGTAGGTGTCCTTTTTTACGATGGAACGGATCTGATCGACGGCTTCCATCGTGGTATCTGCGGATGATGTATCGTCGAACATGGCCAGCATCATCGTCGCGTCGCCCTTAAAGAACTTATCTCTGAGATCCTGGGGAATCATGTCCACCGGAAGAGAAATGTCCGCGACATCGTCGTACCAGAGCACATCCTTTACATGAGGAACGGCCTCGATGTCTTTTTCAAGCTTTGCGACATCCTTCATGCTCTCGTTGTCCACGACAATCATCGAGAAGGAACCCATGCCGTATTCATCGACGATGATGTCCTGCCCTTTCATCGTATCCAGCGACTTCGGAAGGTATGTCAGCAGATCGTAGTTTGTCTTGGTGTGGAAATATCCATATGCTGCCGGAAACAGCAGGACAACCGCCAACAGCAGGATCAGCACTCTGTGTTTAGCGATCCACTTGCCTACTTTTATCATTTTTCTCTCAACTCCTTACCTATTGCTTCTGTCTCCTGCATCCAGTACGAAACGTCATTTTCCTGTTGGATCCAGTACAAAACCTTTTTCCTGACATAGGGTATGGTAGTCCTTAAATGACCGTTGGTCAATAATTAGGTTTCACAAAATTTTCAAAAGCTCAAAATGAATATTGGTCATTTTTATGGTTGACCATTGGTATTTTCAGTGAAATAATAACTTCAATAGCCGTATATATATCTGTGATCAGTTAATGATTTCAGAAAGGATATGAATCATGAGCAAGGTAGATTTGAATAAACAGAACAAACGGAATTCCCTCCTGACGAACGCCTACGATCTTTTCGTCAATCAGGGTTTTAATAAAACAACCATTTCCGATATTGCCAAGCACTCCGGCCTGGCGAAGGGAACCTTTTATCTCTACTTCAAGGACAAGTATGACTTGCGGGATGAGCTCATCGCCCGCAAATCCGCGCAGCTTCTTCTGGAAGCCCAGCAGGCGATGAAGGTCCGCCCGGTTCCGATCAAGGGTCTGGAGGATTATCTGCTGGCGATGGTCGATTATGTCCTGAATTACCTGCAGCGCAACAAAATGTTGCTGAAGTTCATCACCAAGAATCTTTCCTGGGGTATCTTCCGCCACGCCGTTGAAAAACAGACAGGCGGATCCACCTCAAACAATCTCGGAGAATTCTACGACAACTACCTGATGGCTCTGAAGGCGGACAACTATGAGTGCGACGACCCGGAACTGCTGCTCTTCACCATTATCGAGCTGGTGAGTTCCACCAGCTACAGCTGTATTATGTATGACTCCCCATGCAGCATGGAGGCATATCTTCCTCACCTGCACCAGACGATTCACCTGATTCTTGAGGGATACCGGCTGCCGAAAAAGCAGGAACCATAATTTTTTGATTAAAAACGTACTGAGTGTTCTAATAAAGCACTCTGTATGAAGTGCCGAAAATCGGAATCTAACGCTTCAGACCGGCACCGGTGAGAACTATTTTCTGTAAACGAGATAAAACACGCTGCGCGAGTTTTATCTCGCTATCGCGACGCTCGCCGCACACGAATACTTCGCATTCAGCTGCGGCTCACTGTTCGCGTAAAAAAGCTCTCTTCTCCGCAAAGGATATCCTGTCCAGGCAGGATACCTTCCCCGCAGAGAAGAGAGCTTTTCTTTTTCTTTAGCAAACCACCGTTCCACGCAAGTGGGCACCACATGCGATATAAGTCCCACTTTCCCTGGTCTGCCATTATTCTTATGTACGCCGCGAGCCCTGTTCGGCTGTGACTGCAATATCAAGACGCTCCATGCTCGACTGTGCCTGAGACGTCGAGACGCTCCGCGTTCGGCTGTGGCTGCGATATCGAGACGCTCCGCGTTCGACTGTGACTGCCATATCGAGACACTCCGCGTTCTACTGTGACTGCGATTTCGACACGCTCCGCCCGGAAGTCCGGCCTGTAAATCCGAAATCCCGTCACAGCATCGTGCGAATCTGCTGTCCCTTAATCCAGGAAGTTACATTCTCGAAAGCCATTACCGCTCTGCGGTCAATGGATTCTCTGGTATCAAAGCCCACATGGGGAGTGCATACCAGATTCGGCGCGCCGAGCAGCGGATGGTCTGCCGGAAGCGGCGGATCCTTCTCAAACACATCAATGCCTGCCTTGATTCTGCCTTTTTTCAGAGCATCCGCAAGGGATTCCGTATCCACAACGGGACCCCGAGAGGTATTAATCAGAATTGCCCCCTGCTTCATCTCGCCGATTTCCTTCTGCCCGATCAGTCCCTTCGTCTCCGCCGTCAGCGGTGTGTGTACCGAAATGATGTCTGCCTCCTGCATCACCTCATCCAGTGTTCTGTATTCCAGACCGAGGTCCAGCGCCGCCTGCTTCCGGCTGCGGCTGTATCCGATCAGACGGCATCCGAACACCTTGAAAATCTCCGCGGCACGGCATCCGATCGCCCCTGTTCCGATGATTCCTACGGTACGGCCGGCGAGTTCGTGGCCCTGCAGCCCGGCCTTGCCCTTTCCGGCCTGAACGGCGTCATTGCACAGGCTGATATTTCTGAGGCAATCCAGCGCAAGACCGACCGCAAGCTCCGCTACTGCATCGTTGCAGTACCCGCCGGTATTGGATATCCGGACATTCTGCTCCCTGCATGCCTCCACATCAACGTGGTCGATTCCCACAAACGCAACGGAAATGAACTTCAGGTTTGCGTCCGCCCGGATCACCTCGCCCGGAAGGGGGTGATTCGCGATAATCAGAACATCTGCCCCGCTGCTTCTGCGCTTCAGTTCCTCAACATCCGTAGAAAAAGTATCATAGGCAGAAAACTCATGTCCCTGCTCCGTGAGCGTCTCCGCCAGACGATCCAGCGTAACTCCGTCAATGCCAAGCGGCTCCATTAATACAATCTTCATTCTGCGCCTCCATTTAAAATATCCGCTGCACTGCAAATACAGTGCAGCATGTAAGATTTCCACTGTCCGGAAGATTCGTGTACCTTCAATGATCCTGGTCTCTCTGAATTTCCACTTGAGAGATCGCACAAAAAGTATAGTCCAAAATCACTGAAAAGGAAAGAGTGTCGTGACCTCTGTTAACCGGCACCGGTTTTTGTGATAAAATAACCGAAATGACAGAATCGATATGCCCACCGATAAGATCTGATCGAAAGACAGAATCCATATCATCTCCGACGAGAATCTGATCGAAAGACAGAATCCATATCCTCTCCGACGAGAATCTGATCGAAAGGCAGAACCCATATCATCTCTGAGGAGATTTCATCGAAAGGAAAACACTTATGATGCATTCAGACAATCATTCCGACGGACCAAATCCGGATCGTCTTTCCGGAGATGCAGCGCCGCACAGACGCAGGCCCCATTACAGCGGCAAGTACCCGCGAAAGTATAATGAGAAGTACAAGGAGCTGAATCCCGAGAAATACGGCGAAACCATTGAAAAGGTAATCCGCAAGGGAAGCACACCCGCGGGAATGCATATTCCGATCATGGTCGATGAGATTCTGGATGTGCTGAAGATCCGTCCCGGCATGACCGGACTCGACTGCACGCTCGGTTACGGAGGTCACAGCTCACGCATGCTGGAAAAGCTGGAGGGCACAGGTCATCTCTATTCGCTGGATGCCGATCCTCTGGAAATCCGGAAGACGGAGGCACGGATGCGCGCCAGAGGCTTCGGGGAGGATATTTTTACCCCGATCCACATCAACTTTGCAAATATCGATCAGGTCTCCGCCAAGTACGGCCCCTTCGACTTTGTTCTGGCGGATCTCGGTGTCTCTTCCATGCAGATCGACAACCCGGAGAGAGGCTTTTCCTACAAGACAGATGGTCCCCTCGATCTTCGTTTTGACCCGGAAAAGGGAGAGCCCGCTTCCGAGAGGCTGAAGCAGCTCACGAGGGATGAACTCGCGGGGCTGCTCATCGATAATTCCGACGAACCATATGCAGAGGAAATCGCCGATGCTGTTCAGCAGGCACATCGTCGTAAACGCCCGCTGGAAACCACCACGGATCTTCGCCTTCTGATAGAGGAGACGCTGACTCAAACCAGTCAGCTTCGTCATTCACCCAGGGACGAACAGGAGGAAGCCGTGAAAAAATCCTGCGCCAGGGTCTTCCAGGCACTCCGCATCGATGTAAACAGCGAATTTGAGGTTCTCTACGCATTTCTGGACAAGCTGCCCTCCGTGCTGAAACCCGGAGGCAGAGCTGCCATTCTCACCTTCCACTCCGGTGAGGACCGCCTCGTCAAGCAGTCCTTTAAGCAGGGCGCCCGTGACGGCCTGTACACCGAAGTCAGCCGGGATGTCATCCGTCCCTCCCGTGAGGAATGCTACCGGAATCCGAGAGCACACTCCACAAAACTGAGATGGGCGATCCGTTAATCCGGCATCCGGTTTTCGCACCTTCATCTTTCGCGTATTCATCTTTCGTACGCCCATTTTTCATGCATTCACATATTCATGTCCATCCCTACGACAGAAGAAGCGTCCGGCACGTGCCGGACGCTTCCTCTGTTTTACGGATTGTCTCACTGATATGTCTCAGTTTGCCTCAGAAGAACTAGTAACTGTGGCGTCGCTGTCCATTGCAGCCTTTGTGTGGCTTACATAGATCTGCTCGATATCCGGAATTCTTCCCATTCCTTCGAGCTGAGCATCTACGCTGTCAAAGAAGCCGGATGCATTGAACTGGCTCTTCCAGGAATCAGAATCATCGCCTGCCATATCGTTATTCGCATGATCACCAGCTACAACCATCAGATCACGCAGAATTACCTTCTTGTATCCCGCGTCATGTACCTTCTGGATAACCGCGGAGCACTCGGTATCTGCCGGCTTACCCTCAACGGTTCCGATGAATACGTTCTTGTAACCGAGATCATTCATTTCTGTCTGCATCTGATCGTAGGTGATATTCGCCTCATGAGAGGTTCCGTGACCCATGAATACAAACGCCGTTCCGTCAGCGGCAGCCGCGTCAAGGCTGTCGTATCCTGCCTTCTCTACCGCTGTAGCAGTAAGAATCTTTGCGACGTTCTGCTTGTCCTCGTTTACTACGCTCGTGTCACTTCCTACCTCACCCAGAAGCGGCTCAGCGATTTTCACGGAATCAAATTTATCCGCGTATTTGCTGACGGTTTCTGTCAGCTCGTCATACTCCGCACCATGCATCAGATGGGTCGGCTGAATCAGCAGATTCTTCACACCGTTGTCCACCGCTCTCTGGAGTGCCTGATCCATGTTGTCGATCACCTCATTGTCACGCGCCTGAATGTGATTGATGATGATCTGCGCCGTGAATGCACGTCTTACAGACCAGTCGGGATACGCCGCCTGGAGAGCCTTCTCGATTCCGCCGATATCCTGCACACGGCTGTCATTATAGGAAGTTCCGAAGGAGCATACAAGAATCTCGTTTTCTCCGATTCCGTCCTCGTTGAGCGGATCATCCTTGGAGGCATCGCCGGTATCTCTTCCGAAATAATCCGGATCTGCATACTCTCCCTCTACCAGAGCCTTCTGTGTATCCGTCAAAGCGTCCCAGGCCTCCTTTGCCGCCTTGCAGTCCTCGTCCGTAGTGTCTGTTCTCTCCTGCACGTAGATCTTGTCAATCAGAGCGGCTACCTTGTCCGCTGCTTCCTGATCCGCGGATACAGAGGAGGAAGAAACCGTCTCTACTTCTTCAGAAGAAGAGGCTGCCTCTGTAACCTCCGCTGTCTCTGAAGACGCGGAAGATGCACTCGAAGATGCTGCGGATGCTGACGATGCCGCGCTGTTAGCGCTGCCACATCCGGCAATCATAGACCCGGTCAGAACCGCGGTGCATAATAATGTTACGACTTTCTTTTTCATCATCTTTCTCCTTTTTATAGAATAATCTATATCAAGGGGCAAAACGCCCTTCGATACCCTGGCACAGAACATAAAAAGAGTGACCGCCTTCTCAGAAAGCAATCACTCCGTATCTGCATATAAAAGAAACATCTGCTGAAATCCCGGATCCGCCTGACGGTCACGCTCCATTCAAAGAAACGGTATCCATAACCGCACACCAAAGAGCGCATATCTGCAAACCAGCCGGATCACACCAGAACTCACTGATGCAACCATCAATATTCTTATGCAAACAGACTCTGCTTTCATCGGAAGCAAATCTATCGTCTTCTCAGCAGGTTTCCTGACTTGCAGCTCAAATGCCTCCCTGCGCCTTCTCATATTCCATTGACCGGAATACAATGGACAATGCATCTGGCTCACTGCTTACAGTGACCGGATCGTTCAGGTATTTCACCTGATTCCCTATTACCCGCCATAAAAGCGGCACTGAAAAGATATGTTTTAAAGACTTTTTCTATTATATGAAATCAATTACAAAATGTCAAATCGATCCAATAAATGATTGACCGGAAATCATCTTCTTCAAAAGCCGGATATGCTCCGGCTCTGTTCCGCAGCAGCCTCCGACAATCCCGGCGCCGGCATCTGTCAGCATCTTCATCTGAGACGCAAAGGCTTCCGGCCCGAGGCTGTAAATTGCATTCCCCTTCTCGTCAATCTTCGGCATTCCCGCATTCGGCTTCGCGATAATCGGAATACTGCAGTTCTTCGCCAGATACCGGATGATGCTCTCCATCTGATCCGGTCCGCTGCAGCAGTTCAATCCCACTGCCGCGGCGCCCATCTCTTCAAGAACGGCTGCAGCATCAAAGATATTTCCGTCAAAAAAGCACTTTCCATCCGCGTATACGGAAAACGTGCACATCACCGGAAGGTCACAAACAGACGAAACCGCGTCCAGCGCAATCGAAGTCTCATCCGCCGACATCATCGTCTCGATTACAAAGAGATCCACGCCGGCATGATACAGAATCTCTGCCTGTTCCCGATAGATCTCGAAAATTTCCTCATAGCTGGCATCTCCGCCAGCGGAATCCGGCACCATTCCCGTAGGTGCCATATCTCCCGCTACCGGAACACGGCCCTTCGACACCTCCTGCGACAGCCCGAGCAGCTTTTTGTTCATCTCTTCGGTCTCGTCTGCAAGTCCGAAACCGCCCAGAACCTTCCGGTTTGCGCCAAACGTCGGCGCGTAAATCACATCCGCTCCCGCTTCGATAAATTCTCTCTGAAGATTTTGAAGCACCTCCGGATGCTCCAGAACCCAGGACTCTGTGCTGATTCCCTTCGGCATCCCGCGCAGCGTCAGATTTGTGCCTGTTGCTCCGTCAAGACATACGATCTTGCTATCTGTAAGTTCCCTGAATTCAGTTTTGTTCATGATTAGCCTCACTTTATAGACATTGTGGTGCCCCGCCGCTTCTGTGCCGCTTATACCATGTTTTTTACGACATGGCCTTTTACTTTCGAAATTCCTCCGCAAGTCTCCGGATATATGCCGGGGTAGTCCCGCAACATCCTCCGATCACCGACGCTCCGGCGGACACAAGTTTCTTCATCGCCGAAACGAACTGGTCCGGACTGATATTGTAGACCATCTGCCCATTTGCGCCCTTTTGCGGCAGTCCCGCATTTGGCTTCGCAACAATCGGAATATGAACCATTTCGGAGACAGATGAGATAATTTCTTCCATCCCATCCGGGCCATCACAGCAGTTAATGCCGTAAGCATCCGCGCCTGCCTTCTCCGCAAGCGGCCCGCCCTCGAAAATATCTCCGCCGTAATAGGCACTTCCGTTTTTTCGCACCGTGAGCGTACAGATCACCGGAGAGGAGCATATGGATCTCACTGCTTCTACCGCAGTCACCGCGTCGAGCACGGCCAGCATACTCTCCACGGCAAAAAGATCACACCCCGCTTCATACAGAACCTTTGCCTGCTCACGATACGCCTCAAACATTTCCTCCCGGCTCCCGTCTCCGCCGTATTCCTTCAGAATCATGCCCGTAGGCGCCAGATCGCCGGCGATCATAGCTTTCCCTTCTGCCGCGCGCCGGGAGATTTCGAAGAGTTTCCGGTTCATCTCTTCTGTATGTTCCGCAAGACCAAATCTCTTCAGCATAATACGGTTCGCACCAAAGGTCGGTGCATAAATGATCTGAGAACCCGCCTCCACATACTCCCTCTGAAGTTTTTCCACATCATCCGGATGCTTCAGCGCCCACTCCTCCGTGCAGCATCCATGAGGCATCCCCATGCGGTAGAGATTCGTTCCCATAGCGCCGTCCAATACAATAATGCCCTTCTGTGTCATCCGTGTAAAATCATTCTCTGTCATGGTATTATCCTCCGAATTCATCAGGCTCTTCAAAATCCGATATGTACCAATTGATATACCGACATCTATGGCATCTGTTTCTTCAGAGTTTTATTATACACTGTTTGCTTCATGCTTGAAAAGTACAGAAAGATCTCATGTATTATCTATTCAGCACATCGAAAACCGCAGGTTCTCGAGATTAGAAGCCGGATAGTTACAATTATACTATCCCTTATCAACTATTAGTCAGGATAAATTGCGGATAGCACGCTCAAATCCCTGTCACAAAGATCTCAATTCCGATTGCGATCAGAATGATACCGCCCAGTATCGTTGCTTTTTCCGAGAGCCTCTCACCGAATTTTTTCCCGAACAGAAGTCCGATCATGCAGATCACGAACGTTACAACGGCAATGATCAGCGAGCTCGAGAAAGCAGCCCCTGTTCCGTATCGTGCTGTCGTAAAACCTACGGAAAGTGCGTCGATGGAGGTCGCAATTCCCTGCATGATCAGGGTTTTCCTGGTAAGAACCGCTTTTGTCCCGCACCCGCAGTTATCGGGATTTTCTTCGCACTTATTTTTTATCCTGCGGATTCCTTCAAACAGCATCTGACCACCGATATATAGAAGGAGAATCAGCGCTATCCAGGGGATGAATTTCTGAAACACCTTGAAATATGACGCAATAGTATGTACGCAGAACCATCCGATCATTGGCATGGCGAACTGAAAGAACGCGTAGCATGCCGCTATCCCGTAGGTTTTTTTCCTGGACATCCCGGGTTCGTTCAGTCCGTTTGCGATCGATACCGAAAAGGCGTCCATTGCCAGACCCACCCCGAGTAAAATACTGTTTAAGACAAAGCTCATCATACTTCCCATCCTGACTTCCACTCCTCATTTCTATCCGTCCGGCCGTTTTTGTTTCTCTTCATCCCATCAGAAAAACGCCCGGATACAGTCCTCGCTGTACCCGGGCGTATATACCTGCAGTCTGACCCATGTACAGCAACATTGCTTACATGAGTCTCGTTGATTAAAGCAAGCCAGGTCGTAACGGCCAGTATGTTGACTTGCTGCATGGGATAAGTATCCGCGGCCCATCAACTTCCGCATCCACAGCCCATGCCAACTACTCCCTCACGGTTTTGTGTTTTGTAGATACTATCATTCTGCTATACGATTAGTCAATTCTAATTAACAGTTGACAAAAGTTCTCCCACATGTTAATACAATGAATGCTTATAAAATTGAACGGAAGAGATCTGGGGAACCGGGTGTAAATCCCGGACGGTCCCGCCACTGTGTGAAAAGCCTGGTGCTTTTTGAGTCAGAATGCCTCCTCTTTCTTGAAACTGCGACGACAGGATACCATGTAGCAAGGAAAAAGAGGCTCTTCTTTTTCCCTGCTTATTGTGCTCCGCTGTTTCGCAGCGGAGCTTTTTTACGCGAACAGTGAGCCGCAGCCGAATGCGAAGTATTCGTGTGCGGCGAGCGTCGCGATAGCGAGATAAAACTCGCGCAGCGTGTTTTATCTCGTTTTCGCGAATTATGGGTTCTATCCGATCACACAGTGGTCATATGAAGCAGGTGCCGCAGTATCGGAATAAATCCCCTGGCGCGTTTTCTTCGTTGTGCACGTGAACTCAATTCTATTATGAGCGGTTCCTAATCACTATTACAATTTCCCATTCAAAGGGAGAAAGGCTGTAATGAAAAGAAAAATTATCACATTAATACTGGCAGCATCTGTAGGCTTATCCCTGGCGGCATGCGGAAGCGCTTCATCTGCTTCCTCCTCTGCCTCTGACACTTCCGGCATGGCGCAAAGTACTGCTTCCTCTTCCGAAGAAGTTTCAGGAACATCCGCTTCGAAAGCCCAGCCAGATACCTCTGACTCCTCATCATCGGATACCGTCATTATCGGCGAAACCTCCATGGTCGAGAGCATTGATCCCACAAATAGCGGAGACCCCTGGTCACTGACTGCCGATGGAATTTCCGAAACTCTGTACAAGCAGGATGAAAATGGAAACCTGGTCTCCCATCTGGCTGATTCTGTTACACAGGACGATGCCAATACCTGGACGCTCAAGCTCAAGGAAGGTATGAAATTCTCAGATGGTTCTCCAGTTGACGCACAGGCAGTTTCAGACTGTATCAATGACATCATGTCCAACAACCAGATGGCAACCGCTTCCTGCGGAGTGATCACAGCAACGCCAAAGGACGATACCACCGTGACTCTTTCTACCGAGAGAACCACTACCGTCATGGAATCTGTCCTCTGTGAGTGGACAAATGTCATTTATAAGAAGAATCAGGACGGCACCTATCTGTTCACCGGACCATACATGCTGAAAAATCTGGATCCAGGTGTCACTATGGAACTGACTCCGAATCCTTACTATGATGACCAGGCATCCAAACGTCCGAATGTGATTCTGAAAAAGTTTGAAGACACAACAGCCATGCAGCAGGCTTTCGAAGCCGGAGAAATCGATATGGCATTCACAGTAACTCCGGATACGGCCGCAGCCCTTGAGGGAGAAGGATATACTGTAAAGACAATTGATGCTGGTTATCAGTACTTCTCTATCCTGAACATGGCGAAGGATCCCCTGTCTGATCTTCATGTCCGCGAAGCCATCAATCTGGCCATGAACCGCGATGATATGATCACTGCCCTTCAGGGTGGTCGTGTTGCAACCGGATTTTTCGCTTCCTATTATCCCTTTGATGGAGATGTGAAGGAAAAAACAGACACTGATGCAGCCAAAAAAGATCTCGCCACAGCTGGATATACAGACTCTGATGGAGACGGATATCTCGATAAAGACGGCAAGAAGCTCAGTCTCAGCCTGATAACCTATGCTTCCAGACCGGACCTTACGACACTGATGCAGCTTGCTGCAGATGAGTTAAACGATCTCGGCATTGATGTTTCGACAAAGATTGTAGATGGAATTGATGATGTCCTTGCATCAGGCGACTATGATATCGCTTTCTATGCGCAGCATACCGCTCCGACCGGCGAGCCGGCATATGCTCTCAATCAGTTTTTCCGGACCGGTGAAGGAAAAAATAATAACGGATACAGCAATTCAACCGTAGACAGTCTCCTGGACAAGATGGGTACTCTGCCGGCCGGCGACGAGAGGAATGAACTCGCGAAGGAAGTGCAGCAGCAGGTTTACGAGGATCTTCCCGTTGTGTATCTGATAGACCCCCAGTGGCACATCGCGGTATCCGACAAGCTTGCGAATTACACGCCCTATTGCGGAGATTACTACGTAGTTAACGACCAGCTTGGCCTTGACTGATTCAGTCAGACTTCCAAATCTTCCGACCACCGGATGATGCCGGTGATTCCTGTCGAATAACAACAGATCATAATGAGCTGCGCATGAATGCTTCTCTATATGCATCGGATCATTCATCCGCAGCCCTTTTCGTCTTACAGGAAGGCATACCGAAAAATGATTAAAAAATCCTTGTCTTTTCTGGCAAAATGGGCAGTGATCTTCCTGATTGCTTCCATGCTCTCATTCATTCTCGTGCGTTTTATGCCAGTCAGCCCGGTGAAGCACTGGCTTTCTTCCTATAATCTGCCCTATACTCCAGAAAATATCGCTTACATCACCAAAAAAATGAATCTTGATAAACCACTGTCCGTACAGTATTTTTCCTGGATGTGGAACTTTATCAGGGGAGACTGGGGTTATTCCCTGAAATCGCATCTCAATATCCGACAGACCTTTATCCGGAAGCTGCCCTATTCCGTCAGCATCGGAATCTTCGGAATTCTGATATCTGCTCCCTGCGCTTTTTTCATCGGCTACCGGGCCTCTATGCATCAGAATGGATTCCTCGACCATTTCAGTGCAATTCTTTCGGTTCTCACGCAATCCGTTCCCTCATTTATTATCTCCATTGTCATCATCTATTTCTTCAGTGTTCGCCTTAAGCTGGTGAAATTCTTCACGGGAAACAGCTTTTGGGCACTGCTCACAGCTATAGTGCTGACGGCCTTGTACAATATTGGCGGACTTTCGCGAGTTGTGAAAAAATCTTTTCGCGAGGAGATGGGGAAAAGCTACGTTCGATTCTCGGTATCCAGAGGCTTTGCACCGGAAAAGGTCCTGCTGCATCATGCATCGAGGCCGGTCATCTGCCGTCTGATTGCTACTGTAATAGCGAATTTTGCCGGCATTTTCGGCGGCAGCACCGTTCTGGAGTACGCCTTTGCCATACCCGGGATCAGCTATTTTCTCGGATCCAGTATGAAAAATTCCGATTATACCGTTCTGCAGACCTACATCCTTGTTGTCGTTATATGGATGTTTTTCGTGCACCTGGTTCTGAACCTGATCCTTGAGATCCTTGATGTAAGGAGGAAAAGCCAATGAGCCGAAGACAAAAAATAACAGGCATTCTCTTTGCCGCGTTTATTCTGTTTCTTCTTTTTGCTCCAAGACAGAATATTTTGAAAACCGACGTACTTCATAAATATTCGGAGATGAGCCTGTCACATCCTCTCGGGACGGATAACCTGGGCAGAGATGTATACTCCCTGATACTCGCGGGCGGAATCCGGACATTGGAAGTTGTCTTTCTGGCCGCCGGCATCTCCTTCTTCGCAGGTACCTTTCTCGGAATGGCAGCAGCCTTCTGGAAGGGCGTCATTCACAGTGTGATTCAGTTTGTCGCAGATTTTACCATGATCATTCCGAGCTTTGTCATGGCGATGATCTTTTCCGCCCTCTTCGGATTCAGCCCGGTCAGCGCCGGCATTATCTTCGGCATCGGAAATATGGGGGAATATGTGAATCAATCCTTTGAGCTGGCATCCGGCCTTCAGAAGCTCGAATTTATCGACGCCGAAAAAGTAGTCGGTCTCGGAAAGTTCCGGATCATGTTTTTTCATGTTCTTCCCAATATATACAAGCAGCTGTTTGTCTTCCTCGGAAACCGCGCCGCAAGCGTGGTTGTTCAGTACGCCGGCCTGGCATTCATCGGTCTCGGAACAGATGTCACCAATCCAGACTGGGGTACTCTTCTCTATCAGTACCGCGTATATCTGACGACATACCCGCGACTTGTAGTTTTTCCGACCATCGCGATCGCGCTTCTGGTTGTTTTCTTCCATCTGATGTTTGATAACAATGGGACCAGGGAGGTATGGACGATATATGACTGATTCTTACGGAAAAACATACACAACAGACCACGTCCTTAGAAATTCTGCGCATGAACAGAGCGCTGTGCGGCTTGATCATCTGAACCTCTGGATTCATAACGGCAACAGGCGCACCCAGATTCTGAACGATATCAATCTGGACATTCACAGAGGTGAGCGCTGGGGAATTGCAGGAGAATCCGGCGCGGGGAAAACAATGACCGTTTTTTCCATGACAGCATTGCTGCCTCCCGGAAATACCGAAATACAGGGCTCCATCCGTTTTGCCGGGGATCTCTCCGGCACAAACCTGTTGGACATTCCCTACCGGAACAGACACAGATACTGTGCCTCCATGGTCTCCGTCATCCTTCAGGATTCCATTAACGCTCTCAATCCGTTTGAAAGAATTGACCGTCAGTGGATCCCAACCGTAAAGCTGTATCACCCTGATATGGATGCTTCCCGCGTTTACCCGCATCTTCTGCAGCTGTTGGAGCGTTTTGGCATCTCCGGAGGGGCGGAAATCCTTAAAAAATACCCGCACCAGCTTTCCGGCGGAATGAAGCAGCGAATTGCAATCGCCATGGCACTGGAATCCAATGCGGACATCCTCATCGCCGATGAACCAACCACCTCTCTGGATGCCATTAATCAGCGAAAGGTCATCACATTCATTGATGAGGTCTGTAAGAAAAATCATCTGACACTGATATACATCAGCCATAATCTCGGTATTATACAATACCTCTGCGATCATACCGCTGTGCTGAGAAACGGGCGCATCGTGGAACAGGGCGATTCCCAAAGTCTTTTCAGCTCACCGAAGAACTCTTATACCAGAAAACTGATTCGGGAAACCGCTCTTCTATATCAAAGAGGATCCTATTCTCAGATTCACAAGGATGTGGCAGAACAGCCGGGAGAGACCCTCGTTGAAAAAAAAAGCGGAAAATCTGAAAGCCTGACTGAAAAAAGCAATGCAAATTCAGAATATCTGACCGACTGGAAGGGTGCAGCATCCGGAGTCCAACCTGAAATAAGAAACGATAATACACAGTCTCGACCAGAAACCCATAAGAATCCAGCGACGGAAATACGCAGCCTGCTTGAAGTCTCTCATGTCACAAAAACATTCCGGCGAATGAATCAGAAAACAGCAAAGGCTGATTTTGCCGCCGTAAAGGACGTCTCCTTCTCTTTGATGGAAAATGAAATTCTGGGACTGATCGGGGAATCGGGATGTGGGAAATCAACTCTGGCGAGGATGATCCTCGGACTTCTGACACCGGACAACGGTACTGTCACATATAACGGTAAGCTGATCTCCACCCTTTCGGAGCGGAAATTCCGGCCTCTCAGAAAAGAGATCCAGATGATCTTTCAGAATCCTTTCGGCAGTCTGGATCCACGTATCCGGGCAGAACGGCTCCTTATAGAACCACTGAATATATGGAACATCGGAAACAGTCAGGCTGAACGGAAAAACATGATACGCGAGATCTGCGAAGAATGTAATCTGCCACCGGACGTTCTCGGGAAATATCCGGGCGAACTCTCAGGCGGACAACTTCAGCGGATCGCAATAGCCCGTGCTCTTCTGGTAAAGCCAAAACTTCTGATCGCCGATGAAATAGTATCCGCTCTGGATGTCTCGGTTCAGAATGAGATTCTCAGACTTCTTGCCGAAATGAAGAAAAAACACGGGCTGACCATGCTGTTTATCACTCACGATCTGGCTGTCGTACGCAAAATCTCCGACCGGGTCATCGTCATGCACGAGGGTAAACTTCTTCAGACAGGAACGCCCACGGATATCATGCAAAGACCCGAACATGCATATGTCCGGGAACTAATGCAGGCCTTCTTTCCGCTTCAGCTCCTGTAAGCAGGGCCGAATCCTAAAGAGCGCTCACATCTTGCAGAAGCATCCGTTTTGGAATAAGATAGTAACAATGCTTTTTCATTTTCAATAATTATGAAAGGATTACACAAATGAGCGAAGAAAATACAATCCTTCTTCCCTATGAATCCTGGGCCTATCTGAAGGCACGTTCCAGAGAAGAACGAATTGGACGAAAAACCTCCGATGCACTTCTGAAAAATATGTGGTCGGTTCTTGCCAAGGAAGACGGTAAGATTCGCCTGAATGGAAACTCTCTCGGTGGCAGGGAAAACGGAGAAATCACCTCATGGTCTATTGAAGATATACAGAAAATGCTCGATGAGAATGGACTAACCTATATCCTATAATCTCCGTTCAGCAACCACTGTCCCTCTGTTTCAGCATGTTTATCTGATTCAATACATTTTGGAAATGGAAAAATGAGCAGGGAGATTTTCGGATAGCCTCTGCATCTGAGAAAAAACAGACAGCAAAAATTCAGGCCGGCAGTCCTGGTAACTGCCGGCCCTCGATGTGTCACAGTCTTCTGGCTGTGACATACCTCACCATCTCATTTCCGGATCCCGGGTGTAACAGTCTCCTGGCTGTGACATACCTCACTATCTCATTTCCGGATTCCGGAAACCCGAGCCTTCATGATTCTCTCACGCTCATCTAACACCCGATCGGCAAGCTGATCGGCATCCTCACCGGTGATCTCCTGCGGTCGTGTCCGAACCATAGAGGTATGATGTCCGTTGATCTCAAATTCCTCCGGATTGTCCAATTCCTCCTCCGGAATCGCCAGAACAGTATCATCCGTACAAAGCGCATACACCGTATAGAGGCCCGTTCCCTCATCCATACTGATAAAATCCACAATTTCTCCGTGCTTCCACTCCTGCTTGTGCATCACAAACCAGTTGATCACCTTGTTGTTGGTATCCTCGATGGCAAGATCCGCCATCATTCCGTTATTTACGATCCACATCGTATTCTCATGAAATGCCTTCATGGCATCCGATATATGACTCATTGATTATCCCTCTCTTCTCTTTAACCTGTCAGCAATGCAAAGCCATCCAGCTGACATTCAAACCTGTACTCAGGTACATTTTCACGTAGATTAAGATACATATTCACACCTGCATGCAGATGTATACACACGCAGATAATACGCATCAAGTACACATGAGATACGCATTCTCATATGCATGACAAAATGCTGCCTTGACGCTCTCTTGTTCCTGAAGGCAGGTGGTGTCAGGTGATCGATATCCCCGGAAGGAGCAGCAGCAGAACCGTCACCACCAGAAATCCATCCAGCAGTATCAGTGCAAACGCGATCCAGCGCCATATTACAATGTGATCCTTTCCCTCCAGCTTTGCCCTTCCCAGAAATATCCACGACATAATTGAGCACGCCAGTCCCACAAACGGACTGATCAAAAGCGTCAGCATCGCAATATATGACGCGGTCACTGAATAGGCGATGACCGTATCCAGTATCATCATAAAAGCATCTGCCAGGACAAGCACCGCCGCGACTCCCATAAATATTTTTCCCTTTTTCAGATTACTCATACCGTCCCGCTCCGACTTTTCTTCTCTCCATCCTGCGACGCAGCACTTCCGTAACAGTCGCTGCACGGACTATTCGACTTATCATTTGCTATTCCTGCAAAAACCTTGTACTGACCCTGTCCACAACACCTATATAGCAATCAATGTTCAATCTCTGGCCTCAGCGCCTATATGACAACCACTGTTCAATCTTTGTCCACGGCGCTTATATAGCAATCAATGTTCAATCTCTGACCTCAGCGCCTATATGACAACCACTGTTCAATCTTTGTCCACGGCGCCATAGGGCAACCGAAATACGGACTCTGTACCGCACAAACGAGATAAAACACGCTGCGCGAGTTTTATCTCGCTATCGCGACGCTCGCCGCACACGAATACTTCGCATTCGGCTGCGGCTCACTGTTCGCGTAAATAAAGCCTTCCACCATTTTACCGGCAGAAGGCATCTTCGTCAAATATTAGGTTCCGGGGTATCCACGTCTTCCGGGTTGCTGACAGTCATTCACCTTTTCGTGCTGCTCACTCGATTCCGCCCGGATTTTTCTTCTCATACAGAAATCTCTCTGGAAGACTGATGTGGAATCCCTTTGCCACCTCACGGAAATCCTCCGGGGTGATCGTCTGGCGTTTCACCGGGGTCACAGCCAGAACCTTCAGAAGGATCTCTGCAGACTTCTCAACGGTGTGCATCAGGCCGAATGTCAGGTCGAAGTCCTCTCCCGAGCAGAACATCCCGTGGTGCGCCCAGATCGCAACATCATACTTCTCCATCAGACGGCTGGTCGCGACGGCGATGTCTCTTCCTCCCGGAACCATCCACGGCACGACACCCACACCGTCCGGGAAAACAACCGGACATTCTGTCGCGGACTCCCAGAGCTCCCGTGTGAAGATTTCATCCTTCAGCGGAAGTACAAAGGTAAGCGCGATGATGTTCGTGGTATGCGCATGGTAGATCACACGATGTCTTCCGTTTGTCACTCTCTTCTTCACTTCATGGTTCATCATATGCGCTGGAAGCTCGCTGGTCGGCCGTCCACCTTCTACAAGGCCCCAGCGGATCCGGTAATTCTCTCCCTTGTCATCCAGCTCAATGATCGCAAGGCAGGCCTCCGGGTCTACAGCAATATTCCGGAAATACTTTCCGCTTCCTGTGATCAGGAAAAATTCCCCGGCAAGGCCGGGAACGCTGGTCCCGATCGGTGCCCAGTCTGCGTGATCATTCAAACGCGGCCGAATCTCCTCTACCTCAGACGGTTTCAGACGATAGGAAAGATTTCCACCGTTTCGCTCATGCCATCCCTGTTTGAAGCCGTCATCTGCCATCTTTACAAATCCACGGACAAATTTTGTATCAAGAATTTTCATAAAATCCCGCCTCCCCATCATGCGGCACTTTCTGTCGCTGCATTTTAGTCGTTTTATGTGGTATTTGAATGTTGTTTTTATTGTTTTTATGCCTATATGATAGTTATATTCTTTGTTTTTGTCAATACAATTGCGTTGTTTTGTGTTGTTTTTGTTGGTTTGCCTCATTTTTCGGGATAGATACGATTTGTTTTGGTTAATTTTCCATTTTTACCGCCACATTTCAATCTGCGACTAGTCATTTATTGCGATGTTCCTTACAAAAAAATGAGTCGCTCTGGTCCCACCCGGTAACGAAAGTAACCCTCCTCAAAATCCGGTATCTGGCTTTTCCGGACACACAAAAAGGAGCCGCTCCAGCATGCGGCTCCTTTTTATAGGAAGGAGAATCGGTATGCGCCCTTTCCAGGCTCACATACCTCATATGAAAAAGAAACAATGATAACAAGTGCCTTGTATATTTATTTGTTTCTATGCTTAGCAGTATAAAGCTCAAATGTGATGAGACCTTGTTCCGCCCGTTAATAAATTGAAAACAAAATATGAACATACTGTATAAGTCCAGTCGCAATGTTCTTGGCCCACGGGGAGCTTGCTCACTGGTGGGCAAGAACATTAGCGGCACGAAAGCTGCGAAGCAGCGAAGTGACGCGGGGACTTATACAGTTAGCAACATAACAGCTCTTCGAAAACGCAGACAGGATCGTCGCACGCGAAGCGCGCATAAGAGACTGTATGCGATTTCGAAGGCAACAGGTATGAGGATGAAGCGCGAACGCGCGAAATCCGAATACCTGTAGGATTGCGGGAGTGCGAAGCACGGAGCAATCCGTAGCTTATACACGATACGCTTCAACTTCAATAAGTCCAGTCGCAATGTTCTTGGCCCACGGGGAGCTTGCTCACTGGTGGGCAAGAACATTAGCGACGACAACAGGTATGAGCATTTATTTTTTCTGCACTGTCCGGCGATACCAGAACAGATACTGCTGCATGATCCCGTTGTACGGCTGATATTCATCGAAAGCAAATCCTCCCGGATACTCTTCCTCCAGAAGCCTCAGAATCCAGACGTCCTCCGGAAAGGAATCCAGCCGGTGAAAGCCAAACAGCATCTCACAATTTGCCACCTTGATTCCAACGCCATAGAGTTTCATCAGTTCTTCCTTCAGCGCATCGTCCGGAAGCCCATTCAGCCTGCCAAAATCTATCCTGCCATCCGCGGCATCTTCTGCTGCCCTGTGCACATACTTCGCCCGATAGCCAAGACCGCACTCTGCAAGCTGTTCCCCGGAAAGTGAACAAAGCTGTTCCGGCCCGGGAAAAGAATATCGCCCCTCCGCCAGACGCGTTCCGGCCATTCTGCACAGCTTGTCCACGGAAAGACGAATGGCAGGAATATTCTTCCTCTGAGAAATGATAAACGTAATCAGCGTCTCCCACGGGTCCTGGTTCAGGATGCGGATTCCTCTCCCGCAGACAGACGCCCGATACAGATAGGGATCCTTCTCCGGGTCTATTCTTCGGCGAACCGACGAATAATCCAGCCCCAGATCAAAATACTGTCTCCAGAATGTCTCAAACTCTTCCCTGGAGCAGGATAGCTCAAGACGATGTCTTCCTTCTTCATTTCCACGACTTTCTTCCCGGATCCGCACCCAGTGACTGCCGGCTATGATCTCATACCCGTCTTCTGTCTCTGTCCATCGAAAGCACTGGCCGCTGTCCGCTATCTTCTTCAGGTCAAAATCATCCGAGATTTCTGTCACCATCTGCCTGTATACGCTCCGATTCCCTCAAATAAATATCTGTCGTTCATGCCAGGAACTTCTGTACCGGTTCCACAAATAGCATTCTTCCGCCCATACCGGAGACCTATGTACTGATTTCCCAACTTATTTCCCAACTTATTCCTCCACAAACGGCAAAACAGCGATTATCTATATTTTCGGGCAATATCCAGATATTCCGCATTTCCGTCGATATAATCTTTATACACAAGCACCGGATCCTTCCCATGATAGACAAGGCAGATTCCGCAGCTGTCACAGTCACTGATGCATTTGAATTTTTCCCGAATGAAGGCCTCTCTTTCCTCTCTCGTGGAATTCTGAATTTCCGGCGGCATCACATTCACCCCTTAACTCTCCCGCCCTGGTAGGCGGCATTCAACTCACTGATTTCCTTTTCTCCTTCGATATACGGCCGATAAAAGGCATCTACATCCCCGCCTCCCAGGTTGTCACAGCCGTTGCAGAACTCACAGGTCTGCCCGCAGACTGAAAGCGCCTGATTCACAATCCGAATTCTTTCCTCCCGTGTTGTATCCTTTATTAAAATCGATTTCATGGCCATTCCTCTCTTCCTTTTATCGTACATCTCCTTTTATAGCACATAACTCTGAGATTCACAATCCGACATCCCCGGTTCATGAATGGCATCCATTCGTCCACGAATTTATCAGGACTGCCCTTTCCTGCCAAACTTACCAGGGAACTTCCTGCATAATGCGGACGTGCGCAGCTTACCATGCGCAGCCTCTCTGCCAAACGCACCCGAAAATTCCGGATTTTCTGCAGACCTGAAAAAAAAGCACTTTCAAAGCTTCTGACTGTGCTAAAAATTTTCAATACACGTGCTAAAATTTTGGTGCTAAAATTTTTTCAAAAAAATTTAAAAAAGGGGTTGATTTTTTCTTTGAGGTAACGTATAATCATCTTCGTTGTTACGGAACAGCAACACAAACTCAATACAAACCAAGCGCCATTAGCTCAGTTGGTAGAGCAGTAGACTCTTAATCTATTTGTCCAGGGTTCGAGTCCCTGATGGCGCACTTATGAAGCGCTGTTTTTGGTATCGAAAGGATACCGGGGACGGCGCTTCTTATTCTGTCCATTAAACGTTAAGCGATCGAACGAAAAACTATGAGTAAAAGGCAAAAGCATGCCCAGCAAAGCAAAAAAGCAGCGCAAGCGCATCAGAGTAAGAACCGATATGCACGCAGAGCCGGAGGCACCGCATGATTGCGGCACCTCCGGCTCTTGTCAGTGACGATTATCCACGGCTATCCCCGGAATTCACGCCTTGTTTCTTGTAATCCTGCGGATGGCATCCGGAGCTCCGATCACGTAGAGATGCATATCCTTCTCAAACACAAACTCCGGGTCGAGAATCTGCTCGACGTCGCCTCCCAGCTGAAAGGCAAGAATTTCGACGCCATACTCCGATCTTACCTTCAGGTCCAGAATGCTCTCTCCGACCCAGGCCGAAGGAACGGCAATCTCATAGATGCCAAGATTTTTGCTAAGCTCATTGTAATCAAAAACATTTCTCGCGCCAAATCGGACTGCCAGCTTCTCCGCTTCATCTCTTTCCGTATACACAACATAATCTGCACCGTTATGCAGAAGAAGTTTGCGGTACATATCCCTCGCCGCTCTCGCTATGATATATTTTGCACCTGCCTCATGAAGAAGGTAGGTAACAACAAGTGCCGCCTGAAAATCTTCCTCGATCGTGACCACACACAGATCGAAATCATTGATCCCGAGCGACTTGATCACCTGCGGATTGGTGGCATCCGCAATCTGGATGTTGGGGATTCTGTCTACCACATCATTTGCCGTCTCTTCATCTTCCTCAACAGCCATCACGTTATTTCCCAGATCCTGCAGCCGTATTGCCATATGTCTGCCAAAGCGTCCGAGTCCTATAATCAGCACATTCTTCATTGCCTTTGCTCCTTCTGTCTGCGGGATCCTCCCCGCCTTCCTGCGTCACGCAATATATTACAACAATTACAGGCCGATCTCCTTATTGTAAAGGCCATTTACAGCCCTATACGATAACCTTGCCACAAGCTGTATTACTTCACCACGAGCCTAGCTCAAAATGCATAGTTCATCGCAAGCGGGGCTCATAATGCATTACTCTCCGCAAGCGGGGCCACAAAACCGCATTCCCCCGGCCAGACGGGCAGCAATCTACATAAGCCCCGCAAGCGGAGTGTCACAACCCCGAAAAACGGATCAGCCGATGGATATTTCTTCCGCCGGATATCTTGATGCCACTCTCCGGTCTCTTCTTGTCATCGCGGTCAGCACCGTCACCGTTCCGCTGCGGCCGAAGATCATCAACACACACAACAGCAGTTTTGACAGCATACCGAGCCTGGGCGTAATGCCAAGGGTGGATCCCACTGTCGCCACTGCGGATGCCGATTCGAAAAACGCCGTCTGAAAATCTACGCCCCTTTCCACTGAGGAGATAATCATAGCGACAGCTATCGCACTGAAAATATACAGAATCGCTACCGTCGCCGCCGTACTGATTGTCTCAGAATCTACGGAGCGATGGAAAGCCTCTACTTTCTTTCTCCGCTTTCCGGTCGTCCTGACACTCAGAAAAAGTACCGCCACCGTTGTGGTCTTCATACCGCCGGCAGTAGAACCCGGTGAACCACCGGACAGCATCAGCATGATCATCAAAAACTGAGCCGCTGTCGACATCGCGCTGAGATTCATCGTGGAAAAGCCTGCCGTTCTGCAAGTCACAGACTGAAACAGACTGCCTGCGATTTTTCCACTCACAGACATGGACTCAAAATCCGGATTGCCAATCTCCAGAAGAAAAATTCCAATGGCTCCCCCGAAGGTCAGAATTGCGGATGTCGTAAGAACGATTTTACTCTGCAGCGCAAGATTTCTGAAATGAAATCTGTGATCAATCAGATCCCTCCACACAAGGAATCCGAAGCCGCCGAGACTGATTAAGGCCATAATAATGATCACAACGTACCAGTTGCTCTCACACATGGCCAGTGAGGAATTCGGCGTGTACCTTCCCATAAGATCGAAACCGGCATTGCAAAACGCCGAAACCGAATGAAAGATACTGCTCCATATGCCGTCCCAGAATCCCTGCCTCGGCACAAAATAAAAGGAAAGAAGCACAGCTCCGGTTCCTTCCACAATCGCTGTTCCCTTTACCACAAACTGGGTGATGCGCACGATTCCGCCGACGGCAGGCGCCGCAATCGAGTCCTGCTGCAGCCTTCTGGAATGAAGTCCGATCTTCTGACGGGCCGCCATCATCATCACAATGGCGAAGGTCATGAATCCGACACCTCCGATCTCCATCAGGATCACCAGGACAAACTGTCCGAAAAACGTCCAGGTGCTAAATGTATCAAACCGGATAAGGCCCGTCACACAGGTTGCCGATGTTGCCGTAAAAAAGCAGTCCGAAAACGGTATCCTGGCACCGGTCTTCGACGATATCGGCAGCCAGAGCAGAAACGCACCAACCAGAATCACAAGGACAAAGCCGACCGGTATGATCTGCGTCGGTGTAAGCATGTTCCAGAATCTTCCCAGCTTTGCAGACAGCGACTCACTGTCTTCCATATCATAGTGACGTATACCCTCACCCATTTTCTCAGTTTCCTCCTCAGCGGAGCGGTCATTCCACTTTTATATCCTTTAGATCTGAAGCAGAGCGTCCCTTTCCGCTCCGATGTCTGACAAGCTATCCTACAACACGATGAAGAGGAAAAAATAGCCGAAACAAATAATCTGTTAGCCGTTTTCCAACTTTTTCAGAACCGGTGTGTACAGGTACGCGCACGCGAACCCCGGAAGCGTGAAACCGATGAGAATAACCAGAAATCCGATCCGAAAACCGACTCTCCAGATCACGTAGAGCCAGGCCGCATGAATTGCCACCATACCCAGTGTCCTCGGCAGATATCCGACAGCCAGTGCCGCTGCATTGCGGAATATCTGTCCAAACGTATTTTCAAACCGGGCGATCAGGACAAAACTGTAGGACATATGCGCCAGAAGAAGCAGCGTCAGCCCGGCAATGATTACACGAAAGATCATCTGATCATACCCGAATGATTTCAGCATCGTCCATTCCAGCGCAATCAGCCCTCCAAAAAACAGATCGAGTGCCCACATACCGGTCGCCTGTTTGAAATTTTCCTTAAACGCCCTGAAAAAGGATTTTACAATGTAGGATTCCTCATTCCGGACCATCTTCAGAAGAACGCTGTGCATCGCCGCAAGCGAAGCCCCGATGGTGATCAGCGGAATGCTGCACAGCACTGTCAGAAGATTCAAAAGCACCAGATCAAACACTCTGGTCAATCCTCTCATGACCGGTCCGTCCATATTAAAAAATTTGTCCATACCTTTATCCTCTAAAAAGCGTCACGCCGCCTGTACTTATGAATCCGCCGACGCGCTGCCTGTATAGGTAAGTCCCAGCGTCTTCATTGCCTGTCGATCCAGTTCTTCCAGACTTGTATAAGGCTCCACGTATTTCTTAAGATACTCCTCCAGGCAGAGATTTTCATTATACATAACCTTGGCCGCGGTCATCCCTACATATCTGTAATGCCAGGATTCATAGACAATCTTCGTGATGTCCTGTTTTCCCTCCGGATACCGGAGTACATAGCCATATTTCCAGCAATTTTCATGAAGCCACTTCTGAACCTCTTCCTGATCCTGAGAGCTGTCGATCGCAGTGTTGTGCTCACATCCGATATCCTCCGCCAACGCTGTTTCGTGCTCACTTGTTCCCGGAACTGCAACGCTCTCCGCCGCCATGGCTCGTGCGTCTTCCTCGGAGTATCCGCCGCTGACATACACGTTTGTCATGCTCTCGAAATCCAGAATCTGCTGGCTGTGTGTCCGATACCCGGAAACCACGAGAGGATCGTACCCCGCCGCCCTGCAGTCGGTCAGCATCTGCTGAAGCTGTTCGGCACATCTTGAATCGGTTTCCTGCCCGTTATCAACCATCGTAACCTGCGCTGTATATCCATTCGGATAAGGATGACTGCTGTTCACCAGAATGAGAGCCCAGTTGTCTGTCGTATTGTACTTGGCAGGGTCCGGCTTCGCTGCCTCTGTCGGTGTCGTTTTCGCATCTTCTGCCGCGCTGTTTTCCATCGTATCCGATACCGATTGCGACGTCGATCCGGAGATCACCTGCGGTCCGGATTCCTCCTTTGCGCTGCTGCCTCCGTTACCATTCACCTCAGCAGTCCGTTCTCCATGAATCTGAATAAGAATGTACCCTCCGAGTATGATAATCAGTGCAATTCCAACCACAAGCACCATCTTTAGTATTGTATCCAGTTTGTTATGCCTCACCTGATCAGTTCCTTTATCTTATCTTCAATATACTTTGTCGTGTAAAAAATGATTTCATAATGGAGAATTTTTATAGAATTTTTATCCCAGAGAAAACGGATACTTGCCGGGAACTCCTCATCGGAATCCCAGTACTGAAACCAGACCTGCAGAAACGGAAAAACCGGAAGCAGGTAACTCACATCACCGCCCTTGCAGGCCAGTCCTCCGAGCGACTCACACGCCTTCCGGATCTCTTCCGTTTTTCCCTCAAGGGGACGAATTACATCCGGCTGATGGAGCTTTCTTGCATGTCCGGCTCCGACAATTCCTCCCATCTGCGCCAGTGTCTCCCAGTTTCCAGGCATCTCCGGGAATTCTTCATCCAGGTCCGAACAGCAGAAAACATCGTAAATCGCCATGACAATATCATGCTCCGCCGGCTTCATGCTCCCCCGGCACGTAACCGTCCCAAGCTGCCGGCTGATCTGATAATCCTGTCCCAATACCTTTATATAGAGGTAATTCTCATCACTTTCCAGCTCATATTTGTGAATCAGCTTTTCCTGATCCAGCGTGAGGAATTCCTTTCGGGACTCCTCAGACATCGCGTCATAATTACCGCACATTTCTATTCCTTTCCATTCTCCCTCCGAATGCGATCCCTCTCTGTCTTCCCGCGCGCACAGGTTTTTCACTTCACCGGTTTTTACCCGCTCCCTTCCTCCTCCGAATGCGGTTCCTCTCTGGCTTTACCGCGCGCACAGGTTTGTCACTTCACCGGGGGTTATCCGCATACGTTTTCTCAGCCTCACTGTCATCGTCCACATGCCGTTTCTCCGCGTCCAGTGCCTGAAGGATTCTGCTGTAATGAAGGAAGTGTCCGGACTCGCCGATTCTGCGGATTTCATCAAACGGAACTACCCGGAATCCTTCTGTCTCTTCCTCCTGCGGCACGACATCCTCTTCAGAGAAGTCCATGTGGAAATGGTAAATATCGGTGAAATAATTATCACCGCCCTCCGGATCCGTGTTCTGATAGGAATATACGCATCCGCCATCTGCCTGGGAGACGTCCAGACCGGTCTCCTCTCTCACCTCACGGCACACCGCCTGAAACGACGTTTCCCCGGCACGGACGCCTCCCCCGGAAACCTCCCAGTCGCCGGCTGCCCATTTCTTGTTCTTCTTCCTCTGCGTGATCAGAAATCTGTGATCCGACCGCTCGACCAACGCAATCACAACCAGCATATATTCACCGGGCTGCAATCTGTACGCTTTACGGGGAACCTGTCTTCCGGTTTTCTCTCTGTCTGAATTATAGATGTCGATGTATTCCATATTCTTCCGCTCCATACTCTGTGCGTCCTTACCCTGCGGACTCCGGTTCCGGCGGCTTTCCATCTCCGGCTACGGGTTCGTAATCCGAAAGATTTCTGTCTGCGGCTACGCCTTTGTAATCCGGCAGATTTCTGTCTGCGGCTACGCATTTGTAATCCGGCAGATTTCTGTCTCCGGCTACGGGGTCATATTCCGGCGGTTTTCTCTCACAGATTTCTGATTCCATCTCCCTGTTTCCTGAAAATCACCCGGAACATTAGTATAACACATCTTTTCGCATATCATACCGTAAACGTGAACCGCCCGCAAGCCGAATGACAGTATAAAACAGGCCCTTGCCTGAATCTTCTCCAGGCAAGGGCTTCCATATTGGATTTCTTTGACTTTTTGTGACTTTGACAGGCCTTAGCCCGCAGCGTTTTTGTCGTAATAAACGCCCTCGGTCTGCACCGGTGCCGGAGCGGGTGCCAGCGTGTACCCCGCTGAATAATAAATGATCACCGGCTCTCTCACCGATACCAGATTATAGATCTGAGCAGCCGCGTCAAGCGGAAGATTCAGACATCCATGAGAGCCGTTTGCGATATAGATATCTCCTCCGAACGCCCCTCTCCAGGTTGCGTCATGCATGCCGCATCCGGAATATGTAAACGGCATCCAGTAACTTACCGGCTGCGTATAGGTATAGTAGTTTTCCTTGCCGGCAATCTGATCTCCGAGCAGCGTGGCATCCTTTTCCTTATTCAGAAGCATAAACGCTCCCTCCGGTGTGTGATAGGATTCATTCATTGTTCCGGATACACAGTCAGTCTCGTAAGCCACCTGACCATTGACGTATACCCAGATATGCTGCCGGCTCAGATCCGCCTCGACGTAATTCTGTCCGAATCCGTTGTTGTCATCCGGAGATGCATACGCCGTAACACTGTATACCGGCTCCCTGGTCGTAACCGCCCCGCTGTTCAGTTCGTCGGTCAGCTGAGATATTTCTGCTGACTGGTTCACCTCGTAGCCGTAATACCCGGTACCCTTGATGGTGACGTCCCCGATTCCCGTTGCATGGAAGGTCCGATCAGCGTTGACCGTGTCGGTATCCGCCGCCAGCTGAGCCACATAATCCGCGATATGCTGGTTCCATGCCGCGTCGTCCTTCGTCCAGGAGCCATCCGCATTCTGCGTCAGCCAGTTCACCGTAGTTGATCCGTCAAGTGTGCGTGTAGATGTCGGAAGGGTATACGTGATGCTTGCGCTGACCGCCTGATTCAGGGCAGCGAGCTGCTGATTCAGAGCTTCATTGTCCGCAGAAATCTCCGCGTTCTGATATATCCCGTCTGTTGTCGTTAGATCCAGTTCCTTCTGACAGCCGGACACCGCGCTCTCCACCGCGCGCAGAACTGCCTGCTTATCCAGTACCGTGCCGTCCGACTGGGGTGCGATCGCAAAACCGCTGTCCGTTTTCTCGATTCTCGCGTTTACCGGCTGCGTCATATTGGCATCCTGCATCTCCGGAAAGTTGTTCACCATGTTCTGGAGGTCCGACACCTTGTAGAGAAAATCACCGTTTGGAGTTGTAACGGTGCGCTGCTCCGACTCATCCGTGCTGTCCGCATCCGAACTCACCCTGTCTGTGAAAATACCCCGGATTACTTCCTGTCCGTTCCGGAATTTCACGGTAAGACTGTAGTCCTCACCAGGTGTTTTCTTCAGCTCTGTCTCCTCCGGACCTGCCGATTGTGTGTCCGAAGCTTCAACAGAAAGAGCTGCTACGCTTCCAATAGATTTATGATTGTGATTCGAGCTCCCCGCTACCTTTCCTCCGATAACGAACAGTCCACACAATATTCCTATCGCTGCGATCAGACACACAAGCGGGAGAACCAGTCTGCGATACCGTCCTTCAGATTTCCTTTTGTTTGTCCCCATACGAATTCCTCTTATCTGTTCCGAACTCTTCTTTATAAAGCTCTTCTTTAATAAAACTATTCTTTATAAAACTATTCCTTATAAAATAAATAAAGAATATTCTATCTTCTGCAGGTCTCACCAGCTTCAGGGTCTCTCTATATTCCGTCCTGAAACACGCATTTTAAACATTATAAATCTCTTCAGCCTTCCCGTCTATCCTGTAGACACTTTTTATACATAATGTATTTCTCAATGTACCTTTAATTGTTATTATATAGTGTGTACTATACAGTGTAGTACACATTATGTCAAGCCCGTATCATGAACTTTCTTTTTCAATAATTCAACGATCGCAACATCAACATCATATCTTAAATACACAAATGAAACCTTTTCCATTCGCAGTTTCGCTGTGTGTTTATATGGAAAGTATGCACGCGCAAAAAATGTGATCGGGACAGGAGAATTTATACAATGTGTGAAAATGAGCAGTCGTGGACGAAATACCCGAAACATACCCGATACGATTTTTACAAAATACCCGATACGATTTTTCAAAAATACTTGCGCGCAATTTAATTTTGTGATACATTGTAATTGTTCAATACAGGCAGTACAAAAACTTATCAGCGAATACAGATAAACCACAGGAGGAATAACACCATGGTGAAAATGATCAATCAGAACGATTTCGACGCGGAGGTAATGCAGGCAAAGGGTCTTGTCGTTGTAGATATGTACGCGGACTGGTGCGGTCCCTGCAAAATGATGGCTCCCGTTATGGACAGCCTCTCCGAGGATTATGACGATGTCAAGTTTGTAAAGATCAACGTAGACAATAATCCGGATGTCGCTGCAAAATTCGGCGTACAGAGCATCCCGAACTTCGTATTCATCAAGGACGGCCAGAAGGTCGATCAGGTGGTCGGCGCAAGAGACTCTGAGAGCTTTGAAGCAATCATCGACAGGAATAAATAATAAGTCGGATCTGGAACTTTTGCCGGACTGTGATCATCACAGTCCGGCTTTTTTATCAGGCTTCGCGCTCTGGCTCGCACTCCTGCCGGAACTGTGTCTATCACAGTCCGGCGTTTTTTGTCTCAGGCTTCACGGCCACAAACAAGCTGTGATGGATGTCTGAAAAAGTTTTTTAAAAAATTAGCACTCACCTATTGACAGTGCTAATAACCGGTGCTAGTATACATAATGTCAGAAGAAAGCAGATGATAATCCAAACAGCATAGTGGCTGAGAGGGGGATGAAGAAAGACCATCCGATACAGATTCCGGAACAAAGGGAATCTGGATCTGATCCGTTTTCATCCGATTCTGAGAAGTGCTGCAAGCAATCCACTGCCGCTCTTCTGTTGGAAAATAAATGTGAAATTACATGAACTCATTCAGAGAAACAGGCATTTTCGAAACGGAACGAATGAGCAGAAGGAGGAATGACTTATGATGTATATGCCAAGTATTTTCAGAAATGATTTTGTAAATGATTGGACAGGTGATTTCTTCCAGGCACCGTTTTTTGAGGAAAATGGAGTGATGAAGACAGACATCAGGGAAGACGAGAAGGGTTATGACTTTACGGTCGAGCTTCCCGGATTCCGCAAAGAGAATATTTCCCTGAGCCTGAATGAGGGTGTTTTGAATATAAAGGCCGTGAAGGATTCCAAGGAAAAGGATGAGAAGGAAAAAGACGGCAAAATCGTTCGGATCGAGAGATACAGCGGGAATATGGAGCGCAGTTTCTATGTCGGCGATGAGGTTTCCGAGAACGACATCACTGCAAAGTTCGAGAACGGTGTTCTGAATATTCATATCGCGAAGAAAGAACCGCAGACTCCTGAACCGAAGAAGATTGCGATAGGCTGATAACTGATCCGTTCAGACAGCTGAAAGCAGTGTCAGACAGGGTCAAGCGACACCCGGAAATCAAGGAAACGAGATAAAACACGCTGCGCGAGTTTTATCTCGCTATCGCGACGCTCGCCGCACACGAATACTTCGCATTCGGCTGCGGTTCACTGTTCGCGTAAATTTATAAGCTGTCATGTCACTGAGAGATTCAGTCGACGTGACAGCTTTTTGAGAATACAGAATATAATTGTCATCCATGCAGGCATGAGGTAATGTATCCGAACGAGATATTGCGTCACAGCCACATCGGGATGAGCAGAGGGAATAAATAATCAGAGGCACATTATCTATGAGCATAACATTTAACAGAAGGGGTATGAAATCCAGAACAGGAAGAAGGTGAGATAATTATGAAAAAAGATTTTTACGAGGTGCTTGGTCTTCCCAAAGGAGCTGATGAAAACGCGATCAAGAAAGCCTTCCGTCAGCTGGCAAAACGCTATCACCCGGATATGAATCCCGGCGATAAAATGGCCGAGAAAAAATTCCAGGAGGTCAATGAAGCGTATGCTGTCCTCAGCGATCCCGAAAAGAAGCGGATCTATGATAAGTGTGGCATGGCTGCATTTGAGAATGGCATGGATCCGAAAAAATATGAAGAGGCATATGATGCGTACGGCGGCAGAAGCGATTTTGGCGGCGGCAGAGCCGGAGCTGAGGATTTCTTCCGCAACTTCACAGGGGGAAACGGCGGAACGAGCTATAGTTATCAATCCTACGGCCCGGATGGCAGGAAATATCAGTCCTTCCATTTTAACGGAGATGGCGCAGATGACATCTTCGGCCAGATGTTCGGAAATATGTTTCATGGCAAAACCGGTGACTCCTTTAGACACGGCCGTGCCTCTGAAGGTTATTCATCCGGATCAGGGTTCAGCGGCTTTGGACAGGACGGAACCGGTGGATTTTATGAAGGCATGAACAATGCCGACTACGACCTTCATTCAGAAATCACCATCGGCTTCATGGATGCGGTCAACGGATGCAGCCGGAAGGTACAGCTTTCTTCCCCGGATGGCCATGTAAGCACTCTGGAGATCCGCATACCGGCAGGCATCGAAGATGGCAAATCCATACGTCTGAGAGGTAAGGGCCATCAGAAACCGAATGGTGCCAGTGGTGATCTGATCATCAAGGTTAACGTTCAGAATATGCCCGGATTCGAACGTAAGGGAAATGATTTGTATACAACCGCAAAGATTCCATACACGACAGCAGTCTTCGGCGGCGAGACCGAGGTTCCCGTACTCAACGGAAGAGTCGTGTGCAGAATTCCGAAGGGCACACAGTCCGGAAGCAAGATCAGATTGAAAGGCAAAGGCGTAAAAGATATGAAAGGCGTCTGCGGGGATGAATATGTCACGATTGAGATTGCGGTTCCAAAGGTTCTCACGCGCGAAGAACAGAAAGCACTGAAGGCATATCAGGCCGCGGAGAACCGAAGCGGCACAGCCGCTTCCGGTGACTAATCCAACCCTCAGAAACAAATCTGACCATGCACCAAGAACAAAGGAGACAGACCGGATCCGCATCCGTCCTGTCTCCTTTAATTTACGCGAACAGTGAGCCGCAGCCGAATGCGAAGTATTCGTGTGCGGCGAGCGTCGCGATAGCGAGATAAAACTCGCGCAGCGTGTTTTATCTCGCTTTTACTCCTCGAAGATACACCCGGATCTTCTTTACGTTACACCCGGATCTTTCCATTACACCCGGATCTTTCCGGATCTTTCCGTTACACCCGGATCTTTCTGTCGCATTCAGAGTTTTCCTCTTTCCGGGGCACTGCGATGAGCTTACAGATCCGGTTTCCTCTGGCCGAGAATTTTTTCTCATATTCCGTCATGATATTTCCCTGATTCATCTCCGGGTCATTGTGAAGATCAAAGGTATACTGCAGAAGCTTCCAGCCGTTTTCACGAATCTCTTCCAGCGAAAAATCAAAGAGCTGCCGGTTATCGGTTTTGAATTCCAGCCGTGCTTCCCTGCTCATGATTTTCTCGTAAAGTTTCAGAAATCCGGACGATGTCAGACGTCTCCCCGCGTGACGGTCCTTCGGCCACGGATCCGAAAAATTCAGATAGATCCCGTCGACCTCCCCCTCTCCAAATACCTCTGTCAGTTGTCTTGCGTCCATCCGGAGAAAACGAAAATTGCAGTTCCTCATCAACCCCGGCCTTTCCTTCACATCTGCGGATAGGCCATGAACATTCTCCGGATCTGCTCCTGCCCGAATTCTCGCTCGCATCTCCGCCTTCTGAACCGCCCGGAACAGAACGCTGTCATACATCTCGATGCCGATAAAATTGCGGTCCGGGTACGCCTCCGCCATATCCATCAGAAAATGTCCCTTTCCCATCCCGATCTCAATATACAGCGGCTGTTTCTTCTCAAAAACACCGTCCCACCTGCCACGGAAATTCTCCGGATTCTGTATGCAGTACTCACTGCTGCGAATCACAACCGCAGCACCCGGTATATTACGCAGCCTGCTCATCTATTTTCTCCTCCATTATCCTCTGTATCCGCTTCATCAGCTTCACCTTTATCTGCTTCATCTTATCTGCTTCACCTTATCTGCTTCATCTTATCTGCTTCACCTTATCTGCTTCACCATTGTCTGCTTCACCTTTATCTGCTTCGTCTTGATCTGCTTCATCTTTATCCACACCCGCTTTATCCCCATCCGGCATCCACCTGCCCTGCATCGAATCATCTGGTTCTCCCGGCGAACCCCGCCGCACAATCCAGCCCTGTCACAGTTCTCCAGCCGGGAGGTGACTCCATATACACTCCATATAGCCCCATATATATGTACAAATTACATGTGTGTGAACCTTCGGACGTACCCGTTTTCAAAAGAGCGACACCATGTATATGTACGAATTACAGAAACGATTCCATATTTTGTCAGATTTTTTTGAGGATCACCACACAATTCAGAGATAGGGAATCCAATAGTTTCACTATAGAAAAGTCAAGGCTTTTTCACGGGTTTTTCCGGATTTTGGATATTTTGGAGATTGTTCACAAAACATCTGTTCACGATTTTCTCTTATGTAACCATGTAATTTTCCCCACATTTTTGTTGATAATGTGGATAACTTCGTGGATAACTCGATTTTACGCGCCTTTCCGGCCTTCTGAAATGTTGATTATTTTGTGAATGAAAATCTCAGCTCAAAGAAATTTTTCATCGCAGCTTCTTCAATTTGTGCACTTTTTTATCATGCGTTTATCAGGAGAATTTTGTATACAAAAGTGGCAATACATTTTCAGATTCTGCCGTAGGCTTGTGCCAGATTCCGGAATGCCGGCAGGCTTCTTCGGATCTGATCTGTCGTCACACAATAGGCAATCCTCACATATCCGGGCGTGCCGAAGCTGTCCGCCGGAACAAGCAGAAGCTCAAAATCCTTTGCTCTCTCACAGAATGATACCGCATCCTCCTCCAGAGCCTTCACAAACAGATAAAACGCGCCGTCCGGATGAACACAGGTGTACCCATATTCCGTCAGAGCGTCATAGAGAAGATCCCGGTTCGTCCTGTACACAGACAGATCCGCGACCTGTCCGACGCACCTTTCGATCACATGCTGGGCAAGACTCGGCGCACAGACATATCCCAGCGCACGGCCCGCCCCCGCAACTGCCGCATACAAATCCGCTGCCTGATCCGCCTCATCCGGAATCAGAATATAGCCGATCCGCTCACCCGGCAGGGAGAGAGATTTGCTGTAGGAATAGCACACCACAGTGTCCCGGTAATATTTTGTCATATACGGAACCATGATCTCCTCATCATACACAAGCTCACGGTACGGCTCATCCGTAATCAGATAAATCGTATGCCCGTACGCCTGCTCCTTCTCCTCGAGAAGAGAAGCCAGCTTTTTCACGGATTCCTCCCGGAACACAACACCGGAAGGATTGTTCGGGGAATTGACAAGAACCGCCTTCGTCTTGTCCGTAATCACTGCCTCCAGATGAGCAAAGTCGATCTGGAAAGTCTCCGGATCGGTCGGAGAGGTGACCAGCTTTCCTCCAGAAGTCTCGACAAACACACGGTACTCCGGAAAAAACGGAGTAAACGTAACAAATTCATCTCCCGGCTGCACCATTGCGGTAATCGTTATCTTCAGCGACGCCGCCGCTCCGCACGTCATATACAGGTTGGACGCTTTAAAGGAGGTGCCGAATCTTCGATTCAGATCATCCGCGACCGCGCGCCTCGTATCCAGATCCCCCTGTGCCGAGGTATAACCGTGCAGCCAGATATCATCATGCGTATCAATCAGGTTCTTATACGTCACATTTACATCCGCCGGAGCCGGAACATTCGGATTCCCGATGCTGAAATCAAACACATTCTCCTCTCCGATCTCAGCCTTTCTTCTCTTTCCATACTCAAAAATCTCACGAATCTTCGAAGGTGCTTTCCCCAGCTTTTCCATCTGTGTGTTAATCATTGTGCTGACCTCCATTTTCTTGTATACACACATTTAATATACGCGTATTCTTATTTTATATGCAGAAATTTCCGATTCCTTTTGTCAGAGCATTTACAGCTGTTAAAAGATTTCTCCGCAGCCTGCCAGAACATCTGATTTATCAGTATCCACTGACGCGGATATCCCTCCCCAGCGCAACCGAATAAATATACGTCTCCGCCACTTCGACTCCGGTGATTCCGGAAAGAGCC
This sequence comes from Eubacterium sp. UBA4343, assembly GCA_002394235.1. Lineage (GTDB taxonomy): Bacteria > Bacillota > Clostridia > Lachnospirales > Lachnospiraceae > Bilifractor. Next base: position 143,208 of record DGTF01000018.1, on the reverse strand, counting down.
CGGCTGTAATATTCCAGCTGCTTCTGATACTTCTCCACCAGATCTCTGCCGTCACCGGTGCGAACTTTGTCCGTCTTGTAATCGACGATCACATATTTTGCGTTTTCGGAAAAATATGCGTCAATCGTACCCTGCACCAGAATGTTCTCATCCGCCGGCCAGCTGCTGTCAATGTCTTTTGCCGGAATATCGATGACGAAGGGCTGCTCCCTGCGCAAGACTCCCGCCAGCGCCGCCCTGCGCATCCGCATTCCGATCCCCGATGTCAGGAACCTCACAAAATCCTCCGGCATCACACATGCCGCGTCAGTCTCTGACAGAAGACCCCGCGACACCATATCCCGCACTTGCCTTCGGATCTCCTCTTCAATCCTTTCCTCAAGATCCGGATCCCCCGCGAGTCCTTCTTTGACTTCCGGATTCTCTGCGAATCCTTCCTGAAGTTCCGGATCCCCGGACGATTCGCCTCCGGTTTCCTCTCTCCGGAAAATCCGGTCCACGGACAGATAATCCAGGCATTCCAACACATGATGGTAAATGGTTCCCCTCGCCGCTCCCGCAGCTTCTCTGTGTCCTTCCTCTCTCATGAATTCCGGAACATACGGAACCTCCGGCTCCTCCGCAAAGGGCTCCGCTCCTTTTTCCTCCTCCATGACCTCCATGGAGCGCATCTTGATCTCTGTCACGGTCATCTTCGCCGGCAGCTCAGCCGCTCTCTGATACGGATAATGGAAGTTCTCTCTTCGATCCAGAAAATCATGGACCTGTCCGTCGCAGACCGCATCAGAACGAATCATCTGCCTGAGGGCGTCCACCATGCGGTCCGTTTCAACATTCGACTGCATCGTTCTGTCCGCCATCTCCTCCGCCCTCACTTCACGGATCGTGAGAACCTTCCCGGACGGTGCCGCCATCATCACCCAGTCCAGCGGACATTTGGCGCTTACCAGCCTGTGATAGGAAAGCGGTTTCTGAAGCTGTATCCTTTGGTCGCGAACCACTGCCTCTGGTGTCTCTCCGGCGGCTGTCCGGATCTCGGTACCCTCCTGCAGACGCATTGTCTCTTCTATTCTGTCTTTATCAGACACAATTCCGGTGAGAATCAGCTTTTCTATCGCGCGTGTCATCGCCACGTAGAGAATACGGATCTCTTCCCCCAGTGTATCCCGCCGGATCGCCTTCCGGATCGCATTCTGCATCACAGAGCTGCATCTGGTATGGCGGTCAGGATCTACCATTTCCATCCCGATTCCGTACTTCGCGTGCAGTACGATCCTGCTCTGTGCGTCCTTGAAATTGAAATGATTTCCAAGCCCCGCCACAAATACAACCGGAAATTCCAGGCCCTTGCTCTTATGTACAGAGATGATCCGGACCGTATTCTCGGCTTCACTGAACAGGTTCACTTCCCCGTAGTCCACCTCATATTTTTTCATCCGTTCAATGTAACGGATAAAATTAAACAGCCCGTGATAGCTCGTTTTCTCGTAATCCACTGCCTTCTCAACAAGCATCTTCAGGTTTGCCTCCCGCTGCGCGCCCGCCGGCATCGCAGAAGCATACCTTCCATACCCGGTTTCCCCGATCACCTGTCCGATCAGCTCATGAACCTCTGTACAGGGAATCCTCTCACGGAAATCAGAGAGCTGCCCGAGAAAGGCACGCAGCTTTGCGGCAAGCGCCGGATTCTGCTCTTTTTCACCGCCGTCCGCATATTCCTTCACGATCTGATACATGCTTCCCTCCGGATCTGAAATCCGAAGCTCCGCCAGCTCCGCATCGGTACATCCGACGATCGGTGAGCGCAGAACCGCTGTCAGCGGAATGTCCTGGCCCGGATTGTCCAGGATATTCAGGTAATTCAGGACGGTCGTGACCTCAAGCGCGGAAAAATACCCATCCTTTGAAGTCATATAGGCAGGAATTCCCTCATCCTGAAGGGTGCTGACAAAAATGTCCCCCCACCGGCCCGGTGAACGCATCAGAATCACGCAGTCCCGGTATGTCAGCGGACGGAATGCTCCTGCGTCCCTGTCCCAGACCTTCCCGGAGGCCGTCAGCTCCCGTATCCTTCCGGCGATGGCAAGCGCCTCCGCTCTTGCCATTGCCTCACTGCTCCTGTCATCCTCAAATTCCGGAGCAGCCTTGTTAATCAGAAGCAGCTCTGCCTTTGGAAAATCCGGATCCTCGCCTTCCGGATAATCCGCGCCGTAATGAAGTGCCTGTGCGTCGTCGTAGCGGATTCCGCCGAGCTCCGGTATCATCAGTCTGTGGAAGATCGCGTTCGTACAGTCCAGCACCTCTCTTCTGCTTCGGAAGTTCCGGTCCAGATTGATCCGTACACTCTGCATTCTGTCGGCTATCCCGCTGTTCTCCACAGCTGTCTCACTGTTCTCTCCGGCCGCCCCGCTGTTTCCCACAGCTGCCTTGCTGTTCTTCCCGGCTGCTTTCTGCATGTTTCCAGATTCTGAAGATGCTGACAGGAGCGGATATTCCATGTATTTCGCAAGGAACAGATCCGGCCGTGCCATACGGAAACCGTAAATGGACTGCTTCATATCTCCGACCATGAAACGGTCATATCTTTTCTCCTCCGTCCCGGAAACTGCCTCCAGGATTGCTTCCTGAATGTAGTTGCTGTCCTGGTATTCGTCGGTTATGATCTCCGCGTACTGCTCGGCAAGTTCCCTCGCCGCATCCGTTCTCCGGTATGTACCATCCTCCTGTTTTTCCAGCAGAATTCGAAGGGCAAAATGCTCCAGATCACTGAAATCCGCAATATTTCTCTGTCTTTTTGCCGCGGCAAACCGGTCCATGAACAGCTCCGTCAGCCGCACCAGCTCCTCCGCATAGGGTTTTATCCGGACAAGCTCACCGAGGATTTCCTCCTCAGAACGAGAAAAGCTCTCCGCCCGCAGCGAGTCAATCATATTCTTGAACAGATTCCTGCTGTTTTTGACCTGTTCCCGGAGAACCGGATCCTCACCCGTGGTTTTCCGGGAAGAAAGCTTTGCGAAATTCCGCTCGCTTAATACCTGATAAAAATCGCCGTAGCTGCGGCAGCCCTCAAGCTTTTCCGCCAGCTCCAGATCACTCTCCAGAGCCGGAATGTATCCGAGCGGACCTCCCGCATTTCCGGCTTCCGCCAGATTCTGCTCTGCAAGACTCACGGCATCCTCCACAAGCATGCCGGCTTCCCTTACGATATCCTGCATCCAGTCCGTTTCCGAAAGCTTCTCCGCCGTATCGATACGGCAGGCATCTGCCGCGTTTCTCAGCCATTGGCGCGGATCCGGATCACTCATGGCAAATTTACTGATTTTCAGGATCAGATCCTCGGCGCGGCTGTCAGATTTTCCCGGTGCGTACGCGTCCATAAAACGGCGGAACATTCCGGTCTGCTTTTCCAAATCATCTGTGCTGTCCTGTTTTTCTGTATCCCCAGATACCATCGATTTTTCAAGACTGTCTGCGCTGTCCGCTTCTTCCGCATAGCCCGCTCTTTTCGCGTCTTCTTCCGCAGATTCCTGTGCTCCGCCTTCCCCTGAGGAAAGCTGATACTGTTCCTCCAGCATGTCCTGAACGACCCTGGCCTTCAGCATCTTCAGCTCGCCCTCTTCCGCGATCCGGTAGCCGGGGTCCAGATGGATCCGGTGAAAATAGTTCTGGATGACATACGTGCAGAAACCGTGAATGGTATTGATCTGCGCATGATGAAGCAGAACTCCCTGCCGCTGCAGATGAACATTCTCCGGGTCCTCCCTGAGCTTCTCCTCCAGCGCACGCCCGATTCTGTCCTTCATCTCTCCTGCTGCCGCCCGCGTAAAGGTAACCACCAGAAGCTGGTCTATATTGATCGGATGATCCGGATCTGTGACCCGGCGAATAATATGCTCGACCAGAACCGCTGTTTTTCCGGAACCCGCCGCTGCGGAAGCGAGAATATTTGTACCTCTCTGACGAATTACCAGCTCCTGGTCCGCCGTCCACTTAACCGCCATCTCACGAATCCTCCTTCTCCGACTTTCCGATTGCCTCCAGAATATCCTCCCGTTTCAGCTTCGGCAGTCTCCGGTACTCAAAGCCCGGAATCCGACGGTCAAAACCGCAGATGCCCTGATACGGACAGAAGGTACAGGCATTCCGGTCCTTCCCCTCCCGCACATACGGATCCGCCTTGATATGCCCCTGTACGATCCGGTTTCCGAGGTCCTTCACCTTGCGGTTTGTGTAATCCCGGATCCGGCCGAAATTCTCCAGAGATTCCGTCTGAGACGACTTCGTCAGTGAACCGTCTTTCTTCACCCCTGCCGGAATCACATCAGAGGATACACCCTTTTCCAGAGTCTGATCTAACAGCTTCAGAACCTCCATCTCTGACCGGCACAGGCCCTGGGGCCGGAGCTGTTTCAGAATCTCCTCCAGCCTCTCTGTCTCGGTGCTGGCCTTCTCCTCTTCGATGACCGGATCCTCGATATGGTAATAGAAGATCCCGGCCGGCTCGGTTCTGCTTCCGGGATGCTTTCTCTGATCCGCCTCCAGTGCCGCGTTCATGTAGACCGCAAGCTGAAGCTGAAGCCCGTAATACATATCCTCCAGATCCAGCTTTGTACTTCCGGTCTTGTAGTCGATAATCTTGATATATCTGGTGCTCTTTGTCTCACAGGTATCCAGGCGGTCGATTCTTCCGATCAGCCTCATCGAAGCGCCATGATCCAGCCGGAAATGAACCGCGCTGAGATCATCGCCGAAATCAAACTCGAAATCCGACGGCCGGAACTGTCCTTTCTTCACCTGCTGCTGAAGCGCCCACACGGTCCGGCGCAGGATCTCCTGCAGCCGCTTCATCATATACTCGTTTCGTTTCGTGCTGAACAGAATCCGGTTGTTGTAACCGTCTGTCACGCGGGTGAGCGATTCATCCGCAATCCGGTCACGCTCACCGTCCGGCAGAGACCCCCAGTCGAGTCCCTTCCTGGCAAGCGTTTCCGAGAAAACCTGAAGGGAATCATGCATTACCGTTCCGAAATCTGCCGGCGTGAAGACATACTCATCCCTCTCCTTCAGCCGCAGCCCATAGTCCAGAAAATGCCGGAACGCGCAGGAAGCCATTTCCTCCAGCCGGGTGACGGAATTCAGCAGTTCTTTTCCATAAAGCTTCTCCGCCAGAAGATATCCCAGCCCTTTTTCCGGATTGCGCGCGCGAACCGCTTCAAGGAGAGCTTCCGCCCTCCTTTTTCCCTCCGGATCATGCAGCATCCGGCGCAGAAGCTCAACGGAGGCTCCGGAAGGCATCTTCTCCGGCATCTGCTGCAGCTCCTCGAGCAGATATTCCATCTGACCATCGCGCGTCTCCATGCGGAGCGTGGTATCCTTATTCTCGAGTTCCTCCTGAACCAGGGCAGGTACATCCGGGAACATCCGGCGGATCGTTCCGACCAGATACGAGGGAAGCAGGGATTCTCCACCGCTTCCGCTTCTGCTCCAGGACAGCCAGAGCGCGTCTGATGCCTTGGTCATCGCCAGATACAGATAGAACCGCTGTCTGTACATCTGCTCGCGTGATGTGGGTGAAAGCTCTGCCTTCTGGTCCGATAGCTTCTCCCGGTCGGGCTCTGACAGGATGCCTCCCGCGGGAATCGGCTTTGGAATAATCCCCTCGTTAATACCGACGAAAAACATCACCCGAATCTTCTTCAGCCTGGTTCTTTCGATATCGCCGACCAGGACCTGATCCTCTCCGGGCGGTATCAGACCGATGCTCATCTCCCCGAATCCGGCGTCGAGAATTTCCTGATAATCCGAGAGCTTCATCTTCTCATCGCCGAGTACCTCCACCAGTCGGTCAAACATTCCCATGACCTGCTCGAAAATGCGGTCGTATTCTCTCGCTGATGAAGCATCCCCCATCTCCCGGAACGAATCCGCTCTCTTCCGCATGCGGTTCTGCACATCCTGACGGACGAGGAACTCATAGAGCAGCCCTGTCCTGCGGCGCACCGTCGCATTTCTTTCATGAAGTCCGTCGTGAAGTGCCTGTGTCTCCCGCGCGAATTTTTCACGCAGCTCATTGTAAAAAAGAAGCATGTCCGGCTTCATGCTGCGGGATGTGCGGGTCCATGCTTCTTCGAATTTCTTTCTTCCATGTATGCCGAGCGCCAGACAATAGTCCTCCAGATTCTGAATCTCCTCTTCACCCATAAGCGACAGCCCGCTGTGAAGATACCGGAAGACGCTGTCATACGAATAATTGTCCCGGACCATGTCCACAGCCGCCCGGATGAATTCAACCATCTGATTGGACATCACTTTTTTCTTCTGATCCAGAAAGCACGGAATCTGCGCCGACCGGAAGATCCTGACAGCCTTTCTTCCATAGGTATCGAGATCGCCGGTGACGACCGCAAAGTCCCGGTAATGATAGCCCTTCTCCCGGACAAGCCGGCAGATCTGACCTGCTGCGGCGCGTATCTCCTGCTCCGGGTTTCCTGCCTCAGTTATATGAATCTGATGACCATCCTCCTTCTTCCCGTGATAGCCGTCCCGGCAGTACCGGAACAGATTCTTCTCCATGAACTGAAGCTCCGGGCTATTCGCAAACCGGCTTTTGTCTCCCGGATCGACCCATTTCACCGGCCGGATCTCCGTGCGCGTCTCCTCCGCCAGCGCACTGACCTTCCGATAGGTCTCGCACGACATATGGAAAAGACGGTGAATATTTCTGCTGCCGTAAAGGTTCTCCGGCGTATCTGCGGTGAGAACCACCGTGACACGGTCCGCCAGTCGAAGGAGTTCCCGCACGACCTCCAGCTGTACCGGAGTAAAGCCGGTGAAGCCGTCCAGCACGATGCGGCTTCCCTTCACGAGATCCGACTTGCCGATGACGTCACAGAGCACGCCCGGAACCTCCTCTGCCGTCAGATAGTGATCCGCAAGGAAGGTGCGGAACCCGTGATAGACGGTCCGGATATCCGTAAGCTTCATGGCAAGACGGTTCTGCTTTTTTTCCCCGGACTCCTCGATCCAGCGGTCCAGATCCGACTCTTCCACCCGGTACTGCAGAAGCTCGGAGATCAGAGACTTCATTTCTTCCGCCGCGCCCTGGCGGGACAAGGTTCTGCCGAGAACCCTGAGCTTCTTCTGTTCTGTTCCGATCACCCTCTGGGTAATCAGGCTCTTCCCGAGATCATCCAGAACCGGCAGCGTATTGCCTCCCACCTTCTCAAAGACTCGCCACGCCAGCCTGTTGAAGCTGAGCACGTCCAGATTCATCATTCCCTTTCTCGGATGCATCTGAACAATTTCCTTCTGGGTCTGCATCGTGAACTGCTCCGGAACAATGACGAGAAACTGTCTCTCCGGCTCTTCCATGGATTCCCGGATGATTTCACGGTAAACCTGATATGATTTTCCGGCTCCGCTTCTTCCCGCTACAAATTCAAGAGACATGCGCATCCTCCCTTGATATCCATATTCAAACACATTTTATCATGCCGTACAGCATGTTCAGCGTGTTTAATCTCCTCCATGCTTCAGCTTTTCTGTTTCCTTGCCCTTGCCGCAGCCAGAAGGATCTTCAGTTCGTCCACGCTGAAGGAATATTTCTTGCCGCAGAAGTGACATGCAAGCTCTACCGGCTTTCCCTCGTCGATCATTTCCTGCAGGTCCTTCTCTCCGATGCTCAGCAACACCTTCGTCACACGCTCCCTGCTGCAGTTGCAGTAAAATTCCGTGGGCACGGTGTCCAGAAGCTCCAGATCCATATCTGCCAGGATGGTCTGAAGGATTTCCTCCGGCGAAAGGCCGTCCTCCAGAAGCTTCGTGACGGAATGGATCTTCTTCAGATTTTCCTCCAGACGGTTCACGGTTTCATCGGTGTATCCGGGCATGAGCTGAATAATAAATCCGCCGGCCTGTTCAACCGACTGATCGGTATTGACCAGAACGCCCAGTCCCACCGAGGACGGGACCTGTTCACTTGTCACAAAATAGCTGGTCAGATCCTCCGCGATCTCTCCGGACACAAGCTCCACCTGGCTGGAATAAGGCTCGCCGAAAGCCTGATCACGCACGACGGTCAGGGTTCCTCTCCCGATCGCGTTGCCGACATCCAGTTTTCCCTTGTATTTCGGCGCATTCCAGACGTTCGGATTGTATACAAATCCCTTTACTCTCCCCCTGGCATCCGCGGTAACCGTCAGTCCCTGCATCGGGCCATCTCCCCGGATCGTCATGGTCATCAGGTCATCCTCGCCTTTCAGCATAATGCCCATCATGGCGCCTGCCGTCATCAGCCGTCCGAGTGCCGCCGTGCATACCGGGCTGGTCTGATGAATCTCTCTGGCCTGCTCCACCAGGTTCTTTGTCGTCGCGGCAAACGCACGTATCTGGCCGCCACATGCTGTTGCTCTTACAATATAGTCCATATGGTCCTTCTTCCACTCTGTCATATCGGTTACCTTTCCGTCATTTCTTTCTGCTTTCGTATTCTCGTCTCCTGGTCTTTCGGCGGCGCTTTCTTCTCTCGCAGCGCTGCCCGCTGTCGTTCTGTCTTTCTCACTCATCGTTTTATATCATTCCTCTTTTCTCAGCTCTTTTGCCATTTTTTCTCGCGATTTTTCTCAGCTCTTTTACCATTTTCTCTCGCGATTTTTCTCAGCTCTTTTACCATTTTCTCTCGCGATTTTTCTCAGCTCTTTTACCATTTTCTCTCGCGATGATGCAGATTCTCTCCGACTTCTCGTCCGGTGCGTGGCCGGTAAACGCTTCATAGGCTCCTTCATAAATCATGCCGGCCTCCCGGATCAGCTCCGCCACTCTTTTCAGCGGATAAGCTCTCTGAACATGAACCTCTTCATACCTGCGGAACAGATCCTCTCCCTCTTCCTCAGGGATAAACAACGTGAGAACATACTCATTGATCCGCTTCTCCGGGTCATAGCTGTTCTCCCAGATAAAGCTCCCATTTTCCCGGTTCTCCGCAATTGTGGACTCCCCGATCCCCCGGTATTTCGCCTCTGTATTCATATCAAAAATAAAAACCCCGCCCGGATCCAGGTAATTATTCACCAGCCGGAAAACCTTCAGAAGATCTTCCTCGGTCAATATATAGTTCATACAGTCACAGACGCTCACAATCGCCCGCACGGTTCCGTACAGCTCGAACTCCCGCATATCCTGATTCAGGTACAGGATATCGTGGCCGGACTCATATTTTTTGTCCTGTGCCTGCTCCAGCATCTCCACGGAACTGTCAATCCCGATCATGTCATATCCGGCATCCGCCAGCAGCTCCGTCATGCTTCCTGTTCCACACCCAAGTTCACAGACCAGTCCGCCGGAAACCCCGTGCCCCTTCAGCAGCCCGATCAGATACCGGCTCCATGACGGATAGTCGATGTTGTCCATAAACATATCATATACCGACGCAAAGCTCTCATACGCGCTCATCGTTCCATAACCTCCGTTTTGATCTCCCCGCACAACCGGCATATCACCTGCAAGAAAGTATACCACATGACATACCGGAAGCCAAAAAACAAAACGATTTCTTCCGAATCGGATGTAATCGGGCGTACCGCAACGACTGCCTGACAGCAGTGGAGGACGTACCGCGGAGACTGTCTGACGGGCGCCGACTGCAAACGAGATAAAACACGCTGCGCGAGTTTTATCTCGCTATCGCGTCGCTCGCGTAAAAAAATCCCCGCATCTGTCACTGTCTCACGGCAATGACAGACACGGGGACTGCTTCCTTCACACCGGCCTGTTCCGGTTTTCTCATCGCAGTTACTTGAACTGGTTGGTTTTCTCGTCGTAATAGTAATTCACCTCAGCCAGTCTCTCCATGAGAAGTTTTCGATTTACATTTTCCGCCTCACAGAATTCATCAAGACTGGAATACTGATCACGCAGACGCATATTTACGAAGCTTAACAACATAGCAGGATCTCTTGGCATCATTATTATCATCCTCTCTTATTTGATGAACTGTTTTCTGTCATTATAAAATATCGCAGAAAGAATATCATCAGACCGGTTCGACAATCTTGCCTCAAAATCGCTTCATTTTTTGTACACATTGCAGATTTCTGTTCCATCAGAATCCGCTGTGCTTCCCCTGTGCCTTCCGTCAAAACGGGATAAAACCCGATTCCGTGATTTTATCCCGTTCTCTCAGCGATTGCGTAAATCAGTCCACGACCTCGACCTGAGGCCGCACACTTGCCGCCAGCTTTCCGTCGGCGCCGACGTCGATCACAATGGTATCTCCCTCGTGAACGTCTCCGCCGAGAATCAACTTCGCCGAAAGTGTCTCGACATTCTTCTGTACAAATCTCTTCAGCGGACGCGCACCGTAAACCGGATCGTAGCCGCCGTCCACAACGTATTTCTTCGCTGCGTCGGTAAGCTCTATCTTGAGCTGCTGATCCGCGAGTCTTCTGTTCAGATCCGCGATCTGCAGATCCACGATGTGGCCGA
>DGTF01000018.1:71169-132691 GCA_002394235.1 Eubacterium sp. UBA4343 | reverse complement strand
GCAGGTCGACGATGTTCGTCAGGTTCTCCTTCGTGAGGGGCTTGAAGAGGATGATCTCATCCAGACGGTTCAGGAACTCCGGACGGAAGTGCGCCCTCAGATCCTTATGAACCATTTCCTGTGCCTTTTCGCTGATCTCGCCGTTCGGCTCAATGCCGTCCAGCAGATACTGCGAACCGATATTCGACGTCATGATCAGAATCGTATTCTTGAAGTCTACGGTTCTGCCCTGGGAATCCGTGATCCGGCCGTCATCCAGAACCTGAAGCAGCACATTGAAGACATCCGGATGCGCCTTTTCAATCTCATCAAAAAGCACAACCGAATAAGGTTTTCTCCGCACAGCTTCGGTCAGCTGACCGCCCTCCTCATATCCTACATATCCCGGAGGAGCTCCGATCAGACGGGAGACTGAATATTTCTCCATGTATTCGCTCATATCGATACGAACCATGTTGTTCTCGTCATCAAACAGCTTCTCCGCCAGCGTCTTCGCAAGTTCGGTCTTGCCGACACCGGTGGGTCCGAGGAACAGGAAGGATCCGATCGGCTTTGTGGGATCTTTGATCCCGGCTTTCGAACGGATAATTGCGTCCGAAACCTTCTCGACCGCCTCATCCTGACCCACGACTCTCTTGTGCAGCTCATCATCCAGATGAAGAATCTTCTCTCTTTCGCCCTGTGTCAGCTTGGCCACCGGAATTCCGGTCCAGCGGGATACGATTGTCGCGATCTCATCCTCATCAACCGCCTCATGCACCAGCTTCAGATCGTCGTTATTGATCTTGTTCTCTTCATCCTGAAGCTCCTTCTCCAGCTTTGGCAGCTCGCCGTACTGAAGCTCGGACATCCTCGCCAGATCACCCTGACGCTCCGCAAGCTCCATCTGTTTATGAACCTCCGCGATCTGATCACGGATCTTCGCCGGACGGTTCACGGCATTCTTCTCATTCTCCCATTTGGCATTGAGAACCTTCAGCTTATCTTCATTCTCCGCCAGCTCCTTCTTAACGGTTTCCAGACGCTCCTTGCTCAGCGTGTCCGTCTCCTTTTCCAGAGACATCTTGTCCAGACGAAGCTGCAGATTCCTGTGCTCCAGCTCATCAATTTCCTCAGGCTTGGAATCCTTCTCTGTCTTGATCTGGGCGCACGCCTCGTCGATCAGGTCAATCGCCTTGTCCGGAAGGAAACGGTCCGTGATATAACGGTTCGACAGCGTAGCCGCCGCGATCAGCGCATTATCCGTGATGCGCACGCCATGGTACGTCTGGTAATTCTCACGAAGACCACGAAGGATGGTGATTGTCTCATCCACCGTCGGCTCATCTACCATAACTCTCTGGAAACGACGCTCCAGGGCGGCATCCTTCTCGATATACTCCCTGTACTCATTCAGCGTTGTCGCGCCGATGCAGTGCAGCTCACCTCTGGCAAGAAGCGGCTTCAGCAGGTTGCCCGCATCCATGGAGCCCTCCGTCTTTCCGGCTCCGACGATCAGATGCAGCTCATCGATAAAGAGGATAATCCTGCCCTCGCTCTTCTTCACCTCGTTCAGAACCGCCTTCAGTCTCTCCTCAAATTCACCGCGGTATTTCGCACCGGCCACGAGAGCACCCATGTCCAGTGAAAAAATCGTCTTGTCCTTCAGAGAATCCGGAACATCGCCCTTCACAATACGCTGCGCAAGTCCTTCCACGACTGCGGTTTTGCCGACACCGGGTTCACCGATCAGCACCGGGTTGTTCTTTGTCTTACGGGAAAGAATCCGGATTACATTCCGGATCTCATCGTCACGGCCGATGATGGGATCCAGCTTCTGATCTCTTGCCTTCTCCACCAGATCCTCGCCGTATTTTCTCAGACTGTCATAGGTCTCCTCCGGATTATCGGAGGTCACCTTCTGATTCCCTCTCACGCTCTGCAGCGCCTGAAGAAAACGATCCACGGTGATGCCGTTCTGACGGAACAGCTCTTTCATCGAAGGACTCGGATGCCGGAGCATGGCAAGGAACAGATGCTCGACGGACACATACTCGTCTCCCATCTTCTTTGCTTCATTTTCCGCGTAATTCAACGTGTAGTTCAGATACTGCCCGACATAAGGCTGTCCACCCTGAACCTTGACTCTTTTATTTATAGCCGCTTCGACTTCATTCCGGAAAAGATTGGCATCAATGCCCATCTTCTCGATCATCTGAAGAATCAGGCTGTTCTCCTGATTCAGCAGCACATAGAGCAGATGCTCCTGTTCAATTTCCTGATTGCCGAAGTCCATCGCTGTCTTCTGCAGCGAATTCACGGCTTCCAGTGATTTCTGTGTAAATCTGTCAGCTTGCATACTCACACCTCCCTTGAAATGCAGTATTTAAGTCAGGAAAAGATTTTGACGTTCTGATATTATGTAACCTTTTCCTCTCACGAAGCTAATATAGCACTCGTTGTTAGCACTGTCAATAAGTGAGTGCTAATTTCTTTTAAAAATTTTTCCCCGGGTTTTGCTCCGGGGAATGCCTGCACGCGCGCGGAAGTGAAAGGCACACGGCACCCCGTGACTTTCACAACTGACTCCGCCATCGCATATAAATTTTTACCCTGTTCCCTCTGCTGTCTCTCGCGCAGATATTTTTCACAGGATCTCACGCATACTCCACCAGACTCCATCCGGAATCCCTCCTGGTAAAGCCGTACTTTCTGTAGAGTGGATCCGCCGCAATTTCCCTGTCAGCTGTAATCTCCTCCGCTCCGTTCTCAAGAGAAGCAAGCACGAGAAGATCGAGCAGCCGGAACGGGATCTCCGTATCCTGATATTCCGGCTTTGTATACAGATTGGAAATATATGCCCGTTCCTTATTCTGATTAAACAACGGACGGCGATGATAGAAAATGACGTCTCCGAAAGCAGCTATCTCAGATCCATTGTAGACAATATATGCCACGTTCTGATTCTCGGACAGATTTCTCCGGAAGTAGCTGTAGGCCTGCCGGCGGCGACGCATCATGGCTGCAGAATCCTCCGTTTTATCAGAATGATCCCGCGCTTCAAGCCGGGTGTCCACAAGAACGTCAATGTCTTTCATCGACGCACGCTTATACGTGATTTCCATGTTACGTCTCCTTTCCGGAAGATACGGCTGCTGTCATTGATCAAGCGGCTCTGCGCCCATACCTGTGCCCTCAAAATCAATTCCGGCTTTTATGAGCGCTTCGCGAGCCAGAACCCTGTCTGCATTTTCAAAGAGCTGATATGGAATGGCAGTTCTTTCTTCCTGTTATATTTTTTATTCTTTGCTGTCCAATGTGGGCGGCAGTTCTGACAATATTGCTTTCCGTATACTTATATCCCGGTGCATTTTCATATCGTCTTCTATTTTTTGATTATATCGGGCGGATTTCGTTTGTCAATCGGACATATCCGGCCATCTGACCGAATCTGCCGTTTCAGCCTTCGTTTCAGCTGCCATTTCAGCTTCTGTTGCAGCTGCCGATTCAGCAGCTGTTTCAGCTTTCGTTCACGCCCTTCCGCTTATTCAAAAATCGCAGAATGATGTCTGCGAACTTTTCGCTGTGTACGATGTAGCTTCCGTGGGATTCTCCGCGCAATATAAGCTTCGCGGCTCCCGGAATCTCTGCGGCAATGTGATCGGTCTCGCTCTTCCGGATCAGATCATGCTCTCCCGCGACGATCAGCGTGTCCGCACGGATCTGCCGGAGCTCCTGATCACAGATATCCGGTTCTTTTATCATCAGTCGGATCAAAGGACTTCTTCCGAAAAAATGAAGAATCCGGGATCCGAGAAGAAACAGTCCGTGAAGTCCCTCCGGGCGCGTATTTGCGCCGCACGCAATCAGTGAAGAGATCCGCCTCGTCCTGCTCGCCGCGATCAGACCGATAATGCCGCCGTCGGAAAAGCCGACCACCACAACATTATGAAGATTCAGCTTCTCCAGAAACTGCACCAGATCCTCCGCCATGTCCCTGTAATGAAGCTCTCCGATCCAGTGACTCTTTCCGTGGCCCCGCGAATCCGGGAGATAGCAGGTGAATTTTTTCTCCAGAATCTTAACCGTCCGGTCAAAAATCGTATGATCCTCTCCGTTACCATGGATCAGGACCATGGGACGCCCCTCCCCGGCCTCCTCGTAAGATATATCAATGTTATTTACATGAAGCTTTTTCAATTCTGTCATCCCTGTGATGCTCCCCCTTGTGCTCCACTTTCTTTCCACGCTGCTCCTTCTTTCACTCTGCCTTCTCCTCGTGCTGTTCCTTCTTGCGGTCCACCTTCTCCCTGCGCTGTTCCTTCTTGCGATCCACCTTCTCCTCGTGCTGCACCTTCCGCATCTCCAGGAACGCGTGCACATAGTCGCTGAATCCCTGAGAATCCAGAACGGCAAAGGCCGCCTCTTCCATCCAGAAAGACATATGCTTTGGATAGCAGACGACGTAAATATTCTTCCACTGCGGATTAAACTTATCCTTCGCGGCATGCAGAGGTTTGAAGCCGTAGATATAATTCATATTTTCATAGATATAATGCTCTGCCCTCTCGATCAGCCGCGGGTGATCTCCGTCATTCGTGTTGAAAAAAGGCGCGACCCCGAGACTTGCCTGTGACACGTCCTCCTCCTTCAGGGTCTCCATGATATCATGAAAGAGCAGCTCCATCACACCGTGCGGGCATCCCTCCCGCCTCCGCATGATATCTACAATCCATCCCTTTCCGCCGAGATATGGATTCAGCACGTTGATCCCCTGGATTGTGCCTTCCGCATCGGAAGCGTAAAAGTATCTCTTGTCACAGGGGTGATCCAGCATCAGACTCCCGACCGCGAACTGAAGCCTCGCCGTATGTTTTTCCTCAAGCCAGGCATCGGTGATCTCATGGAACTGCCGCTCAATCTCCGCATCCCGCTTCTCCTGCGGCCTGTACTCCTGCACGCTGAGCCCGTAATTCACCGCCGTATGCCAGGAGGATCTTGCCTTGGCGCATTTCCCGCCCCGCATGGACCAGGACTGCACATCAAAGACTGCCTCCTCTCCGCTCTTAAAGCAGCCGAAGCCCTCCGCCTGATATTCCGCGACATGTGTTTCCTCCGTCATGAGAAACACCAGATGCTTCTTCTCCGCCGTTGCAAAGGAACGAAGCACCCGGAGCATTTCGGGGAAGTCCTCATCTGCGCAGACCGGATCACCGCAGACGACAATCGTGTTCCCTGATCTGGCAAAGCTGATCATTCCCTCCGGCTCCTCGGAGAAAAGCCACTCCTTGTCCGGCTCCAGAGAAAGATACGCCAGGGAATTCTCCGCATATCTCCTGAGATAGGACAATGCCCGATTCCATTCCTCCGTCGATGCAGATGCCGCTGATGCTGTCTTATACCTGTTCCTTGGTGATTCTATCCCGTACATACTTATCATCCTCTTCTCTCCGCCTGCGATCCCTGTCAGAATTTCTGCCCGCAGTCCCCGGTTTATTCCCACAACGCAAGTCTGTTGTTCGATTGTGGGATATCCGACATACAGAATAGCATGCTTATGCTGGCTGTCAATTCCTTTTCATTGCCGAATCCGCAGTTCCTTTTCTTTGTCGAATCTGTATTCCGCCTTTTCACGTCCCTTCTGATCCGCACAAAACCGCCGCGCAAAAACCGGCAGGACAAGACTTCAGGATATGCCGCGAGCAAAAGATTCGCTGGTTTTATCTTTCATCTTGACATACTTCGTCTGTCGTAGTACATTTACCTTGTAAAGATACTACGACAGTCGTAATACGTCAGACAATGTATCTTCACACTCCGAACAATCCCCGGGATGCATGATATTTTTCCTGACAGAAGGGAGGTGCCGATGGGAATCAGCAGCGATGTCATCCGCGGCTACAACGACACGATCATCCTGTGTCTGCTTCTGGACGAGCCATCCTACGGCTACGAAATCTCCAGAAAAATCCGCACGATAACCGCAGATGCCTACATTATCAAAGAAACCACCCTGTATTCCGCCTTTACCCGCATGGAGAAGAACAACTATATCGAATCCTATCCGGGTTTCGCGGACAACGGAAAACGCCGGACCTACTACAGGATCACGGAAGCCGGCCGGAAATATTACAGGGAAAAGTGTGACGAATGGAAGCTTACCAAGAATGTGATCGAACATTTTATAAGGGAGAATGAATCATGAATACTATTCGCAACTATCTCGAATCGATGTTTGCAAATCTTCCGAACACTCCCGAAGTCATCCGTGCCAAGTGCGAGCTCGGCCAGATGATGGAGGACAAATATACGGAACTGATCAATGATGGGAAATCAGATAATGAAGCCGTCGCCCAGGTTATTTCAGAGTTCGGCAATCTCGAAGAGCTGGCAGACGCGTTGGGAATCAGCCAGATTCTGAATGAACAGAATCAGGCGATGCAGAAGGCACACCAGGTATCCGCTGAAGACGCGGAACGGTATCTCGACGACAGCTCCCATTACGCCCTGCTGCATGGACTTGCAACCTTTTTTGCCATTATCAGCCCCTGCGGTATCATTCTGACAGCCTCTGCGGGAACGGGTTCCCTCGCTCTTATGGCCGCCGGAATCTTCTTCCTGCTCGGTGCAATTGCCGCCTGTGTCACACTCCATGTGTACAGCAGCCTTCGCATGGGCAGATGGAGCTTTCTGAAAAGCGAGCCCTGTACCATTGACTACGCAACAGCCGGAATGGTCAACGATCTCCGGCGCAGCACCCACGACAGTATTATTCTTCAGCGGACCATCGCCGTGCTGCTGTTCTGCACCTGCTACATCCCGCTTGTCTTCCTGGCTCTTCTGGACAAAAGAGCCATTGCTTCCGCCTTCGGCGTCATCATTCTGCTGTTCATGGTTGCTCTTGCCGTCCTTCTGCTCACCGTCAGCAGTTCAAGAGTCAGCAGCTGCAGCCGGCTTCTCGATCTGAGCGGCACCTTCACCGCTTCCGGATATTCCTCCGCCAAAAGCGGAAGAATCGAATTCAGAAATCCAGCCGTGCGGGCGATCATGTCTGTCTACTGGCCGACCATCACCTGCCTGTATCTGATCATCAGCTTCCTGACCTTCACCTGGGCCATCAGCTGGATCATCTGGCCCATCGCTGCCGTCATCCGCAATCTGCTGGAATCAATTTTCGGAACGAAAGGAGAATCACACGAATGAAAAAAAAGCGCAGCATCTATCTTGTACTGATTTCCGCCGCAACGGTGGCTGCCATCTGCTTCGGAACCTGGAAGCATGTAAGTCCGGGCCACCTGTCTCTCACCATGACCGGGGACAGCTTCTACTTCACCTACGTTCCGCCGAACCAGACCACCATTCGCAGAAATCTCGACGCCTTTGACAGCATTGATCTTAATCTCAGCAAGGCGGACATTGAGCTGCAGAACGGAAGCGGATATTCCATGGTCTACCGCGGGGTGAAAGAGGAATGCCCGTCTCTTTCTGTAAAAGACGGCGTTCTGACCGCGACAGAACCGGAATCAAAGGATTCGCGTTCCTCAGATGCTTCTCTGGTTCTCACCGTTCCGAAGGATCTTTCCAAATTTAAGGAGATCTCTCTCTCCTCCGGGAACGGCGACATCACCATAGACACCGGACGCACACTGAACGTCGATTCCCTGACCCTCAACAGCAGCAACGGGGATCTGGAGCTCGACCGCTGCACAGGGAAAAGCCTTGCCGCGTCTTCCTCAAACGGCGATATTAATATGGAAGGAATCACTTTCGCCACCTCTACTCTGGAGACGGCGAATGGTGACATCGATGTCAATCTGGCCGACAATATACGGAATTATACCATATCCGCATACACCAATTCCGGTGAAACCTCGATCGGTGACAGCGACTACGATGCAGGTTCTATCCGCGTCGGCAGCGGCTCTCAGAAAATGAATGCACAGACAGACAACGGAGATATCGAAATAGAGAACGACTGAATCCTGTCTCTCTTCTTGCCGTTCATTCGGAGCTTTTCAGACAGGGATTTCATGGTACCGTCGCCGGTCTGAAAATGGCATCCGGATGTTCTCCGCAAAATTATCTGTCCGGCTGTAATTAACATCACTTCTGCATTTCAGAAACCATCCGGATACTCTCCACGTCGTCCTCTGTCAGGCGCAGATTTGTCACCATTTCCTTCCCGTCGGGACGGGTCACCTTCACCTCAATGATCGTGCCCGTCTCAATTGCCTGCTGTCCCACCGCGCTCAGGAACAGCTGGAACTTCGGATGCTGACTCTGAAACAGCTGCAGCCTCTCTCTCAGTTTCATCAACATCATCGGATTCATTGCCATTTTTCATACCTTCTTTCTTTTTCTTATTCCGGTAAAAACATCACAATCATTGCCCGGATTCAACGCAATTAAACCATTATCTTCAGATCTCTCTGTACCCAGCCTCCAGAAGGGTATCCGCCTTTCGGATCTTCCGGTCCCAGGTGTAGATTCCGTTTACCTCATCTTCAACATCAGTCCACTGTGTGTATACATACGCGCAGAGTCCTTCTCCGCGGCAGGATTCCATCCGGTCAATCAGAGCGTGGAAGGCCCTCAGATACTCCTCCCGGTCCTGATATCTGGTTCCGTAACCGTAGGCTCCCTCGCCCGCACTGTGATCCGGGATCCGGAAGGGAAGTCCTCCAAATTCAGACAGGACAAACGCTCTGTCTGCCTCCGGCTTCACATGAAACGTAAGGTAGTAATAGTGCACACTTCGGAAATCTCCGCACCCCTGGTCAAACCATCCGCTCGCAGAATCAATCAGATGATGAGGATCCGTCCTCCTGAGGAGGTCGGTGCACTCCTTTGTCTCAAACTGCCCCCATCCCTCATTGAAGATGGTCCAGGCAAAAATGCACGGATGCTCCTTCAGGATCTCCGCGGTCATAACAATCTCTCTCCGGAATTCCTGCCTGCCCGCTTCATTTTCCCGCGAGAGCAGCTTTTCCTTCTGATCACTGACGCGCACATTCATCCACGAAAGCAGCGTGCCGGCCTCGGTCACGAACCAGTCCTTGTATGCTTCTCCTCCACTGACGATGTCCTGCCAGACCAGAAGGCCGAGACGATCACAATGATAATACCACCGGTCCGGCTCGATCTTTGCATGCTTCCTGACGCAGTTAAACCCGAACCTTCGCATCTCTGTCAGGTCAAAGATCATAGCCCGGTCTGACGGAGCCGTATAGATACCGTCAGGCCAGTACCCCTGGTCCAGAACGCCCCGCAGAAAAATTTCCCGGTTGTTCAGATAAATCCTCGGGATTCCTCTTTCATCCTTCTCCATTGAAATTTTCCGCATTGCGAAATAACTGGAGACCAGATCCTCACCCATCGTCACATCAAAAAAATACAGCCAGGGTTCCTCGCAGCTCCACAGATTCATCTTCGGGATTCTCACATTCATCCAGTGATTGGACATGCCCGCAACGATCACTCCCTGAAGAAGCGTATCCTCTTCAATCTCGCAGGTCTCATCCTGTGCGATGATCGGCCGCCGGATTCTCACCCGCACCGGAAGGTCACTGTCCGATTCCACCAGAATGCTCACATATCCGTGTTCGATATCCGGGACTGTTTCAATGTTGTCAATATGCTGACCCGGAATTTCCTCCATCCATACCGTCTGCCAGATGCCGCTGACCGCCGTATAATACATTCCCCCGCGTCTCAGTCTCTGCTTCCCGCGGGCGTGAAAAGAGGTATCACTGAAATCCCAGACCTTTACAATCAGCTCATCCGCTCCGTCTCCCTCGGTGCTTCCGCTGCTGTACAGATCTCTGTCGCTCTCTGTGTGAAATACACCGTCATCCTGAGTTTCTCCTCCCCTTCTTTCCCGAAACTCTTCTCCTGCTGTTTCCTGACGTTCCGTAAAACAGCCGTCTGTGTGATGATTTTTTTCCGATAAAACCGGCTTCAGATAGTCTGTGATATCCAGCCAGAACGGCAGGTATCCGCCCACATGCTTTGCGACGCTCTTTCCGTTCAAAATCACCTCGCAGCACTGATCCACCGCTCCGAAATGCAGAATGATCCTGTGTCGGGGGTCTCGTTCCGAAAGCTCCGGCAGATATCTGTGATACCACAGCGTTTCATCCGGCATCAGCTGACGGGACACGCCGGAAAGCACGCTCTCCGGCGAAAAAGGGACCAGAATCCGGCTCACAAACTTCTCAACCTTCTCCTCCCCCTTCGTGATCGCATAATCCCAGTACCCGTTCAGGTTCATATAACTCTTCCGCCTCAGAAGCTCCCTGGGATACTCCTCCAGCACATGATCCCTGTTCAGCGCCATCCCCCATGGCGTATATAACTGCTTCATATTACCCTTCTTCTCCCTTATTAACATTTCTTTAATAAAAAAAGCGCCAATAAACGCATGTAAATACAAACATGATAACCACATGTAAATGCAAACGTTCACGCGCCGGTATATTATACCAAAATCACCCCATGTTTACCATCACCTGAATGCAGTTGATCCGGCTTTCCTCTGCCCGCGTCTGTTTTTTCAGATAAAAGCCCTGAAGAGCTTGTTGTTAATAAAACATTGTTGTTAACGCCCATGTATAAGCACTAATATTTGTGAATTGTGCCCACGCTCCATCAAATACGCCGCTTGAAAATTGTAACTAATGCTCTGCTTTCCACTCAAATATCGTTGTTCATTATGCGTTATACATAATTAACGCAGTTTTCACGCACTTGCATATCAATATTTTGTATCAAAAACATTTACCCCGCACTGTAAATATTGTATAATTATATCAAAACATCCCTCTGACTTACCAACACAGATGTACACTGCATATAAGATGGATGTTCACGAAATTTCCAAAGAAAGCGGGGTTCATTTTATGAGTCAAAATAATATGCTGGCCATGATCCTGGCCGGCGGACGCGGAAGCCGTCTGAAAGACCTGACGAACAAGGTTGCCAAGCCAGCAGTTTCTTATGGCGGAAAATACCGCATTATTGATTTTCCTCTGAGTAACTGCGCCAACAGCGGCATCAATGTTGTCGGTGTCCTGACACAGTACGAGTCGGTACTGCTGAACAGTTATGTCGCACAGGGCCGTCGCTGGGGTCTCGATTCCAACGGAAGCGGTGTGTTCGTACTGCCGCCTCGTGAGAAGGCCGATGCGGATCTCGATGTCTACCGCGGAACAGCAGACGCCATCTCCCAGAACATCGATTTTATCGATTCCTATGATCCGGAATATCTTCTGATTCTCTCCGGCGACCACATCTACAAGATGAACTACGACAACATGCTTGCCTTCCACAAGGAGCACAACGCAGACGCCACCATTGCGGTCATCGGCGTACCGATGAAGGAGGCCAGCCGTTTCGGTATCATGAATACCGATGAAAACGGCAAAATTGTGGAGTTCGAAGAGAAGCCGGCGGAGCCCAAGAGCAATCTTGCATCGATGGGCATCTACATTTTCAACTGGAAGCTTCTCCGCAAGCTTCTGGTTGCGGACATGAAGAATCCGGACTCCAGCCACGACTTCGGAAAGGACATCATCCCCACGCTTCTCAATGACGGCAAGTCCCTGTGGGCGTACCAGTTCAAGGGCTACTGGAAGGATGTCGGAACCATCGACTCTCTCTGGGAGGCGAATATGGATCTGTTGGATGACAAGAGCGGTCTGAACCTTGAGGATCCCGAATGGAAGATCTACACAGAGGATGCCTCCGCACTCCCACAGTATATCGGACCGAATGCGCAGATCAAAACCGCCTTCATCACACAGGGCTGCAAGATTGACGGTTCTGTGACACGTTCTGTTCTCTTCACCGGTTCTGTCGTGAAGCCCGGCGCGAAGGTCACAGATACGGTTCTGATGCCCGGTGCCGTCGTGGAAGAAGGTGCCGTTGTCACACGTGCCCTCGTAGCAAACAATGTCAAGATCGGCCCGAACGCCGTTGTCGGTGACGCCAACAGCGAAAACATTGAGCTTGTCGCAAAGAATGTAAAGGGGGAGGAATAAATCATGGCAACCGCATTTGGAATTATTACTTCGTCCGCCAATCATATCAAAATCGCGGGAATGCAGGACTATCGGCCTATGGGCGCGTTCTCCTTTGCCGGAAGATACCGTGTCATCGACTTTCCGATTTCCAATATGAGCAACAGCGGTATCGATAATATTCAGGTTTATGTAAGAGAGAATCCGCGTTCTCTGGCTGAGCACCTGGGCAATGAAGGCTCATTCAACATCAACTCCAAGAAGGGTAAGCTCCAGCTTCTGTTCTCTGACAACAGCACCGCCAATGATGTATATAATACAGATATTGCGGCATTTGCTGAGAACATGAACATCATCGCCAGAAAGGGACAGGAGTATGTCATTATCGCGCCGAGCTATATGGTATATACGCAGGACTACAATGAACTTCTCGAACAGCACGTCGCTTCCGGCGCGGACATTACTCTTCTGTATCACCATGTGAATAACGCAAAGGAAAACTATCTGCACTGCGACACCCTCGACCTCAATAAGCAGAAGGGAGTTCTTTCCATCGAGCGCAACACAGGAACCGCCAACGCGAAGAACATATTCATGGATACCTACGTAATGAAGAGAGATCTGTTCATCTCTCTGGTCCGGGAAGCCCAGAAGCTCTCCTCAATCTACACCCTCTCACAGTTCATCAACTCCGAGGTAAATGATCTGGATGTAAGAGGTGTCGCTCACCGTGGATATTTCGCGACGGTTACCGATTTCAAGAGCTATTTTGAGGCGAATCTCGATCTGATCGATGTAGACAACGCCAACAGCCTCTTCCATGATAACTGGCCCATCTACACCGTTACCAGTGATGCCGCACCCACAAAGTATTACGAGCAGGCTGAGGTAAGGAACTCCCTTGTCTCTAACGGCTGCTCGATTAAAGGCCTTGTGGAAAACAGCGTCATCGGCCGTGGTGTAACCATCGAGGACGGTGCTATTGTGAAGAACTGCGTCGTCCTCGCATATTCCAGGATCGGCAAGGACGTACATATCGAGAATCAGGTTGTCGACAAATGGGCGCAGATCATCCACGCGAAGGAGATCATCGGAACTCCGGAAAAGCCCGGATACATCAAGCGCGACGACATCCTCTGACCAAAGGGACAGGCAGCGTCTGACCTGATCATACTCTCTGACATAGAAAGAGGACTTTCACACGAATTCCATCGCGTAAAAGCCCTCTTTTTTATCCAGTTTATTTATCCAATTCAAAACTGCCTTAGGCACTCTCAGAATCAACCCGGAATTGCATCTCCCAAATTCGTGTTCAGTCAGCCCGACCTTACAGACCGCTCAATCAAACACCGCCACGGCTCCAACCGGGCATATGTCTCTGCACTCTCCGCAGTGTCTGCAGTCCTCCTGACGGATCACCGCCATGCTGCCCTTCAGATCAATACAGTGCTGCGGACACCTGGTGATGCACTTCCCGCATGCCATGCAGCTGCTCTGTATATAATATTCATTCTCCTCATCCATGATACGTCTCCGTCAGCTGCCCGTCTCAATCCTCTTCAATTCCTCCAAGAAGCTTGTAAAGCAGCCGATACAGTTCCTTTGCCTCATCCGGCTCAAGATTCACACACTTTTCCATCTTCTTCGGAACCTGAACCGCCCTCTCCTGCAGTTCTTCGCCGCGCTCCGTAATCTGCACCATAAGGTTGCGCTCATCATGGGTCGAGCGATGTCGGATGATATATCCCTTCTGCTCCAGTTTCTTCAGAAGCGGCGTCAATGTCCCGGAATCCAGAAACAGACATTTGCCAAGCTCCTTGACATTCGTCTGCTTCTTCTCCCAGAGAACCATCATGGTAATGTACTGGGTATATGTAAGATCCAGCTCATCGAGGATCGGTTTATATCTTCGCACAACCTCCTTCGAGGCTGCATATAACGGAAAACAAAGCTGATTTTCCAGCCGGATACAATCATATTTACTCATTCTCAAAAACTCCTTCAAGCGCAGCAATTAATTGCTCGCAATTAGATTATACCCGATATTACAATTCTGTCAACCTTGCATTTCCGGCCGTTCACCACTGCATTTCCAGCCGTTCACCGCTGGTTTCCCCTCCGGTTACGCTCTCCTCGTTTCAGTATCCTTGCCCCGGCCGTGCGCCTCATCGGCCGCCCACTGATGACTGCGAAATTCACGGGGAGAAGTGTGAAAATGTTCCATAAATACACGATTAAAGGTTCTCTGACTGCCGAACCCGACATCCATACAAATGTCCGTAATCGGCTCATCGGTCCGGTGAAGCAGCTCCGCGGCATATTCCAGCCGGACTTCATTCAGATACTGATTGAAATTCCGATGGAAGGTTCCGGAAAAAATTCTGGACAGCGCATACGGACTGATTCCGAGATCATGCGCCATCTGCGTCAGCGTGAGCGGTTCCCTGAACTTTCCGGTAATATACGAAACCATGAGGTAAATGATATCGTCGCTGCCTACCATGGACTTGTCAATCAGTGTAATACATGGCAAACATCTCGCCATGATCACATTCACATATGCCTGCTGGAGAACCTCCCGGATCCTGTTTTCCGGAGAGCCTTCCGGCCGCCATTTATAATAGAGAGAGCTTCCCTGGTCCAGCTTGTACAGAGTATCCAGCGCATAACGAATATCCGGATGCACATTTTCAGCTGCGATAACCGGATATTCCGGAGATTTCTGCTGCATGACAGACCCGAAAGCATCTGCCATGGAAGGCGAAGCAAGAAGATAATATGCCATGCACTCAGAGCTGTCGAATACCTGATAATGATGAATCAGCTCCGGAAAGACAATGCCCAGATCACCTTCCTCCATGTGGTACAGCATATCTCCTACCCCGAGCTCCAGCGTACCCTTCATGACATATACAAACTCCAGCGATTTGTGAAGATGTGGAGAAGCATGAACGGACTGCCTCAGCTCAATCTGCAAATTATTCTTAGTCTCAGTATATAATGGAAGCATACATCCTCCTCCGCAAAAAATGTCTTCTTTTTTTAAAGTACCTGGCATGTATTATAACAAATACTGGTGTATTCTACAAACATAAATGAAACAAGGTTATTCGTAAGCGGTGATCCGGGGTTTTTACAATCCCTGACGCAATGCTCCGCAGGAGTGTGTTGGATTATCAGATGTCCGACACTGCACTGCATCTAACCGGCCAGCCACAGCCATTTACTATGGCTTTCATATAAATCCTTTCACTTTCATCAAAGGAAGTCCTGTATAGTATCCCCCTTTCAATTTCAACTATACAGGACTTCTGTTTTATTTACGCGAACAGTGAGCCGCAGCCGAATGCGAAGTATTCGTGTGCGGCGAGCGTCGCGATAGCGAGATAAAACTCGCGCAGCGTGTTTTATCTCGTTATTCTGTTTTATCTGTCTTGTTTTAGCTACTCTGTCCTTCCTACTCTGTCTTTTCTGTTCTGTCTTTTCTACTCTGTCTTTTCTGTTCCGTTTTATTCTGCATTATCTCCTGGCATTACTTCCCGATCTCTGCTGTAGAACGGTACATCCTTCATCTGCTCCTCCTGGATAATTGTCAGGGTATGATAGAAATCCTCGATCTCTTTCTCGCTCATCTTGCCCTCAACCTTGTCCAGAACTCTGTCTACATACGAGCTGCTGACATTATAGTAATCGATGTACTTCTGCGTGACCTGAAGGTAATACTCCCTGTGATCCTGCCTGGACCTGATCTTCTGCAGATATCCCTTCCGGATCAGACTGTTCACCTTATAGGCGGCATTCGGCGATGAGATCTGGATAAAACTGGCGAATTCATTGATCGTCGGATTCTTCATGGCATAGATTACTTCCATGCAGAAGGTTTCCACCGTGGTGAGCGTCGCCTCACGGTTGTCAAAATTCCGGAACACCTCCCGGTAAAAGTGCAGCTTGAAGTTTGTATACACCTCTGTGAAAAGCTCCTTCGTCTTCCTTGCTTTTTCTTTTAGCTCATCTCCTGCAGAACTCATAAATACCTCCCCCGAACTGTGAAAAAAATAATAATCCCCATACGATACATCGTGCCATACACTGTATAAGTCCCAGCGTCACTTCGTGCTCCGCACTCCCGCAATCCTTTTTGTCCGCTCTGTATAAGCTACGGATTGCTCCGTGCTCCGCACTCCCGCAATCCTACAGGTATGAGCACTTCCGTGCCGCTTACGCGTCACTTCGTGCTCATACCTGTTGCCTTCGAAATCGCATACAGTCTCTTACGCGCGCTTCGCGTGCGACGAGCCCCGTCTGCGTTTTCGAAGAGCTTATACACTAAATATTAGCACATCAGGAATCTCTGCGCAATTTGTCCATATCGCCTTCGGATCTTTCACTCTGCGTTGTGAATGAAAATTGATTCTGCATCGTAAATGGAAAATCATTCTGCGTTCAGAGTTCTGATTTATTCTTTCGGGTCTGTAATTGCAAAAGAGAGTTCTGCCGTCACAGCAGTCTTGCCATCTACAGTGGCGACTGCTTTCCCAAAGCCTATGGGGCCTTTTCTTCCAATTATCTCGCAATGCATCTCAATGACGTCTCCGGGTATGATCGGTCTGCGGAACCGCGCCTGTCTGACACCGCCGAAAAATACAAGCCTGCCCTTGTTCTCCTCCTCCGTAAGCAGTGCGACGGCACCGGTCTGCGCAAGAGCCTCAAGGACCAGAACGCCCGGCATCACCGACTGTACCGGAAAATGTCCACAGAACTGCATCTCGTTCACCGAGACGCATTTGCGGCCGTCTGCATACTTACCTGGCTCACAAGCTGTGATCCGGTCCACCAGCAGAAACGGGTAGCGATGGGGAAGTATTTTTTTTATTTCATCTGAATTAAACTGCATGGTTTTCTGCTCTTTTCTCTCACTTGAATAAAGCTGCGTCTGTATCTGATTTTCACTCATTTCCATGGCATAATGCCATGACCGGTTTTTATTTTTCTTTCATCGGAGCCGTCTTATGCTTTCCGAAATACAAGGGTGACGTTATGTCCGCCGAATCCGAAGGAGTTCGAAAGGGCATAGCTGATTTTCATCGGATAGCCATTTCCCGGAACCACATCCAGACTGCATTCCGGATCCGGTACCTTGTAGTTCACCGTAGGCGGAACGAAATCCTTCTGAACTGCCTCCACCGTGATCACCGCTTCTACCGCTGCGCTCGCGCCCAGAAGATGACCGGTCATGGATTTTGTGGAGCTTACCCGGACACGTTTCACATCGTCGCCGAAGATCCGGCGGATCGCCGCTGACTCGCAGGAATCATTCATCTTTGTGGATGTCCCGTGTGCATTGATATAATCTACCTCTGCAGGTGAGATACCCGCATCCTCCATTGCCAGACGCATGCATTGCTCTGCTCCGGTCCCTTCCGGCGACGGCGCCGTGATGTGATAGGCGTCACAGTTTGCTCCATAGCCCACAATTTCCGCGTAAAT
Source organism: Eubacterium sp. UBA4343 (assembly GCA_002394235.1). Classification (GTDB taxonomy): domain Bacteria; phylum Bacillota; class Clostridia; order Lachnospirales; family Lachnospiraceae; genus Bilifractor. The sequence goes on along the minus strand of DGTF01000018.1, from coordinate 115,208 downwards.
CTGAGCTCCGCGTTTTCTGGCATGCTCATATTCCTCGAGAATCAGTGCGCCGGCTCCCTCGCCCATGACGAATCCGCTTCTTTCTGCGTCGAACGGAATTGATGCGCGCGCCGGATCGGCAGCAGTCGTAAGTGCCTTCAGGGACGTGAATCCTCCCATGCACAGAGGCGTGATTGCCGCTTCGGCTCCTCCGGCTACCATGACATCGCCGTATCCATCACGGATATGCCGAAAGGATTCTCCGATCGCATTTGCCGCGCTGGCACATGCGGTTACGACAGAGGTACACATTCCGTGCAGCCCGTATTCAATTGCGATGTGACCGGCCGCCATATTTGCAATTGACATCGGTATGAAATAAGGCGATACACGGTCATAGCCCTTCTCCATGCCGCGAACTTTTTCGTTCTCGATCGTTCCGATGCCCCCGATGCCGCTCGACATGATGACGCCCCATCTGTCTCTCGGCTCATCGAGCCCGAGAAGACCGGAATCGGTCATCGCCTGCTTCGCCGCCACCATGGCGAACTGCGTGTAGCGGTCCATCTTCCGTGCCTCACGCTTATCCACGTAGTCGTCCAATTTGAGATCTTTTACTTCACCGGCAAGCTTTACCTTCTGCTCTGCAGGATCATAGAGCGTGATCGGTCCGATCCCGCATCTGCCTGCCTTTACACTGCTCCAGACCTCTTCCTTGTCATTTCCGATCGGGCATACAATTCCGAGCCCGGTAATCACTACTCTTCGTCTCATGTGTTTCTCCAATCTGTCCATTTCTCAGAATCTATTCTGCCGTCCACTCCGGTATCTTGTACTGCTGACCTCTCCGGCCTCTTCTTCTGCCATCTGTGCCAGAGTCTTATATTCCGCCGTTCCTTCTTCAGCATCCCATTCCGCCGTCTGCGCCGAGCACCTGACCGGTGATATAGGAGGCTTCCTCCGATGCCAGAAAGGCGACCGCCGCGGCAACCTCTTCCGCCCTTCCTGCGCGTCCCATCGGTATCCCCGCAAGCATGGCCTCCTTTGCGGCATTTGAAAGAGCTTCCGTCATCTCCGTATCGATCATTCCGGGAGCAACGGCATTCACCGTTATATTCCGCCCGGCAAGTTCCTTCGCCAGGGATTTTGTCATCCCGATAATCCCCGCCTTGCTGGCCGCGTAATTGACCTGTCCCGGATTCCCGTGAATTCCCACAATGCTCGATATACTGACAATCCTTCCGTATTTCTGCCGCAGCATAATCCTCGACGCCTTCTTCATACAGTAGAAGGCGCCATACAGATTCACGTGAATGACTCTGTCGAAGTCCTCCTCCTTCATCATCAGCAGCAGGCTGTCCTTTGTGATTCCGGCATTGTTCACCAGAATATCAATTCTTCCGGTCAGCTTCTGCGCCTCACGGAACATCCGGTCACAATCCGCGCTGTCGGATATATCCGCCTGCACCAGAAGCGTCTGAACTCCGCATTCCCGGCAGAGTCTTTCCGTTTCCTTCGCTGCCGCCTCATTATGAGAATAATTGATCACGACATGGATTCCCTTTTCAGCGAGCGCTCTGCAGACCGCTCTGCCGATTCCGCCGCTGCCTCCGGTTACTATTGCTGTCTGATTTTCTGAATTCATAAATATAATCCTTTCGTTTGCTGCAGGCGGAAACCCACTGCCTTTTGGTTGTTGGTTCTTGTAAACGATGCAATGCCGCCGCGCTCTCACAGGGCCGCCACATCCTCCGCCGCATCAAGTGAGACGGTTTCCATTCCTTTTACCGTCCGGCTGACAAATCCGGCAAGCACATGTCCGGGACCGATCTCGATGATTTTCTCGACGCCGGCATCCTTCAGCCACTCGATCGTCTGCGCCATCCTCACACTCGACATCACCTGTTTTTCAAGCAGATCGCCAATCGTCTTCCCATCAGCCTCTGTGTACGCAGACGGGCTCAGGGAGGTATCATCGATCCGTCTTCCTCTCGCGTCCGAAGGACCTCCCAGCGTGTTGAAAAGAACCGGAATGCTCATTTTTCCGAACGCTGTCCTGCCGAACAGTTCATGAAGCTCCTGGGAAGCGGGAGCCATCAGCGATGTATGAAAGGCAGAGCTGACCTTCAGCTCCATGCACCTTCTCGCGCCCTCTTCCTTCGCGATCTCCTCCGCCCGGGTCACAGCTTCTGCAAAACCAGAGATTACATTCTGTCCTTTTGCGTTGTAGTTGGATACTTCCACAATACTCCCGGTCTCTTTTGCAGCCTTCTGCGCGATCTCCGCCGTCTTTTCAGCAGGAAGTCCCAGAATGGCGCACATTTTTGTATCCAGTCCCTCTCCGGCTCTCGACATCGCCTGCCCGCGGAATGCCGTAATCCGGATCAGCTCCTCGGTGGAAAAAACGCCCGCCGCATGCAGCGCGCTGTATTCGCCAAGGCTGAGTCCTGCCACATAATCCGGACGGATTCCACGTTCGGTAAGAACCGCTGTCATTCCCGCGGCAAAGGCAGCCAGACATGGCTGGGTGTAAGCAGTCCGCGAGAGCTCCTCCTCCGGTCCCTCAAACATCATTCTCTTCAGATCAAAATTCAGCACCGCGTCCGCCTTGTCCACTTCTTCGGCAAATGCCGGATATGCCTCATACAAATCCCTGCCCATACCGGCATGCTGGCTTCCCTGACCGGCATACAAAAATGCTGTTTTCATGACTGACTCCCTTTCTCTTATTGAACTCCTGCTGATTTCTTATTTTATTAGTGATCACTTGCTGATTTCTTATTTTTCTTAGTGATCGCTTGCTGATTTCTTATTTTCCTTAGTGATCCCGTATTTCTCTTGTTGATCTCTTATTTCTCTTATATCTCTTATTGATGATCCGCGCTCCCGGATGCGATATTCCTTGAAAGACTCCCGGCTGTTTCCTGTGCCCCGCGCATGATAGACTCGAAGATTTCCGCGACTGGACGGATTTCCTTCAGCTGTCCGCAGACCTGGCCCGCCATCAGCGATCCCTCAGATGTATTTCCATCAAACACCGCTTTTCGAAGAGAACCGAGCGTGAATTTTTCCAGCTCCATCTGTTCGGCTCCCTCTTTCTCCCTGCGGATATACTGCCGGGCCATCTTGTTTTTCAGGATACGGGTCGGCGAATTCACCGTCCGCCCCGTAACAACCGTGGCATTGTCCCCCGCCTTCAGGATTGCTTCCTTATAATTCTTATGTATCGGACATTCGCTGCTCACCAGAAGGCAGGTTCCCATCTGCGCTCCGCATGCACCGAGAGCAAAAGCAGCCGCAAGCTGTCTTCCGTCCGCAATTCCTCCGGCTGCAATCACCGGAACATTCTCTGGAAGAGCGTCCCGCATCTGGGGCACAAGCGTCATTGTCGTCATCTCACCGACATGGCCTCCGCTCTCCGTTCCCTCTGCGATAATTCCGTCAACGCCGTCCCGTACCAGACGAAGCGCAAGCAGCACACTGGCAGATACCGGAAAAATCAGACTCCCGCTTTCCTTCCATCTGGAAAGGTATTTTCCGGGGTTTCCCGCACCTGTTGTGATGACGGGTATCTTCTCCCTCGCGACCAGATCCGCCATCTGATCGGTGTCCGGATTCATCAGCATCAGATTTACTCCGAAAGGCTTATCCGTCAGAGAACGGCAGATGTGAATATTTTCTTCCAGTTTTTCAACATTCATTCCACCTGAGCCGATGATGCCGAGCGCGCCAGCATTCGAGCATGCCGCCGCAAACTCCCCTGTAGCAATATTTGCCATTCCGCCCTGAATAAACGGATATTTTGTTCCTGTTATTTCATTCAGAAATTTCATGCTCTGTGCCTTTCTTCTGTATACATGCCTGCCGCTGACAAAACCGCTTTTTCACCTGCGGTCTGCCACAGCCAGGCTGACCTCTGACCTTTTTCCCGCCGGTTCACTATACATTGATTCTTCAGAATTCCAGATAGCAGCCGCCCCAGGTAAGACCCGCGCCGAATCCGATGCAAAAGATCCTGGTGCCCGGCTTCAACATCCCTCTGTCTTTCATGTCCGCCAGTGCCAGAGGAATGCTGGCCCCGGACGTATTGCCATATTCCTGCAGATTCATAAAAAATTTCTCCTCCGGAAGATTTTTCTGTTTCCGGACATAGTCGATAATTCTGCTGTTTGCCTGATGGCAGACGATGTAGTCAATCTCTTCCGCAGGGACTTTGCTCTGTTCCGCCATCTGATCGATCTCGGCAGCAAGTACACGCACCGCAAAGCGGAATACCTTCCTGCCATCCATCCTGAGATAGCCGTCTTTCATGATTCCTGCCGCATACGCTTCCGTAATCTGAAGCGGGTTTTCGGATACAATCCTTTTGCCCCTGTACTCCATGGCCGGGATCTGATTTCTTCCGACGGTATGCGCATAAAGAGCACTGCGGTCTCCCTCCGCTGCAGTGTGGCAGAAAAATCTTTTTTGAGACGAGCCGCGCACAATCGCCGCAGCCGCTCCGTCGCCAAACAGCACACTCACGGATCTCTCCGAGAAATCCAGCATCTTGGAGAGCTGTTCTCCTCCGATCATCAGCGCGTACTTCCGCTCTGACCGGCAGGCGGCTTCCGCATTCATCAGCGAATAAATCAGCTGGAGTCCATACACAAATCCCGAACACGCCGCATTAATGTCAAATGCGGGAACACCGCCCGGAATTCCAATATTCTCCTGTACCGCACAGGCTACGGATGGAACCATGTAATCCGTGGTGCAGGTTGCACAGATCACAAGTCCGACTTCCTCCGGGGCGATTCCGGCGTCCTCCATGGCCTTCCGGGACGCCTCCGTCGCCAGATCCGTGAGACTTTCCTCACCTATGCAAAAATGCCGCGACACAATACCGGTTCTGCTGCGGATCCACTCATCTGAAGTATCCATATATTGCCTTAGATCCTCGTTAGTCAGTCTGGTTTCCGGCACTGCCTTTCCCAGACCAATGATTTCAATACCATTCATATGTCTGTATGATTTCCTGTCTTTTTTCTTTTCCACATGCCGCCACCTGTTCCATGTTACCGGATCCCGGTCTTCTTCCCGCTGCGGCCGATTTCACGGTATTTCCGGTATCTTTGCTCCACAAGAGAATCGCGGTCCTCTTCTTCCAGTTTTTCGAGCTCTGTCTCCAGATTTTCCCGGAGAATCCGGCACATTCCCGGAAGATCCCGCTGCGCGCCGCCTTCCGGCTCCGGAATCACACGATCGGCAATTCCCTGATTCAGAAGGTCTTCCGCGGTCATCCTCATAACCTCCGCGGCTTCCCTGCATTTCGAGGCATCCTTCCAGAGAATACTGGCAAATCCTTCCGGAGATAACACCGAATACACGGCATTCTCCAGCATCCATATCTCATCTCCGACACCGATTGCCAGGGCTCCTCCGCTGTTTCCTTCCCCGGTGACAATGCTGATCACCGGAATCCTCAGTGCGCTCATAGCTGCAAGATTTTCGGCGATCGCCGCGCTTTGCCCGTTTTCCTCCGCCTCTTTCCCGGGATAAGCCCCCGGCGTATCGATAAAGGTTACAACCGGACGCCCGAACTTTTCAGCTTCCTTCATCAGGCGCAGCGCTTTCCGGTAGCCCTGAGGCTCCGGCATTCCGAAGTTGCATTTCATGTTCTCGGCCAGATTTTTGCCTTTTCTGTGTCCGATCACTGTAACCGGTCTTCCATTCAGGAGTCCGATACCCCCGAGAATCGCAGGATCCTCTTTTCCGGTCCGGTCTCCGGAGAGCTCAAGAAATTCTTCAAAGATCCCCTCGATATAATCCGTGATCTTCGGGCGGTTCTTGTCTCTCACGAGCCGCACCCGGTCATATGCGCCGGGCTTACCGGGCTCATCCATCTCCGGTATGGCTTCCGTATTCTCACACGCGGCAAACTTATTCAGGGTTACCGGATTTTCATTCGAGGCAATCATCTCCGAAGCTTCGGTATCTGCGAGTCCGATGTCCTCGCAAGTTCCGACATTCCGGTTCCCGTCATCCCGCTCCTGTACAGATTCTCCGTCTCCGTTTCTGTCCGGCTTGAACCCGTGAAGCTTCAGAATCAACGTGATTTCCTTCTTCTGATCCTGCTTCGGCACAATTTTATCTACGAAGCCATGTTCCAGTTGGAACTCAGACCGCTGAAATCCCTTTGGAAGCTTCTCACCGATGGTCTGTTCGATCACCCTCGGCCCTGCGAACCCGATCAGTGCACCCGGCTCTGCCAGCGTAATATCTCCCAGGCTCGCATAGCTCGCGCTCACACCTCCGGTAGTCGGATTCGTCAGCACCGATATATACAGTCCTCCGTGCTCACGCAACCGTTCCACCGCGGCACTCGTCTTCGCCATCTGCATCAGGGAAATCATTCCCTCCTGCATTCTCGCCCCGCCGCTCGCAGAAAAAATAATCAGTGGAAGTTTTCTTCTGTCTGCTTCTTCGATCGCAATCGTCAGTTTTTCTCCCTCAGCACTTCCCATGCTGCCCATCATGAAATTTCTGCTGAGTTCTGCACCGACCGCCGGAATTCCGTTGATCCTCCCGACTCCCGCGACACATCCCTGCGGTTTCTCCGAGATTTTCCGGTTCTCCTCAAGCTTCCTGCCATACCCGGGAAAACTCAGCGGATCGTCTGTCTTCAGATCCAGCGCAAACTCTTCTGAAAATTTTCCTCCGTCAAAGAGGGCTGTCAGGTGTTCGCCGACCGGACGGCGGGCAGTCTTCTTTTCGCGCATCTTCCGGAAACCCAGAAGAGTTTTTCTTCTGCCGAAAAAAATGCCGTCCGCCGTATTGACCTTAGCATCTAGCAATACTGTTCCCAGGATACTCTTACTCATGATTTCTCTGCTCCCCTAAATCGGACCTTACGCTTTCCGGCTTTCTTCACCGTAATGAAACATGTACGTCTCCAACTTAACCCCTGAATCGGGCCTTACGCTTTCCGGCTTTCTTCACCCCAGCGGATGATGGCATCCGTATTTTTCTCCAGAAATCCCGTATCGACATTCCCGGTCAGAAAATCATTATTAAACAGGATCAGATACAGAAAATCGATGTTCGTGTCGATTCCCTCGACCGTCATTTCCTCAAGCGCAACCCTCATCTTCCGGATCGCCTCAAGCCTTCCCGGCGCATGAACAATCACCTTCGCGATCATCGAATCATAGTACGGGCTTACCGTGCATCCGGAATAAATTGCGCTCTCGATGCGTACCCCGTTGCCGCCCGGAAAATGAACAAAAGGTACATCCCCGGGACACGGAGCGAAGCTTCTCGCGGGGTTTTCCGCATTGATCCTGCATTCAATGGCATGCCCGTTCAGATGAATGTCACTCTGCTTGTACCCGAGGGACAGGCCTGCGGCGATCCGGATCTGTTCCCGGATCAGGTCCACGCCTGTCACCTCCTCTGTCACCGGATGCTCCACCTGAATCCTCGTATTCATTTCGATGAAATAAAAATGATTTTCCCGGTCAAGAACAAATTCCACGGTTCCCGCGCTCACGTAATGAACGGCTCTGGCGGCCTTGAGCGCTGCCTTGTGAATTGCTTCCCGCTGTCTGGAATTCAGAATCCTTGCAGGACATTCCTCCATCAGTTTCTGATTCCGCCGTTGCATGGAGCAGTCCCGCTCACCAAGCTGAATAATATTGCCCTTTGTATCACCCAGAATCTGCACCTCAATGTGATGCGGATGCAGAATGAGTTTTTCAAGATACAGCGATCCGTCTCCGAAGGCAGCTCTTGCTTCCGCCTCCGCACTTTCAAAGGCGTTCCGGATTTCCGACTCGTCAAAGGCGGTCCGCATTCCTCGTCCTCCGCCTCCTGCCGTAGCCTTGACAAGCACCGGATACCCGACTTTCTCCGCGACCTCCGCCGCTTCCTTCCAGTCTTTCAGAATCCCGTCTGAACCCGGAACCACAGGCACTCCATGCTTTTTCATCAGCGCGCGGGCGCTCTGCTTGTCTCCCATTTCCCGAATCATCCGCGAGGAAGGACCAATGAAGGTGATTCCGTTCTTCTCACATTTTTCCGCGAAATCCGCATTTTCAGATAAAAATCCATATCCCGGGTGAATGGCATCGCAGTGATATGCCTTGGCCGCCTCGATCAGTGCCTCCTGATTCAGGTAGCTTGCGGCCGCCTGCGCAGGACCAATGCAGACAGATTCTGTCGAAAACTGTACCGGAAGGGAATTCCGGTCTTCCGAGGAACAGGCAGTCACGGTGTCAATCCCCATTTCCTGACAGCATCGCAGAACCCGCATCGCGATTTCTCCCCGGTTTGCAATCAGTACTTTCTTGAACATCTCAATTCTCCCCGATCGTCATCAGAACAGCGTCATATCCGGTAAAGGCGGCGTCCTTAGCCTTGATCTCCCGAACGATGCCGTCGCACGGAGCAGGGATCTCATTCATCATCTTCATGGCCTCTACCAGTCCGACGATATCCCCCTTCTTCACGCTTTGTCCTTCCTCGACATACGGCTTCTCCCCTGGTTTGGATGCCCGGTAAAAAATACCCGCCAGCGGAGCTCTGACGGCAACCGTCTCTTCCGGGCTCCCGCCTTCCCCTCCATCCTTTTCTCCGGCAGAACTGCCTGTCCCGGATCCAGAACCTTTTCCAACCACTTCCGCGGAGTCCGCCGATGCCGTATCCGATTCAGAAGCCGCCCGTCCCGGCGCTGTCCCGGTCTTTGTATCCGTATCCGCATATACTGCCGGCGTTCCTTCCCTGCCGGCCGGCGCAGCAGAGGAATGGCCAGCCCCCGGCTCATTTCTGAATTCAAGAGTTTCTTCCTGTGTCGAATATCGGAATCTGGTCAGCCCCGATTTTCCAAAACTCTCCATCAGTATCTGAAGCTCTTCCACTGTATAACTCATTCCTGCCCTCCAAAATCATCCGGACTTCTGAACGAATGCGACTTCGGCCGGTCTCTTCCAACCCGGCCCGCGCCCCGTATCCTGTCCGTCCGCTCTCAGTCTTCCTTGTGATCCTCAATATATTTCACAACGCTCTCCACCGTATGCAGGTTCGGGAGCTCCTCATCCGGAATCGAAATTCCGAAGTTTTCTTCAAGGGCCATCATCAGCTCAACAACGTCAAGTGAATCTGCCTTCAAATCCTTGAAGAAATCCGATTCCGGGCGAATCTCGTCACCGTCAAAGCTCAGTGTGTCGATGATAATCTCTTTTACCTTTTCAAATGTATCCATTTTCATTCTCCTTATCGTCATTCTAGCGTCAATTACCTTTAATTATTTAGTTAAATAATTTTAGGTTTTCGTTTCGAGGGTTACTATACTGCTGCACAATGCAGATGTCAATATATTTCAAATTATTTATTTAAATATTTTTAAGTATAAAGGGACGAAAACGAGATAAAACACGCTGCGCGAGTTTTATCTCGCTATCGCGACGCTCGCCGCACACGAATACTTCGCATTCGGCTGCGGCTCACTGTTCGCGTAAACTAAAGGGGCTGCCGCACCAGAATATCGTGCGGCAGCCCCAAGGCTCCCGAAAGGAGAATGCTCATATTCACTTATACAAAGCCCATGGACCGCAGAAGCCAGATCCAGAACGTCAGCGTAAATACGCTGCAGAGAGTCGTGATCATCACGATTCCCGACGACACAACTCCGTCGTGTCCCATATTCTTTGCCATCACATAACCGGCAACCGTGCTTGCGGATCCGAGCATGATCAGCGCCGCGATCAGCTTTTCCGTCCGGAATCCGAGCCAGATCGCCACGGGAAGGAAAAGAGCGGCGAAGCCGATCAGCTTCAGGAGCGATCCGGTAAGGATCGGAGCCAGCCGGCCGCGGATGCTGCCGAAATTCAGACTTGCGCCCATTGCCAGAAGCCCCATCGGGCTCGCGAGCCTGCCAATGTATTCGATCGTTGTCTGAAACATCACCGGCATCTTCAATCCGGTCAGCGCCCACGCAAACCCCAGCACAATTCCCCAGATAATCGGATTCGTGACAATCCCCTTCAGCGCATGGCGCAGCTGCTTTCGGTCGAGACCCTTCGGGCTTCCTCCCATCAGCGAGAGGACCAGAACCGCCATCACATTGTACAGGGGAACGCAGCCGAGCATCATCAGAGGCCCCATGGTCGCCTTTCCGTAAATATTCTCAATGTATGCCATTCCCAGAAGTGAGGCACTGCTCCGATAGGATCCCTGAACAAACTCGCCCCGGACCTCTCTGTCCCGGAACACGAACGATACCAGAATGCCGATTCCCACACTCACCAGAGTCGCCAGAAAACAGAACAAGACATACTCCGTATCCCACACCTTGAAGAAGTCCACCGAATCCAGCTGGCCGAACAGACTCACCGGAAGGGCTATCCGGAACACAAAGGTATTCATCCTGGACGCAAACGCCTCCCCGATGATATCTTTTTTTCTGAAAAAATATCCGAGCATCATGACCAGGAAAATCGGAAGCGTCGCATTCATGCTAAAGATCAGGTTTGACATAATTACACATACTCCTCCAGCTTTTCCTGATCCAGTATGACAAGGGTCTGTCCTTCATTCCGGATAATTCCCTCGCGGACCATTGCGCTGATTTCTCTGGAAAGAGACGGTCTGGTCACGTTCAGGTAATCCGCCATCTCCTCGCGCGGCATCACCCGGACACGGTTATCGCCGCCCTGCCGTTCGATCAGAAGCCTGGCGATCTTCTCCCGGATGCTGGAGCTCCCGAGAATGCGCAGTCTCCGGTTCATCATATAGGCCTTCGCAGCGAACATCCCAAGCTGATTCCGCATCATTTTTTCCGCGATCTTCGCACATGCGTCTCCACATTCCCCGGAAAGCAGATCCGCGGCCACCATCAGAATCGATGACGGCTCCATCGTCTCCGCATACATATCATACGCGGGAAGCTGCTTGAACACATAGATCTCCCCGAAGGTATCCCCGGGATCCGTGATTCTGGACAAAATCATCCGCTTCCCGTTCATGGTGTCCTGAGCAATCAGAAGATTTCCCATGACCAGGACCATGATATCTTTCGGCCGGTCCGATTCCTCAAAAATGCGTTCTTCTCTTCCGTACTCCCGGAAACGCATATAATCACTGTCCAGAAGAACCTCCAGTTCTTCCTCCGCGAGCCCCCGGAACAAATAGCTCTTCTTCATCGCGTCCTTGCAATTCTTCCTGATTTCCGCATTTCTATCACGCATGTTCCGGAGCTCTCCCTTCTAAAACAGATCTGGTAAGTCGTGCCACATACTGTATAAGTCCCCGCGTCACTTCGCTGCTTCGCAGCTCCCCGTGGGCCAAGAACATTGCGACTGGACTTATACAGTAAGCCCCTGCTGGCCGAACCGGCCGCAGAGGACTTCGAGTTCATACCTTATTTGCAGAGATCCGCTACAACCTTACTGATGGTCTTCCCGTCCGCCTTGCCTTTCAGCTCCGGCATGACCGTCTTCATGATCTGCCCCTTGTTCTTCGTCGCGATGACATCGGCAAATCTGCCGGTCAGACCCTCGCGGATCTCCTCCTCAGACATCATCTTCGGCGCATAAGCTGAGATGATCTCATAGCGGTTCTTGTACTCCTCCTTCAGATCCGCGCGCGAATCCGGACAGCTGTCATACTGCTCCTTCGCCGCGCGAAGCTCCTTCATGATCGCCCGATCCGTGATCTCCTCCGTAATATTGTCACGGCTTCCCTCATCAATCGCGATCTTCTTCGCCCCGGAGACCAGCGCAGCTATTGTATCCTTTCTGATTTTGTCGCGAGCCTTCATGGCCGCGATCATATCCTTCTGTAATTTCTCAAACTGCATTCTTAAACACCTCTTTTCGGTCTACAGTATATCACGGCACACGCACACGGCGCAAATAAAACAGCTGCACTCTCCCAATCCTGCAGGAATGAGCACTTCCGCGCCATTTCGCGCTCTGTTGCAGTCCCAGCAATTCCATTGACTTTTCTTTCCCTCGTGTTATATAATCTGCGCATACATGTGTCTTGTCACGTATCCGGACAGAACACCTGCACTGACAGAATAGCTGCTCCGAACGGAATACCTCCACCGGCAGAACACCTGTGCCGGACGGAACACCCCCACCGGCGGAACACCTGTACCGGACGGAACACCTCCACCGGCAGAACACCTGCACTGACAGAATAGCCGCTCCGGCGCAGGTGGAAAATCGGAACGGCAGACAAAATGGGGAAAGGAAGAAAAGGAGAAAAAAAGAAAAATGGAAAAGTTCAAGGCGTTTCTTAAGAGAAAGAACATAGAAATATCCCTGAAGCGCTATGGAATCGATGCGCTCGGCGCCATGGCTCAGGGACTTTTCTGTTCTCTTCTGATCGGCACCATCATCAACACCATCGGTACCCTTTTTCACATCGGAGCTCTCTCCGCTACCGTGGCAACCGTTTCCGGCGTTGACTACACCGTCGGCGGTCTCGCCATGGCGATGAGCGGCCCGGCGATGGCGGTTGCCATCGGACGGGCTCTTCAATGCCCGCCACTGGTTCTCTTCTCGCTGATCACCGTTGGTTTTGCTTCGAACGCCCTCGGAGGCGCAGGCGGACCGCTCGCAGTACTATTTGTCGCAATCATTACCGCGGAGATCGGGAAGATGGCCGCCGGAGAGACCAAGGTCGATATCCTTGTCACACCGCTCGTCACCATCGGTGTCGGTGTCGCCCTTTCCGCCCTGATCGCGCCGCCGCTCGGAAAACTTGCGATGATGGTCGGCAATTTCATCATGTGGGCGACAGAGCTGCAGCCGCTCCTGATGGGCATCCTGGTATCTGTCGTCGTCGGAATTGCTCTGACCCTTCCGATTTCCTCCGCCGCAATCTGTGCGGCACTCCAGCTCACCGGCCTTGCCGGCGGCGCCGCCGTTGCCGGCTGCTGCGCCCAGATGGTCGGATTCGCTGTGATGTCCTTCCGTGAAAATAAATGGGGAGGTCTGGTATCTCAGGGAATCGGAACCTCCATGCTTCAGATGCCCAACATCGTAAAAAATCCGAAGGTCTGGATTGCCCCGATTGTCACATCCGCCATAACCGGACCAATCGCCACCTGCGTCTTCCGCATGCAGATGAACGGGCCGGCTATTGATTCCGGAATGGGCACCTGCGGTCTCGTCGGACAGATCGGTGTCTTCCAGGGCTGGCTGAATGATATCGCTGCCGGGACGAAGACAGCGATAACCGCCACTGACTGGATCGGACTGGTTCTGATCTGCTTCATCCTTCCCGCCGTCATCTGCCCGCTGATCAATCAGTTCTGCCGCAGAAGAGGCTGGGTAAAGGACGGAGATCTCACCCTGAAGCAGAATTGACCCGTCGCCTGCTCATACGTACACGCCCATACGATAAATCGTGCCACACACTGTATAAGCTACGGATTGCTCCGTGCTTTGCACTCCCGCAATCCTGCAGGTGACCGACTTCGTCGGTCTTCCGCGGCGTGAGCCCCACCGCTTCACACAATGTGTGAGCGGATGTGGCTCACTGTTTGCGCATATTCGAATTTCACACGTTCGCTCTGATCTTATTACATATGGTCAAAGAGGCGGCAGGTTCAGCCTGCCGCCTCTTTGCTCTCTTCGGAAGAGGAACTCTCCGAAGAAGTTCCTCCATCTTCATCTCCGGAGGAACTGTCCGCAGAAGTTCCTCCGCTCTTTGCGCTCGAATCCGATGCGGTGCTCTCCCCGGTGATGTAGGGGAAGAACACATCACTCCGGTTGTCCTTGTCAAACATCGAATTGTATTCCAATATATTATAGTTCCTGATCCATTTTGCCTCGTCACCGGTTGCATTTTCCAGATGCTCAAACTGCTTCGTCGTCTCCGAATAGTATCCGCGGGAATTGATCGCCGGCACGGTCTTCATCATCTCCGCCAGGAACTTGTTGTACGCGGGAAGCTCAATATTCGCTCTCTCCAGCGTCAGCGTGGACAAATAGTTCAGACTGGTGCAGTCAATCGTGGTCGCATCTGTATCATAGTTCGTCCAGATAAAGAACGGTACCTTGAAGAAGTTCTCCAGCTCGTCCATGGTCAGTCCGGACATTCCCTTCCCGTTCAGATACCGGTAGAAATACTCATCCAGACTCGGCTGATGATCTCCGAAGAATACGATCTCAACCGGATCATCAACACCTTCGAAGTACTCGACCAGGTTTTTCACCGCGGTATCGGTCGCCTGCGCGCAGGTTAGATACTGATTGACATCGCTGAAAATTCCCGGCTCTGCCGTTACCGTCGGCGTGAAGTTGGAATACGTCCCTGTGTAACCGCCGTGATTCTGCATCGTAATGCCGGTGATCAGAAGACTCTCTCCGTCTTTTTTCTCGTTGTAGCGGTTGATAATCTTGTCAAAGAGCTCCTGATCCGTGATATAGTCACGCATGATATTTGTCTGGTCAAAAAATCCCGCCGGATCATCCATGAAATACGTTTCATCATATCCAAGCTTCGGATACACGGTCTTTCTGCTCCAGCCGCTTGCGTAGTAGGGATGCATGGCAACCGTCGTGTAGCCCATATTTTTTAATGTGGATACAATGGAAAACGGTGTATTGTTCATGTACTGCTGATACACAACAGATCCCGATGGCAGGAATGCCATGGAATTTCCGGTCTGATACTCCCACTCGGAGTTCGGCGTCTTTGCGCCAAAAACAGACGACAGGGCATAGCCCTTTATCGTATTCTCGCTCATGGAATGAATGAACGGCATGTAGTCACCCACATTGGTCTCCAGATTTCCCAATACGGAAAGATCGGCAAAGGACTCATCCATGATGAAGATGATCGTCGGATTTTTGACGTTCTCATTTGTGGTCACATTCTGAACCGCATCCGCATCCTTATAGGTATCCTCCAGTTTTTTCACCGCACTGGCAGAGTATCCCTCCGGCGGCTGGACAAAGTTGTCGCGGACACTGAGGACAAAATTCAGAACAAAGCCGTTCTGATAGGTTCCCTTCTGTTCCCATGTCTGGGTCTCTGTGTTCGCTGTCTTCTGAAACACATAGCCGAAAAGCGCAATCATAAGGGCCGCGCTGATGATTCTCTGCAGCCAGTGCCAGGTGTATTTCACCTTGATTTTCCGGACAAGCATCACATACAGGATGCTCAGCATAATGATATACGCGCCTCTGTCATGCAGAATGAACGAGTAGTTCTTGACGACACTCAATCCGGTTCCGACCGTGATCAGATCCGAATATACGATTTCATTTCCACGAACCGTGTATACGAAATAGTTCGTGTACGCAAAAGCCGTCAGCGCACAGTGTGCCGCAATCGCGGACCAGGACGGCCGGCTGAGAATCAGCTGAAACAGGAAATAAACCGACAGAATCAGCAGAACATTCATCAGGTGCGTATGTTTTGATGTCTTGATAAAAAAATCAGGCGCCAGGATTACATGCTGCACGCAGAACTCCGTGAACTTGCAGCTCAGAACAAACAGAATCGCCGTCCAGAGCCACGGAACCCTGTCACTCAGATCAAAATCAATATTCGTGACAACGAACAGCACGCCGGCATAGGGAAGCAGCGTCCAGAGCATATATCGGGTGATCGCATACATAACAACCGCCGCCGCCAGAAGAATGCCAAAGCAGAACATTCGCTTTTTGGTGATATTAAAAGATATCTTCATTTCAGCCGTACCAACTTTCTGATGTGAATTCTCATCCTGAAAAAGTATTTTCGGATGACGCGGTTAGACACTGTTTACTAACATATCATAAATCCGCGTCGAATCAAGTCTTTTTCACATTTTATTCACAAAAAACACCTGCAGTTCCTGTTTCCGCGCAATCCTTGAAACACAAATTACATCTCAATCAGCTTCAGGTTTTTCTCCAGCTCCGAGTAATCCCGGATCACCGCCGCGCCAGGCTCCGCGCCCTCATGCCTTGCGGCAAGCTCCGCCGTCTGATACAGGATTCCCCGCAGGCCCGCCTCCCTCGAGCCGAGCACATCCAGCCTGTAGTTGTCTCCGATATAGACACATTCATCCGGCTGGAACCCCGCTTTTTTCACACAGAAGCGGAAAAATTCCGGATCCGGCTTCTCCGTGCACACCTCGGCACTCGTAATCAGATCCTCCAGCAGACTTCCCATCCCAAGCTTACGGACTTTTCTGTACTGGATCCAGGACAGCATATTGGTCGCGCAGGCCACATAATATCCCCGCCGCTTCAGTTCCTCAAGAAACCGGTAAACTCCCTTCTCCGGCGTCATACTCTGAATCAGCGTGTCCCAGTAAATGTCATACATCATACCTGCGTACGGGAAGACCGGCTGTCCGATATCCTGCAGAAAACGGCTGAAGCGGATCAGCCTGTCGTGAGTGGCAGCCTGTTTCCATCCCATCTCCTCGATCAGTTGATCCATGATCTCGTGGATTCTCCGCCCGGTGAATTCTTCCGACAGACTGAACTGCCGCGCGCAGAATCTGTTCAGCGATCTCTGTGCCGCGTCATCGGCGTTATCATAGCTGTACAATGTGTTGTCCAGATCAAAAAATACTGCTTTTCTCATGTTCCTCCCACTTAATCAAGGTTCTTCCTCTGCGCGTGTCTCTTCGCTCAGTCTGACCCATCCGTATCCGGCTGAATCTGTAAACTATACCTCCCGCAGCCTGCATGCCCCTGCATTCAGTCTGACACATCCGTATCCGGCTGGATCACCACCTGATAACCCGGGAATTCTCTTCTGACATCTCCGCATACATCCTCCACAAGAGCCTCCCTGTCCGGTACGAAGAAGTCGATCACCATGTCAAAGCGAATCGTTTTTTCCTTTTCATCCAGGTAAAATCCGTGAATCTGCAGAACATGATCGTGGGACATGACGATTTCTGTCACCCGTGTCTGAATCTTTCTCGCCAAATCATCCTGTGTATTCATGGAATAGATTCCGATGCCCGTCAGAATGACACCTGTCTCGCCGTATATCTTATGCGCGATTCTTCTCTCGAGCTCATCGATTTCATCTGCCGTGCAGGTATCCTTTACCTCGATGTGAACCGATCCCAGCCATTTATCCGGACCATAGCTGTGCAGGACCAGATCATAGGCTCCGTAGACCCCTTCTACCTCCGCGATTTTTTCCTTTACCGTTCGCGACAGCTCGCTGTCCACACGCTCTCCCAGTATCTGACTCAGGGTGTCTCTGAGCATTTCGATTCCGGATTTGATGATGACAACGGAAATCACTGCGCCGAGCCAGGATTCCAGCGAAATATGGAAGAACATATAGATGAACGCAGCCGCAAGCGTCGATGCCGAAATGACGGAGTCCAGCGTCGCGTCCTGTCCGGAATTCACCAGAGAATCTGAATTCACCTTCTCACCGATACGCTTCACATAGCGTCCGAGAACGATCTTCACGACAACAGCAACCGCGATGATCACGAGAGTCAGCGCGGAATAATCCGCTTTTTCAGGATGAATGATTTTTCCCACCGATTCACGCAGAGAGCTGATTCCCGCATAGAGCACAATCAGGGAGATAATGGCAGAGCTCAGATATTCCACCCTGCCGTAACCCATCGGATGCTTCCGGTCCGGTGCCTTTCCCGCAAGCTTTGTTCCAACGATGGTGATCACCGAGGACATCGCGTCGCTCAGGTTATTTACCGCGTCAAGTACGACCGCTATCGAATTCGACAGCATTCCGACAATCGCCTTGAATACCGCGAGAAGCACATTTGCTATGATTCCCGTGATACTCGTCCGGATGATCACCCGGTCACGCCCAGAACTCTGAAGCGTTTCCGGCAATTCCTGTCCCCGCTCCTCTTTGTCCGCCCCACCTGTTCCGGCTTCGTGAACGCCTTCGATGTCTTTTCTGTCTCCGGGATTTTTATTTTCCATGATTTTCCCTTCTCCGGCTTTATTACTTTCCATGTTTTTCCTCTCTCCGGGTTTTTTACCTGTTCTGTCTGTTTTACGATCTTTCATTACTGCTCCCTCTGAAGCATTCCTACACCGGTGCGTACCGATCATCCCAGGTAATGGTGCCTATGATTTTTCTCTTCCAAAACCTGCCTGTGCCCGTGCGTACCCGGCACAAACGACATGTGTATCGATTATAAGAAAATCAGATAGCGATATCAAGCCATCATCCTTTATTTTCTGTACATTTTCTCGTCATTTGCGGATCTCCCCCTCATCCACCCGGATATTACCGTAGTTCTGCCTTTCCCTCCCGGGATTTCCTCCTGATTTCCGTTCTTTTCTTCTTGCCATTGAAGGTGTTTCTTCTTATACTATAAGGCGATAACAGCAGATGATGTACGGGTTACCCATTACCCAACAGGAGGAAAATTCATGAAGGAATTTAAGCCAATCAAGGAAGGCAAGGTCCGCGAAATCTATGATAACGGCGACAGCCTGATCATGGTCGCTACAGACCGTATTTCTGCGTTTGATGTAATTCTGAAGAACAAGGTTACCAAGAAGGGCACCGTCCTCACACAGATGTCCAGATTCTGGTTTGATTACACCAAGGATATTCTGCCGAACCACATGATCAGCACAGATGTCAGGGATATGCCGGAATTCTTCAGACAGCCGCAGTTCGACGGCAACAGCATGCTCTGCAAGAAGCTGACGATGCTCCCGATCGAGTGCATCGTTCGTGGATACATCACGGGAAGCGGATGGGCAAGCTATCAGAAAACAGGCCTTGTATGCGGAATCAAGCTTCCGGCCGGGCTCAAAGAATGTGACAAGCTTCCGGAGCCGATTTACACTCCGAGCACCAAGGCAGAGATTGGCGATCATGACGAGAATATCAGCTACGAGAAGAGCATCGACGTTCTCGAGAAGCTCTACCCGGGACACGGCGAGTACTACGCAAACTGCCTGAAAACCTATACCCTCAAGCTCTACACCGAATGCGCCGAGTATGCGCTCTCCAGAGGCATCATCATCGCCGACACGAAGTTCGAATTTGGTCTCGACGAAAATGGCAATGTCGTTCTCGGCGACGAAATGCTCACCCCCGACAGCTCCCGATTCTGGCCTGCAGAGGGTTACGAGCCGGGACATTCACAGCCATCCTTCGACAAGCAGTTCGTCCGCGACTGGCTCAAGGCAAATCCGGACAGCGATTACAACCTGCCTCAGGATGTCATCGACAAGACGATCGCAAAATACAAGGAAGCCTACAAGCTTCTGACCGGCTCCGATCTGAAATAACGAACGTACATGCAGCTGTCCTCCGGGCAGCTGCATTTCTGTCTGTGTTAGGTTTTCGTAAATTTCGATAAACTGCGGAATCGTTCACACAATGTTCATTTTATCATCAAAGGTAATTCACATCCCCCTGCTAGACTGTAAATCATAGTACAAAGCAAACTACTTAATTTCTTTTTCATTAACCGATCTCATATCGGTTTCTCCTTCCTTTATTTATTTTATTAAGAAACGGAACTGCATGCTGGAGCAGTTCCGTTTCTTATTTACGCGAACAGTGAGCCGCAGCCGAATGCGAAGTATTCGTGTGCGGCGAGCGTCGCGATAGCGAGATAAAACTCGCGCAGCGTGTTTTATCTCGTTTTTTCTATTTCCTTTTTTCGGATTGTTCTTCGATTATTCACCATATACTCTTTCAAAGCACGGCCGGGGCATCGTATGACCACCTGCGCAAGAGACAGAAAAAGTTTTCAAAACTTCAGAACAATACACCCGGAGACAATGCATCCCCGGGTGTGTCTGACATATAAAATTTATTGCATCTCAGAATAAATCTTATTCGCACTTACCAGCTTCACACAGAGAGTGAAAAGCTTCGCCGCCGTCTTCAGATCATCAATCGGCGGATAGGTCGGAGCGATACGGATATTGGAATCGTGCGGATCCTTTCCATAAGGCCATGTAGCTCCGGCGCCAGTCATCTGAACTCCCGCCTTCTTGCACTTTCCTACGATTTCCTTCGCGCAGCCGTCCAGAGCGTCAAAGCTGATGAAATAACCACCCCTCGGCATCGTCCATGTACCGATCTCCAGTCCGGAAAGCTCCTCATCCAGAATCTGCTCAACCGCCTCGAACTTCGGACGGATGATATCCGCCTGCTTTCTCATATGCTCCACCATGCCGTGAATATCCTTGAAGAAACGAACGTGACGAAGCTGATTGACCTTATCATGGCCGATTGTCTGATGCTTCATGGTCTCCAGAATGTCCTTCATGTTGTTCGGCGATGTAGCCATTGCCGCGATTCCGCTGCCCGGGAAGGTGATCTTGGAGGTAGACGCGAACTTGTATACGAGATCCGGATTGCCGGCGCGCTTGCACTCGGCCAGAATCTCAATCAGGTAATCCTGTTTGTCGTCATAGAGGTGATGAATTCCGTAGGCATTGTCCCAGAAAATCCGGAAGTCCTTTGCCGCGGGCTTCAGTCTGGCGAAGCGGCGCACCGTGTCGTCAGAATAGGAGTATCCCTGCGGATTCGAGTACTTCGGAACACACCAGATTCCCTTGATGGAATCATCGTTTGCGACAAGATTCTCGATCATATCCATATCCGGACCGGTCGGTGACATCGGCACCGGTATCATCTCAAAGCCGAAATATTCCGTAATTCCGAAATGACGGTCATATCCCGGGACCGGACAGAGCCATTTCACCTTGTCCAGCTTGCACCACGGCGTATTCCCCATGATTCCGTGGGAATACGCACGTGAAATTGTATCATACATAACATTCAGAGAGGAGTTTCCATAGATAATGATATCATCCGGATTGTTCTCCATCATATCTCCGATCAGAACCTTAGCCTCATGGATTCCGGTCAGAACTCCATAGTTTCTGCAGTCCGTCCCGTCCTCACAGGTAAGATCCGCATCTGATGTAAGAGCGTCCATCAGCCCCATCGAGAGATCCAGCTGCTCCTGACAGGGCTTTCCGCGTGCCATATTCAGGTTTAATTCCATCCCCTGGTACTTCTTGTACTGTTTTCTGAGTAATTCGATCTCCGACGCAAGCTCTTCCTTGCTCATTTCCTTGTAAGGCTTCATATCCTGTACTCCTTCCGATGCGGTTTATCTGATCCTGTCTGATACAAAATAGAGGATCCATTCGTATTTTTCAGACCATCGAGTGCTATTATAACACCGATATGCAAGTATTTCATCAGTATCTTGCAAAATTGTTGATTATTGACAGGCAAAACCCCACAGAAAAGAATTTTTTGTTCATTTAATATTCATCTTTACTTCAGCATCAGAAATGCTCCGAGATTACCCCGCATCCCGTGGCTGGCCCTGTGAGAAAAAAGTACCTTCGGATTGCAGCAGGTGCACACCCCCGTTACAGAGATCTGCTCCGCCGGCACACCGGCATCCTCAAGGACGATCCGGTTTGTCTCCCAGAGATCCAGCTGATAGTGCCCGTTATGCCTGTCCTCCAGAATCTCACTCTCATGTCCGTGAAATTCATCCGCCATACGCTGTGCCACGTCGTCGCTTACCTCATAACAGTCCCGGCAGACAGAAGGCCCGATCGCACAGATCAGGTCCTCCGGATTGGTTCCGTAATTTTCCCGCATTCTCTGCACGACAGCCGCTCCGATTCTTGCCGCAGTTCCGCGCCAGCCGGAATGCGCCATGCCGATTGCGCGGTGTACCGGATCCACGAACGCCACCGGAACACAGTCCGCAACGAAAATACTCAGCACCAGACGGCGCTCATCCGTCACCAGAGCATCCACATCATTCTGATCCTGAGGTCTGGTCAGTCCTCTCCCCGCATCCGCCTCCGTCACGGTCCGTACATTTGATGTGTGCGTCTGCGCGGAGAAAACAAACCGGTTCGTTTCAACTCCGAATTCCTGAGCAACTCTGCGGAAATTTTCCCGCACGTTCTCCTCCCGGTCGCCTCTGGAAAAACTCAGATTCAGGGAGCGAAGGTGCTCCATTCCGGGCTCCATTCCGCTCACACCGCCTATCCTCGTAGTAAATCCATGCTCCACAATCCCTGTCCCGTCCAGAGAGGGAAATTTCAGAAGCGGAATCCGCTCACCCGCCAGAACAGGCAGATTCGTATTCTCCTTCCTGTTCAGTGCTATTTTGATTTTCTCAGCTGAAGAATATCCCATCTGTTCCTCCTGTAGCTTATACGGTTTTCGGCACCCGCTTACGGGCCATGGTGCTTTACTTTCTGCTCTTATCCGTGATCCAGTCGATCAGCTCCCCGTCAACCACCTCGTGATCCAGTTCATTCAGAATTTCATGCCGGTCCCCGGGATATATCCTGCATTTCACATCGCGCACTCCGCATTTCCGGAAATTCTCCGCTACCTTCGCGGGGCCCTTTCCGAAATTTCCTACCGGGTCATCTCCGCCGCTCACAATCAAAACCGGGAGCTCCTTTGGTATTCTGCTGATATTTTCTTCCTTCTCTGCAATCTCAATTCCGGTAAAGAGATTATAATATGCGTTCAAGGTAAACATAAAATTGTTCCAGGGGTTCGCGCAGTATGCATCGACGATTTTTGTATCCCGGGTGAGCCAGTCATTGGCTGTCCGCGCAGGCTCAAATTTTTTGTTGTAGGAGCCCAGTGCCATATTATTGACAAACGGACTCCGATACCTCCACCCCTTAAAAGCGGCAATCGCTTTGCAGATCGCCTTTCCTGTCCTGAGTGTACCTGCGCTCTGATATCCGGTTCCCGAGATCACCGCCCCGGAAAGTCCTTCCCCGTACTCCTCGATATACTGCGCGGTCAGGAAGGAGCCCATGCTGTGTCCCAGGATAAAATAAGGTACGCCGGGATACTTTTTCTCTGTCATCTCACGCAGAGTCTGAATGTCTCCGATCACACACCTGTTTCCGTCTTTTTCCGCAAAATAGCCGTAATCCTCTTCGCTGACGACAGACGCTCCGTGTCCCAGATGGTCGTTCCCCACGACATAAATTCCCTTTGTGTTCAGAAGATTCGCGATTCTGTCGTATCGGTCAATAAATTCTACCATCCCGTGAACCACCTGAACGACTGCACTTACCTCACCATCCGGAATCCACTCGATCCCGTGAATCGATGTTCTCCCATCCCTTGAAGGATATCTGAAATCCCTTTTCATGTAAAAACCTCCCTTGTCTCCAGTTTCCCTGATCTCCAGTTCAACCGTTATATGGAATTTCTTCCCCTAACCCCAAATGACCTTCCTATAAAACTACAATTCCTTTCATAAACTCGATGACACTTCTCATAAGCTCATTGACGCTCCTCCAACCCTCAATTATTTACTGTACCCGGAACAGTGAACACGGAAGATTTCAGGCGCCCAAAATAATGGACACATGGCTCTCTGCTAAAATCCAATGACTTATCTCTAAATGCAATCATCTGGAACGCTGCCGAACCGTCCAGGGGCCGTACATAGATACCCGCCCTCAGAATAGCCCCTCAGCCATCACTCCTCATAGGAATCCCGGGCGCTCAGATAAACCGTCTCAAAGGCCGCCCCCGTTTCCGCGGCTGCCCTGGCAACACTTTCATATTCCGGATACACCTTCTTCCTGCTGCCGATGCTCACCGTTTTGACCTCAATCCCTCCATACGGAGTCATCACCTTCTCGGACTTTCTGGGAAGTGTATCTCTCTCCATCCGGATTCTGCGGATTCCGATCGTCGTCGTCTCCTCAAAGATAATCCGCTCCAGATCCGGAATCTCCTGCTCGTCGCAGAGCACCGTGAGAAGCCACCCCGGCCGGTTCTTCTTCATATAAACCGGTGTGTAATGAACATCTCTCGCCCCTTTCTTCAGAAGCCGTTCCAGCGTGTAGCCGAGAATCTCCCCGCTGCAGTCATCGATATTGGTTTCCAGCTTCCATATACTGTCGCCGACCGTAAAGCCGTCGGAAAAGCTCCTGTTCTCTGCCCCCTCCGCTTCTGCTCCGATTATAATCCTGCTCCCGGCGGAACACGGCCCTGCGGCTCCGCCGCAAGGGCTTTCCAATTCCGGAACCTCCACGGGTTCAATCAGCATAGCTCTCAGGATTCCCGGAACCTCCTGTTCCCGCTTCCCCGCTCCCAGTCCTGTAGAAAGGATCCGGAATCTTCCGGGAAGATGGTCGGAGGTGATGACCGCGGCAGCAAACGCTGCTCCTGTAGGAGTCACATACTCCCCCTGCCTGTCACACATCTCCAGATTCAATCCGCCAGCCTGCGCGATATTCACGACCGCCGGAACCGGAACCGGAAGAAGTCCATGCTGCGTGCGTACCATTCCCCTTCCCTCGCAGAGCCGCGGAATGATTACCCCGTCTGTCTCAAGGCTGTCCATACATACTGAGACCGCCACAATGTCCACGATGGAATCAATGGCTCCGACCTCATGAAAATGGACCTGATCCGTCGGAACTCCGTGTGCTTTAGCTTCCGCCTCCGCCAGGATTTCAAAAATTCTGCCGGCAAGCTCCAGCGCGTGATCTGACATATCGACATCCGCCAGGATATTTTCAATCTCCTCCAGCGTCCGGTGCGCGTGACGTGCTTTATGTGCCCGCGACTCATCTGCCGATCGCCCCGCCATTTCCCGGCTGCCGTAAAGATAAGCCGTGTCATGGTCGTGATTCTCATGATCATGATCCAGAATCACCCGAAAGTCACAGCAGTCTATGGCCGATTTCCTCACTCTTCCGATTTCCACGCGGAACCCCTCCGCGTGAATGCTTCCAAGCGCCCGGTCCAGAGCCCTGCGGTCCGCACCCAGATCCAGAAGCGCCGCAACCGCCATATCCCCGCTGATTCCGGACGCACAGTCCAGATACAGATATTTTTCCCCCTGATTACTCATCCCCATTCTGTTCTTCCTTTCCGGTACTACTTCGTTCCGGCGTGGCCGCCAGACGAAAAATCTCCGAATGCCCTACCGGGCATCTGTTTCCGTTTCCGTAACACTGCCCCCGACAGCAAGACGGTTGATCTGCGTAGCCATATAGCCGGCGCCGTACCCGTTGTCGATATTCACGACCGCTATCCCGTTCGCGCAGGAATTGATCATTGTCAGGAGGGCCGAGAGACCATGCAGGCTGGCTCCATAACCAACTGACGTCGGAACCGCAATCACCGGATTCCGGACGAGACCTCCGAGAACACTCGCCAGAGCCCCCTCCATTCCCGCAACCGCGACGACACAGTTTGCCGCCTGAATTTCCTCCATATGCGCGAACAGCCGGTGTATCCCACTGACGCCCACATCATAGATCCTGTCCACTGCAGACCCGAAAAATTCAGCCGTCTGCGCCGCTTCCTCCGCAACGGAAATATCCGCTGTCCCCGCGGTGCAGACGGCGATTCTGCCGATTCTCACCTTATCCCTTTTTTCCACCTTGAGGATACGAGAAACCGGATCATAGACCACTTCCGGGATCACATCTCTGATCATCCGATACTGGTGATCACTCGCACGGGTACCGAACACCTCTCCATATTGTTTGAGCATCTTCCTGTAGATACTGATCAGGAAATCGTCCGTCTTTCTCTCACAGTAGATAACCTCCGGAAAACCGGTCCGCGCATCCCTGTTCATATCCAGCTTGGCGTACCCCATCTCCTCGATACCGCCTCTTTCAAGAAGCTTCTCCGCCTGTGCGACACCAATCTCACCGTTCTTCACTTTTTCCAGTATTTCCCGTGTATCCGACATTCTTACACCCTTCCGCCTGTACCGTCCGGAAAGCACTGCAGCGCATCTTTCCAGTGCGCTGTAATTCTCACGCCCTTATGCATGTACATCTGAAATTATCCGTGTCAGGCCCCGGTTCCGTGTTCCTTCTGCTCCCGGGTGAGCGTCTCGTTCATGCTGCCGGAACGGTATCCCTGAAGATCCAGCGTCACATATGCAAACCCCAAATTCTTGAAGCTCATCACAATCGTCCTGCGGATTTCGTCCCGCATCAGCCTTGGAAACTCCTCCGGCAGAACCTCGATCCTGGCGATTGTCCCGCCGTGGATTCTCACCCGCACCTGATGAAATCCAAGATCCAGCAGAAGCTGCTCGGCCTGATCCACCATGTGAAGCCTCTCCCTTGTGATCTCCTCTCCGTATACAAATCTCGACGAAAGACAGGCAAAGGACTGCTTGTTCCAGGTCGGAAGATTCATGGCCTTCGAGAGCCTTCGGATCTCCGCTTTATCAAGACCCGCATCCCGCAGAGGACTCTTTACACCGAGCTCGGCTACCGCCGTAAGTCCGGGACGATAATCGCCGTTATCATCCATATTCGATCCCTCCGCAACGAAAGCAATCCCGTTGTCTTTTGCGATGCCAAGGATTTTCTCAAAAAGCTCATGCTTGCACCGGTAACAGCGGTTCTTCGGATTATGCCGGAATCCCTCGATCTCCAGCTCCTCCGAAAGCACCACCGTATGACGAATTCCTTCCTTCTCGCAGAATTCCTCCGCTTCCCGGAGTTCCCTCTCCGGAAAGGATTCCGACCTCGCGGTTACGGCAATCATCCTGTCCCCCAGTACATCATGCGCAGTCTTCACCAGAAAAGTAGAATCCACGCCGCCCGAAAAGGCGACCGCAAGGCTTCCGAAGTCCTCGATCTCCCTTCGCAGGTTGTGAAACTTTCGTTCCAGGTCCTGATCAATTTCCTTCACCGGTACACTGAACGCCGTCATCATCCATCCTCCTCTGTGCCGACAGCCGCAGGCATTTCCGTAAAAAAGCAGCCCGCATCTATGATGTCCATATAGGAACATTATATATGCGGGCAGATTGATTTGCAACAGACCGTCTCTGCCCCAGGAGCTGCAAAACACACAACACAAAACACTGGACGTAAAGCCCTGGACACAAATCACAGAACACAGATCGCTGAACGTTAATGGCAGAACGCAAAAAACGCAGAAGCGCTCTGCTCCTGCGTTTTTAAAGATATTATATTCGATACCGTTATGAACCCGATCCGTCCGGAAGAAGCCGTCTCACCGTTACGATATTGTCGTAATCCGCGTTGGTGTAGGTAATTCCCTGTGATTCATTCGCCGCATTGATGATCTGGCCGTCACCGGCATAGATGCCTACGTGTCCATCATAACAGATCACATCTCCTACCTGTACATCAGAATAGGAAACTTCTGTTCCGTCGTTCTCAATATCCCACGATGTTCTGGAAGTATTGATACCGAAATGATTGTATACCTGCTGAACAAATCCGGAGCAGTCTACTCCGTTTGTCAGACTGTTTCCGCCATAGACGTACGGATTTCCCAGGAACTGCTGTGCATATGCCAGAAGCGCGGAACCGGATGCTGTAGAGGTGCTCCCGGTCGCCTGATATGCCTGCTGTGCTGCCTGTCTGGCAGTGGAGACATCTGTTCCCGTGCTCGCCGCGATCTGCTGTGCTGCCTGCTCAATTGCAGCAGAAGCCTGCGCACTGTTGCCGGATGAGCTTCCGCCTGTAGAAGCACTTCCGTCCGATGATCCGCCCGCAGCAGAAGCCGTATAGGTATACGTATCTGCGGAGCCGCTGTCAGACGCAGCTCCATTATTCGATGATGCAGCTGTGCTGTTTCCGGATGAACTTTCGCTGTCAGATCCGGAAGCTCCGTTTCCGGAACTCTGAAGAGCTACCACCTGACTGATATAGCCGTTCTGCTCATCCACCAGCTGCTGATATTCCTGTGCCTTCTGATACGCATCCGCGATTCTCTGATCCGCGTCACTGTACTGTGCCTTAACCTGTGAGATAAGATCTTCCAGACGAGCCTTATCCGTTGTCAGCGTATCCTTGTTCTTCTGAAGTTCAGCTTCCTCATTGTTCTGCTGCTGCTGAAGATCCGTTACCTTTGTCACAGAATCCGCATATGCCTGAAGCTGCTTGCGGTCGTAATCATACAAGGTTCCGGTATAGTTCTTCGAATTCAGCCATGCATTCAGATCACCATCCTCAAGGAACACCTTGATCCAGCCGGCGTCGCCGCCCTTCTCATAGATATACTGAATACGGAGCTTCATTGCCTCGTGCTGCGTATCTCTGTCTGCGATCGCTGCCGCAAGATCCGTCTTCGTCTTCTCCATATCAGTCTCAAGAGTCGTAAGTTTGCTGTTCACAGAATTGATCTCGGCAACCGTTGTGACAAGCTGTGCTTCCAGATCATCAATCTGACCGAGAAGCGCCTGCTTCTGACTCTCAAGCTCATCAATCGAGTTGTTAAGCGAGCTCTCCGTCACCGCAGCCCCCGTATCATCCGCGCTGACCGGTACTGCCGGCGCAGCCGTGAGAGCAATTATAAGTCCGATCACTGCAAGTTTATTTCTCTTCATTAATAAATCTCCAAAAAGTTAAATACTATTTCTCTGTGGAAACTTTATACATATTGTGATGCTCGCTGCGGGGCATCGCCGTTCTCTGTTCCATATTTCAGCCCCATAGAAAAGGAAGCATTAATAAAAATGAAACATTTCATTAATCTTTCTCATAATAGCATAACTTTTCAGGTGTTACAAGAGCGAACGAAATGAAATCGACGCATTCTTTTAATTTTTTTAATATCTTTTACCCAAAAAAGACACTGTTTCTTTACAAAGCCTGAATCGACATCCGTGCTGACGCCGCTCATATTCTCAATCAGCCCGGACTCGCGAGCAGAATTACCATCTCCGCCGTCTCCACAATCTTTGTTCCGGAATCCATAGCGCATTTCTGCAGATACCGGTGGGCCTCTGGTTCCGTCATATGGTTCCTTGCCATAAGGATTTCCTTCGCCTGATCAATCTTTTTCTGATCCTCCTCATTTCTGGGAGCCGGCCTGTCCTTTTTTCTCCTCTGCGGAACCTCTCCCAACATAGGAGAAAGTGTCTGGAGAAGCTCATGCACCTTTAAGGGTGTCGGCAGATAGACCGTGTTGGCGGGGAGAACCTCGTCATCGACATTTCGCGGAGAGGTTACCAGAAGGATCTGAAAACTGTCCGGAATGCCCTCAGCAAGATCGAGATATATGCCGTCGGCAAGGCGGTAACCGCAGATCACAACCCCGCCGTACAGAGTTCCTGCCAGCGAGATCGCCCGATCTACCGTTGTGCATACACCATTGACATTTAGACCATGACGAACCAGAATTGCCCGTATTTTCTTAGCGTCTTCCAGCTTGGAATAAGCAACAATAATACTTCGCAATCACATATCCTCAAATCATCCAAAAATACACTGCCGAAGAGTCAGTATCTGCCAAGATAGGTCTGAAGCTCCCAGTTTGTGATAACCGAACGGAAGTCTCTCCACTCGCAAAGCTTCTTCTCCTTAAAGCCGTCATAGATAAAATCACCCAGAACTTCACGGATCATGGGATCCTTATCCGAATATTCCATTGCCTCTCCCAGTGTCTCCGGCAGAGTATCAAGATGCATGTTCTTCAGTTCCCATCTTGATTTTCCGGACAGGCGGACATCCGCCTTCTCCGGCGCCTTCATCCTGTTCCGGATACCGTCCAGGCCGGATGCCAGGATAACCGCAAAGGCCAGATATGGATTGCAGACTCCATCAGGACTTCTGTACTCAATGCGGGCATTATTTCCCCTGCGATGGGGCACATTGATCACTGCCGAGCGGTTCGCCAGATTATCAGACCATGCGATCTGTGTCGGCGCGTCGAAGCCTGGAATCAGTCTCTTATAGGAGTTCACAATCGGATTTGTGAACAGCGTGATCGATTTGCTGTGTCTCAGAAGACCAGCCACGAACTGCTGACCGGTTTCCGAAAGGTCTCCATTTCCTGTTTCATCAGCAAAGAGATTCTTGCCAAGCGGATCCCGGCAGATAATATTGATGTGCATACCGGATCCGTTGACTCCTTCCGTCGGTTTCGGAAGGAAGGTTGCATAGAGGCCATGCTTTTTTGCTATGGTCTTCACCACCATGCGGAATGTCACAACGTCGTCAGCAATCCGGTCCGCGCGTCCCTCCGCGAAATCAATCTCATGCTGGGCCGGTGAAATCTCGTGATGAGAGCCGAGCACCTCGAAGTCCATTTCTTCCAGTGTGAGGATGATATCTCTGCGCACATTTTCCGCCAGATCGAGCGGAGCTACATCGTAAAACCCGGCGATCTCATGTGTTGTCGTTGTCGGATGCCCTTCGTCATCGGTATGAAAAAGGAAAAATTCCTGTTCCGGACGGATCTCGAACCTCAGCCCCATGTCAGCCGCTTCCTTCAGAACTCTTTTGAGCACCTGACGGCAGTCTCCTGCAAAAGGTTTTCCTTCTTCTGTGTAGATGTCGCAGTACATCCGGGCAACTTTTCCCGTCTGAGGTCTCCAGGGATAGATTTCAAACGTATCAAGGTCCGGGTACAGATACAGTTCCTCCGCCCCGTCCCGGATTCCTCCGATGGCAGATGCCTCGAAGGTGCATCCGTTGTTGAGTGCCTGCTCCAGATGACTTGCGGTGATCGCCAGATTTTTCGGCATGCCGAAGATATCGGTGAACTGAAGACGGATAAACTCTACATCCTCTTCTTCTACGATCCTGAAAATATCCTGCTTCGTATACTTGCCCATATATATCCTTTCCCGGAATCTGTCCGTTCCATACAGTTTATCTGCGATTAACAGTATGCATCATAGCTTTCCGCCGTGCGCTTTCAAATACTTAATTTATATCATATCTGTTCTGATTTTGCATTACAAACTGTAATAATGAGGAATATTCAAAAAATCCTTGAAGTGCTGTCCTCTCTCTGCTAAAATAGTGATATTGCACAGTGGGTATCGGTCCGCATCTTTTCAGCGGCCTTCCCGCAGATCAAATACGGAGATGTACTCAAGTGGCCGAAGAGGTCGCACTCGAAATGCGATAGGTCGGGTAACCGGCGCAAGGGTTCAACTCCCTTCATCTCCGCTTCTTAAAAAGACCTGTCCGGTGATCCGGGCAGGTCTTTTTCATGTTCTGACAAACGCTTTCGCTTATTCTTCTTTGATATTCTTTTTAACGTATTAGTGCTTTCGCCTGCTCTTCTTTGATATTCTTTTTAATGCTTACTTTTCCCATGCTGCTTCATTTTATTTGTTTTGTAAGAAGGTCCCATACTTTTTTACGTTATGCCAGCGTTTCTGATCACCCAAAAACCGGCACCCTTTCGGATGCCGGTTTCGTTTCTATGCTTTTATACCGCGTTTTGAATGCAGCGTGTCAGTTTGCAATTTAGTAAACCTCTGCCCACTCTTCGATGTTGCTCGGATCGAACTTGAACGGCTGTCCAAGGATAACCTCAGAAGCACCGTCAGCGTTTGCGGTAATCTCATACGGATTGCCGTCGTTCAGATCTCCTGCGGAGAAGGTGTCGCCTACAGCGCCGGTCATGGAGCCGTTAACCAGAGCTACGGATGCATATGCCGCAAGAGCGCCGAGGTCAATCGGGTTCCACAGGAACATGTACGGGCAGGAATGAGAATCATCGTCACCGATGTACTCTTTCATCTCAGACGGGAGTCCAAGTCCGGTAAGCTTTACCGAAGACTTCTGGTCCTGAAGAACCTTTGCTGCTGCAGCGATACCTACGGTTGTCGGGGAGCAGATAACCTTCAGATCCGGATATTTGGTCAGAAGAGCCTGTGTCTGGTCTGTGGACTTCTGAGCCTCATCATCGCCGTATGCGATCTCGTCAAGCTTCAGATCCGCATATTTGTCATCGGACTCAGCGATCTCTTTCATCGCGTCGATCCATGCGTTCTGGTTCGTAGCCTGGGAGGTAGCGGAAAGAATCGCGTACTCGCCGGATCCGCCGGAGATATCATAAACCGCGTCCATAAGAGCCTGCGCGATTTCCTTAACGCCGGCCTGGTTGCAGAATACAGAACGATAATCAGCGTCAACATCGGAGTCGAGGGTGCATACCTTGATTCCAGCGTCAGATGCCTGCTTCAGTGCCGCGTCAAGAGCGCTTGCGTCATTTGCCGCAACCGCGATGGAGCTTACGCCCTGTGAAATCAGAGACTGAATCACTGTGATCTGC
Organism: Eubacterium sp. UBA4343; assembly: GCA_002394235.1. GTDB lineage: Bacteria > Bacillota > Clostridia > Lachnospirales > Lachnospiraceae > Bilifractor. The sequence continues at coordinate 83,219 of DGTF01000018.1, read as the reverse complement.
GCATCAGCAGTGGCACTATCCGGATAAGATACGATGATCTGGTCATCAGAGCATCCCAGTGCCTTCAGTGCATCCTGGAATCCGGAAGCCTCTCTCTCGTTGAACGGGTTTCCTGCTGACTTCGGAACGAGTGCATAGGTGCCGGATACATCACCGACTCCGCCGGCTGCCCCGGATGTGGAGGCAACAGCCTCAGCACTGCTGGAGGAAGCAGCTGTGCTGCTTGCGGATGAAGTGCCTGCCGCAGATGATGTGCTTGCCGAGGAAGCAGAACTGCTTGAGGATGACTTGCTGCTGGTGGAAGTAGATGTGCTGCTTCCGCATCCCGCTAACAGTCCGGCTGCCATAGCGGCCGTCAGTACTACGCTAACTACCTGTTTTTTCATTGTTAAACCCTCCTGAATCATTCTGGTCTCATCGACCATTTGCTGTTTCCGGTCTCGCTGACCGGTTACCCCCATCAGAAACCTTCTGTGATTTCTGACTGTAGATTAAGTGTAACATCACCATTTTTTTCTTGAAATGGTAATATTTTTAGAAAAAAGGTACAATCCAACGGTGCAGTCTCCTTGAAATCGCAAACCGGCCTGTTGGTCCGCATCTTTCGGGCGCGACTCCGGAGCTTGTCGCGAAGCGCGCATATGGGACCCGATACGATTCTCATTTCGCCGCAATCGTTTTTCTTTTGTTCTTTACCGACTGATTAATTCCCGGAACAAGGGCGGACACAATCAGCAGGATACCGATGATGACCAGAATCGTCTGGCCGCTCATGTTCAGCTGTCCGAGGGCGATACGGAGACATACGATAGTGAATCCCGCAATCGTCGCGCCGACGAGATTTCCCTTGCCTCCGGTGGTGGCGATGCCGCCGAATACGCACATTGCGATTACGTCCATCTCAAAGCCCTGTCCGGTTGTGGTATTGGCTCCGAAGGAGGTCGCAAGGAGGAACAGCGCACAGATACCTGCCATGGTACCTACCAGTGTAAAGCAGATCTGACGGATCTTCTGAACCGGAATTCCCGCGTACAGAGCCGCCGTGCGGTTGGATCCGACCGCGTACATCTTCCGTCCGAATGTTGTCCTGGACAGGATGAAGATAAAGATGACCGCCGTGATGATAATAAGGAAGAAGGCAATCGGGAACGGCCCGACCATGCCTCCGATTTTTGAGAATCCCATCGGATCTGACAGGGATACCGATCCGCCGCTGCCCATGGATACCTCCGCGATTCCGCGGAAGATGATCTGGGTGCCGAGCGTGATGATCATGGTCGGCAGCTCCTGGAAATGCGTCGCGATCACTCCGTTCAGGCTGCCGCAGAGGAATCCGACGCCGATGCAGACGATGATCTGCACGATCAGAGGCGCTCCCGCGCGGTTTGCGAAGCAGGTCATCGTTCCGGCCAGACACACGATGGCTCCGACGGAAATATCGATTTCAGCGATGACAAGGATGAATCCCATCGCGTACATCATAAACAGTTCCGAAAGATATTTCGGCATCTCACGGAGAACATTGGAAAAAGTAAAGCTCTTGGAGACAATCGATCCGAAAATCAATACTGCGATAAAAATAACGATCAGGCCACTCTCCCAGCTTAAGACTTTGCTCTTAATACTGGTCTTCGGGGTGGCATCTATGGTTCTTCCTGATTTTCCTGCCATGATTACATCTCCCTTCTTTCCAGTGCGGCTCTGTCCATCGTGCGCTGCGTCAGTACGTTAATGAGAACAACGGCCAGTACCACGACTCCCTTGATCAGGTTCTGCCAGATGGAATCCAGGCCAACCAGCGGAAGTGCCTTTGCGAGAACCGCGTAGAACAGGGCTCCGAGGAAGGTTCCCACAACTGATCCGCGGCCGCCGTTCATGGATGTGCCGCCGATGACGCAGGCCGCGATAACATCCATTTCTTTTCCGTACTGCATGTTCGGCTGTGCGGAAGCATAGATGGATACCGAGAGGGCACCGGCAATTCCTGCCAGAAGGCCCATGATCGTGTAGACCTGAATCAGAACGCGGTCCACATTAATACCGGACACCCGCGCGGCGTCGGCATTGGAGCCGACCGCATAGATGCGGCGTCCAAAGGTCGTCCATTTCATGACGACGAAGAAGACAACATAGGCGACAATCAGAACAATGTACGGGCCGACCGATCCGTCCTTTCCGAACTCGGCGAATTTTGCCACGTCCGCGCCGGATGCCCACTGGTTGTTGGATACCACATAGGCAAGTCCACGCCAGATATACATGAAGCCCATCGTACAGATAATCGGTGCCAGATGGCCCTTTGAAATGATCAGTCCGTTCAGGAAACCACAGGCGATACCGATCAGCGCGGCCAGCAGGAACAGAACCAGTGTATTGGTGAATCCTGCTCTCTTCTGCAGCATTCCGATGATCATTCCGGTAAAAGCAAGCGTTGAAGTAATCGAGATATCAATGCCGGCGGTAAGCATGACACAGAGCATACCGAGCGCCATCAGCATGGTCAGCGCATTATTCCGGAAGATCTGTCCGATGTTCGTCGGCGTCAGGAATGTGCCCCGGCTGAGAATCTGAACGATAACCAGCATCACAATGAGGATCAGCAGCAGGCTGACTTCACGGGAACCGGTGATGATTTTCCATAATGATTTTTTCTGATTCATTATTTAACTGCCTCCTTCCCGGTAGTCCTGCTGTTTTCCATGGAGAGCTCCAGAAGGCTTTCCTGCGAAGCCTCATTGATATCGAGGCATCCGGTAATCCGGCCCTTGCACATCGTGTAAATCCGATCACTCATGCCCAGGATCTCTGCCATCTCGGAGGAAATCAGAAGAATCGCATATCCCTTCTTTGCCAGATCTCCCATGATGCTGTAAATCTCTGCCTTCGCGCCGACATCAACGCCCTTGGTCGGCTCATCCATGATCAGCACCTTCATATTATCCTGAACAAGTGCCTTCGCAACCACGACCTTCTGCTGATTTCCGCCGGACAGGCTGCTGCCCGGATCAAAGATCGTCACTGCCTTTGTATCAACCTCTTCCAGGTACTTCTTCGCGAGCTCCCGCTCCTTCGATTCGTTCTTTACCTTGAACGGTCCCTTTGCAAGCTCATCCTGCACTGGAAGAATGACGTTGTCCCCAAGCCCCCAGCTGAGGATCAGACCCTGTTTCTGGCGATCCTCCGGGAGAAGGACGATTCCTTCCTTCATCGCATCCGCAGGATTCTTGATATGGACCTCTTTTCCATTAACAAATACCTTGCCGGCATCCGGCTTTGTGATGCCGCATACCGCTTCCATGGTCTCTGTACGTCCCGCGCCGACCAGACCGGTCAGTCCCACAATCTCTCCGGCATGAATATTCAGAGATACATCCTTGAAATATCCCGTACGGCTCATTCCCTCAATGCGGAATACCTCGTCACCGATTTTTACCTCCGGCTTCGGATACATATCAGAAATCTCACGTCCGACCATCGCCTTGATCAGATCCGCCTCGGTGATCTTGTCTACATCATAGGTTCCGATGTACTGGGAATCACGGAATACGGTAACTCTTGAAGCGAGCCGGTACATGTCCTCCATGCGGTGCGAGATGAAGATAATGGAAACTCCTTCTTCTCTGAGCTGGTCCACGATCCGGTACAGCTTCTCGGACTCGTTCGCAGTCAGTGCCGCCGTCGGCTCATCGAGAATGATGATCTTGGCGTTTGTGGAAAGTGCCTTGGCAATCTCAACCATCTGCTGCTGAGCTACCGAAAGCGTGCCCATCTCATCGCTCGGCTTAAAATCTGCATCGAGACGGTCGAGAAGCCTTTTCGCCTCCTGATTCATCTGCCTCCACTGGATCATCCCGTGCTTGATAAATTCATGACCGATAAAAATGTTCTCAGTAACACTCAGCGTCGGGTAAGTCGTCGGATGCTGATAAACAGCAGCAATACCCGCCGACAAAGCATCCTTCGGTCCTTTGAAATGTACCTCCTTGCCGTTCAGGTACATGTGGCCCTCTTCTGCCGCGTGAACACCTGTGATAACCTTGATGAACGTAGATTTGCCCGCTCCGTTCTCTCCCATCAGAGCATGTACTTCTCCGCGGCGCAGCTGAAACTGTACGTTATTCAGCGCTTTCACACCGGGGAAAATCTTGGTAATACCTTTAAGTTCCAGAATCAAATCCTCTGACACGCTCTTGTCCTCCTTTCCATATGAAAGAAGTATAGCATCGGACCAGTGTACGCTTTAAGAGGAATTTTTTATGGAATCGGGTAATATTTTTTCCGAATCTGATTCATTCCGTGCTATCATATGTTTGTATATTGTTGATTTAAACGAAAACACGAACAAAAAACCACACTCTTGCGTTTTTCAGGGAGGTATCACCATTAAACTTCTGATTGTAGACGACGAAAATCTGACCCGCACGGGACTGACCTCCTCCATCGACTGGATCCGGCTCGGCATCGACGAGGTCTATGTCGCCGGAGACGGTCTGGAGGGGCTCCATCAGGCCTCAATTCACAAACCGGAAATCATCCTGAGTGATGTGCGGATGCCCCGGATGTCCGGAATTGAAATGATGGAACGAATTCATACGCTCATGCCGGACACGGTCTTCATTTTCATGAGCGGTTATACCGACAAGGAATATCTGAAGGCAGCCATTCGCCTTCAGGCTGTGAATTATGTGGAAAAACCGCTGGATATCAGCGAGGTGGAAGAGACGGTCAGGGCCTCCATCGAGCGCTATCACATCATTGAGCAGACCAAAAACGCTGAGAGCATCACAGATTCCATTTCCGCCGCCCATCTGGCGCTCTGCCTGACGATGCCATACCCTTCTTCGCGCAAATCCGTGGAGGATCTGAGCCGGAAGTACTGTATGCGCTACGGGTCTGTTGATCTCTTTCACGCGGCCTTTACCGTCCTTCTGCAGACAGACGAACAGGTTGACCTGAGTCCCGATTTTTTCTCCCGTCTTCAGAGACTGCTCCATGATTTCGCGCGGCAGCTTCATCTTCATGTGATCGCCGCCGAGAAGAAGCCGAACCTGTTCGTCTTCCATCTGTTCCGTAAAAACTCATTCACCCAGAATACGGTCCGGACGGTCACAGATTTCCTCTCCTGCCATATCGAAACGGACAACTGGTATCTGTCTGCCGGACAGATCGTAGGCGGAATTCAGAAGCTTTACAATTCCTACAGTTCCGCCGCCATCCGTCTCCAGAGCAGTTTCTTCTATAATAATAGGACCGTTCTCTGCAGCGATCCGGAATCAGTTTTCCCCTCCCGGGAAAACCCGGAGACAATCTACGAGGAGCTGACCACGGCTCTGAGGAATCCCTCCCGCGTCACTCTGGAGGAACTCATGGATAAGCTGTACCAGGCAATCTACGAAAATCCCTCCCTGATCCGGGGAAATATCCAGACCCTGTACTACCGGCTTCTTGATGCTGTCTTCACACAGAGAAGGCAGCGCCAGCTCCCGGGCTCCGGCACCCAGAACAGCTTTGACAACACCCTGGATTCCCTCAACCGCTGTTTTTCATATCCGGAACTCCACGACATGCTGAAGAAGACCATCAACGATTTTCTGAACGATGTGGAGAACTATGTGCCGATGAATTCCTCGGTCTATCTGATCAAGGAATATATCAGCCGCCACTACAGCAACCCGATGCTTTCCACAAAGGAAATCAGCGGGTATGCGTCTCTGTCCGCATCCTACGCATGCACAGTGTTCAAGAACGAGACCGGGCAGACCCTCAACCAGTATCTTACGGAATTCCGTCTGGAGAGGGCGAAGGAGCTTCTCGCAGATCCCCGGAACAATATATCCGACATTGCCACGCGCGTCGGATATAACGACAGCAACTACTTTGGAAAGGCTTTCAAGAAATATTCCGGTCAGTCCCCATCTGAGTACCGGGAGAGCAGGTGTTCCCTTTGAAGAAAGAGCGCAAAAAAAATACCAGATTTTCTCATCTCTACGGAGATCTGAAAATCCAGTACAAATTATTTCTGACGATTATGCTTGCGGTGGCGATTCCGATGATCGTCGCGGGGATTTTTTTCTCCACGAGGCTGTATCAGCTGATCACCTCCGACACTCTCCGTCAGGAGCAGATTGAGACCGCCGCGTCCGCCCCTCTGCTTCAGCAGCGGATACGCAGCGTCATTGATGTCTACGATCAGATCAAAACCAACCGGTTCTACACCAGTGTATTTTCAGAGACGATCGATACCTCTGTCCCGGATGCCCTGACCTCGGAGGATGCCGCCGCCTTCTCGAGCGGTCTCTCCAGATATCTCTCTTCAAACGGTGTGTCGGCAATCCGGATCTATGTCGATCTCCCGAAGGACAGCCGCGTTTTCTCTGCGGGAAACAGTGTCTTCGCCTCTATGCACGACATAACGGCAACCTACTGGTACGGAATTTTCTACAGCACACACCCATCGGAGCTGTTCTGCCCACCGCTGTACCTTGGTGTCTCTGAGAAAAACGACCTGGGAGACTGCGCCTATATTCACCCGGCCTCTGTCAGGGATTCTTCCGGAACCATTACAAAGTGCTATGTTGCCTGCTATTTCCACTCCGATACCCTCCGGAAGATTCTGAGCGGGCATCCGACACCGGAGGGAGGCGTCTCCTATATCACAAATGAAAGAGACGCCATGGTCACAACCACGAATTCCAGGCTTTCCGGCATCTATTATATGAATTACAGCAGCATCCAGAATAATCTGATGAGTTCAAATGGGTTCCTGGAAAAAAAGGTTCTCGGCGAGACAGTCTATGTCTCATACTATTATCTTCCCGCGGCGGACTGGTTTCTGGTGAACATCACGCCATCCGCACCTCTCCGCCGGACGACCATGATGTACTGGCTGAAGCTTGTCACAATCTGGTCCGCGACTGCCGTCATCGCTATTTTTCTCGCCTACTTCCTGTCCCGCTCCTTCACGGACCGGATCAGTGCCGTCAGCCGGCAGATGAGCCGGGTTAAGAACGGGCTGCCAGTCCCTATGAATTCTCCGACCGAGAATGACGAAATCGGTGACCTGGTCGACTCCTACAACTACATGGCAAGGCAGATCAACAATCTGATGGAGAAACAGCAGAAGCAGTCCGAGGAACTCCGGATCGCCGAGTTCCGCTCTCTGCAGGCGCAGATCAATCCACATTTTCTGTACAACACCATGGAAATGATCAACTGGATGGCGCAGCAGGGCCGCACAAAGGAAATCAATCAGGCTGTCCGCGATCTTTCCAGATTTTACCGCCTTACGCTCAGCCGCAAGGATTCCATCGGCATCCTGGAGGAGGAGATCGAACATGCTTCGATCTATGTGCGCCTTCAGAACATGCGCTTCGACAACGGCATCGACTTCGTCGTGGACGTGCCGGATTCCATGATGGAAAATCGGATTCCCCGGCTGACCCTTCAGCCGATTGTCGAGAACAGCATCCTGCACGGCATTCTCGAAAAGGAAAGCCGGAAGGGAACGATCGTACTGACCGGATGGATCGAAAACGGAACCCTGATTCTGCTCCTCTCGGATGACGGCATCGGCATCCCGCCGGAGAAGATCGGTGATCTGCTCACCGGGAAAATACAATCCTCCGGTAAGGGAAACCAGATCGCCATCTTCAACACACACCGCCGTCTGCAGATTCTCTACGGCGAGGACTACGGCCTCCGCTATTCCAGTACTCCGGGCCAGGGAACCGAGGTTGAAATCCGGATCCCCGCATACACCGACCCGGATCAGCTGCCTCCCAAGACCGGAAAAAGCTGATCTGTAGTTTTTAAATGCTCCTGCCTGTACCACACCTGGCAGACTCACTATTTATCTGCTTTAATCCATTAAAGCCAGGTAACGCGACATAATTTACGATCTTCCTGAAACCCGGAACCGCCCGGAGGCGACGGCCTCCACCACTGTTTCAAAAAAAACTTCCGGGCCGACCGCCGATGACGTCCGTATCTGCCGCTTCAGAATCCGGATCTCCGGATTCTCTCCGGCTCCCTGACGGCGCGCATCCTCCGCCGCCAGCTTTCTTGCGGTTTTCTCCGCATATTTCTCCGCATCCTCATAATGTTCAAATTTATGTTTTCCCTTACCATCGGTCACCGAGAACCCGTCTGGAACCGCGCCCTGATAATCCGCCTTCACATGAATGCTGACTCTCGCGGAAACCTTTCCGGCAATCGCCCCAAGCGCATTCGCAACGCCGGCGAAAGGATGAATGACTGCTCTCGTCCCAAGATATTCTGCAACGGCCGGAAGAAAGATATGCACCGGCGCGCCGACACCGATGATCGGCAGGTCCGTATGAATTCTCATTCCCGCCCAGTCCTCTGCGTCGCCTTTCCTCGCTTCCTCAAACGACCAGTCGATCAGCCTCTTCACCCCGTCCTGCTCCAGGTAACGCCGCTGCCCCGGATGCTGCTGTGCCATCAGAATCTCCACGATTCTGCGGTACATCTTCTTCTCTACCAGGCGATATACCTCGTCCGCCACGGCCTCCTCCGGCCTCGTCTCTGCAGACTTTCCGGTCTCGGCTGTCTTTCTGACATCCGCTGCCTCCTCCGGCCCCGTCTCTACAAGCTTTCCCGTCTCCGCTGACTTTTTTTCATCTCCTGCATCAGCGCCGTGATCCCGCACCGGATATGCGGTCTTCCCGTGCCCTGACATTCGATAATATTCCGGATCCGTATTCTGGATGAGGAAACGCACTGCCTCGCGAACCGCTCTTGCAGAATCTTCTCCGTACAGATCGATGTCTCCCTTCAGAACCATCATATCCGTCGGGGTCAGGCCGCTGCGCATGATGACGCCTTCCGCCTCAAGCCGCTCCGTCCCCGGCTTGTACACGCTTTCTCCGGCAGCTTCCGCAAAATCCTCCAGGATCAGCGGTCCGTTCCGCAGAGCCTCGCAGATGCGGATCTCCTCCGGCGTATACCGGTCCCGAAGATCCGGATCAGCCAGAATATTATTCTGCAGCACCAGAAATTCATGAAGCATCCGCGTGTGTTTTTTGCCGGATTCTGCCAGCACCTGAAGCCTTTGGATGATCTGCTCCTTCTGTGCCGGGAACATCTGCACCAGAGCCGAAAGCGGTATCACCCGCTCCTTCCCAAGGAGAATGCGGCCGTTTTCAAACAAAACCTCGCTGTCTCCCCCGAGCAGAGTTGTATCGACATACAGCCCCTTGACCGTGGTCCGCCACTGCCCGATCGATATTCCCTGATCCGCCAGCACAGGCTCTCCTTCACGGATCAGCGCAATATCCGTCGTTGTACCTCCCATGTCCACGAGAATCCCGTCCGGCTCTCCCGAGATCACACTCCCGCCGACCGCACTCGCAGCCGGTCCTGACAGCAGCGTTTCCACCGGTCTCTCACACGCGACGGCCTCTGCCATCTGATTTCCATTTCCCGCGACAATCGCGATCGGCATCTTCAGGTTCCGTTCCGCCAGCGCCTTGCGGACAGCATCTAAGAAATCTGTAATGATCGGAATCAGTCGTGCATTCAGAAGTGTACCTGCGCCTCTTCGCAGCACATCCACATCATGGAACATATTCCATGCTGTCGTAACCTGAAATCCCTCTTTCTTCAGGATTTTTTCCGCTTCCTGCTCAAATCGTCCGCCGTTTGCGTCCGGATAGATCTGCGTGATTCCCACCGCCCGGCAGCCCCGGAACCACTCCGGTCCCTTCTCCTTCAGTTCCTCCCAGTCCGGATCCTCCGGTTTCTCAAATAAATGCTCCGGCTTCCCATCAATGAAGACCAGCTCCTTCAGATCCCGGAATCCGTAGGATCCATATACCTGGTCCAGATTGCTCATCGATTCCGGATTCATGCCAATCATCAGGCACTTCGCCCTTCCTCCCTTATTCTCCAGGCAGGCATTTGTCGCGAGCGTCGTGGAAAGCGCCAGAAGCTCTGCCTGGTGGATATAGCTCTGATCCATGCTGTCCAATGCCTTGAGAATGCACACCTCCAGATGGTCCTTCGTCGTCGGCGTCTTCCCCGATCCGAGCACCTTCCCGTTTTCCATGTCATATACAACGATATCCGTATAGGTTCCGCCGGTATCAATTCCTATTCCGATCATATTATAAAAAATTCCTTCTCCGTGTTTCACACGGCCTCATTCGTCTTCAACCGCGCGCTCGAACTCCAGCTTGTCTACAAAAACGTCCTGAAAGCTGCTCTCTGAGGCAAGCTCAATGAATTCGGTTTCCTCTGACAGCCTGCAGGCATACTCAAACTCCCCACGGTTCACCGCCGCAAGCTTTGCGCCTTCTCCGGCGGCATTCCCAACCGCCGTTATTCTGTCATGAAGCTCATAGGGTATCATTCCGATCTCACAGGCGCTCCCGGAATCCATATAGTTTCCGAAGGCTCCCGCAAGAAAAACGTGCCGGATCTCTCCGGTCTTCTTTCCCAGTTTTTCCGTCAGAATCTGTATTCCTGCCGCAATCGCTCCCTTGGCCAGCTGAACCTCTCTTACATCCTTCTGCGTCAGATAAATCTCATTGCCGTCTGCGCTGTCCTCGCCTCTGACGAGCAGGAAGGCAGGCTGTCCATGAACCGTAATCAGCCTGTTCTTCAGCCTGCATGCCAGAGGATCCTCCAGGTCCTCCGGATCACGGAAAGCGCCGTAATTGGTGATAAAACCATGACGAATCAGAAAGGCAAGCGCGTCAATCAGGCCGGAGCCACAGATGCCGACAGGCTTCACATCTCCGACGACTTCCAGAGAAAAACCATCGTCTGACTCCCGCAGATGACTCACCGCGCCGTCCGCTCCCCGCATGCCGCACTCGATCTTCGCGCCTTCAAAGGCAGGTCCGGCAGCCGTAGAGGTCGTAAGCATTTTTTTCTGATCTCCCAGAACCATCTCTCCATTGGTCCCGATATCCACCATCAGAGTCAGCTCCTCCAGCCGGTCAAAGGCCGCCGATACCATACAGCCAATCGTATCCGCTCCGACAAATCCCGCAATATTCGGAAGAAGAAGGACAACTCCCTGTTTCTCATGAATGCTGTCCGCGCGCCTCATGTCCCGGCTGATCAGGAAACGCTTCCCGCTGTCTTCATTCGCTGAAAGCTCATTCTCAAGCTCAAATACCGGGATTTCCACAGCCTTTTCCCCCATTGAACAGCGGGGTCCGAACTTCAGTCCCGTTTCCTCCGCCGTCAGAATCATTCCCTTCCGCACTGCCGGAATATAGGGAGCGTGCACCAGACTGTCCGGAGATATTCCGAGAAAAAGATGATGCATGCAGGTATTTCCAACCACAGCCGCCTGCAGAATATCCTCTGTCTGAACTCCCGCGCTTCCCGCCGCCTCACGGATCAGATCGTTCATGGCCTTCACAATACATGTCCTCAGCTCCCGACTCCCCTCTTCTCCATGTTCCAGCACATAATTCGCTCTGGAGATCACATCAGCGCCAAAGGCATGCTGCGGATTCATCCGGCTGGCAACGGAAAGCGTCCGTCCGGTATGTCCGTCCAGAAGGTATCCTACAACCGTCGTCGTGCCGATATCAAATGCCATCAGGAAGAACGGAATATCGGATTCTTCTCTCCCTGCGGTTTTTTCCTCTGCCTGATCCTTCCCCGGAAAAACTCCCGGCTCCACCGGTACCTTCCTGGTCAGTCCCTCGGACAGTATTTTCCGGACCTTTTCCTGATACATCGTATCTACCGTCATGCTGCTGTCGATCCGGGTCTGACATGCCAGAACCACTCCGGTTCTCTTTCCCTTCAGGATATCCACTCTGCATTTTCCGCACTTGCCGCAACCGCCGCAGGGCGCGTCCGGCTCCAGACCCGCCATTCTCTCCGCCTCCAGAATGGTCATTCCCGCATCGGCCTCTATTTCCCTGTTCTGCGGCCGAAAACATATTCTGTATTTTTCTGCCATCAACCATCACCTCTTATAAAAAATCTGCCGGTATCCCCCGGCCAGCCTGCTTGTACGGATCTTTACAGATCTTAATATCTGACACAACGAGATAAAACACGCTGCG
>DGTF01000018.1:67563-71054 GCA_002394235.1 Eubacterium sp. UBA4343 | reverse complement strand
CTGCGGCTCACTGTTTGCGTAAAAAAAGCCGGCGCATACAAGCTTCCCCATGCGCCGGCCCCATATACCTGTTCTTATGAAATTATTCTGCGCCAACCAGCTTCTTCGCAAGCTCAGCAGCCGATGCAGCATCCTCGGAATATCCGTCTGCGCCGATCTCGTCCGCGAATTCCTGCGTAATCGGAGCACCGCCGACCATAACCTTGATGTTGCTGCGGAAAGGAGCACCGTTAAGTGCGGCAACAGTATCTCTCAGCGATGGCATTGTGGTTGTCAGCAGGGCAGACAGCGCAACAATCTTTGTATCCGGATTCTCATTGACTGCCTCGATGATCTTGTCGATCTGCACGTCAACACCCAGATCAATTACTGTAAATCCGGCGGACTCGATCATCATCGCAACAAGGTTCTTGCCGATGTCATGAAGGTCGCCGGCTACCGTAGCAATGATGACCTTACCGAGCTTTCCTGCCGCTCCTGTTGCAAGATGCGGTTTCAGAACCTCTACGCCTGCCTTCATTGCTTTTGCAGCTACCAGCATCTCCGGAACGAAGATCTCATTGTTCTTGAACTTCTCTCCGACGATACCCATGGTATCGATCATACCCTTCTGCAGAATGTCGTTCGGATCAATTCCCTCATCCAGAGCAGCCTGAACTGCAGCCGGAACCTTCTTGGAACGTCCATGCTCAACCAGATTAGCAACTTCTTCAATACTTCCCATTGTAAAATCCTCCGCTTTTAAATAATTTATTTATATTCATTCCGCAATCACAGATCCCCTTTTCCGCAAGAATGTCTGTGAAATGAATATCATTTTGTGGTGCCCCTCCTGAGGGCATGTGCGTGTAATCCGTTTCTTATGGCAGTTTTTCCAACATTTCTGCCGCCTGTACATCCTCTTGAGGCAATATGCGTTTAACCCGTTTCTTATGCCTTCGGCTTCGGTCCGTACAGTCCGTCACGGAATCCTTCAATATACTCCATGCAGTACTCATCGTTGCCGAGAAGCGCCTCGGTTGCGAAGATAACTCCCAGAAGATCCCGGTTCGTCGGATCGAAGATCGCGCTGTCAAGTCCTGCCTTCATGGCCAGAACCGTAAATCCGATATTGACAAGCTTTCTTGCCGGGAGATTGAAGGAAATATTACTTACAGCGCCGGTAATATGAATGCTCGGATACTCGCTGCGAATCGTCTGCATAACGCTCTCCACCATACCGATTCCATCCTCGGATGTGCAAAGCATCTCGATCAGCGGATCGATATGGATGCGGCTTGGAGCGATGTTATATTTCTTTGCCTCGTCCATGATATGATGGAAGACTCTGAGTCTGTCATCCGCCGTCTTGGGAATTCCTGTATCATCACTGCACAGTGCGATAACTTCCCATTTCGTATCGGCAATCGCCGGGAAGAGAATGTCAATCTTGTCGCCTTCTCCGGAAACGGAATTGATGATTCCGGGCTTCTTGCAGTACGGGAATATCTCCTTCAGGACTCTGGGGCTCGGACTGTCAACCGCAATCGGAACATCCGTAACTTCCTGAATGCAGTCGATCATCCATTTCAGTGTCTCTACCTCCTCCGCTTCCGGAACGGACGCGCAGCAGTCAATATAATCTGCTCTCGCATTCGCCTGAATCAGCGCACGGCGCTTGATTTCATCTGCGTCACGATTCTTGATCGCTTCCGCGACTGCGGGAATCGATCCGTTGATCTTCTCTCCGATAATTATCATTGTAATACCCTCCTAAATATGCTGTCCAATCATCGCGTGTTCCTTTCCGCCAGAGCGCGCAGATGAGTATAGATTCAGTATAGCATTCTATTGTTCAATGTATACAATGAATTAAAAATACGCGTAAAAATTTATGCTATATTGTCGGCATTTTTTGTAAGCCTTTGCACAAATTCATGCGTTTTATCTCATTATCTCCGGTTTTTCCGTCATTCTGACACTGTATCTTTTCCACATGTACGGAGTTCCCCACATGTACGAAGAACCCTCTCAAAATTCATACTGCCTCCGAACAGATCCAGAGCGCTTCCAATCGTCACATTGATACGATCCTTTCCCTCCTGTTTCAACCAGCGAAGATCCTCAAAGCTTCCCACGCCCCCCGCATAGGTAATGGGAAAAATCCTTTTCGTTCCATCTCCATGCGGATTCGGAATACCCCCGGAAATTTTCTCCGATGCCTTCGCAAGAATATCCACCAGCTCCCGTTCGACTCCCATCGCCCTGCCCTCGACATCCGCCGCATGAATCAGGAACTCATCGCAGTACTTTGCAAATTCGCAAAGAGAATCAATGGTCACTTCCACGTCCGTAAATTTCTGCCAGCGGTCCGTCACGATATAATACCTGCCGTCCTTTTTCCGGCAGCTGAGATCCAGGACAAGGTGTTCCTTTCCCGCGGCAGACACCAGTCGTCCGAGCCGGTCCATGGAAACATTTCCGTCACGAAAGACATAGGATGTAACGATGACATGACTCGCTCCCTTTTCCAGAAAACAAGCCGCATTCTCGGCATTGACACCGCCTCCGATCTGCAGTCCTCCCGGCCATGCCGCGAGCGCGGCCTCCGCCTGTCTCAGTGTCGCCTGGTAGTACTCTGAGGACGGCGGGTTCAGCAGAATAATGTGCCCGTTCCGAAGTCCGTACTGCCGGTACAGTCTCGCGTAGAATGCGGCATCCTGTTCGGATACAAAATTCTCCGCGGCGAAATCCCCCGCATCCTTCAGCGTCCCTCCTACAATCTGCTTCACTTTTCCATTGTGTATGTCGATGCACGGCCGAAATTCCATGAGAATACTTCCTTTCCTGTCACTGTAGTTTTGTTGATGACCCCCTGAGACAATGTCGTTCTTCGGCTTAACCCCTGAGACATTTTAGCTTTGCGGCTGAGCCCCCTCAGACATTTTAGCTTTGCGGCTGAGCCCCCTTCAGACCGATATGCCGTCACCCTTCTATTTTCTGTACCTTCAAAATCCGCCGGGCAGTTACTGTCCACATGAAATATCCGTTTTGCCTTGTCAAACCTAACTCCTTCATAATATAATGCAATCATGATCCAGAAACGTTCTTCGCCGGATTTCCGGAAGGAATTTTTCACAAATCAACTTATTCAAATTACAGAAGGGATGGTAATAGCTATGCAAAAGTATGAATGTGGTCCTTGTGGATATGTATATGATCCTGCAGAAGGAGATCCGGACAACGGAATCGCTCCCGGAACAGCATTTGAGGATCTCCCCGATGACTGGGTATGCCCGATCTGCGGCGCCGGCAAGGAGGACTTCTCCCCGGTTGACTGATATCGCTCCGGCGAACCAGTCAGACATATATCATGACATTGGAAAAGCCATTTCAGGTCTTGTCCGGATCTCCGGACACCTGAGACGGCTTCTTTTTTTATGTATAAGCTCTTCGAAAACGCAGACAGGCTCGTCACACGCAAAGCGTGTGTAAGAGACTGTATGCGATTT
>DGTF01000018.1:41034-67506 GCA_002394235.1 Eubacterium sp. UBA4343 | reverse complement strand
TTTCGAAGGCAACAGGTATGAGCACGAAGTGACGCGCAAGCGGCACGGAAGTGCGAGTACCTGTTGGATTGCGAGAGTGCGAAGCACGGAGCAATCCGTAGCTTATACATATCACGGTCTGAACAACTCTTCGAAAACGCAGACAGGCTCGTCACACGAAAAGCGTGTGTAAGAGACTGTATACGAATAGTCTTACTCAGGCGGCAATATAGCTCAGGAACTGATACGAATTCTTCTTGAAAAGCGCATCCGCATCATCTGTAGCTACCGCCTTTGCCTTCCCGCTCGTTTTATCATAAATCCAGATATTATACTCGTCATACCCGATCACATAATATACACTGCTGTCCGAAACCCTTGCGAGCACCGGATAACCCTTTGAAAGCTGATAGTACAGCTCCTCACGCGTACATCCCGACAGATTCAGCACAGTATATCCGGACCCGAGCAGATTTCCAAGCGCGTCCGAATCATAGGCAAGCTCCAGGAACCCCTCCGGAATCGTCGCGGTATCAATCGTATAGGAAGACGGCCAGTCTCCTCTCACCCACACATATCTCTGTGCGCTGTCGAGCACCAGTCCCGACACACCATCCGCCGCCGCGATTGCCCGGTTTACGCTGCTGTATATTCCCTGCAGCGTTCCAAACCCATATACAGAATACAGGTTCTGATCCGTCTCCGGCCACTCCAGAATGGTCTCGGACCCCGCTTTTGTATAGAGAATCTCCGCACTCTTCTGTGTGATTTTTTCAGCGGAACCATTTCCGAGAGTGAGCACCTTCTCCTGCCCTGTGCGGCTGTCGGTCGTTGTGCTGATTCCTACGCCTGTGTCTTCCTGTCCATTCTTTACGATGCGGTCCGTTCCCGCATCCCGGTAGGTACCGTCGGACAATGCAGACAGCCTGAGTGCGAGTGCGTCATGCTCCTCTGACACCGCGGTGACATACTGATTCTCCTTCTGGTAATCCTTCTTGACCGTTCCGTTGATGTCCTCAATGACAAGACGATACATTCCACATGTAATTGTGCCGTCACTTCCGGTAATCACATCCTCATCCTTAACCAGCCCGTACACATAATCATTGTCCACAAAGCCGCAGGAAACAATGGCCTCCCCGTCCGGCGCCGGGATCTGCAGTGACTTTCCACTCTCCAGATCGAGCATTGTCGCCGTCTTCGAGCCGCCTGTATTGTCACTGTCAAGCCATGCGACCACCTGCTGCGAATCCGACGACGCGAATCCGCTGCTGTCAATCGTATCCTGCACCACATCGTACGACCCGTCCGCAAGATTAATCTTGCACAGCTCCGTCCCCAGAAACAGATACAGTTCATCCTTGCTGCTCACATAGGACAGCCGGGAAATATTTCGTTCCAGCACATCGTAGCTCTGATTCAGAGGAATAAACATCCTCTCCTCTGAAATATCCGTGTTCGCCGAATACGTAAATACGGCGGCCCCCATCCGTCCCTCATGCGCTCCGGACGGCATATAGCCGTACAGCACAAAGGTGACGTCCCCGTTTTCCGACACATTTTCTATTGCGAAGTCATGCTGCTCATTTTCCGTGCGGTCATCAAAAGTATAGCTCCCGTTTGCTTTTTCACGGAAGGAAAAAAGACAGCTCAACGCTCCGGTTTCCGTATTGTACGACCAGAGATCACCGTTTTCCGCAAAAACAGCAATATTTCCCGTCTCACTGGACGCATAGGATATGCTGCTGTCCTGAACGCCGAGCAAAAGCCCGCTGTCTGTCAGAACCGGAAGGCTGCTGTCGAAGATCAGCGCTGCCGTCCTCTTGAAGTTCAGCAGTGAGATATTTGTCGTGCCGTCCGCGTATTTCATGCGGTAGAAATCTTTTACCTTATAGTACTCCGTCTCACCCTCGCTGTCCTTCGAACTGATGATGTAATCCGCTTCCATGCTGACCGTAGTCGTATTGCACTCGCAGATTACCGGCACAGCCTCCGTTACCATAGACGGCGAGAGGTCTCCCCAGGTAACGGTATCCGTATCGGATGTAATATCCACATCCGTAAAATCTCCTGAGGTACCGCTGTCGTCTGTTTCCAGATAGCCCGCAAGTGTGTCCTGATTACTCTTGTCCAGACACATTGTCCCAAAATCACTGACAAATTTCAGATAGCCGCTGAAATCAATGCCGCTGCCCTGCACAAGTCTTGTGTAATACCGGACATCATCACCGCTCTTCAGCTTCAGATCGATGCAGAGCATATATTCCTGGCCTGACCGGAGGTTCGAATTTGCCGTAAAAGAAGCAGTGACCGAACCATCCTCTCCAGTCTTCTGATCCGTGATTTCTCCGTTCTCCACCAGACTCTCATCCGCGATGGACGAAATCTCATAACTTACTCCCGTTATCTCCGATTCCTTCGGATCTATACGGAACGACAGTTTCTTCGAAGATGGAAGCGGAGTGACCGAGTCCCTCTCCGAGGTTTCCTGCAGATTCCCGCGCACCCCGAACATCTCGTTCACATCCGTCCCGTCAATCTCCATGAAGACGACCGGAAGCGTCGGCCCCGTCGCCTCCTCTGTATTCTCCGGCTCCTGCCTGCGGTTGATCTGCAGCGAAAACACAATCACGCCCGCAACGAAAATCACCAGCAGTATTAAAAAAACACGAATAGCTTTCTTCATAAATCCTGCGATGCTCCCCTGAATTTCATTTTTTTACATATATCGCATACGACGGCAGATCAGATCTCCTCCAGCCGGTTCTCCCCAAAGCTCTTGAAATTCTCCCCCTCCGGCAGTGCCCGGATCTCTGTCCGGGCTTTGCTCCACGGATCGGTAAAGATCAGACGGAACGCACACAGAGCCGGAAAATTTCCATGCTCTCCCCATCGTTTTTTTGTGTGTTCCACCTCCCAGAAGCTCTCAACACCGTATTTCCGGTCTCCCACGATCGGCATTCCCGCGTGAGAAAGCTGCAGCCGGATCTGATGATGCCTGCCCGTGCCAAGATCAATCTCCAGCAGTGCCTTCTTCGTGCCGGACTCATAAACGTCGGCCGGGCTCTCCGGTGCCCCCTTTCTTGTCCCGGGATCATCATCGGCATGATCAGTTCCGTTCTTCCCGAAGGCCCGCTCCTGCCTGTGACTATCGCCGCTCCGGGATGCCATGCTTCTTCCGCAGTCCAACTCCTGCCCGTGACTTTCGCCGCTCCGGGATGCCATGCTTCTTCCACAGTCCAACTCCTGCCCGCGATTTGTTCCTGCCTGAGTCGCCACGGAAATCTTCAGAATTCTGTACTTCAGAACTGCCCTCTGCGCCCCCGGTACACTCTCTCCGACAATCTCGGACCGGTTGCTTCTGCCGTCGAAGAGCATGAAATCTGAAAGCTGATGCCATTGCCCGTCAAGCGGCCCGATCCCGTCATCTATTCCGATGTCACCGGCCGGATCCATCCCCTCATCCATTACAATGTCGCTGTCCGGGCAGGTCCTGTCATCTGTCCCGGCCTCTCCAGCCATATCGATCCTGCCGGAAGAGCCCCTCCCCTTCGTCAGGTATACAACCGCCAGATACTCCTTGCGGATCTCGTGATTTCTCAGCATCTCCGAGAGCTTCGCCGCAGCCTTCGGATTTTTCGCGAAGAGAACGATCCCTTCCACAGGCTGGTCGAGACGATTGATCACCGCCAGATACGGAGCCCGGGACGGCCGTGTCTTCCCCTGTATGCGTCTCTCCTTGCGCTGTCTGGCCGCAAGCTCATTCAGAAGCTCATTCATCAGATCCATCTGCCCCAGTTTCCCCGACTGCGTCGCCATACCGGCAGGTTTTCTTACCGCTATATAATTTTCCGTTTCTCTGAGAATTCTGATCATCCGGTACCTCTGCCCCGCCGTCTCAGTCGTCCGATCCTGAGTCCCATCCGCTTCCGTTAACAAAATCTGCGCTTTGATTGCTTCATCCATCAGAACCTGCGTATTATTCCCTTTAGTTCCCTTCAGTTACCATAAGTAACTGTCATGGATTGAATTATACACCAAGATATCCCGCCTTATCTACACAAAAACCCCTGCCGGTAATATAAATTTACAATTCCTCCCACCGGCAGCGCCGGTTCCCACATCATATTTCCGGAATACCCTCCGTACATGCAAGAAAAAACAACAGCGGGGTGGCAAACGCTCTCATTTGCCATCCCGCTGAATCACACATTCGTAAAAGGTACCTGATATACGTCCATCTGACATCTCCCACGAGCGATCCCATGGAAGACGTCAGCCGGTAAAACCAATAACATACGAATGCACCAGATATTAAGCAGAAAAATCAATAGTTCTCTTCATGAACCTCAAAGAAGGACTGCGGATGATTGCATACCGGACAAACCTCCGGAGCTTCTGTTCCCACAACGATATGTCCGCAGTTTCTGCACTCCCAGACCTTGACCTCGCTCTTCTTGAAGACCTCTTTCATCTCTACGTTGTGAAGCAGCTTGCGGTAGCGCTCCTCGTGTGTCTTCTCAATCGCGGCAACCCCGCGGAACTTCTCGGCCAACTCATGGAAGCCTTCCTCGTCGGCATCCTTTGCCATACGCACATACATATCGGTCCACTCATAATTCTCGCCAAGAGCACCGGACAGCAGATTCTCTTCTGTGTCGCCGAGCATACCGAGTTCCTTGAACCAGAGCTTTGCATGCTCTTTCTCGTTGTCTGCTGTTTTCAGGAAAAGTGCCGCAATCTGCTCAAATCCCTGCTTCTTCGCAACGGAAGCAAAGAATGTGTATTTGTTGCGTGCCTGTGACTCACCGGAGAAAGCCTCCAGCAGATTCTTTTCCGTCTTGGTACCGGCATAAGGATTCTTCTTTTCTTCATCCACCGGCTCAAATACATTCTTCTGATGACACTTCGGGCACTCCTCCGGAGCCTGATCTCCCTCGTAGATATACCCACAAACCTTACATTTGAACTTCATAACACGCCTCCTGTCTGATTGCGTCTCAGTCGTCAGGCAGTCAGGCAGACTCCGCTTTTACCGCTGAAATCCGCTTCTCTTCTGCCGCCGTCTCTTCCGATCCGCTCCTCTTCTGATTGCTCCTGTATGATTCTTTCCTGATTTGTGCTGTCTAAGCTTTTGTGATAATTCCATCCTATCCATCACAATATTCAGCACGTAACTGTATTATACCCGATATTGTCATGATAAGTCCAGTCACAATATTGCCGATTCGCAGTGCTGTAGTTGTCATGCCACAGTTGTCAGCATTATCTTTTAATTCTGCATCCGAATCTGCTGTCCCTTTATGAGTTCGTACGAGGTGAGACTGCTCCCGTCAAGATCTGTGTGGTGCATGTCAACCGCCGTGATCTGACTGTTCTCATACGTCGTGTAATAATAGATTCCTTTGTCCATATTGCAGCAGGAGCTGTAGATCGTGTACTCGCAGACCGGGTTCCCGTCCTTGTCCGTCGCAAGACGGCAGCATCCCTTCTGCTGCTCGACAGATCCTAGGATCTTGAAAAACTGGCTGATACTTGCGGATTCATCCTCCGCCTTCAGGGAATTCATCTTTGTAAACGCGACCTTTACAAATCTTGACGCGGAGGAAAGATCTCCCGGAATTCCCATTCCGCCCATGCCGCGGCTGTACGCGTTCAGCTCCACGCCTGGGATCAGCTTCTGCTCCGGAAGCCCGGCGGATGCGTTCATATAGTCTGCGAGATGTGTCATCTGATAATCAAAGGTCGGATTATTGGTCATCACTCCTACCGGGTTATCGTAGATCTGCGCGCCCCGTGCCGTCTGTTCAAATACCACGCACTCCTTCTGATCGGCGACAATCCAGTGAAGCGGTGAAGGCGGAAGCTCCGCCGCAAAAGCGTCATCGGTCAGGTTGATTCTTGAAAGATACTTTCTGGCTTCCTCCACACTTCCGCACTGACCCAGAATCCATGAAATGAATTCAAAGGAAGCGACATTGTCCTTTCCCTCCTCCGGCTTTCTGTAATCCGCGTTTCCGGGAAAGTTCAGACCTGCCATCGACAGTCCCTTTTCATTCATTGCATCATAATATAGCGGATAATCTCCAACCACATATGCCATGCCGATCATTGCCAGGTGGTTTGGTATAGGAGTCAAATGACGGAACACAAGTTCCTTGTTTCTCGGTGTGACCGTTACCGATTCATGATAGGAATACTCCAGATCAAGATTTCTTCCAAAATAATGATCCTTACCTGTATATGTTGCCGCTGTACACATAATCTGTCCTTTCTGCAGTTCTCACTGCAATGCTGAACTCAGTTGATGTCCGTTCTTTCGGTTTCCTATACACTATACTTCATTTTCCAGACACTGTCCTGTGATTTTCTGTTTTTTCACGTAATTTTTTTATATTTTCTCATTTTTGTGCAACGGAACTACCCGGTCTGCCGGTTCTTTCCCCTTCCGTCTTCTTCTGCCTTCAGCATCCGGTATCCGATGCCGATGTGCGTCTGAATAAAATGCTGCGAGCCCTCCTTATCCTCCAGCTTTTTTCGCAGATTTGCCATAAATACCCGCAGCGACGCCATTTCGCTCTCCGCGGATTCTCCCCAGATCGCCTTCGTGATATAGGAATAGGTCAGAACCTTTCCCTCATTGTGAGCGAGCAGAGAGATCAGCTTATATTCAATCGGTGTCAGATGGAGCTCCCTTCCGTCCAGAGTCACCGTCTCCGCCGGAAAATCGATCACCAGTCCCCCGTTTGTGAACACCGGCGTCGGTTCCGCCGCCTGCTTCAGAAACGGCAGACGTCTCAATGAGACGCGCAGTCTTGCCAGAAGCTCCTCCACAGAAAACGGTTTTGTCAGATAATCGTCCGCTCCCGCGTCGAGTGCCTCGATCTTGTCGGTCTCCTCACTTCTCGCGCTGATCACAATGATCGGAAGCGCGGACCATGTCCGCACCTTTCGGATTACATCTACGCCATCCATGTCCGGCAGTCCCAGATCCAGAAAAATAACATCCGGGCTGCGGGTGGCCGCCTGCATCACCGCAGTCTGTCCGTTCCCGGCTGTCACCGAATCGTAACCGTACATTTTCAGAGCCGTCGTAATCAGGTTCTGCACAGAGGGATCATCCTCTACCACAAGAATCGTTGCCTTAGACATCCGTCCGAACCTCCTCCGCCGGTATAGTAAACCGGAAAATACTGCCGTGCGGAACATTCTCCTCATACCAGATCTTACCGCCGTGCGCCTGCACAATTTCCCTGCAAAGGGCAAGACCGAGGCCGAGACTTCTGCTGCTGTCCGCCACTGTCTTTTTGCCGCTGTAGAACATATCAAAGATATGCGGCCGGTCTGTCTCAGATACACCAGCCCCGTTATCCTCCACTGAAATCTGAATCATATCCCCCTTCCGCTCCGTGCAGATCCGAATCTCCGAACCCGGCGGCGTATACTTCACGGCGTTATTCACCAGATTGACCAGTACCTGGATAATCAGGTGCGCGTCCATTTTTCCAAGCAGCACCTCCGACGACTGCTCTGTGGAAAACCGATGCTCGGAAAGCTTCCGGCTGCAATGCCTCCGCGCCTCTTCAATCACCTCGCTGACGAATTCCGCAGAGGTATGAATTCTGGTCTGATCATCCTTCAGCCGCGTAATGGACAGCAGATTCTCCACCAGATCCTCCAGCCACATGGAATCCTCATATATATTGGAATAAAGATTTTTCCTCGACGCATCATCCAGCCTGTCCCCATCGGACAGCAGGAGGCTCGCTGTGCCTGAAATCGATGTCAGCGGAGTCCTCAGGTCATGAGAAATCGAGCGCAGAAGATTCGCGCGAAGCTGTTCGTTCTTCGCCATCAGCCGTGCCTGTTCCTTTTCCTGCTCGTTCCGCTTATTCTCCAGGGCAATCGCGGCTTCCCCGAGTATCGCCGTCACCATGCTCTCCTCATAGGTGTCCAGCTCATTTTCCCGGACATCAATTCCCATGACGCCGTACACCGCCTGATTCAGGCGGATTGCCAGGTACACGCAGGACGCTTCCGGAACAGAATCCGTACCTCTCCCGGTTTTTTCGCCATGTTCAAACGCCAGTTCTGCCGCAGCCTTCTCTTGTTCGGCAGCAAAACCGGGTTCCTCGGAATTGTCCGACAGGAACATGGCGGGTTTCCCGTCAACGCTCCCCCTGTCTCTGTACAGAAGCACATTCCTGTGGAGAAGCCTCACAAGCTGCTTCGCTGTGATCTCCTTGATCTCGTCCTGACTCCTGCACTTTTCCACCAGCTGATTCGTCTCGTACAGAACACTGACCCGAAATGCCATGCGCGCGGAATTCCTCGCCTGCGTCCGCAGTCTGGCGGCCATTACACCGGTCAGCAGAGCGATCAGCAGCATCACACCGAAGGAAACCGTATAGCGGTTGTCATAGGCGTGAAGCGTGAATTCCGGAGCCGTAAACAGAAAATTATAGATCACGACGCTTAGTCCGGCAGCGCAGACACTGTAGATCCAGTTTGCCGTGCGCACCGAAATCAGAAAAACAAAGAAGATATAGAGCACCACGATATTGGATTCCACACCGTTCAGAAGCTTAAACCACCAGCAGATCACGGAGCATAGTCCCAGCATCCCTGCAGAAAATAAAATCTCCCGGATTCTTTCCCGCGTGCTCACCCTGTCGTTTATCGACGATATGGCGGTTTCAACCGGTATTTTTTCTCTCTCCTTTGCTCCGGCATTCCTGACCTGTCCATTCTCCATACAGATTCCGCAGCCCCTTCCAAATCATCATCATTTACTGTCCTTATTCTTATTATGGTAGTATTTCTCTATCAGTTCGTCAAATGAAGATATGAGGTGATCACCCACAATCGCAAGCACCGCAAGGAACGCTATCAACAACAATATCTTCATAACGATCCCTCCTTCCGATCTATATCACTTTCCCCGGCATCTCCGCTGTCTTCGGTCTTTATATGAGCCCCATATGCCGTATCGCAGTTATTGCAATTCCGCTGTCCTTCTGTTTTTATGTGAGCCGCATCTGCCGTATCGCAGTTATTGCAATTCCGCTGTCCTTCTATTTTTACGTGAGCCGCATCTGCTGTCCCGCCGTTACGCCAGCTTTCTCAGATCCTGAAGCATTTCTGCATATCCTTGTTCTTCCCGAGCACCAGAAGATTTTCTTCTGCTGTCAGAACCGTCTCGGATGTGATATTCATATCAATCCTCTCATCAGCTTTTATGGCAAGGATATTGATCCGGTAACGTTTCCGGATATTCAGCTCCCCGACCGACTTCCCGACCCAGTTATCGGGAACGGACACCTCGAAGATGGCACAGTCATCATCCATGGCAAAATAATCAAAAACGTGATCCGAGCTGTACCGGATAGCCGCCCATCTCGCGATCTGCTGTTCCGGAAAAACAACCTCGTCTGCCCCGTTCCTCTTCAGGAATTTCGCCTGAACCTCGCTGGCGGCCCTGGCCACCACAAGCTTGCCGCCGAGCTCCTTTACCAGTGATGTCGTCTCCAGGGAATCCTGAAAACAGTCCCCGATCGCCACAAAGCACAGATCATAATTCCGGATTCCCAGCGACTTCAGAAACTCCTCGTCCGTGCTGTCTCCGATTCTGGCATTGGTCACATAGGGCATGATCTCATTGACGCGCTTTTCATTGCGGTCAACTGCCATGACCTCGTGATTCATCTCCCGGAGCTTCATCGCAATATTTTTTCCGAAACGGCCGAGTCCGATCAGTAAAATTGACTTCATCTGCATCTCTCCTCCTCCATATTCCCCAAAAGCAGGGCTTCATCCCACTGTGATCCGTTCCTCCGGAAGTCTCCCGTTGTTCATTCCCTTCTCTGACACTGTCGCAAAGATCAGCGTCAGTCCTCCGACTCTTCCGAAATACATCAGGAAAGTCAGAATTCCCCTCGATACCAGCGACAGTCCCGGTGTGATTCCCATGGTCAGACCCACCGTTCCGATCGCGGACGCCGTCTCAAACAGGCAGTCCAGAAGAGGCAGTCCTTCAATCCTGCTGATCACCATGCCTCCGAGAGCAAAGAGCATGGTATAGAGCAGAAGGATGGCGCCGGCACTCCGGATTGCGTCCAGTGGTATTCTTCTGCCGAAAATTTCCGCGTCCTTGCGCTGTCGGAACACCGCGGCGGCAGACGCCAGAAGAACCGCTGCCGTCGTTGTCTTCATTCCTCCCGCCGTCGATGCCGGCGAGCCGCCGATCAGCATCAGAATGATTAAAACGAAGATCCCTGTCTCACTCATTTTTGTCAGATCCGCGGTATTGAACCCGGCGGTCCTGGGTGTCACAGACTGAAAAAACGAAAGCAGTACGCGCTCGCCTGCCGGTCCCTCCGTAAATTCGCCGAAATAAAAGTAAATGGCCGGTACAAGTATGAGCGTCATCGTCATCGTCAGAATCACCTTGCTCTGCAGACGGAACCGCTTCACGTGAAAACCGTTGATGGCCACATCCATCCACGTCAGAAAACCGATGCCGCCCACGATAATAAGTGTCATAATCGTGATATTAATCAACGGATTTGCGGCGAAATGCGTCAGTGATCCGTATTTTCCGCTCTCCCCCATCAGGTCAAATCCGGCATTGCAGAACGCCGACACCGAATGAAAAAACGCGTACCAGATTCCCTTTCCCGCGCCGAATCTACGGATAAATACCGGCATCATCACCGCCGCTCCGATCCCCTCACAGACGAAGGTGGTCTCCAGGATAAACCTCGTAAATTTCACAATCCCGCTGATCTGCGGAGCGGAGATCGATTCCTGCATGATGTTTCTCTGAATCAGACCAATCTTTTTGCCGGATACAAGCGCCAGTGCGATCGCCACCGTAAATACACCAAGACCGCCTACCTGAATCAGTGTCAGAATCACAGCCTGACCGAAAAAACTCCAGAACGTCGCCGTGTCCTGCACGACCAGTCCCGTCACACACACGGCGGAGACCGCCGTAAACAGCGAATCCGCGAATCCCGCAGATCCTGCGCCACGCGAGGAAAAAGGAAGCATCAAAATCAGCGTTCCCGCAATGATTACCATCAGAAATCCGAGTATGATCACCTGTACCGGCTTCAGGTGCTCCAGCTTATTCACTAGTTGTCTCATCATATCAGGCATCTCTTTTCCAAAATCAAAGGACATCGCAGTATCTCTTATCCGATCCGAAATCACATGGCATTGTATTATCTCTTACCCGATCCGAAATCACATGGCATTGTATTATCTCTTATCCGATCCGGAATCGCATGGCATTGTATTATCTCTTATCCGATCCGGAATCGCATGGCATTGCATTATCTCTTTATCAGGATTATCAGGATAAGCAAAGACATCACATTAACCTTTTTATATTTATATTATCCGGAAATTATCATAAAGACAGTGTTAATGTTGCCGGTCTGGTATTAAGATTTTATTAAGATAACACGTGCTCAGACGGCTTTAAAAAAAATACTGCGAAGACGTTTTATTTGTTGTATAATAAAGTGTGAAATTTTTATCAATTTTATAAAATATTATTAGGAGTTGGGGTGTTTAAATGGATACGCTAAGTATTTTAAAGGACATAGCTATTATTATTATCGCAGCCAAGTTTCTGGGCCTCATTGCACGAAAACTCAAGGCGCCTCAGGTCGCGGGCGAGATCATCGCCGGTCTTCTCATCGGGCCAAGTGTCTTCAATATCGTTCAGACCAATGATTTCCTAACCGGAATGGCTGAAATCGGCGTCATCCTTCTGATGTTCAACGCCGGCCTCGAGACCGACCTCGATCAGCTGAAGAAATCCGGCATAAAAGCGACCCTCATCGCCTGTGCCGGAGTCGCGGTTCCAATGGCACTCGGAACCCTTCTCTTCATGTGCTTCTACGGTTTTTCCGCACCGGGCACCGAGAACTTCACCCGCGGCCTGTTCATCGGAACGATTCTTGCCGCGACCTCTGTCAGCATTACGGTCCAGGCGCTGCGCGAGCTCGGAAAACTTTCAACCGAAGTCGGAACCACAATCATGAGCGCAGCGATTATCGATGATGTCATCGGCATCCTTGTCCTCACCGCTGTCATCAGTCTCAAAAATCCGAAGGCAAATATCGGACTCGTTGCGCTGAAGACACTTCTGTTCTTTGTGTTTGCCCTGATCGCCGGATATCTGGTCTATCAGCTCATGAAAAAAATCGACAGCCGGTACCCGCACACCCGCCGGATTCCGATCATCGGACTCGCCCTCGCCTTTGCACTCTCCTATGTTGCCGACAAATACTTCGGCGTGGCCGACATCACCGGCGCATACTGCGCAGGTGTCATTCTCTGTTCTCTGAATGACGCGGAATATATCGGACGGAAGATGGACATCAATTCCTATATGATCTTCGGACCGGTTTTCTTCGCAAGCATAGGTCTTCAGACCAATCTGAGACAGCTGGACACCACCATCCTCCTGTTCTCCGCCGCATTTGTAGTGGTCGGTCTGGTAGGAAAGATCATCGGCTGCGGCGCCATCGCGCGGGTCTGCGGATTCAGCGGCCCGGACAGCCTGAAGATCGGCGTAGGCATGATGACCCGCGGCGAGGTCGCCCTGATCGTCGCGCAGCGAGGTCTCAAGGCAGGAATGATGGACAGCCGCTATTTTACCTCGGTCATCCTTCTGATCATCATCAGTTCGATCATCACTCCGATCGCTCTGAAGGCGCTGTACGCAAAATCCGAAAAGACAGAGACTCCACAGCCGGAAAAGACCGCCTGAAAACGCACTCTGAAAATCAGGCGGGCGAAGGTTTCCGGAAAAACAATCTGAATAAACGGCTCAACGAGATAAAACACGCTGCGCGAGTTTTATCTCGCTATCGCGACGCTCGCCGCACACGAATACTTCGCATTCGGCTGCGGCTCACTGTTCGCGTAAAAAAACAGCCCATATCACAGGGGAACAATGTTTCCCCCTGCGGTAAGGGCTGTTTTTACCGTTTCATAAATAATAACCTTTTTGCCTTTCTGCCTTACATCGGATGATCCGCCAGATACTGAATGATGTCCATGCTCTCATACAGCGGTTTTCCATCGATGAACAGGCACGGAACCTGATCCATGCCGCCGTCGCGTATGAGACGCGCATGGTTCTCCGGATCCTCCAGGATATCCCTGTAGACCACATCAGTTCTTCCGTTTTCACGGATCCATCCCATCACTTTCTGACAGTACGGGCAGGTATCCTTCTTGTAAAGTTCAAGTACCATCCTTTCTCTCCCTTCTGTTGTTTTCCGTTGTTTTCTGTTATCCTCTTTTTCCTGCATCTCCAGTCTTACACATTCCTGTCCATTTTTCCAGTGGCCAATCACAGAATCGCCGCTGCCGTCTTCCTGATCCAAACTTTCACCGGGCATTTCCCCTGCGCATAATCACTGAGTAGCCGCTGCCGTCTTCCTGATCCAAACTCTCACTGACCATTTTTTCTTCGCGCAATCATAGAGACCATCTCATGCTCGTCTCCCTCTACCGAAATAATATTCAGCGGAGAGAGCCTGGAATAGATACCGGCGAGGTGTCCCGCATACAGGTACATCCCCGTCATGTTCGCGAAGCTGTGCACCCGCGGGCTCTTCTGCCCTTTCGCCTGCTCCTGCCAGGGATTGTCCGTGTAATCTGTATCCGTGTAGTCTGCATTCAGCGTCCGGTACGGGCTCACATACTCCTGAATCACATATCCTTTTCCCGCGCGGTCCCTCAGCAAGTTCTGCCACTGTTCATCCGTGAAATTGCCGCTGTAATAAATTCCGTGCGCGCCGTAGGAATCCTCCGGCTTCAGAATCCATCTGCGGCGTCTTCCGCCCTCATCTGACCACGTCGTATGCAGGAATTTTTCCACATGCAGAAGCTCTGGTACGAGATCTGCCGTGTACGGAATATGCTCTTCGACATACCGGTTCTCCTCCTCCGTCAGGAACGCTTTTGTGCGGTCGAGATGGAGAACCTTGAACAGGATCTTGTCGTGAACGACCTGCGTGCAGAAGTCACCGATCAGACAGACTCTGCGGTCCCTCACCGCATCCAGAAACGGCCGGATCTCCTCCCGATGCTCCAGGATATCACTCGTCACCGCCCGCCGGTAAATCGCGTCCACGCGAAATCCCTCCGGCGTATACAGGTGCTCGCCGTCATAGGTGAGGCTGCGAATCTCCGCCACACATGAGCGGCTGCCTCTCTTGCGGAAGGCTTCGGCAAATCGTTCCAGCTCCGCCGAAGCAATGCTTTTTTCAAGGAAATCCACAATGGCCACCTGCGGATGCTCCGGATAACGTCCCGTCTCCTTCACCAGATCGAGGAACACCTGTGCCCAGGAATCAAAAAGCTCAAACTCCTGCTGCTCGTACTTCTCCGAAAAGCACCGGTACATCAGGGTTTTGCGGTAAGCCTCTGTCATAATCCGGTTTTCGTTCATCGCGCTGCTGCCATCTGCGTTGAACTCGCAGAACTTAAAGTCCCCCGTCTTTTCGTCAAAAAACATATCCAGCCTGCACACCGGGAGCAGAACGGAATACTCCGGTCTCCTGCAGATCATTTCCTCCAGCTCCTTCGGAAAGCCGAAAAGCTTCCGGTAATCCGGATCATCGAGGTATTCCCGGATCACCTTCACCAGGATCTTCCAGGCCGTCTCGCCTGCCTCACGGATCTTCAGAAAGCCCTCCTCTGTGAATAACTTGGGAAAATACAGCATCTTGACCGGTACGCCCCGGTACCTCGCGTCTGACTGCTGAATTTCTTCATTTTCTTCCTGTCCGGACTTATCATGTCCTTTGATGTCTTGATAATAGAAATGCTCCGCCAGCTCCTGAAGCGTCAAAGCATGCTCTTCGCTTCTGTCTGATTCTGCAGTCACTGTTTCTCACCCTCTTCCCATGCACATGATATAAATTGAGGATAATACAAACATTTCTAAAAAGCAAACACCGCTTTGCCTCTGCCCTCCGTATACCTGCAATTTCGCAGCTCCGTTCGAGAGGTGCAGGCGAAGCACAGATCCTAAACTCCTGCACATGTCAGTGCATCACTGCGGGATTTTCTTTCTACATAAACGAGATAAAACACGCTGCGCGAGTTTTATCTCGCTATCGCGACGCTCGCCGCACACGAATACTTCGCATTCGGCTGCGGCTCACTGTTCGCGTAAATAAAAAAGGCGTCTCCCTCACGGAAAACGTCTGCTGAATCCTGCAACACCTATCCTACACCTTACAGCCCTGATTTCATTCCCAATCAGCCAGCCCTCTTCTCTGTTTGTCCATGGCCTCATCCAGACTCATCTTCCTGACCGGCAGACTTAAATACTCCTTAAGCTCCTTCAGCCCGTCACCGTTCATGTTGTTGATGCAGAAAATTTTCTCACAGCAGCAATTCTGAAGCCACTGCCTCACCATCGGCACATTTGCGTACGGAGAGTCGATCTTCGTGATGATCCCGATGAGAGGCCTGTTCAGAAATGCATTGCAATTCGGCGTAAAAAGCGAGAACGGTTCATCCGCGGCCACTACAATCGCGACGACATCCGCCTCGAAGGAGAAGCAGGCCAGTCCGACGCCGACTTCCTTCGATTCCGCGTATTCGCCCGGCGTATCGATTACAGAATCGCCGGCATATGTGTACTGCGTCTTCTTATATACAATCTCCTCTCCCTTCAGAACCTGGGAGAGCGTTGTCTTCCCGGCCTCACTGCGGCCCATCAGAAACAGTTTTCTCATTGCTTCAGCTTTCCTCTATATCACAGACGTGAAAATGCAGATCATCCCTGAAAAAAGAACGGATGTTCTCGAGTGCCGTCCGTACTTCCTCCCTGCTGCCCAGTATAATCACGGTACCGTTAAACCGGTCCATAAAACCGATTTCCACATGTGCCGATTTCAGGGAGATATCCGCGGCCGGAACCGTGCATTCCCAGGGTGTAAACTTCATGATACCGATGGTCTCTCCCGTGTGATCTTCACCGGCGTGCACACCAATGTGCAGCCCGAGATTCCGATAGACCTCACGCACAGATGTTCCGATCACATGTGCCATCGTCATGTCTCTGCCCGGAGTCCGTACGCGCACAATCCTCAGCTGTTTGTTTTTGTCTCTTCTTTTCTGGCTGCTGATCCACTTCAGGAGTTCTTCAGCCGTCATTCTGTCAGCCATAGACACTCCTATCGTTTCGTGACCGGGCAGACGACATAATGCAGCTCATCACGAAAATAATCAACGACAGCCGTGATCGCGGCTGTAACACCCGCAATATCGCCCGACACGATCAGTGTCCCCGTGAAACGGTCTGCAAAGCCCAGATAGACATCGCCGCTTTTGACAGCAATATCAGACGCAATGACTGCAGACTCCGGCGGCGTCATATTCATGATGCCGATCGCTGATGAGCTGTAGTTAATGGCCGGATTCATGCCAAGCTTCTGATATATGATCGGGGAAGGGCTGCCCATAATGTGCGCAAGGGTAATTTCCTTGCCAGCCACTGTCTCCTGTACAATTCGAATCTGTTCATCACGGTTGTCCATCTGTTTCCTCCAACATTATCGAGATAAAACGCGCCCCGGTTTTGCCGTCAGCCTTCATCTTTTCGATAGTGATTCAGACTGCGCGTGAGCGCAGCCTGATCACAGTCATCCATTATGTTATATACCTGCTGCGCTGCTTCACGCAAGATCCGCCCAGTTTGCAGGATACACAAAATATGCGCAGCGGCATGTCCCCGGTATTGCCATCTATCAAACAGCGGGAACATAATACCAGTGATCTGCTCAAATACAGCAATTGCAGTCAGGGCAGCGATCACGACGGTAACGCCGATCCCGAAGCGGTTGAATCCGCGGATCATACGACCGGGATGGAACCACAGACCGCCGACGATGCAGCCAATCGGAATAGTGATCATACCTGCGAGCACACCTGCTCCGAGGTAACCTCTGTCCTTCTTATCAATGATACCAAGTACGACCGGAATTGTAAATACAATCGTAGGTCCCATCATAGTTCCCAGTATCAAGCCGGCGAATTTTCCGATTGCTTCATCTCCCGCCAGCTGCATTGCCAGGGGATCGGATCTTCAACTGTTGAAGATGGGTTTATTACATTGATAAGTTTTTATCAAACATTGCATTTTGTATAATTTTATCACCTGATTTTGTATATTTTGCCGGATATTCGTCCAAACAGCACTGGTTATTAAATCGCGGTCCTGATAAGATAGGATGTACAGAAATACACGTATACGCTCACATCTTCTGTTAAAGACGGTGAAGATTCTCCTCACCAAACAGCAGTGATTTACTTCACAAAACAGCGACGATTCGCTTCAAGATAAAGCTACGGCAAAACAGAAGGTTTATCACTCATGCTGCGTCAAAGATGTGGCAGCAATGATGCAGCACAAAAATATTAACAACGAGGTTATTTCATAAATGTCATCATCTGATTCCAAAGCAATTACCCAAAACAAAAGAACCGCCAGAAACGAGATCGATATGATCCACGGCGGCCTGGCAGGGAAAATCATGCTCTTCGCGCTCCCGATCGCTGCTGCGAGCATTCTGCAGCAGCTCTTCAATTCCGCGGATTCCGCGGTCATCGGACAGTTTTCCTCTCCTGAAGCACTGGCCGCCGTCGGTCTCAACGCGGAACCCATCGGCATCATCCTCGGCCTGATCACCGGTCTCTCCGTCGGCGTCAATGTCCTGATCGCCCGATACATCGGAATGAACCGTCGGAAGGAAATTCCTGCGGCTATTCACACTTCCATGCTCTTCAGTCTCATTGTCGGCGTCATCCTGATGATCTGCGGACTCGTGGCCGCCCGGCCGCTCCTGATCCTGATATCCACTCCGGACAATATCCTCGATCTCGGCGTCCGCTATCTTCAGATCTACATGCTCGGAAGTCCGTTCATTGTGATTTACAACTTCGCAAGCGCCATTCTGCGGGCTAAGGGCGACACCAGAAGACCCCTTTATGCTCTGATTTCCGCGGGAATACTGAATGTCATACTGAATCTTTTCTTTGTTATTGTGTGCCGCTTAAATGTAACCGGTGTCGCTCTCGCGACGGACATCTCCAATGCCCTGAGTGCCGCCCTCACGGTTTCCTTCCTGATGAAGGAAACCGATGAATTCCATCTTTCCCTGCGCAATCTCCGGCTGAAGGGAGAAAATGTAAAGCGACTCCTGGCTATTGGCCTTCCGGCCGGTGTACAGGAGGCAGTATTCTGCGTCTCAAATGTATTTATCCAGGCCGCCATCAACGGCTTCGGATCCGATGCCATCGCAGGAAGCGCCGCCGCCCTGAACTTTGAATACTTCGGATACTTTGCCGTAGCCGCCTTCACGCAGGCCGCCACCACCTTCATCAGCCAGAACCACGCCGCCGGAGAGAAGAAACGCTGCGGGAAGATTTTCCTGTACTGTCTTATCTTCGGAGCCCTGGCCGGCGCCGTGCTCAGCGTTCCGATCGCGCTCTCCGGGACTTTCTTCATGCGGATTTTCTCCTCAAAAGAGGCCGTCCTGATGTACGCCATCCGCCGGAACCGCCTGGTTCTCCTCTGGGAGTACCTCGTCACCCTGTATGAGATTCCTGCAGCCGTTCTCCGCGGAAGAGGTCATTCTCTGCTCCCCTCCGTCGAGATTCTGTGCGGCACCATCCTGTTCCGGCTGATCTGGCTGTTTACCGTTTTCGCACGCCACCCCGTTTACGAAGTCCTCTGCCTCGTCTGGCCGGTCTCCTGGCTTCTGACGGCCGCAGCCCTGTATATATCAATTCTGATCATGAAGAAACTGAATCTTTACGACTGACTGTTTCCTTATCCTGTCTGTCCGCTTCCATTTCGCGGCTGATCGCTTCCATTTCGCGGCTGACCGCTTCCATTTCGCGGCTCACTGTTTCTATATCCCGGAGGAAGAAAGCACGCAGTACTTCAGCGGCTTTCCTGTCCGGAAAACGAAATCTTCCAAGAGACTGCACCGGCATGATTCCCATCAGAGAATTGGTGATGAACATGCCGGTGAATTTTTTCAGATCTTCCGTCCGCACCACCTGTTCCCGGAATTCCAGACAGTCCCTTTCCTTCGG
This sequence comes from Eubacterium sp. UBA4343, assembly GCA_002394235.1. Lineage (GTDB taxonomy): Bacteria > Bacillota > Clostridia > Lachnospirales > Lachnospiraceae > Bilifractor. Next base: position 48,387 of record DGTF01000018.1, on the reverse strand, counting down.
ACCCAGCGTCCATTTTTTCCCTGGATCAAGCAGATAGCTCCGTATCGTTCCCTTCAAAAGCCCGCTTGTTACCGGCGGAGTCACTACTTCATTTCCCCTCGTAAAAAAACATTGCTTACGGATCCCTCGCAGATCTCGCCCTTTGTATTCAAAAAAACTGCTTCATCATATCCCATCTTCCAGATCTGCCGGTGTACCAGAATATTGTCCCCGCAATTCAATGTCTTATAGTAGGTGAATGGCGAGGTCTCATTTCGGAAAACCGGGCTGAAACGCAGCCGGAGTCCCTCCCGGAACTGCCGGTCCGTATAGGGATTCTCCCGGGTGCTGAACAGCAGATTCTCCTCCGTCACAGTAATTTTCAGCACCCCTCTTTCCCATATCCGCCCTTTCTCAAGTCCCGACAGATATTCGTGCAGCACCTCCGTCAGCCAGGCTTCCATCCCACTTTTTTCGCCGTTTCCGCACCATTCCCCGCTGCCACGTTCTTCCCCTCTTCCACGCTCTTCCTTCCATTTCAGATACGCTCTGTTTTCAATATGCAGGTCACGAAGTCCGCCTGCCAGCCTGCGGATATGCAGATCCTCCAGCATTGCCGTCCCATGGATTATTGCAATTGTCTCGAATAATCCCATTCCGAAGAAAAAGCCGTCATCCACCTTACATCTGATCTCTTCCATCTCACACCTCTGTTTCCGATTCTTTCTGTCTGAACTGTACCGCATTTCTCCCCGTCCAGAGCTCTTCCTGCTCTCCTGTTGCCGCGCAGACCGTCTCGTGCAGCGACGCCTGCTATCTTATTCCCTTATCCTCTCATTCTTTTACTGTATAAGTCCAGTCGCAATGTTCTTGGCCCACGGGGAGCTTGCTCACCAGTGGGCAAGAACATTAGCGACGACAACAGGTATGAGCATGGAGCGGTGCAAAGCAACGCGGGAATGCTCATATGCGCGGGCAGTGAGCCACATCCGCTCACACAAAGTGTGAAGCGGTGGGGCGAACGCCGCGACAGACCGACGAAGTCGGTCACCTGTTAGCGGCACGGAAGCTGCGAAGCTGCGAAGTGACGCGGGGACTTATACAGTCTGTGGCTCTGTTTACAGCATGTGGTTTACCGCACGAATCGCCTCGAGCAGTGCCGCCGCTTTCTGATTTGTCTCCTCATATTCGAATTCCGGATCCGAATCCACGGTAATTCCCCCGCCGACTCCGATGCTGCAGCAGCCATTTCGACAGACCGCCGTCCGGATCACGATATTAAAATCACAGTTCCCGTCCAATCCCAGATAGCCGATGACTCCTGTATACAGTCCCCTGCTGCTGTTCTCCTGTTCATCGATGATTTCCATCGCACGACGCTTCGGTGCGCCTGTGATTGACCCGCCCGGAAAAGCCGCATCGAGCAGATCCACCGCGCTGCAATCCGGTCTCAGCCTCCCCGTTACATCCGAGATAAGATGATGCACCGTTGCGAAGCTTTCGATGTAATACATGCGCGGCACCTTCACAGATCCCGGCACACACACCCGGTTCAGGTCATTCCGCTCCAGATCCACGATCATCAGCAGCTCACTTTTGTCCTTCTCCGACTCCGCAAGCTCCTCCCTCAGTCTCTGATCCTCCTCAGGCGTATCCCCTCTTTTCCGCGTTCCCTTGATCGGACTGGTCTCCACGGCTCCATCCCGAACCCGCAGGAAGCGCTCCGGGGAGGCGCACACAATCTCATACTCTCCGAAGGACAGGAATGCGCCGAACGGCGACGGATTATGCTTCCGCAGATACCGGAACATCTGATACGGATCCCCGATGTGTTCCGCTGTAATCCTGCGAGTCATATTCATGACGTAGATATCTCCTGCCCTCATATACTCGATCAGCCTACGGATTGTCTCTTCGTAATCCTCTTCTCCGTAATCAGAGGAAAAAATCACTTCTCCGGTGTCTTCTCCGGCATCCGTCCTTTCCGAATCACCGGATATGACTGTTTTTCCCCTCTCTCCCTTCCTGACCGGATCATTCCGCACAATCCGTTTGTCATTCGTAACGTTCTCCGCACAAACACACGCTGTTTCCCCGACCCACATCCGGACTTTCTCCCGATAATCACCAATTCCGGCCAGATTTTCCCCGGTGCAGATCCAGATTCTGTTCTCCAGAAGATCTTCAACCAGATACAGATCATAAAAGACAAATCTCCCGTCGGGCAGACCTCCGTCAACGGAGGAAGCATCGCTTTCATGGCATCCCGGTATTCCTGCTCTTTTTCTTCCATAGTCATAGCTTAACCAGCCGATGGCCCCTGCGGTCATGACCGGTCCGCCATCCTTCTGCTCCGAACCGGTTTCGACAGCATTCTTCCGATCACCCCCGGATTCACAACCAGCTTTCCTCTGCTTTCCCGTTTCGCAATCAGCATTCTTCCGATCATCGCCGGCTCCGCGACAAGTTCCCTGCTGCTCCCCGCCGGTCCCGGATTCCCTATTCTGTCTATCCCGGTTATTCTCGATATAATCCTTCAAAAAATCCAGCAGATCCCCCGGCCGCCTATCTCCATTCACAAAGAGCTCCCCTTCTCTTTCCTCCGCCTCAAGATAAGGATACAGGCCAAGGATCGAATATCTTCCGTCCGGTCCTTTCAGCGAGGAATCCAGAAATGCCCAGTCCGATCCGCTGATGCCATCTCTCCGGATGACATCAGCAAGCCGTTCCAGCGTCATCCCTTCTCCACACCACTCTTCCGTTATTATCCGTCTCATTGCATTCTCCCGTTCGCTTTCTCGTCTGTCATACGCCCTGCCGTATTATCTCTCAGCTTACATCGTCTATTCACGAATTCTGCCTTGCTTCTCTCCTCAACACAACGGTAGTTAATTTCTTCTCCTTTCATTCTTCCATTTCCCTCATCACTGCCGGCAAAGTTCCCGTCCGCTTTTATCCCCTGCTCGTCCTGCAGTCCCTGCATATTCGAAGAAAATTTTCCAGCAACTCATGACCGTAGGCCGTCAGAACCGCCTCGGGGTGAAACTGAACACCGTAAACCGGGCAGTATTTGTGATGCATTGCCATAATTATTCCTTCCCCGTCCACCGCGTCAACCGCAAGCACTGGCGGGAGATTTTCTCCGGACACAATCAGTGAATGATAACGCGTCACCGCAAATTCATCCGGCAGACCCGAAAACAATCCCGTCCCGTTATTGTATGCAGGAAGAACCTTGCCATGCATCGGCGCTCTCCCGCGCCGGATCTCTGCTCCGTAAGTAAATCCAATGATCTGATGCCCCAGGCAGACTCCGAGTATCGGCACTCTGTCCTGAAATGTCCGGATCACCGCCACCGAAGGGTCCTCTTCGGAAGGAGATCCCGGTCCCGGCGAAATGACAATTCCCTCCAGATCCTTCATCCTCCCGATGCGATCCGGGGAAATCCGGTCTCTCCGGATCACCGTCACCGCCTCCCCGAGCTCCCGGAAATAACTCACCAGGTTGTACGTGTAGGAATCAAAGTTATCAATCATTGCAAGCATTTTTGTCCCCCTCAAATACTGTGCGCTTCGCAGCTTTCGTGCCGCTAACAGGCATGAGCACTTTCGTGCCGCTTGCGCGTCACTTTGTGCTCATACCTGTTGTCGTCGCTAATGTTCTTGCCCACTGCTGAGCAAGCTCCCCGTGGGCCAAGAACATTGCGACTGGACTTATACACAAAAAAACCGGAGCAGAACGGGAGCGTCGTAATGACACTCCGCATTCTGTTCCGGCAGTATTCTTAAGCTGAGATAACGCCCAAGGCACACCAGTCAGTTTTTATAAAAATAGTACCATATCTTTACCATGCAGCCAAGGCCTTAGTTTTTACTTAGTCCCAGCCCAGCTTTTTTCTCTTCTCCTTCATATCCGCGACAATCTGCTCACCAAGCTTGACCGGATCCACATTTACCACCATGTGAGATCCGAGTGTTTCCTCGGTTCCCTGCTTCAGGAACTCAATTACATTCTTCGAACCGAAGATCTGCGCCTCAACACAATGGTAAGAGGAAATTCCCAGAAGACGGAAGGCCAGAGCCGCATCGATTCCCTTTTCATTGCTCCACTCAGGAGAAGCGAACGCATACGGCATATCCGGCAGTTTCTGGCCGAGCGCACCCGCAATGCCTGCCATGATGGCACTCGATCTCGTGTTGTCGATACACTCTCCCACATGCCACACCGGCGGAAGATCCGGCTCAAGGAAACCGCGGAGTTTTTCTCCCGCAAGCCTGTTTGCATCCTTCGCGCAGTAGCCGAGCTTCATCAGCGGATACGATGCACATCCGTTCGTGAGGATGATTACATTATTCTCAATCAGCACCTTCGCCACATCCGCGATGCACCGTTCATACGGCACCTTCGGGTTATTGCAGCCGACCATGTTGACGATTCCGAGAATCCGTCCGTCCTTCAGCGCCTCCGCGATCGGTCCGAAGCCTCCGAAACGGCGGCCCAGATATTCGGCGGAAAAACCGACTTCCGCGGTGACCTCATACGGCGGAATGTAGACCGGAATACCCTTCCTGTCCTCGAAACTCTCGATTCCGCGCAGGACGATCTTCCGCGCCAGCTCCTTCGCCTCACCGATGTTGGAATGATGACGGTCGAACTCCATTCTCTCGGCACCGGGCAGACGCGCGGAAGCACTCGTCGTCACAACCGTCGTGCGGTAACATTTTGCGACATCCATGATCGCCGGGAACACATCCTGAACATCTGCCACCCAGAGATCCAGCGCTCCGGTCATCAGGACCAGCTCCGCGGAAACCGCGTTGGACAGCGGAATAACGCCGTCATAGCGGTACATCGCGGAAAGTCCGCTGCAGCAGATTCCGTAGAAACGGATTCCCTTCGCACCCTTTTCCTTCGCAAGGTTAATCATTTCCTCTGTCTGGCCGCATTTCACAATTTCCTTTACCAGAAGCGGCAGATGACCGTGAACCGCAATGTTCACGTACCCTTTCTCCAGTGCTCCGATATTCACCTTCGAGGTCACACGGTCGCCGATACCGAACAGAGAATCGGTCGCGATCGACGCTCCCGCCACACCGGTGAAACAGAAGGCGAGTCCGCAGCGCAGGAAATGCTCCATCGTGCTTCTCCAGTCTCCGTCAGTTCCCACCGCCGTCTTGTGGTACGCTTCAAAAACCTCATGATAGGCGCTGATCGGCATGATATCCAGATCCTTCCAGAGCTTTACGCGCTCAGGCGGAGCACAGACCTCCGCTGTCTTGTATACGTGAGCCGGATCCGGGCTGGAAAGATCATCCAGCAGAGCCTTTGCCAGATCGTATGCGACATCCTTCACCTCACGGCCTTCTGTCGGAATCCCGAAGCCCTTCGCCGTGGTCAGAATCTTCTGCTCACCCAGGAGCGGCGTGTCCAGCTTGCCCTCTGCGGCCCACATCAGCTCAAGCATCAGCTCTCTCGCGTGCATGCCATGCTGCGCGGCTCCGGCCGCCGCCGCACGCAGAAGATTCCGCGCGACAATCAGATCGGCGTCCGCCCCGCAGACACCCTTCTTCGCCTTCTGTGTGATACGGCACGGTCCCATATTGCAGATCTTGCAGCAGATGCCGGCCATACCAAAATTACACTGCGGCTGCTGTTTATCGAACCGGTCGAAAGTTGTGTCAATACCCAGCTGCTCCGAGCGCAGAAGCATCTCACGGATTGCCGGGTCCGGTGTCTTGTCAATCTGATCCTGCTTGGACGGGAAGGTCTTGCGGTATGCGGTTACGGCATTCATATAGTCCCGGATAAACGCGTTCTCATCTTCCTCTGTGTCGACACATGCCGCGCCCTCCACAGAATGGTGCCCCATTCCCTCGTCTGCATGAATCTTCTCTTTTCCGTCATGCACAGATTCCGGATCTCTTCCTTCCTCTACTGCGCGGTACTCCGCGTCTATTTTTTCCGGATCATGCGCGGATGCTTTCTGAATCACGACCGGGATTCCATTTTCATCAAACCCAATCAGATTACGATGTGTGTGAATATGTTCGAGCATGCTTCTGATATCCTCCTCTTTTTTCCTCCTGCGGCATCATCGGCTGCCGCAATCTGCCTGTGCCGGCAGCTGCTATCTGTTCTTTTCCGGACAAAAACACAAAATACCTGAAAAAAACAATACCCAGCAAAATCCCGGCAATTATACATTCTACATCTGCCAGTACCAAAAATACAGACACAATATCATTTCCCCGTCCCGGCACAAATCCGGAAAGTTTTTTCCCCCAGTCCCCCGCACGAAGCGCGTTCCATGTCAGCCGGGTTCCGATTGCGGTATTGATGAACGGAAACGTAAATCCCGAAAATGACGGATAAAATGTTCCCCCGATGTATCGGAATACCTGTACCAGTCCGAGCACATAGAAGGCGCTGGAGAACAGAAAGATCACCAGAAATACAGCAGGATCCTTTGTCTCAAAGGACTGATGATATCCCACCAGGCACAGACTGAACGGCGCCGCACAGATCGCCGTCAGAGGCGCAAGCGGCTTCTCCGCAGGGAGCTTACGATAACGGACCGCCATCAGGATCATCAGTACCGACGTCGCTGCCAGACCGTAAACCGTCAGCACTCTGCCGAGCGCCTGCATCCCAAAAGCAGGGCTCGTCGCCGCAGCCGCCACAATGCCTACATAAACCAGAAACCAGGTCATGTATACGTTTTTCAGCTGAAAACAACGCACAAAGGACGCTGTAAACCACACGATCAGCCCCGCGTGAAGCACCAGCGCCGCCCACCAGACTGACACACCCGCCGGAACACTGACACTCTTCAGACTGACTGCGAGGAACATCAGTCCCATGGAAAAAGTCCCCGCAGCGCCGGCTATGGCAGGATTCTTCATATCCCGGCGCAAATCGTCCGGATACAGAAGAGCCTTCAGAACCAGCAGCACCAGAAGCGCCACGGATACCAGCTCCATGAGAATCCACACAAGATTCGAATAGCTCTTCAGAAAATTCCCAAATGCCGCAAAACCCAGCATCACTCCTGCTATCGGAACCGGCACTCTCCTGATCATGCTCTTCATGCGTCCCTTCCTCCAGAAAAATACGCCTGCCGCTCATTATGTTACGAAACCACAGCCGGAGCTTCTCCTGACGCCAGCCCACAGCCGCAGGTCCTCATAACGCCACTTCACTGCCGCAGTTCCTCATAATACCGGCTCTCAGCCACGTTTTTGCATTACATTTCTGTATTCATTATATTTCCTATCAACTAAATATGTTTTTGAATTATACAGGAACATTCCGGAAATGTCAACGAAAAAGAAATCTCATTCCTGCTGCCTTCGAAACGAGATAAAACACGCTGC
>DGTF01000018.1:0-40918 GCA_002394235.1 Eubacterium sp. UBA4343 | reverse complement strand
GCTGCGGCTCACTATTCGCGTAAATCACGGCCAGTCTCTTACACACGCTTCGCGTGTAACGATCCTGTCTGCGTTTTTGAGGAGCTGATGCGATACCTGGCCATATGTTCAGAATCCTCAAGCGAACAAGGAAGGCCGCCACGCAACAGTTTGCGCAGCGGCCTTCTTCTACATATCTGCCGTATCGTATTATATATTTTCAGCATTCTATATCTGCCATATTTTATATCTGCAGTATTCCATATCTGCCGTATCCCACTATCTGGTTCCCCAGACGTTTACAATCACACACCCGATGATAATCAGCACGATTCCAAAGACGCCGACACCGGTCAGCTTCTGCCGGAACAGCAGATAGCCAATGACATTTGTGGCGATCAGTCCCACTCCGCACCAGATTGCGTAGGCGACGCCCACGTTCATACGATCCATGACGTGAGAAAAGGTGTAGTAACACACACAATAACATGCGATACAGATAATTGATGGTAACGGCCGGGTAAAGTGATGCGTATACTTCAGGAGCGACGTTGCCGCCACCTCCGAAGCAATCAGTACTGTCAGCAGAAAAACAGTCATTTTGATTCCTCCTGCATGTTCACTTACACGGATGCTGTCTCATACTGTGACCGACCGGGAATTCCTGCGCTGCATCATCCACGGACATTCCGGCCTTCAGCGTCTCATACTGCCTGCGACCGTCCGAAAATTCCCGCACACGCGCCGTCTCAATGCCTCGACCGTGCCTTATGCCACGCTCTGTCTCGAATTACCTCCCGCAAGTGCCATCCCTCTGACCCTTATCATCGCCTTATTCACGGCCGGTATGAGAAGCAGCACAATGGTGAGGCCGCACTCCACGAAGATATAGATGGCATTGTAGGCAAGGGAGTATCCGATCGCCGACATTCCGTATTCATTGCCATAGCTTCCAAAGAAAATGTAGCCTGAAAGAACCGCGAAGAAATACCTGCCGACCACTCCAAGCAGATAGCCCTTGATCAGTCCGTGCTTCGCCCCGGAAAACACACCGGACAGTCCGAGAGCCGTAAACGCAAACACATAATCCACCAGCATCTGCGGCAGAGAAATAATATAGGGATCGATGATCAGCTGGAGAAGACCGTAGGCAAGACCTGCAAACAGCCCTGTTCCAAGGCCGTACCAATATCCCACAAGCGATATCAGCAGCATGGAAAAGAAGGTTATGCTGCCGCCCATCGGCAGATGAAACAGCTTAATCATGGATGCGACCGTCGCAAGCGCGATTGCCATCGCCGAGAATACAAGCTTTCTTGTGCCGAGCACACCCTTCTGGTCCGGTTTCCGGATCAGGCAGACCAGAAGCAATGCCAGGATGATCACGGCAATTACTGCAATGTAGCCGACCTGCGTCAGCTGGTATACTCCGTCACTTCCAAGAGTAGCAAATACAGACATAATATAATCCTCCTCACAGTTGTCTGCGGGAGGATTTCACTTTTCAAAGTTACGGAACTCTCAGAAACATTCATTTCTTTGATCACACAGCCTGCATTCAGACTCAGCTTCCCTACGCCGGCATTAACCGGATCAGGTCATCAGGGTCAGCCGCATGCACGGCACTCTCAGCTTCCGCTCCCCCAGCAGTTTTTCTTTGTATTTACAGTATAGCAGATAAAGCAAAACCGTCAATTCATTTTCCTGCTGATTCACCGGTCTCGCAGTCCTTGCTTTCATAATTGCCTTACGGTTCCGTCACATTCAGCAGCCTTACGTTGCCTGATGCTCTGGCATTCATTGTTCCCCTGCTGATTCAGTGACCCGCGAAGTGCTCCTTCGCGAATTCCATATCCTGCACCAGCTCCGCAGCCCCAAGATAATTGCCCTTCCGGTCTCTTACGGCAAGATAGTTCACCAGCATGGTTCTTCCGTTTTTCTCCATCCATACCGGTACACTGTCCCTGCTTCCGTCCCGGAAGCTGTCCAGAATACTGCGGACCATGGGCTCTACCTTTGGCGGATGGCAGGAAAAGACCTCCCGGTCAATGGCCATTCCCGCGCGCTTGAAGACCTTCGGTCCCTCATTGAAGTAGCGGTTGATGTTGTCCGCATCAATAAAACTGATCTCCATCGGTATGGTGTTCAGCAGTGCTGTAAGCTGCGGAACCGTCATATGTCCGCCCGGCATCACAACCTCGCCCTGGGAGAGACCAGGCTTTTCTGCCTTTTTCTCTGCGTCCAGAGCCTGCTCCGCTTCTTCCCAGTCCGTAAAGGACTGACCGAGGATCTCCGTATAATCTCCGGAGTCCCGGTACACCGAATACCAGTCATCCGCCGTGAAATTCACCGCGCAGATCGGAAAGAGAATATTTTTTTCTTTGTAAATCATTTCCTCCGCCCGGTCAAGCACCGCCGACAGCCGGCCGTACCAGTCGTCGTCGTGATCTTCATCCTTTGACAGCGCACTGATCTCGTCGCGGATCTCATCATCCACGGTCCACATGACATCTGACGGGCCGGAGATATCATAACGCACCTTCAGATGCGGATAGAGCAGATCTCCTTTCTTCGCGTAGTGAACTGCAATCTCGCGAAGCTGTGACATAAGCCTGTCGTCCGCATTCTTTCCGGCGACAGCCTCACGCGCACGGAGAAGAAGCGCCTCGATTGCCTGATTCTCCCTCTCAAAGAGATTCAGCGGATGGCCCGGAACCGACGCGAGCGAAGCCGCCAGCTCTTTGCGGTCGCCCGGATCCGCAGCTGCCGTTGAGGTCATCTCCGCTATACGAGAGAAGTCTGCTGTCCTCTGCTCAGCGACAGAAGCACCGGCTCTCTTCTTCTCTACAGCAGAGGAAACTCCTGTCGCCCCTGCTGCAACAGAGGAGTCTCCGGTCTTCTTCATAAGAGAATCCTCTACCGCCTTCTCCGCATTGGCGATCTTCTCTTCTCTTGTCGCACCGTGGAAAAGCGCGGAATGTACATCGCAGAGCTTCTGCACCTCCTCAAGAGGAGTCCCGGATTTCAGAAGATCCTGCTCCGCTCTCATGATTTCGGAGGCATCAACATCACGGAAATTTTTCACAAAATCGGCTCTTACCGCTTCAAGGTCCTCACCGCTGCCGAGTCTTCTCAGATAGCTCTTGAGAAGTTCGTTGCGCTCCTCAGTCATGCCGCCTTCTGTCTGCGCCGCCGCCCGGCTCATACTGCTACCTTCTGCCTGCGCCGCCTCCCGGCTCACACTGTCACCATCTGCCTGCGCAGCCGCCCGGCTCACACTGTCACCGGCTGCCTGTGCGTCCTTTGCTTCCTCCCAGGGCATTTTCAGCTCCGGCATTTCTCCCTCGATCTCAAAGCCGTGCGTCATGAGTGCCATGACCACATCCATCATCGAGATATTTTTCATCTTCGCGCCCTTAGGAATCGTCATGATTCTTCCGACAGAACCGAGCATTCCCTTTTTCGTGATCTCCCGGAATCCGACGCCGGAAAGGATGTCTCTCAGCTCCGGGTACTCCTGCACCAGTTCATACACAGATTTGTTAAAGTCAATCTTCTTTGCCATATCTCTGCTTACTCCAATACTCATATATATGTACAAGTTCAGACTCAGTTGTCAGTAAACGTCGGTCAGTCAAGTGTCAGCAGCAATGCCATCTTGAACTTCTCCGAGGCCTTCACAAAATGACGTCCTCCCTTAGCAAAATGAAAGTTCTCGCCGGCTTTGATTTTGTGCTCTTTTCCCTCATATCCGATGATTCCCTCTCCGTCCAGCGCAAAAACAATCGCTTCTCCCGGAGCCGCGTGCTCGGAAAGACCCGTTCCCTTATCAAATGACATCACTACAAATTTCATTTTATCGTTGTGGACAACATCCATATTCACAATTCTGCCCGCCTGATAAGGAACCACCTCTGCCAGCTGAAATACCTCACCCGCCTTAATTGTATTGTTCATAATATCCTCCTTCTGAATTAAAATCTCCGTGTAAACCACGCCCTTCTGCGTGCGCATTCCCATCGGGGTATCTGTCAGAGTCACGATAGCCCCGCCGGCATTCAGTTCCCTGATAAATCCTTCTCTTCCATATACTTCCATGCTTCCATCCGCCACCAGAATCAGCTTATAGCTGGAATAAATTTCAGCACTGATATCTGTGCCGGCTGCCAATGAAAAGTACGTGATGGAATTGGTACCGCTGTACACTTCCCTTGAGATGGTGCACCCCGGAACCGGATTGTTATCTTTTGCAATAGAAAAAACGTCTCCAACTTTTTCTTTCATTTTCTTCACCGCCCTTTCCGATACAACACGAGCATACACAAAGGAATCAAAAAAATCCGTATCCCAGGATACGGATCAAATATTTTTCCCTTTACCAAAACAAATGTTTCGAAACATATTTACCAAAAACGAGATAAAACACGCTGCGCGAGTTTTATCTCGCTATCGCGACGCTCGCCGCACACGAATACTTCGCATTCGGCTGCGGCTCACTGTTCGCGTAAATAAATGCCGCCTTATATCCCTGTTGCTTTAGCTACAGGGATATAAGGCGGCCATTATTTTTCTGAAAGGTATCAGATACCTATGCTATTAAAACCGGATCCATCTTCACAGATTCCGCAGACAGGTCTGCAGCATACTTCCAACCGTATCCGCGAAAAGATCGAGCTTCCGGATCCTCGCGAAATGCCTGCCGTAGATACGCTGCACTGCCGGAAGACTTTTTTCATCGCCGGTAAAAACGCACAGAACGGTAATGCCCTGCATCCTTGCCCGATGCACCTCCGCGGCGGTATCCTCCACACCTGTTGTGCCCGCATAATCCTTATATGAACCGGACGAAGTCCGCACCTTGATGGCGTCGTTCGGCTTCCCGTCAGACAGGACAATCAGCAGCCGGTGATCGGCATCATTTTTTTCGATCATTCCTGCGGCAAGGCGGATCGCCAGACCGTCCCGGTTGGCCCCCGTCGTAAAATACCGGAAGATGTTCCGGTTCTTCTTCACTTCATGGTAATCACGGAACAGGTTTACAACGGTATATCCGTTCATCGAGCAAAACGAATACACTCTGACCGGGATTCCGCATCGCGTAAGACTCTCCGCGATCATATAGCCCTGCGCCGCGACAACCGGCTGCCGGTGTACCTGCGAGGTAGACGCGTCCAGCAGAATATCGACCGAAAGATTGCCGCTGTCCCCGGGAAGTACCTTCCGGAAGATACGGTCGTCATCCAGCTCAAGCCCGCGCCAGATCAAAGACGCATCGAGCCTCCCTGAATTCGACTTCACCACCTGATTGTCCATGTGCATCAGCATGGAATTCCGGATCCGATTCGTCAGGCGGAGAATCTCCATGCGATATTTCGCGATATTCTCCTGAAATGCCTCCTCATTTTCCTTCGCCTGCTCCACCGCCTGCTTCCGCATTTTTCCCGCAAAGCCGCTCTTCAGCATCTCATCGTCATACGCGCCGTCCGTGAAATGAAGATGAACATCCGTATGATTTCCCGTGCAGTACTCCTTCTCCAGCCGGCGCACAGTCTTCTGATCATAGAGAGGCTTCCCGAAATAATTTGTGATATACTCCTTTAAACCTTCGTCGGTCTGTGCAGAATACTTCGCAAAAGCAACGCTCAGACGGCTCTGGTCCAGAACCTCGCTCCCGTATTCCGACAGATGCTCGCCGTATCCGAAGGCGAGCCGGCGGATCGGGCCCATATTCCCGGCCTCTCTCCTCTGTTTTCTCCGCAGGAAAAATAAAGAAAACGGATTTACGCTGCTCTTCTGCACCGGCTTCGTCGATCCCGGCCGCCGGTATGTAAAGTACGTCTCCAGAGTGTCGGCGATCCTGTCGATCACCTGATCCGTATCCAGGTCACCGCTCACCTCGATGTCATTCAGAAGCTTCACATCTACGACATCCGGAAGTCCCTCATTCTCGCCCAGGACTCTCCGGAAGTGCCCGTGCATCACAGCCAGCACTCTCTGCCCCGCAGAGTCCTCCAGCGCGAAACTTCCCTCCAGCGATTTCAGCTGACGCTTCGCGTACTCCCTTCTCAGATAAGGAAAAACAGGACGCACATCCATTTCTCTCTCGAAGGTACAATTCTCCATCGCGATCCAGAAAAGGCTCTCATAAGCCGTCTGATCAATCTTCTCGTGAAAGGTGTTGTAGAATCTCTCCAGCTTCTCCCAGTCATAGTGCTTATGTACTGCGCCGACGATACTGTTCCAGTACAGATCGGCGTGCCCCTCGCTGTCGAAGACACGGAATCCGGGCTCAATACTATAATTCTCCGCTCCGTTCCAGATCAGATTCGCGGCGCGTTTCTTTTCAAATTCCGAGATTTCCATACCCTTTCCTCATATAATCTGACAGACGGAGCAAACCGCCTGCAGATCTCTTCCCGTCAAATTCCAACACAAGCTGCCTGAAGATCCGTTTCCGTCAAATTCCGACACGCGCTGCCCGCTGCGCAGGCAGCTGTGCTCAGTCACAAAAGATTTTATCTCTCCCGAGATCTCCCGGGAAACGCACGGTAATCATATCCTTGACGAGCTGCCGCTCATAGTCATCAAAGCATTTGTTGACGATTCCCAGCTCAATGGCGTCGATGACGCCGAGGCCGTGACGGATCAGATTGATCGATGCCATCAGCCCTCGCAGATCCAGCGCCTTTGTGGAAATTTCGCCTCCCTCACACTTTCTGCGAATGTCATGGAACAGCTGCGAAAACTGCTCCGCGTACTCCTCCCGGATATCCGGGTACTTGTCGCGAATCAGCTTTTTCAGATTTTCTTCGCTGATGACAGGCATCTGAATGATCAGGAAACGCGAGGCGAGTGCCTCATTGACCTCACGGGTTCCGGCGTACCCGTAGTTCATGGTCCCGATAAACCGCGAAGCCTCATTCAGGCAGATGCGGTCGTATCCCGGAACATCGATGACCCGGCGGAAATCCAGAACGGCGTGAAGAACAGCCAGCGATTCATTTTTCGCCATATTGATCTCATCAAGAACGCCGAAACCGCCCTCCTCTGCCACCCGCAGAATCGGTCCCTTCCGCAGGCGAACCGCGCCGTTCTCAAACGTATCCGTTCCGATCAGAGAAGCGGCGTCTGTATTGATATAAAGAGAAATATCCCACTCCGGTCTCCCGAAAACCGCGGCCAGATCCTGCGCCAGAACGTTTTTTCCGGTAGCCTTCGGACCGGACAGGAGCAGATGCTCGCCGACCAGCAGCGCGGACAATGCCTTTTCCCACACATCCGCTCCGTAGTAATGGTACATCGGATCCGGTATCCTCCGTTCCATTCCCGGATTCAGCTTATAGTAAGAACGAAAGGATTCGACCTCCGAAAGTATCCGGTCCGAAATCCCCTCCTTTTTCAAAAAACTGATCATTTCCGTATCACCCATCTGATTGATGCTCCTTCTTTTTTCCTATTCCAGCTCACTCTCCACGCGCAGCTTACAAGATACATGAAAATCCACAGCCGCCGCGTGAATACCACCGCATAAATACACCACCTAATAAATACACCAACGGATGACTGCCGCCGCGTGAATCCCTCAGAATAAATACACCGCCGCATGAATGCCGCTGCGATAATTATATCAAAAAGGAGACAGCCCGCACAGATGGCTGATGGCTGTCCCCCTCCTGTCATATTCAGTTGTCACGCACAGCAGCTTGCAGATTCGCCCATTCCGTCCATCCGGAACAGCCCGTATTCCAGTTTATGCTGCTGCTCTCTTGCCAGCTTTCTTTTTGCCATTCATTAGAATAACAACAAGATAAACAATTGTAAATGCCGCCGCAACTCCGTATGCCGCCGGCCACGGAAGATGGAAGCCGATCTTTGCGTTCAGAATGAACGAGGATGTAACGAATGCATAGAACGCCGCCGGAATCAGAGGCATCCACACGAACTTTGCTTTTTTGTTGACACACATCCACGCGCCGATGCCGGCAAGTGCAAACAGAGATATCATCTGGTTGGACCATGCGAAATATCTCCAAAGAATGTTGAAGCCGTTCGCATCGAACTTTGCCCATACAAGGATGACTGCAACCAGAGCAAATACCGGAATTGCCAGTCCGATACGCTTTGCGTTGCTGTCCTGTTTCAGATGGAAGGTATCGGAAAGAGTCAGACGCAGGGCACGCAGAGCGGTATCGCCGGAAGTGATCGGAAGTACAATAACTCCGATCAGAGCGATGATTCCACCTACCGGACCAAGAGCGTTCTTGCAGAGCACACCTACCACTGAGGTCGCGCTGATCTTTGTAAGCTCGCCGTTGACCATTCCGAAGAATGACCAAACGCCGTCAACCTGCTGCATGGTAACGCCGCCGTTTGCCGCGCCAAGGTTGATCATGGCCATTGCGCCGGCTGCCCAGCACATCGCGATGAATCCCTCTACAACCATCATGTTGTAGAAGGTCATGCGGCCTTCCTTCTCGCTCTCAATGGTACGGGAGATCAATGCGGTCTGTGTCGAATGGAATCCGGACAGAATACCGCAGGCAACCGTAACGAAGAAGATCGGGATGAAATGACCGGCACTGAAGTAAGAAGCATAATCAAATCCCGCGCCGTTCACCGCTGTATTCCAGCTGCCCCACAGCTCTGTCAGCGGATAGCTTCTCGCGAAAATCGCAATGAAGATACCAACTGCAGAAAATACCAGAATCATACCGAAAATCGGGTAAATCCGTCCGATAATTTTATCGATCGGAAATACCGTGGCAATCAGATAGTAAACAAAGATTATCGCATACACAATCCAGGTTGTCGGATCGGTCGGAGCGCCGCTCCATCCGAAAATCTGTGTTGTGGCGATGTCGCCCGGCGTGTAGATGAATACCGCGCCGACCAGAAGCAGCAGCAGGCAGATGAATACATCATACAGCCAGAACACAGCCTTATTTGTGTAGTTCTTCACAAAATCCGGCATCTGGGTACCGCCGTCACGGGTGCAGATCATACCGGAAAAATAATCGTGCATCGAACCGCCGATGACGTTTCCGATCGGGATCGCCAGGAAGGCAATCGGTCCGAACAGAATACCCTGAATCGGTCCCAGAATCGGGCCGGTTCCGGCGATATTCAGAAGGTTAATTAAAGAATTTCTCCAGGTCTTCATTGGAACGTAATCTACACCGTCCTGTTTTGCGTAAGCCGGTGTCTCACGGTCATCCGGACCGAAGACTGTCTCGCAAAGCTTTCCGTAGAGCGCACCGCCTACGAAAAGGATTACGAGACCAATGATAAATGTGATCATAGCGTATCTCCTTTTCCTCCCACGGTCCGCTGATCCTTAACGCCGTGGGATATATAATTATTTTTTATTATACCTGTTTTCATCAAAAAATAATCGTTTTTTTATAGTTTTTTTATTTTCGCTAATTTTTTTGCCTGAAACCGGTTATTTCTGATGTTTTTTTGGCCATCCTGTCAGGATCCATATAAAGTCCGAAAATTTTATGGATCTTGTTTCTCTATTATAAAATTTTTTATCTTGAAAGCTTTTTCTCTGCAATAATTTGCATACAATCAGCCCCGAAAACGATTAATCACACACAATCGTCCCCGGGGCTGCACAATGCAAACATCCTTATATTTACCTATATTGCTGTACCGCAACGGCAATCCCGCCGGTCAAAAAATCATCGAAAAACCACCGGACGAAATCGCCGTACTCTCACCGATAATCGCTGACAAGGAAAAGAGGCTTGATCTGCACGACCTCTTCGTAGTCCTGTCTGTCCAGCTGTACGGTGTGATCCATCTGCTTCAGGTCCTCCTTCAGAACCGCCAGAGCGCCGTCCAGATCAGCAGCCCGCTCCTCCTTCAGGATGCGGATCATCCGGTCACAAACAGCCGGATGGCAATAGCAGGCAGGAAGCGGAAAACCCGGATAGCTGTTGATGTGGTGCTGCATATTGTCAAGTGCCTTTTCCCACGCCCGTTCCGCCGATCTCCGGTTCCTGCCCGGCGTGGGAAGGATTCTGCTGTTCACCATCATCAGAACCGCTGCCGCGCCGATCAGAATCAGCATGATTGCGGTCATTTTCGGGAGCCCTGCACGAAGACCGGCCAGGGAACCCACAATGCAGCAGATGCCCGCGGCAAGGATCACCGCAGCCAGGGCCTGCCAGCCCGGACGGATCAGATCACAGCTTCTCTTGATCCTGGCTCTTGCGATCAGCTCCTTGTAAAGCGCCGGCCTCTTATTCAGAATTTCCTTCGCGTTTTCCAGCTTCCGCGCCGCGCGTGCCGCTTCTCCCTCCAGAACAACCGAATCCAGCCTCCGACGCCTCTCCTCCTTTTCCCTATCTGCCGCCTCACTTCCGGGCTTTTTCAGAGAAATCTCCGGGTGGGTTCGTTCCAGCTCCGTGAGCATCTCATCGGCTTCATTCAGGTACCGGAAACTGCACTGCTTCTCCTTTCCATCATCATAACGGACTACGAGATACAGAATCGGCGTGAGAAACGCCTTCCCACTGCCCTTGCTGACCGCCACCCTTTTGAACACATGGGTCACCTGAGAATACGGCACATAAAACCTTCTCGGAGTCAGCCATCCTCCGATGTAAATCGCCTTCTCTCCCAGACCGCACTGATCAAACCTCCTGCTCTTCCTGCGGTCCGCCCGGATTTCCTCCGGATCAATTGTTACTGTACTCAGTGGCTTTGGTCCACGCATTTTCTATCCCTCTCATCCTCCATCACCCAAACCGCACAAAACATTCCCGATGTTTCATTACATACGGCGGTAACAGACTTGCTTCTTCTCCCATCACCTGACCCGATCAACGCGGGCGGTCTTATCTGATAAAATTTTTATATTTTATCAGGCGGTCTGTATCTGATATAGCTATTGTATTTTGAGAATTGCAGCCCAAACCGGATCCTCACGAAACGATCTGCAGCAACCCCCGTTTGTCGCGCTGTTTAGAATCATCACAAGGGATCAGACATCCGCACCTCTCAGATCCAGGTACAGAACCTCATCCTCCGTGAGATCGATGTGAAGCGCTTCTATGTTCTCCTGCATTCTCGATATTTTACGGGTGCTTACTACGGCAAAGGCATTGATCTTCTGCCGGAAGATCCAGGCCATCGCAATCTGAGGCACGGTGCAGTGCTTCCTCTCCGCCAGCTTCTCACATCTGCGGAGCCGCTCCAGGTTATCCGGGCACCAGTAACCCTTCATCGCCACCGTATCCATAATTTCCCCCGCCTTCTCCGGCGCGTCCGCATGTACCCTTCCCGAGAAAAGACCGCGCCCAAGGCTGGAATACGCGATGACAGGCATCTGTGTTCTGCGGTACCAGCTTCGCGCCTCCTCATTTGACGGACCGGAAATCGTAACGCAGCCGCCGCCCCACGGATCCGCCACCTGATCTGCCAGCCCAAAATTCGGGCTGGAGACAGAAAACGGAACCAGGCCATGCTTATAAGCGTACTCATTCGCTTCCTCTATTCTCCGGTGCGTCCAGTTCGATCCTCCGAAAACTCCGATCTTCCCCTCCGCCTTCAAGGCGTTCATGATCTCCACAATCACGCCGGCCTCCACATCCGGATCGTCCCTGTGCAGCAGGTAGATGTCAATATAATCCGTGCACAGATACCGGCTGGATTTCTCAAAATCCTTCCGGATCTCCCTCTCGCTGATCCTCTTCCTTCCGCCCGGGCCGGGATGCCCGCACTTGCTCAGGAGAACAATCCGGTCACGATTTCCTCTGTCGGAAATCCATTTTCCCAGAGATTTCTCCGAATCCATATACTGCCGCGCCGTATCAAAAGCATTCACTCCCGCATCAAAAACCGCGTCGAGAAGCGCGTTATTGTCCAGCCCTTTCAAAAAGGTATCACCGGCTGTTCCAAAAAAAATCCTCGAAACATTCTTACTTATACCGGGAATATCCCCATACATCATCTCTGCCATCTCTGAGCCCCGCTCCTTCGATGCCCTGAAAAATCTGTTCTGCAGAAAATCTACTCTGCAGAAAATCTGTTCTGCGGAAAATCTGTTCTGCGGAAAAATCTGTTCTGCAGAAAAATCTTTCCTTAGAAAATTCCATCTACATTACGTTGTTACATTGCCGCCACGCCGCTTCCTCGCTCCGGTCTCATATGCTCTATCTGCGGCGCTGCAAATTCACACGGCCATGCCATTCTGTCCGCTTCCTCACCCGGTCACATATGCTCCATCTGCGGCGCCGCAAATATACACGGCCTTGTCATTCTGTCCGCTTCCTCACCCGGAAATTCTCGGAAGGTCCCAGCGAAAATGTGCCGCCAGGTAGCGAAGCAGTACAATAATCCCGAAGCTGATCATCATCGCCATGCTGAAATCGATCCAGCGCGGAAGAAGATAGGCAGCCACAGCACCGGCTACAGAAGCCAGCGCATATACATGCCGCACAAAGACATAGGGCTTTTTTCCCGCAAACAGATCCCGGAGTATTCCTCCCCCGATCCCGGTAACCACCCCGAGAAAAACGGAAAGGAAGAGATTCGTCTGCGCCAGAGACCGTCCCGCCGAAACTCCATCAATCGTAAACGCTGCCAACCCCAGAGTATCCGAGATCAGCAGCGCCCGCTCATAAATGCTCTTCAGCCGTTCCAGATGAAGCCGTCGCCTCTGAAGCTTTAATACGGCGAAGACAACACCTGCCGTCGCAAAGGAAAGCATGATATAGACCGGATCCCGGAACACCACCGGCGGAAGATTCCCGATCGTAAGATCACGGATAAAGCCCCCTCCGGCCGCTGTCGTCAGAGCCAGAATCATGATACCGAAGAGATCCAGTCCCTGCTGAATCGCCGTCATCGCCCCCGAAATCGCAAAGGCGCACGTTCCCAGCAGGTCCATGACATAGATAAAATCCCTTGCCATCTGTCATGGAAATCAGAACGATACCGTTACCGGATCTTCAGTAAAGCTGCAGATCGACGCGGCTGCATTCTTCAGATAAAAAACAGCGGTATTGCCGTCTCCGGCCGCATACATATCCTTCAGCTCCGGATTTGCGTCAAGCATCGCCTGCTGCGCCTCTATCCTCTCGTCATAAACCGCCTCCGCATTCAGGCGGATCCACTTGCCCTTGGCCATTCCACTGATTGCGATATGCGGATGCGCCAGCAACTGCTTCGCCACGTTCTTCTTCAGTCCGGTCTGAATATACAGCTTTCCCTCAAAGATATTCTGCGCCCCTAAGGGACGCACCTGAGGATTTCCCTCATCATCCACGGTCGCCAGATACCAGGTTCCGGCATTCTTTAAAAATTCGAATACTTCTTCCATTCTGTACCTCTCTTTTGCCTGGAATCAATCTGTTATGTTTCCGTACGGATTATTCGATTTATCCGATCGGTTCAAAATCCGCAGCTCCGTGCTTGCAGATCGGGCAGATGAAATCCGGCGGGAGCTCCTCTCCCTCATAGACATAGCCGCAGACGGTACATACCCAGCCCTTCTTGCCTTCGGTCTTCGGCTTCGGCTTTACATTCTTCTGATAGTAGGTATAGGTCATCGTATCCTTGTCAGACAGCACACGGGCCTCCGAAACAGTGCAGATGAACATACCGTGCGTATCCAGATCCACATAAGACTCCACTTCCAGAGACATCACCGCGTTGATATAGCGGGGCAGAATCCGCAGTCCATTGTCGGAGCGGAACTCCTCAACTCCCTCAAACTTGTCGGCAGCCCGTCCGCTCTGGAATCCGTAACGCTCAAAAACGGAGAACGGTGCCTCCACAGACAGACAGTTCACATTCAGCTTTCCAGTCTGCTTGATCACGTGATAGGTGTAGTTTCTCTTGTTGATATTCACGGCAATCCGGTTCGGCGTATCTGTCAGCTGCGTCACCGTATTGCAGATCATTCCGTTATCCTTCTTGCCGTCGTTGGTGGTAATTACATACAGGCCGTATCCGATCCGGAACAAAGCGGTCATATCGTTCTTCGCTGCTTTTTCCGTAGACAGAGCCTTATAATCCATCGTCAGCTCCTCCGCCATCTTCTTCAGCGCATCCTTGCTGTCCGCCTTCAGTGCGGAATGGATCGTGACACTGGTATTGACATATGTCATCTTCTTGCAGCCAGCCAGCTTCTCTTTCATCAGCTTCAGCGCAAGCGGAGACCAGGTTCCGTTCTCGATAAAAGCAACCGTGCGGTTCTGGAAATTTCTCTCGGTCAGATGATCAATGAACTGACGCATGAACGGGAAGAGCTCCGCATTGTAAGTCGTCGTCGCCAGAACCAGCTTGCTGTAACGGAACGCATCCGCAACGGCAAGAGACATATCCGTTCTCGCCAGATCGTGAACCACAACCTTCGGCGCACCGCCCTCACGAAGCATCTCGGCCAGCTGCTCCACCGCGGCTCTGGTGTGACCATAGACGGAAGTGAACGCAATTACGATTCCTTCTTCCTCCGGTGTATAGGAAGACCACTTGTCATACAGATCAATATAATGTCCCAGATTCTCCGACAGAACCGGTCCGTGAAGCGGGCAGATCATCTGGATGTCAAGCGTCGCAGCAGTCTTCAGAAGCTTCTGAACCTGCGCGCCGTATTTTCCGACAATGCCAATGTAATAGCGGCGGCTTTCATCATCCCACGGCTCCTCCTCATCGAG
The DNA here is from genome assembly GCA_002394235.1 of Eubacterium sp. UBA4343. Taxonomy (GTDB): domain Bacteria; phylum Bacillota; class Clostridia; order Lachnospirales; family Lachnospiraceae; genus Bilifractor. The sequence goes on along the minus strand of DGTF01000018.1, from coordinate 26,270 downwards.
AGCACCGAATTTGCCGAAACCGTCAGCAGAGAACAGAACCTTATCCGTACTGTCATAGGTGACCATAACCTCCGGCCAGTGTACCATCGGCGCAAACACAAAGGTCAGAGTGTGCTTTCCAAGGCAGAGCGTTCCCCCGTTTTCTACTTCTTCCGTGTGAATGGACGGATCCATGTCAAAGAACTGATTCATCATCGCGAACGTCTTCTTGTTCGCCACGATAACGGTGTCCGGATAAATCTTCATGAAATTCATGATGTTCGCGGAATGATCCGGTTCCATATGCTGTACAATCAGGTAATCCGGCTTGCGCTCTCCCAGCACCTCCGCCAGATTGTCCAGCCACTCATGCGTGAACCTGATATCCACAGTGTCCATGACCGCAATCTTCTCATCCATGATAACATATGAATTGTAAGACATTCCGTGGGGAACTTTATACTGCCCCTCGAAAAGGTCAATCTTGTGGTCATTGACTCCGATGTAGCGGATGTCCTCTGTAACCCTCATTTCAGTAAGCCTCCTTTATTCAGAATGCAGAATTCCAGTATATATACAACTTCGTTCATTTTTTATCATACTATAGAAAGCAAGGTTTTTCCACCGGAAGATTAATTTCACTACCGCGCTCAATATCATTCTTCATTTTCCAACTTATGGGACCATGTCTCAACCAGATAAAGCGGAATTTTGCCCCGCAGATGGGGCACTACATGCCGTATTGGCATCGGATTGCTCCCTGCTCTGCATTTTTGCCGTCGGAGGCATCACGATATAACTCGTTGACGAAAAAACAGATAGCGCGATAATTTTCAAGATGCTATAGTAGGAAAGAACTAATTGGGAAAAGAAAAGATAATTGTATTCATCCCAAATTTTGAGAACCTACGGTTCTCTCGTTGTTCTGAATTGTTACAATTTGAAAAAAGAAATGGAGAGATTTTATATATGACCCACCAGAACACAAGAACCCGGGAAATCGTCCGCGTCGGGCGCACAGCCATCCTTGTCAGTGTCGTCCTGGCACTGCTCGAGGCTCTTGAGGGTGTCTTTTCCGGATCTGTTTCCATGATCCTCGACGGCCTGAGCCATATCACCGAAGCAAGCAATGCCGTGATCACGGTTCTCGGCGCAAGGCTTGCCGGAAAGCCTGCAGACCGCAAGCACCCCTTCGGGTATGGAAGAGTGGAGTATCTCAGCGGACTTCTCATTGCCGGCCTAACAGCCTATGCAGGAATCACCGGTATTCTCGGCGGCATTCAGTCCGTCCTGCATCCGTCGCGCCCTCGTTTCACCGTATATTCCTTCTCGATTATTATCATCAGCATGATCGCACGGATTGTTGTGGGGCGACATGATATTCACACCGGTCAGCACACAGACTCCAGAGCTCTCACACAGACCGGAAAATCCGAGCTCAAGCATTCTCTGCTGTCCCTGGTAACCGTCGCCGGAATGCTGGTTTACACCGTTTTCCATGTCTCCATTGAGTCCTGGCTTGCCATCGTGATTTCGGCGGACATTCTGTTCGGGGGCCTGATCATGGTGCGGGATATGCTGTCGTCCATGCTCGGCGAGAGAATGGAAGAAGAACTGGCGCAGGACGTGGAAAGAACGATTCTCGAAGAAGAACAGGTCCTTGGCGCATATGATATGTCCCTCAATAATTATGGTCCGGGACGTCACACCGGTTCGGTTCATATCGCAATCCCGGATACTCTCTCGGTGGTCGAGCTGGACAAGATCACACGCAGAATCACACAGCGTGTATATCAAAAGCACGGCGTATTCCTGACCGGCATCGGTATCTATACGCAGAACACGACAGATCCTGAAGTCATCCGGATCCGCGAGGATATCACTGCTCATGCCATGAGCCATCCCTACGTCGAACAGGTCCACGGCTTCTATCTGGATCCCGACGAGAAGAAAATCCGCTTCGATACCGTCGTGAGCTTTGACGCGCCCGACCGCATGCAGGTAAGAGATCAAATCCGCAGTGAAACCGCCGAAAGATACCCGGAATACTCCGTTCAAGTATCGCTCGACACCGATTTTGGAATGCTCCCCGCTAAAAAATAAGGCACCTGTGAAATCCTTCAGGTAAAATCACTCCACTGATTCGTGCGAAACGCTGTCACAGAAAACAGATGAGCAGAGAACCGCTCTCACGCCATAAAAGGAGGAGAACCAGGATGAAAAGACAGGAACTGATTCAGCGATCGATATCCATCATCACCGAATATTACAAGAACAATCTCGAACCCTTCTTTGATTGCCTCGCCGAGGATGTGCTGTGGTTCGGTCCCAGGAAGGACCAGATCCTGCGCGGCAGAGAAACGATAATCCACACATGGCGTTCCGTGGATCAGCATCCGACCTTTTCCATGGGAAATATCACGGAACACAGCGTCTCCATCGGAACAAACGTCCTGGAGGTCATGCTGGAATATGACGTCTACACCTACTTTGAAAACGGTGAGGTTGACCGTCACCATCAGCGGCTGCACATGTCCTGGGGATGCCGGAGGGAGCAGACTGGCAGCGGAAGCCGGGAACTGATCCCCCGGGTTTACATGATCCACATATCCAATATCATTGAGGAGGAGCCATCGGCACCTGAAAGCGGCAATGCTCAGAACCGCTCTGCCCTCCCGAAAGTCTACGCCGGCTCCTCCTCCGAATCTCATATCGATGCCGCCGGTACCGGGTATTCGGGGCTCTCCTTCCGAAGCGTCATGGGAAAGGGTGACAACATCATCACATACTTTTTCAACTCCGCTACGGTTCTGTGGATTGAAAGCACGGACAACGGACGTCATTCTCTGATCCATGCCCTCGACGGCACCTACAAATCCATTGAGCCGCTCCGGTATTATGAGGCGGGCTTCTCGGGCTCACTTCTTCGCGCACACGTGAGCTACCTGGTCAACCCGCTGTACGTGCGTTCCCTGAAGCGCTTCGAAATAACAATGACCGACGGCACCATTCTGCCGGTGCCCGAGAAAAAATACACCGCCTTCCGCAACCGTCTCCTGAGCTGGAAACCGGAGGTTCCCCGGTGAAGCGCCCGTCCCGAACCATCCCGGGCGGTACCTTAACCGCATAATACTCAAACTGCTTCCGACCGGCATGAATTCTTATTTTGCCTCACAAACCGGACACCAGTATATGTGAAAATTTTGCATTATGAAAGTACTTCCTTCTTTCGTATTGCTATAGTGTCTGATAGAATAAAAGAAAAGAAAAATCTGTCGCACTTTTTACGATTGAATCGGGAGGAGGGAAAGAAATGAGAAGATGGTTTTACGTCATGACATCCGGCATGCTTGCTGCTGTCTTTGTGATGGGAGGATGCGGCGCGGCGCAGGATCCGGCAGGCATTTCTGCCGGCAGTTCCACAGACGCGAAAAGTGTGAAGCCTGTTCACGCCTCTTCCACGGACAGCCGGCAGGCTCTGTCTGCTTCCTCCGCGGAAACTCTCACGGCATCGTCTTCCTGTTCCGCTTCTTCCACAGGTGGCAGTGAGAAGGATCCTTCCGCTGTCCGTGACCCATCCGCTGTCTATGACCCGGTCTCCGGGCAGTCTGCAAACCCTGCGGCCGTTTCCGATCTTCAGCTGGTCTGTGAAACAACCTTCAATGGTGTCTGGGACGGGGATGTGACCTGGGTAGATGCATCCTATCAGCAGCTGTCATTTGACGAGACCGATTACAGCGGCCCCCTGACCGGCACGGACGATCTCTCCTCAGAGGCGAAATCCTTGCTCAGCCGCGCCGCAGACACCCTGAACCGCGATGTTGCAGCAAAGGCAGACAGCGCGGTCGAAGATCTGCGGGTCATGGCACAGAGCGAGGATGAGGAGCCTGCGCCGGAGGGCAGCGACCCGTATTACCATAATTACGAGAAGCTCTATGTCCAGCGTGCGGACGCATCCGTGCTGAGTGTGCTGTCGCTTACGGATGTCTACAGCCATGGCGCGCACGGCAGTGTCATTCTCAGGGGTTGCAATTACGATCCTGCAACCGGAAACGAGCAGAAAATCGATGATGTCTTCACGGATAAGAACGCGTTGCCGGACATCATAGCCTTCGCACTCACAGATCAGTACCCGGATCTCATTCTTTTCTCGGCAACGGATTCAAGAGATACCGCCTCACTGATCCGAGAAATCATGAACAATACCGACAGCTATGGCGGTCTTCAATTTACTCTCGACCCGAAGGGCGTCACCTTCTGGTTCAGCGCCGGAGACATCACGGCCTATGCATCCGGCGCCCAGACACCTTCTGTCAGGTATGCGGATCTCTCCGGCATCATTGATCCGTCTTTCGTACCGGAGACGGACGACAGCTATGCCGTTGCCGTTCCGGAATACGTGCCGATGACCATTACGGACGACAGCGGCCGCGGATTCAGCAGCTTTCAGGTTGAGTCTGATCCTGCAACAACTGAAGAAGGCTATGATGCCGGGGCAAGAAATATAACGATTTCGGTGAACGGGCAGTCCAGAACCTTTGAGCTCCCGGGCCATTATGCACCCGATTATTATCTGATCTCGCGCGGCGAGAGGCGTTTTCTCCTCATCAACACACATCAGGAAGACGACTGGGAAACTGTTCACCTGTATGAACTTCCGTCCGCCTCATCCGACGGCGTTGCTCCGCACATGGTCTGGACCCCGGATGATACAGATTCTGTGAATGATACAGGTTCGACCAATCACGAATCTTCGACATATCCGTCATCGACGGATACTGCTGCACATGACAGTTCCGACGATGGCGGCATGACGGCTGAATATTCATGCGGGCTCTACTATCATGTTCTTCTGAACCCCGACCGTTTTCTCCTGTCCACGAGATCGCAGCTTCTCGGAACCACTGTCTGCGCAAATCTCTTCCGGCTCGACGATGACGGAAACCCTGTCGCCGGAAGCGCATGGTACACTGCAGCGCCTGTATCGGAGAATGACATCGTGCTGCGCGAAACACGCACCCTCGACACTGCTTCCGACCGGTCCGGATCCCCGGAGAATCTGACCTTCCGCCAGGCGGAGATACCGGGCGGTACTGTGCTCCAGTATTACCGGACTAATATGACAGACAGCGTTGATTTCCTCACACCCGATAACCGGATTGTCCGCATCCGCGTCGACAATAGCGGCGCTTATCCGCAGACAGTAAACGGCATCGACGCTGAAAATATGTTCACCGGCATTGCCTATTCCGGATGACCCGGTACCGGATTGTGCCCTGCAATTCCCCTCACAGACGCAGCGAGATAAAACACGCTACGCGAGTTTTATCTCGCTATCGCGACGCTCGCCGCACACGAATACTTCGCATTCGGCTGCGGCTCACTGTTCGCGTAAATTTGACCTGAGGCCCCTTCATCTACGGGTCTCAGGGTCTCAGGCCTAATCCAGTATCTTCCACGGCTTCCACCGCAGAAAATCCCCTGACACCAGATGATACTGCCTGCCGCGATATTCTCCCTGTATGCTGTCATGGAACCGGCTCTCCCCATGACAGTGCGCGTAAATCACCTGCTCCGCGCCATATTCTTCCGCCATATCCGTAAATCCGCTTCGTTCCTCCAGAATATTTGTCGGCGGATAATGGAGGAACATGATAAACTTCCGGTAGCCGTCTTCTTTCGCCAGCTCAAAGGATTTTCTCAGACGCTTCAGCTCCCGGTCCACCAGCTTTTTCGCATGCTCCTCCGCCGCCTCGTCCCATCCCGCGATTCTTCCGCGGCGGTCCACATAAAAGGGTCCTTCAAAAGTGAATCCCTTTGTCCCGACAAGCGCATAGTCCCGGTACGTCTCATAATTATCCTGAAGAAAGGCAAGCTGTGGCTGATATCTTTCATTCAGCTGCCCGGTTTTCTTTGCATCCCAGAACATATCGTGATTGCCGCGGGTCAGAATCTTCCGGCCGGGAAGATCACAGATATACTGAAGATCCTCTTCACATTGCTCAAGATTCTTTCCCCAGCTGTGATCTCCGACCAGAACAAGCGTATCCTCGTCCGTCATCAGCTGTGCGCAGTTTTTTTTGAATTTTTCCTCGTGCTTCTTCCATACACGGTCATGCAGCTGTCCGGGCGCCTTCAGCTCAGACTGAAAATGAAGATGCAGATCTCCAATCGCATATAAAGCCATACGCAGAAAATTGCCTCCTTCCACTGCCGATCTATTGTTGCCGAATCTCTCGAATTGAAATTCCCTAATCTCTCGAATTGTAATTGCCAAATCTCTTGAATTATAATTTGCGAACCGTCTTTTCTTTCCAGCTGATGATCTCCTGCTCCAGCTTCTCATCATGTTCCAGCATATAGCTCAGGGTTTCTGTATATTTTCCGGCGCGGAGCAGGTTTTCCGCCTTGGTCCGGTCATTTCTGTTCAGCTTTTTTGTATACTTCTGGTATTTTTTCAGGTAATCCGGATTCATTCCATAGCTGTGAAAATCGATTCCTGTTTTGTTCCGCAGATTTTCCAGAATATCAAATCCATCCGGATCCAGATCTCCAAAGTGCAGCCACCTGCTGATTTCCGGATTCTGTCTGTAAATCTGCCTCAGGAACTCCTGCCGCGCATGATTATGGTACCCGGCCAGATACAGCTGAAAAGCGCCTGTCTGCACTCTGTTATAGGAAGTCAGATTCTCAATGGTCAGAACAGTGTCCGCGTACACTCTGATCTCCATAATATCCGACAGCCGGTCCGACCGAACCGCGACCGGCACACCCGCCTTCAGCTTCAGGATGGTTCCGTTACGGAAGAACACCTCCCCGTTTCCGTTAAAATTCACATACGTCGGATTCTCGTAAACAGCGTATTCCGCAAGTATGGCAGCCGCATGCTCTTTCGGGCTCTCGAAATCTGCTTCCCCAAAATCGAACCTGCCATACTGCTTCAGTATCCGGACGGTTTTTGACAGAATACTGTGTTTTTCGATGTACTTCGTATCCCCGAATAACACAATGGAAATTTCCCGATACAGAATATTTTCTGAATTGTGCAGGATAAAATCCAGCGTCCTCATCACATCTTCCGCCACAGAAGGTTCGAACCAGGCATTTTTGTCCTCTCTCAGCAGTGCTGTCTGACCATCGATAAAATCATCCAGGATTTGTGCTCTCCCCTTGTATTTTTCATATACCGCAATCTGCCCGGCATGAATTTCTCTTTTGGGTTTCCGTTCCGCCAGCCTGTAAATCTCCGGTTCCATCTCGGATGCCGGTACGAAAAAATCCAGGAACTCATTCCGAAGCCTTTTATCTCTGTACCGAATCCGGACTGGAGAAATTTTCTCCAGATCCCGCATCGACTGCTCAAACGCGCGCACCTCTGCCAGACTCACATTGTCACTGTCATAATCCGGAAAAATCTTCTCCACCGGAACCCGGATGTACTGATTCCGTTCCGTCTCTCTTCGATAAGTTCCCGTCCGTTCATAGGCATCCAGCATCAGACCGAGCAGCTTTTTCTGCCAGACATCCGGTTTCCTGCCTGCTTTCATTCATCAAACCTCATCTGCATATCAATAACATCCGCTTTCCGGTTCTTCTTGACGACGGTCACGGTTGTGTCTACAAAAGGAGCGATATTGTGCATGGTCTTGTCCGGCGCGGCATAGATCACCTGCAGACCATTATCATAAAAATAATCAATCATGCTGCGGATTCTGTCTTCGTCCATCGCCGCAAATGCCTCATCAATAAACGCGATGCGCAGACAGCAGGAATCTGTGCGGTAACTGGTCATCAGCGCGGCTGTCAGCAGAATAAAATATGGCGTCTGTTTCCCGCCGCCTGAATAGATTCCCTGGGATTTTGACAGATATGCCGTATGCTGCCCGTCATCGATAAAGAAATCATAGCTATAATAATTCCGGTAATCCGTGTACTCGCTCACATCGTCTGCGCCAAGGACCGTATCACGAAAATCCTCAAAAGCATCGGCAATTCCCTGATCCTGCATGAAATTGCTGTTCATATTCAGATAGACTTCCAGATTGTCCGCCGAACCGAGCTCATCTATTTTCCGGGCAATGGTGAAAAAGGCCTTCATGTCCGCACTGCTTCTGGCCTTCATGATCAGGGAATAATTTTTATCACCGAATTTATGAGTCTTCAACACGGCATTGATCGCGTCCTTCTGATCCCTCATGCTGCGGATTCTGGAGTAGATGACCTCCACAAAATCACGCATGAAGGTATCGGAAATCGTCTGTGCCTTAGCCTCTATCCTGTTCTTCGTCTCTTCGATATCCTTTGTCCGGAGTTCATCCAGCCGTGCGATATATCTCTTTGCCCCGTTCTTATCCGCCACATAGCCTGCATGGGTGGCGTTATACCGGAACATAGCTTCCAGCATGCCGTTTGTCGCATCCTGGAGTTTTCTGTTCACCTCCTGAATCGCCTTCTGAAGACTGATTTCTGCGTTATTTTTCTGCTTCTCATACAACTCATCCGCTGCCTTCTTTTCTTCCGGGTGCAGCACTGCCGCCGTCTCATAAGCATCCTGCAGTTTTTTCTCATTGATCTGGCCGGACTGCAGCCGCTCTTCCTGCTCATTCACAGACAACAGACTCGACTTCCAGTCACTCTGGATGTCTGTCAGCGCCTTCAGCGCCTGATCTCTTCGTTTTTCGGCCGCCAGAAGCATATCCATCAATCTCTTCGCGGAAGGATTATTCTGAAGCGCCTTGATGTTCCGCTTTGTCTCTCCGATTTCCTCCCGAATCCTCACGAGCATTTTCGGTGCGGATGTATCAAAGTTTTCCGGCGAAAAAGTGGTCCGGTAAGCACGATCCGCCACATCCGCGTACTGTCTCGCCTGTTCCTCCAGCTCCAATACCTGTTTCTGCTTCCGGTCCCGTTCTTTCTTTTTCTGTTCCAGAAGCCGCATGACAGCATCTTTACCAAAAACGAGATCGCGCACCGGCTTCATTTTGCTGCCGACAATGCCTCTTGCCAGCATGCCGTTAGGCATGATCGCTCCCTTCGGATGCTCATTCAATTCCTTCCGTGTCTCCACACACCTCAGGTTTCCACACGTATAGTTCACGTATTTTCGCGCATAAATATTGGCAATCTGAAAGCGGGACGCAAGGGAACCTTCGGGGGCTTTCGCCGGAATATCATCCATTTTGTTTGTCAGCACGAGATATATCTGATAGAGATTCTTCTCATCCACGATTCGCAGCAGCCCCGGAACAGCCTCCGGTTCCGCAATCACATTGAAGCGCCTGCCTCCGAGAAAGGTTTCCGCCGCCATCTGCCATTTCGGATCCACCTCGTTTACCAGATCGCAGACGAAACGGATATCAGTATGAATTCCGGCGCGCTCCGCCTCCTTCTTCAGTACATCCAGTTCTTCCTCCATTCCATCCGGCAGCACTCTCTTATTCTGCTGCAGCGTGCGGATCTCTGCATTCAGCCTCTCCGTCTCGCCGTGGATATCCCGCAGGGCATATCCGGTCTCTTCCTTTCTCTGCTGGAAATCACGATAGAGCGCCTCCCGTTTATGCTCCAGTTCCTGAAGCGCCCGGACAGTCTCCTTCTCATCCGCGGTCGCCTCGCCTGCATTTGCGAGAATCTCATAAATGTCATCCGGAATGGAGATGTCCTCCTGCCCGTCGAAAAGATCCCCAGCCTTCTTCTTTAATTCATGAAGCAGCCGAACGGAATCCTCCATGGCATCCCGGCATTCTTCCTCGCCGCGCAGTTTTTTCTTCAGCTCTTCAATCGGTCTCTGTCCCTCATGCACAGCCGTCGCTGCTTCCGAATACTCGCCTTCCGCATCGTTATAATTCCTCTTCGCTGTTTTTTCCCTGTTCTCCAGGATCCGCATGCGGCCTTTTAAGTCATCGATTTTCTTTCTCAGCTCGTCATCGGTCATTTTCTGCTTCATATACAGAAATTTTTTCTGCGCAAGAGCGCGGCGAACCGTCTCCGCATCAAGCTTCAGGACCTGAAGGTACATCTCCTCAATCCGCTGCAGAAGCTCCCTCTCCTGGTTCAGCTTTTTCAGATCCTCGGTCAGCTTCTCGAATTCCGCCTTGTGCTGCAGAATGTTGTCCATGGAGCTCTGCGCCGTTGTATCCTCCTCAAATACCGACTCCCGGACAAACCGGTCGATATCCATCTTCCGCTTTCCACAGGCAAGAAGACGTTTTATCTTTCCCCGCAGCTCCCGGACACCGCCCTGACCGAGTCTCAGTCCACACATTCTCAGAAATGTGCCGATGCCCTCTTCACGCTTGTAGAAATTCAGCGGTTTTCCCTTGAACCGTAAATCCTGTCTCGATGAAAAGGTAACTGCATTCCCGTTTTTCCGGTAAAAATTGATGTCACTGATTTTGGCGCCAGGCACAACAAACCACCAGGATTTCGTGCGCGTGTCATCCTTGTACAGCTCAATGCAGACGCCCTCCGTAAGATAGGTTCCGTCCGCCGGATTATAGATATCCACGGCGATATAGCTGGTAACGTCCTCGTCTCCGCGCAGATATGGATCCTCGTTGTCTTTTGTGTCTCCCTTTACATACGCGAGAACGGAGCGCTCATCATCCCCCGCGCCGGCCTGAATATTAAAATCCGTAATGCCGAACATCGCATACGTCAGTGCGTCAATGATCGTAGATTTTCCGGACTCATTCGCTCCGGTTATCAGTGCGGAATTTCTGACCTTAAAGTGCGTGCAGGTATAGACAGCCCAGTTTGTGATCAGCACATCTTCTAATGTTCTCGTACGTCTCATCGCATCTGCGTGACTCATTCAAACTCCTCCGATTCTTCGGCGTCCTCTTCCGCCTCCTGCTCTTCCGCCTCTTGTTCGTCCGTCTCCGTGTCATCCTTCATTCCGGCCGCTCCGGCATAGTAAGTCAGGTAGCTCTCTTTTTTCCGGCTGACCAGATCTTCCATCTTCTTCAGATCCAATCCCAAAAGCAGCGTCGGATACAGGACAAGTACACATTCCTCATCCCCCAGTGTTCCTTTTACCTCCACCAGAGAAAAACGCTGCAGCGATTTCAGTGCATCTGCAATCTGTGTCTTGTTAAAATCTGTCCGGAAACCGGCTCCTATTCCAAACTGCTCCAGCGTTCGTGTCAGTTCATCCGGCCTGATCAGAATCGACCGGTCCATGCTTCCGCTCATCCGCTCCAGAAAAATCCAGGCGAGCGCACAGTAGATCACACTCTCCCGAATCGAGAAGATTTTCTTATTTACCGCAGCTGTCTCCTGCGCTTCTACTTTTTCTTCCTGGCGGTCCCGCAGCATGATAATCCCGTAATCGCGCTCTACAAACATGTGATACCCCATCGGCGCGAAATATGTCTCCATCTGCGGCTCATTACGGGCAAAAAAGCCGAACATCTCCCTTTCCTTTGCCTTGATCAGGAAGGTTCTGGACATCAGAATCCGTATTCCCCTCCTCATCATTTCCTGCTCTTTTCCGGTAAGCTCCTGATACCAGTTCTCAAATGTCAGATTGTCTTCCATCTGTTCCCTCCGGTTCTTTCTCCACGGAAGACGCACTCTGATCTTCTTCCGAATTATCTTCTGTCTGACTCTGTATCGTTTCTGTTCTGGCAGAAAGTGCACCTTCTGTCAATGTGAAATCCCGCAGACAGACCTTGTCCGTTTTGATATACCCATCGTCCACATACACATCCATCTGATTGGCCGGAGCAAATGCCGCAGCCGCAACATCAGCCAGTGCGTCTTCTTTCGTATCGAGAGGAAGGTCTGAGGCGCGGACCCTTCCGTTGCTTTCATACCTCTGAACGTAATTGCGCATTTTATCTTTCGTGTACGGTACGTCCTGCATCCGCCGTATTTTCTCCTGCTCTTCCAGTATCTCCTCTGCGGAAAGCACCGTCTGTTCCACCGTTCTGTTCTTAATCTTCTCCCGTCTTCGGGATCCGTTCTTAATGGAACCTGCTGAAATATAGTAGTTTTCCAGGATCCGGAACGCCCCGAGCAGATCTTCCGGCGTGTCCCCGTCGAACGCATATCCGGAAAGTCTGCGGATAAACTGCCCCATTACCTCCTGCGCGTTATCCGCAATATCCATCGTCATTTTCAATTTCAGACGGACGGTCATAATATATTCGACCATCTGATTTCGGATATCCCGCACAATGTGCAGATACCCGTCCGTCAGAAAATCCTCCACGAAAGTAACCTGTTCATAGATGCGTGTCCTGGCACCTTCCCACGTCAGCGCCTCCTCTTTTCCTGCCTTCATGCAATCCCGGATGAACATCTCCTCCGTTCTGGAAGAATTCATCATCCTTTTCAACATCGCAGTAATCGGGCCCCGGAACAGAGACGCATTCTCGCTGTTTACCAGACGGGTAAATTCACCGATGAAGTCTCCGTCGATATAATCTCCGAGATTATCCATCAGCTCCTGAAAGGTCAGTTTTCCAGTCACCTTCTGTACAATCCGCCTGATGGAGCGGCGAAGCATCTTCAGAGATGCCGCCAATGCTTTTATGTTGGTATACGCATTGACAATGACCAGCGTGTACGGATTGTTGTTTTCCCTTTCTTTTCTGTGCCTTGTAAAATCATCGAGCACCAGATATGTGTTATAGAGATAATTGGACATTTCATCCAGTTTCATGGAAGAAGCACGCCGAATGTAATCCGCCAGCATCATTCCCTGCTCGGTGATCATATAGGTACGGCTGTATGTCCTGGAGTCGATTCCCTCTTCCATCCAGCCCACCTCTTCATCGGACAGATAGCTGATAACATGATTCGCCATCCTCTCCTCCGGCGACTGTCCCGGCTCACCGGCAGGACCTGTCCGGTCTCCGGACAGCGCAGATGTTTTTCTGCCGGAAACCGCACCTATGTCCGGCTCATCCATTTGCTGAATATGATCGGCGAGCAGAAGATCTGTAATCGCATCCTTCAGTTCATCTCTCCCCACCTGTGTTCTGTCTGCAAAGAGACTGTTTATGATCAGCAGACATTCCGCATAAAACTGCTGCAATGTTCCCCCGTTTGAAGATGCGGCAAGCGGATTAAAAAAACGTCTGGGCAGATTGTCAAAAAGTTTTCCCATTCTTCACCTTCATCTGTGTCGTTCATTCATTGTCACCTTACCCTCCTGACCGCAAAGCAGCCGGGGCATACAATGATATTCTATGTACCGGATGCAGAACTGGCAAGCGTGGACATTTCACTCCCCATATTGCGAATCAGAATCTTTTAAGAATACAATCGCTGTGACAATATGTAAACATTGTTGGCAGTATTGTCCCTGGCCCATCTAATGTGTTTTCCAAAATCTTTTTCAGATACTTTTCTCATCTTTTCCTCAATACCGTGAGCGCTGCGTAATGCGAAACCTCAAACTGTTCCGGTGCGATTCTATCCAATAGTTCCCTGTGTTCTCTGTACTTTGCATATTCCCTCGAAGTCTTTCCCCAGTCAAAGGCTTTTCCGGAATATATTCGATCATCTTTTATTTCCATATGCCTATACTGTCCTCAACCGATTTAGCAGATCCGCTACCATCCCCGGATCTTCCAATAATGAAATGCCAAAGCACTTCTTCCCTGCATCCTTAATTGATGCACCTATGTGATAAGCAGTTTTTCCATCCAGAATAATGAACCTGTCGTGGAATACCTGTGTTTTCTTCACTGTCAGCGCCGGGTACTGCGCATTAAAATTCGCCGCATCTGTATTTGTCAGTCTCGCACTCGCATATGTATAAATCTTGACATCAACGCCAGCATTCTTCTTTGCCAGAATATTCAGCGTATCCACATCTACATAGCCGTCAATCAGGATGATTTCCTTCTGAGCTTTCTGGATGATGGATGTAATCAGACTGAAGGCATCATAAATCTGTCCGTCAAAGAAAATCTTCTGTTCAGATTCTGCATGATCCTCAATATACTGAAATACTTTATCCAACCGCTCATCCGTGCTTTTCTGGTATTCAAGCTGTTTAACCTCCAAATCATCTATGCGATTCAATATAAGAGAATTTGTTGCCAGAAATTTCCGCATTTCAACAAATGCTCTCATGATTCCAATACTTACGTTTATGGCCACATCACTACGAAGTATGGCTGAAAGCATCGATATTCCCTGCTCTGTAAACGCATATGGCATATATCGTCTGCCACCACGCCCATCTGTACTTTCATCTTTTGAGATGCCATTTTGGCATCTCAAAAACTCTTCCTCTGTCAGTTGGAAGCAGAAGTCTTCGGGAAAACGTTTTTTATTGCGTTTCACTGCTCGATTCATAGCTCCTGTTTCAACCTGATATAGCATCGCAAGATCACTATCAAGAATGACCTGTTTTCCTCTGATTATGTGAATCAAGCTACTTACAGTTATGCTCGTGACCTCGATCTCAGTATCGTTTGTAACCTCAATGATTTCTTCTTTCTTTTCCATATAAAAGCTCTCTTTTGCAATATTATCGCTTTGAGATGCCAAATTGGCATCTCAAAACTCATTCTTCCTTTTTCACATAATGAAGCTCGATATCGTACCCCAGTGCCTCAAGCATTTTTACAAAGGTATTATTCACAACCCCTTCATCTCTACGGATCAGCTTGTTCACATATGATGCCGGCGTCCCTACAATCTTAGCAATATCTGCCTGTGTCTTATGTTCTTCAAGACATTTTACTTTTACATCTATCTCGATATTATTCTTGACCATTTTCTTCAACCCTTAGTATATAAACACTTATACGATTTGCATAAGATATTCTAATATAGAATCTATCGTCTGTATAGCCTCAAAATCAAAAAAGAGGCCTGCCATATCTGACAAGCCCCTCGCTTTCACTTCCAACTGATTCTGATTTCATCCCCCGGATGAACTTCGATATCAGCCACATATTCATCCAGAAGCTCCTATGATCCTTTCAAATATCTTCAGATTATCTGTTTCATAAGGGCGGCAGTAAACGGCAAATTCAATAGCTGAGAAGATTTTCCCGTAATCACTGACAGCGTCTCTCCATGCTTCTGCCACTGTGTGAGGATCATTCGCGAAAGCCCCGCATCCGAATGCACCGGTGATGAGGATGTCCACGCCATGGATAGCAGCCGTGTTAAGAATTCCCTTTGCCCTTCTCAGGTGGAGGTCATAAAGCTTTTCCGGATTATATTGATTTACCGGTTCCCGACGGAGGTTCGGTGCCGCGCAGCTGATCACATCGACCTTATGCCATTCTTCTGCCGGAAGTCTTTCGGGGAAGTCCGTATCGCTCTTACAGATAATGATATCCGGAGAGTAAATGCAGGCATCCGTGTGCAAATTGTCCCGCATATTCCGATTCTTTTTATAGTATTTCCTCCAGAGCCAATCCTGTGTCAGAGTCGGATACAGGGTAGAGCATCTGCAGAGACATTCCTCCTGCGCTGAGGCCCCTGTTTTTACACCTCCGCCGGGATGCGTAGCCGAAGCGAAGTTAAGAACCGCAATTTTTTTATCTGGGCAATCTATGCTCTTTCGTATGGCGGCTTCAAACGTTCTTGAGTTCGTAACGGTAATATCGCAAAGAACGTTATCCCCCGATCCGGTCAGAGCAGAAACGGTCGGATTATCATAAAGTTTTGTGTCTTTACAGCTGCTCTCAGCAGATTGTCTTAGAACAGGGTTTTCTTTAATAAACCGCTCCGTATCCGCGAAGATTTCCGCAAGTCTTGTCCTTCTGTCCATTTTTTTGTATCTCCCTATCTTTGATTCAATGCAACTAAGAGAACTATGTTCCAGGCAAATGCCCTCGGGAAATATCTAAAACTCCGATTTTTCCAAACATGCAAGGAGGTGTCTTCCGTGGTACCAGAGGACCGTTGGATCAAATGCACCCAGCGTTGCCACACCGGTATACCCCATCAGCTCTTTCAGCTGTCTGTTCATCTGCTGCAGCTTTTCCCTCACAGCCGGCGTCCCGTTTTTCAGCAGCCCCGGCAGGATGGCACGCCCGGTCGAAACAGCATCAGCTCCCAGCGCCATGAGTTTGTATGCATCTCTTCCATCATCCACGGAACAGTCCGCGAAAATCTTCATTTTCCCTGAGACTTTCCTGATATCAGGAAGTATCATCGCCGGCGGTACGGCAAATGGCAGTCTGCCGTGATGATGACTGACTACGATTGCATCCACGCCTGCCTTCTCACAGATGGCGGCATCCTTTATGCTGAGGACTCCCTTGGCAACAAACGGAACTCCCAATTCATGTGCAGTCTCTGCAAATCCTTCCATATCCTGATCCGTCAGTGTGCCCATTTTTTCGCCATCGACCACATCTACATTTCCATCATTTCCGATGCTGTGATCGATATCAATGCCAACCGCAAATGCCTGATGTTTCACCGCGAAGGCCATCTGCCTCCTGATCTTTTCATGATCGGCAAAAGGCTTGATGATGCGAATTGTATCAGCGCCGACTGCGGCAATGTCCGCATAATCCGCGTCGGACTCCATGCCGACCCAGTTGACGAGTCCCAGATCCTTTGCCGCCTGCGCATACTCTTCCATTGGCCGGTGATCGAGCCCTGCCTTGTTTAAATGCGAAAATGCCGGCATCATGATCGGAGATGTAAATTTCCGCCCCCAAAGCATCATCGAGATATCTGCCGTATGCGTTCCGATGATGCGCTCTTCTATGAGAATTTCATCCAAAAAATGCCTTGTGTGCCAGCTTGCGTTCGATACATCTTTTGGCAGCGCCGGAATAAGCCCCTCCGGTCCCGGCCAGTTTGCTTCTTTTTCCATCTGTCAACCTCCATATCGCGAATCCGAATCTTTTAAGAATACAATCGCTGTAACAATATGTAAACCTTTATAACTATAAGCATGAGCACTTACCTCAATAGCTCATCGTTCTTTGATGCTTCCGCTTTAAAAATCCTCCATCGGCACCTGTACTATACTTTTGTTATGTCAAATTTGACAGTGATCTCATGACGAGATCTACATCCTGATTTTCCAGTTCCTGAATAACGTGCAGGTATGTCTTTTGCGTTGTTGTCATACTGGCATGCCCAAGTCTTCTTGCGACACTGGCAATAGAAACTCCGGCATAGAGCAGTATTGATGCATGCGTGTGCCGCAATCCGTGCACAGAGATCACCGGGATTTCCAGTTTTTTGCAGTACCGCTCCAGCAGATCATTCACGGTAGAATTGTACACCTTCTTATCTGTCGCAAAAATCGGCTGATCTGCAGGCAAATCTTTTACGAGTGTTGCAAACTGCATTACTACCTGCCAGTCAATCTGGATCTTTCGGACCGAGGAACGGTTTTTAGTTGGGGCAAAGCCTCCTCCCTCCTTGTAATTCCACGTCTTGCTGACAGAAATGGTTTGATGGGCAAAATCAAAATCTGCCGGGGTGACCGCCAGTGCCTCCGAGAAGCGCATGCCGGTCTTTGCCACAAGAAGAATGAACCAGTCCCAGCTGACCGTTTCTCCAAGCGTCAGATTTGTCAAAAGTGTGTGAAGCTCAAACTGGTTCAGATATTTTCTTTTTTTCTCAGCAGGTGTCTTTCCCTTGATAATAACCTTTCGCGTCGGATCGTGAGGAATCAAGCCTTCATCAACAGCATCCAGAACAGCTCCCTTCAGCTGATGATGAAAATCCATCGTCGTCTGCCGCTCATGTTCTTTTGCGTACTCATTTATGATCTGCTGATATACCGTCCGTGTAACATCGCAGAGCTTCAGATCCGGCACCAGTTTTTCAATCCAGACAAGGCTCATCTTGTACTTGGACAGGGTAACATCACGAATTGCGCCCTCCTTGTACACAGATATCCAATTCCGATAATATTCCTTCAGCTGATCGGTCGGTTGAAATTCATAAGGCATATTTTTCTCCTTTCATTGCTATGCCGATGAAGGACCGACCGCCTTCTGTTTATTTTCCATCTTTCTGTTCCGGATCTGGGATGTCGAACCCATCTGCCAGAATAAAATCTGTAAGGAGCTTATCCACCCGGTTGCTCACCAAAAACGGCGGAAGTTTCTTTCCATCCACCTGTGAGAAATACGTCTGTGCTTTGTCACGCACAACGGTCGCCTTTAGCGCATCGAAACGGCCGTACTCGTTCAGCTTATTTTTCGTCAGATGGGCTTTCATCATATCTGTAAGCTGTGTCTCTGAGACGCCAAGGTACTTCACCACGCGCTTTACCTGTTCTGATTTCGCATTTTTCTCATACATGACGATATAATCCCGGAAGCTTCTGTCCGGAACGAGATGAACATCTCCGGTCTGCACATCATGCAGGAAAATGTTGGCGTATTTCTGGTCTTCCTGAGAGAGGAAGGCATAGGACTTGTGCAGATCTGCCAGCATCTTCTCTTTTTCTTCCTGCGGGACACTTGGGTCACTGAGAGGTTTCTTCCATTTTTCGAATCTGGCATTCATATAGTCGTTGTCGATAACACCGGTATTCTCTTCTGTCAAATAGGGATCTATCGGGAAGGTGATTTCCTCCCCCTGATCATCCACGTCTCTGCCACGCTGCAGTTCTCTGTACCTCTGCTGAAGAATGTTGTATTGCTTCACCGTTGGAATCAACGTAATCGTCTCCTCCCTGCTCTCATCTTCCGGATCAATCCGGGAGGAATACTCCCGTCTGTCCCAGCGCATTCCCTGGATTCTGGCAGCCTGCAGATAAGTGGAGAATTCCCGGTACAGCTTCGCGAACTTTGCCTTTGATGGAACATCCCCTGGCAGACGGTCCATATCCGGAATGCCTGCACTTCGGAATATCTCTCTCATGTCCCGAAAGGTTACATTCATATGGGTGATATTGTCCGGCAGATGATCTGCAAAGAGGCCCTGCGGGCGGTCGCCCGAATAGAGCCGGACGGCATCCGCGATGTTCCGCTTCATGGTATGCGGCATCCGGTAATATCGAATGATTCCGAACGGTTTTTCATTAATGTTGAATAAACGGTTCGTCCTGGAAAAAGCCTGAATCAAGTTCTGATAGACAAGCACCTTATCCAGATACAGCGTGTTGATCCACTTGGAATCAAATCCGGTAAGCATCTGATTGACGACGATTAGAAGGTTAAGCTGCTCTTCCGGCTTTACCCGTGCGTAGGGTTTCTTATGCGCCAGCCTTGCAGAAACATCCTTCTTGAATGCAGCATAACCGCCAATATCAAAGTTCTGACCAAAGGTGTTGTTGTAATCTGTCAGCATCTCCTTCAGCCCGTCTTCCTTAGTAAACACTTTCTTTCCACTCTGATTGTCGATTGTCGGGTCAAAGAGTCCCGTCACCTTCAGTTCCGGGTATTTTTCGCGGAAGATCCGGTAATATTCGACCGCCTCCGGGATACTGGATGTGGCAAAAATAGCATGGAATTTACCATTTCTGCTGAGCGTCCGCCAGTTCTCCATGATGTCATTCACCACGGCATTCTGATACACTGGTGTCTGCCAGGCTTCCCTTTCAACATAATCTTCGATGCCCTTCTCGTATCTGCCATCTTCTCCTTTACGCCCTGCCATCGGAACTTCCGATGCGGACATAAAGTGATAGTACTTCTGACTCATCACCGGATCTGTCACAGCTTCTTCTTCTGAAAGAGCGCCGGATTCCTGTTTTGCAACCCTCTTGCGCAAATCCTTATCACGGTACACCAGCACCATTGTCGGATCAAAACCCAGAACGTTTTTATCTCGAATTCCATCTGCAATACTATAACGATGCAGTTCATCTCCGAAAATATCCGCCGTCGTGTTCATTGCCTTTTCATTTTCCGTAAACACAGGTGTACCAGTAAAACCGAAAAACAGTGCCTTCGGAAAAGTTGCCTTGATCGTTGATAGCATTTCGCCAAATGTAGAGCGGTGACATTCATCAATAATGAAGACGATTTTCTTGCTCTGCATCTCTTCCAGATCTCTGGCGCGCATTTTTGCAGTTGCATCTTCGCGGATGTTGCTCATCTTTTGAATAGAAGAAACGATCAGTGTGTTTCTTGGATCATTACTCTTCAGTTTGGAGATAAGGGTAATCGTGTCTTCCGTTGCCTGCACATCATCCGTATCATCCGCAAACGCCCGGTACTCCTTCAACGACTGAACTCCAAGCTCGATTCGGTCCATCAGGAAGACCACCTTATCGGCATCCTTAGAATTGGCAATCAGCTGCGCGGACTTAAAGGAAGTCATTGTCTTTCCGGAACCAGTTGTGTGCCACACATATCCGCCCAGCTGATTTCCCTCCATCCAATCATTTTTTGACACACGGTCAGAGATCTTGTTCGCCGCATAATACTGGTAGCTGCGCATTACCTTCAGCACACCATCGGAATCATCCGCAACCGTGTAGAATCCGATCAGCTGATGCGCCATCGGAATAGAAAGCAGCTTCTCCGCAACCAGCTTCCAGTTGTTAACCGGCTCGTTATTCACATCCTCCCAATGAAAGAAAAAGTCAGCATTGAACCTGCCATCCGGTCCGGGATTGGCAAAATACAGTGTCTCCTCCGGGTTCATGGCTACAAATACCTGCACCAGAGAAAACAGACCGGTAAACACGCCTTCATGCGCATACTTCTGGATCTGATTCACCGCCTCCTGAACCGGTACTCCGGAACGTTTCAGCTCTATATGAAACACCGGCATTCCATTGATGAGAAGCATAAGGTCTCCGCGGCGGTCCTGCAGCACCTTTTCATGTCTCGGAAAAAGCGGCTGCTCTACGATCTGGTACCGGCTTTGTCCGGCAGCGATCTCCATGCGGTCATAGATCTTCAGGCTGACCTCCTTCCCATAGTGATCCTTATCTTTTGGATTTTTGCGCGTAATGGAAACTGTTTTTCCGTTAATAAATCCATTCAGAGCAAGTGGGGTCCGCGCTTCTCTGATCTGCTCCAGCAGCTCATCCATTTCCTCCGGAATCAATGGGCAGTCATTCAGCCTGTCCTTGCCACGATTGTTCTCAAACAGAATATCTGCCCAGTTCTGGATCAGGTCTTTCTCTGTCGGATGGTCAATTACCTTCTTCTCCCATCCATATCCCTGAAGTGCAGCGATAAGCGCTTTCTCAAAATCAACTTCTTTTTCAAAATGATCCATTTATATGCTCCTGAAATAACAAATTTTCATGCGTTTTTGCTTTCGATGATGAAGGGTGATAAGGTTGTCGAGTTTGATAAACAACTCACCTATTTTACTCTGTTCTTCTAAAGATGGCACAAAATACTCCACCGTTTCTAACGCTCTTGGATATATAGCAGCCACACTTGTAGTTCCAGTTGCACGGGCATGAATTTGTTTTGTCACGCCCTTAGTATTGTATAGATAATTAAAAAATATAGTATCTATATCCCTAAACTTGAAACGCGCTATGTTACTGTTAAATGCGTAAATTCCGCTATTTCCAACCCATGTTGCACCTTTTCCCACAAGCTCCATTGTGTTTCTGGTGTTAAAAAAGAAATCGCCATAATTCGCAATGTTTTCTGGCTCAATCGTATCTGATTCATCTAAATACTCTAATTTGTTAAGATCAAAATAGCCTCTTTGTATATTCCCCATTTTTAAAAGCGGCGTTCCAGTTTTTGATTCTGAGCTAAGCAAATTAGTGCCGGTTTGAATCGATTCAATATCATTCCCAAGCTCACGCTGTTCCCAATCATTTTGATATCCCTTGAACCGGATCGCCGGTGTTTTCCGCTTATTCATCTTCGGAACCTCCTAACAGAATACGTAGTTCCCGGATACCCTGCATATCCGACTCTGATCCGGTGAGATCTCCCAGCATATCACACAACTCTTTTTCTGTCTGATGAATCTCTGCTTCAAGGTCATTCATAGTTACCGAATATTTATTTGCAGCCGCTTCTACATCCTTGGAGAACTTTTCCAACATGGTCTCGGAAAGAGACGCGATTCCATCAAGCACGGGCTTTGCCCATTTCTGGTGAAGCAGTATACGGGCCTGCCCATCTGTCAGATTTTCGATTGTCTTCTTTGTGTCCAGATGCAGTCTTTCTTCCTTTTTCCTGATTTCACTCTTCAGAGATTTCTCTTCATTATTCAGCTGCTCTGCCTTCTGCAAGGTTGAAATCAGCTGAGGGCTGGCGTCGCTGTCTGCCTTTAGTGTTTTCAGAACAGTCTTAATATTTTTAAACACAAATGCATCATTGCTATCGTTGAGTGCGTCCGAGATTGATTCTTTTTCCTCTTCACTTAACGCATCCAGCAGTTCCTCGTAGGATGCTGGGATCCCCGCAAGCTGTTCCTCCTCATCCGATAAATCCTTCCTTTCAGCAGCCAGGCAGTTTTTCTGAACGAGATCAAAAGGCAGAATATGTCCCTTCCATCCCTCCTGGACCTCCACATCTTTTCCATTCTTTTTCTTCACTACCATGTTAGGATCCACCTGGCTCACTGCTTTCCATCCTTCTGTCTGGATCAGTTCCAGATCGCCGCCGATGACAGAGAACTGGTCCTCAAAAATCTCGTAAGCCTGGTATGGATCCAGAAGCGGAATGTCGTGGAAGCGACGGAAGATTTCCCCTGCCAGATCTTCCTCTATTTTTGGCACAGAGAGTCTTTCGGCCTGGTCTATGAGGGCAGTATCCATTTTTTCACCAAGATCCTCAAAAGCCTCCCTGAATGTGTCACGGAACCGGCAGACATCTGCATTCTTCCGGATCGTTTCTTTTATATTTTCTGTGCACAGATGAAGATACCCGTTCTCCCCTGCAAACAGCTCGTTCTTCAGCGTCGGGAATACTTTCCAGAAACTGTCAAAACAGTGTAGCTCCTGCTCCGGAATACCTCCGAACATGGCAGCATAGATGTCGTAGCTCTCTGCTTCCTCAGAGGAATCCACATAGCGCGGAATATTCAGATTGTAATCATTTTCCCGGATTTCTTCGCGGCTCACCACACGGGAATATTTCGGCGTTGTCCTGCGTGCCCGCACCGTATCGGCAATCCTTCGGATATCAGATGCACGCAGCTTGTTATTTTTTCCCTCTTTGGCAAATCCTTTGGAGGCGTCAATGATCAGAACGTCTGTGCTTTCCCGCTTCTGACGCAGTACCATGATGATCGTCGGAATGCCGGTGCCGAAGAAAATATTGGCAGGAAGACCGATGATGGCATCGATATTGTTCTGCTCGATCAGGTTTCTGCGGATGGTACCTTCCTCACCGCCGCGAAAAAGAACACCATGGGGAAGGACAATGGTCATGATGCCGTCCGGCTTGAGGTGATAGAGATCATGCAGAAGAAAAGCGTAGTCCGCCTTGGATTTGGGAGCCAGACCGTAACGGGCGTATCTGGCATCATTTTCCTTTCCGGAAGGATCCCACCGTTGAGAATAGGGCGGATTGCTTACGACCGCATCCACATATAGCGGCTCATAAGTCCCCTGTGGATCCGATTCATCGAAATATGGCCAGTCTTCTTCAAGGGTGTCGCCATTTCTGGTCACGATATTGTCCGGAAGGATGCCTCGCATGACAAGGTTCATACGTGTCAGATTGTATGTATTGGCTTTCAACTCCTGCGCGTAATAACGGATCCTGTTCGGGTCTTCCATATATTTAGACGCGGTCCTGCCGATGTTTATTAACAGACTTCCGGAACCAGAGGTGGGATCATAAATTTTAATTTCATCGCGACCCTTCAGGTGGTTTGCTATGATCTCAGACATGAGCAGGGACACCTCATGGGGTGTGTAGAATTCTCCGGCCTTCTTCCCTGCGTTGGCTGCGAAGTTAGAGATCAGATATTCGTAAATGAAGCCAAGCACATCATAATCCTGTCTTCCATTCATGGGGATTTCATTGATCAGCTGGATCAGATCACTGACCGCCTTGGTCTGGGATTTTGTATTCTCACCGAGCTTGGACAGTCCGGTCTCCAGAGTATTGAAGATGCCCTCAAAAACCTTCTTATGCGATTCTGAAATCAGACGGTTGAACGAAGACAGCCCTGTGCGGACGTTATCAACGGAAAAATCTGATCCCATTTGGATCCAGGTCGAGAACAGATCTTTCCAGGCAATAAAATAGCCAAGGCTCTGCTGTGCACTTGTACGGCTGGAATAAGCATCGTCTGCCTCTTCATTGACATATTCACGAATACTTTCTGCGTCATATCCTCTCTGCAGGAGCCAGTGCTCCTCTTTATCAGAGAGGTATTTATAGAAAATAAATCCAAGAATGTAATCCTTGTACTCATTGGCCTCAATCTTTGACCGCATACGGTTCGCGGATTCCCAGATCTTTGCTGCCAGCTGCTGCTTGTTCATCTCGTATTGTCCCCTTTTGTGTGTCAATTATAAAATGACGTGGTCATATCAATAAAACCGGGAAACCCTGCCCTGTCCCCGGCTGTATCTGAATCCATCATGCTTCTTTTTTCTTGAAAAATAGAAATAACCTCTAAACAGGAAAAGCTGACGTCACTACTCGCTTTTCTGCTCCAGAACAGCACCTGCTGATCCCATAGCAGCCGCAACTCCGATAAATAGTAAAGGTAATGGCATATCCGACCTCCTTATAACGCAATCAGATCCTTGACGCTCTCAGAGTTCACTTTTTTCCGGTCAGTGATCTCATTAACCATAGCTTCTATCGTGAGATAAGGACGATCTGTCGTCTTAATCCATTGCAGCTCTTTCTCAAGATCAAGAAGCGTAACGATACTGTTTTCCAATTCCAGGAACACAGCTTTATCGATGTTCAGCTTACGAACTACATATTTCAGTATACGACGCTCAGTCTCATCATAATTCCCGTCGCTGTTCTGCATCGATATTACTGCTGCCGACATTTTCTCCTTTTGTCTCAAGTGAAATCTCCGCGGCAACTATTTCCTTCTCTTCCCTTTCAGCAATCATATCTTTCTCGTGTTTCTCCGATGTGTATAAACCATTAATGATTCAATGATTCCGGAAACCACTCCTATCTTGCCTAATTATAACATTTGTAAGCTAATATGTAATGGCCTCACATTTGCAACATCTCGGATTTACCTATAAACTATCATTGTCACAAGCAGGATCCGGGGACGCCAGAACCCAGACGCTTTACTTTCTTATCACGACCGCCGGGACGGATACGAACAGTATCTGCTACGAAGTCCACCAGAAGGCGCTCGACATCATCGAAGGCAGGAAAATCGACCCGACATTCTACCCTGTGATCTACGGGGCGGAGGAATCCGATGACTGGACAGACCCCGCCGTCTGGAAGAAAGCGAATCCGTCCCTTGGTATCACAGTAGGAATCGACATGGTGGAAGCTGCCTGCAACTCAGCAAAGCAGACCCCCGGCGAGGAGAACGCCTTCCGGCAGCTGAGACTTAACCAATGGGTGAAGCAGGCCGTCCGGTACTCCGCTTGATGATGGATAACATCTTCATCCGCCGTGACCCTGCAGGAAACATCAAGGCTGATAAGGAGAAATCAACGGAGAAAATCGACGGCGCGGTCGCCATGATCATGGGGCTTGACCGGGCGATCCGCTGCGGAAATGACAGCGGCAAATCGATTTATGATAACCGGGGAATTCTATTTTTGTAATCATATGATTGCATTTGTATTTGCTTTGTGCTAGTCTGAAATCAGAAAAGGAGGTGTTCTTATGGCAAACACACTTGTTCAATTCCGTATAGACGAAACCGAGCGAACCGAGGCAACTCAAATTTTAGATCAGCTGGGTCTGGACATGCCATCCTATCTGAGAATGTGTATCTCCAGACTAGTCAGGGATCGGGGCATCCCTTTCAGCATGAATATTGATGAGGCATCTGAAAACAAGGGCGTCTCTGCTATGAAGCGTGCCAGCCGGATTGCGGAAGAAAATGGTATCTCGGATATGACGCTTGATGAAATCAATGCCGAAATAGCAGAAGCCAGAAAGTGAGGTGTCTGTGAAATATTTTGCAGTGATTGATACCAACGTTCTGGTTTCCGCAGCACTAAAATGGAAATCCGTCCCCGGAAGCATAGTAAACCTGACGTTCACTCACTAATACTCACAGGCAAGCCTGTGGGGTTGTCTAGCAACCCTTAGTGAGTAGCCTAAGTGCTTCGGGCACTACGTTAGGAGAGAATATATAGTTACCTGCGGATGTAGTACCAAGTCTGCAGCTCTAAGGTCTGTGATTAAACAGTTCTGAGGTATAGGAACAGTGTTGCAGGCGTATAAAACCTCTCATTAACATTGGCGATGGTACACTTACCACCCCTCGGGGTGAGTTATTAAATCTGTTATAGA
>DGTF01000005.1:43470-67219 GCA_002394235.1 Eubacterium sp. UBA4343 | reverse complement strand
TGATAACCTTAACCTTGTTCGGGCCAACCTCAGTCAGCTCAACGTCGAACTCGGTCTTCTCCTCAGCAGCCTCACCAGCGCCAGCGCCGGCAGCAGCTACTACAACGCCTGCAGATGCAGATACGCCGAACTCTTCCTCGCAAGCTTTTACGAGATCATTTAACTCAAGTACAGATAACTCTTTAATAGCAGCAATAAATTCTTCTGTTGTTAACTTTGCCATTGTAATTTTCCTCCAATTTAGTATTTGAATCTACTCTGTGATCCGGATCTGATAAAAACGGATCGGTAATAAACGGATCTGTGACTATGCACAGATTTCGCCGCAGATTATTCTGCAGCCGGTGCAGCCTCTGCCTCGCCATCCTTCTCCGCGATCTGTTTGATAACGCGCGCGAAGTTTGCGATCGGGGCCTGGATGCTTCCGAGCAGTCGGCCCAGCAGAACCTCTCTGCTTGGTACCTCTGCAAGAGCTTCAACAGCTTTCTGATCGTAAAGGCTGCCTTCAACGACACCCGCGATCAGCTCAAGCTGCGGATTCTTCTTTGCGAAGCCCGCAAGAATTCTCGCCGGAGCAGTCGCATCGTCCTTGGAAATGGCGATGGCGTTTGTTCCGTTCAGATACGGTACAAGGCTTTCATAATCCGTACCCTTGAATGCAAGATGCATCATTGTGTTTTTGTAGACTTTGTAGTTTACGCCGGCCTCTCTCAGGGATTTACGAAGCTCGGTATCCTGTGCTACGTTAAGTCCGCTGTAATTCACAAGGACTACGGAAGCAGCACCGTCAACTGCGCTGGAAATCTCATCAACGACCGGTTTCTTCAGTTCTACCTTTGCCATGATCTGGTATACCTCCTTATTTTGATGTGTGTACCAGCCAAATAAAAAACCGTCCGGGCATGCCGGGCGGTCTGAATTCTTCATAACAGAAAAGAATCGACATCCTCGGCAGGCGGTATTCCGCTTACGTCTTTCGACACCTGCTGTCTTCGGCGTGATACAAATGGTATCTTATCGCGCAGCCTTGAAAATGTCAAGTCCTTTTTCAAGCTCTTCCAGAATGCTTCGAGAGTACTTTTTCATGTTCTTCGAGAATGCTTCGAGAGTACTTTTTCAAGCTCTTCGAGAGTGCGAAACACACAGTTAGTGACGTTCGCCCTTATGCCGGAATATCAGGAATTTACTTGCTGCATAATTCAAAATAATGACAACAACATTTGAAATTACCTTTACCACCATATCATTATATGAGAGCAGATCAACGAAAATAAACATCGCCGCAAGATCTACAAATTCAGTTCCCATTCTGCAGCCAAAAAAGGAAATAACTTCCTTTGCCACAGCCTTCTTTGTATCTGCCTCGCTGTGAAAAACCCACTTGCGATTTGTTAAATAGGCGAATGTCACAGAGACAACCCATGCAAGAATTGTCGATACCGTCACCGGAAGTTGAAGCGGGTGCGCAAATACCCAATACGACGCAATATTTACCAGGGTAGTCAGCACCCCGAAGATTGCGTACGGAATCAGGTCCTTGTATTTCTCAATAAGATTTGAAAAACTCATAAGAGAGCCTCCTCAGTTATTGGCCGGAATGAAAAATTGCATTCGTAAACACATTCTCCTTCTCACGTTCTGTGCACATTGCACCGGAAACGATCCTGATCTCGACACAGAGAAGAAAAAGATAGCAAAGAAATCTTGGGCGTCCCTTGCTTGCGTAGATCGTAGGAGAGAAACCCATCATCCACATCGACGCAAGTCCGCCGAAGAAAAATGAGAATCCAATGATTTCTAATTTTTCAGGATGAATGATCAGAATACAGCATCCAAGATAAACATATGCCAGAAAATGTATCACACTGCAAATCGCCAGTAAGGCACTGAATCCAAAATTCACTGTATCGACAGGGACAAGTTTAAACAAATTGGAAAGGAAATACTCCCTCCCCAGATTCGTCAGACCGATTCTGTTAATCGTACAGAGCACAAAGAACACCAGCATGATATCCGCACCGATCACAACAGGGTCATTTCGTTTTCTGTTCTGATGCATAAGAAACACAACTGTGCCCGCCAGGAGAAGAACGATATACATCGCCTCTTCCTCGATGTAATTGATTACATACCAGACGCCCCATAAAACCTTGTCAAGTGTGGAATACATATCATATTTCGGCAGCTGCCCGAGTACTTCAATATGGGACCGCACTGCATTTCCGGGAAGTCTGCAAAAATAAAATGTACATGCAGCAGCAAGAAGAAACAGCACCACAATCTGCCATTTTACCATACGTTTGACAAGTACCGAATATAGAAGCAACAGGAACAGAACGCCGCACATCAATACACCTGCCTGCTCAAAACTCGAGGCATAAACAGCTCCTATTACCGAAATAACATAATCCGGTACTGTGATTTTCTGTCCATAAATAAATTTCACCAGCGGATAAACAGCCGCCAGAAGCGCTGCACTTCCCCAAAGATAAAGGACATTTGCACATTTCCAGAACACCGTCCCGGTCAGGACACTTGTCGGAATCAATATAAAAATAAGTGCTGGTATAAGGCCGTAAATAAAGCCTGCGCGGAACACTCCATCCGCATCGAATACTTTTTTTATATAGATAACAAGCAACACCCAGGCAAAAGCGTTAAACAAATAAAAAACAACCGGAGGAAACTGCAGCAGGATAACAAGAAGTCCCTGCGGAACAATTCTTCCACCCCAGTTATTCGAGAACCACTTCACCCAGCCTGAAAAGCCGCCAAAGTGCTCAATACCAGCCTGAAAAACCAAGTCATCCGCCCGGCTCACCATATAGCAGCTCAGAACGAAAAACATGGCATACAGAGCAAAATACCAGATAACTTTTTTTGCCGAATCTTTCTTCATATCCCTCATCCTCATTTAAAGATAATAAAGCTCCTGCGAACCATCTGGATTTTTCCAAATAAGGACAAGAGCCCCCTTTTTGATCCGACCTGACTTTTCTTTTGGAAGTCTGCTCTGAAATCCGCAGAATTGATAATCAATTCCATCATTAATATATTGATCTATATCGTCCCTGTTTTCCAGTTTAGTGGGAAGTATATAAACGGTCTCTCCATCGGTAAAGCCTATATGCATGTTGTTATATACGCTCTTCCTGTATGCGTCATTTCCGTAATTATAAAAGGAATACTCGACCCCCGGTTTGACACACCAGCCCTTCACCAGATAGGAGCCGTCACTACTCACTCCCTGATAATCAATATTGTATTCAATATCCTTTCTCTCACCAACAGAGAAAGAATTCAGTTTCTTTTCCTCAATACGATTATCTTCCCGATGAAACAATCCTAATAAAGCGACAGCACAAACGAGTGCTATTGCCATAAATATAGCAACGATTACTCGTTGTGCTTTATCCGCTGACTCTTCAGAAGCATTACTCTTCATGATCAGTTTCCTCCCTGTTGTCAGGTAACGGTTCCCAGGTTTTCTCGCTGATGATATAGCGTGGCCTGTGCTTTGACTCCAGGTATGTCTTCCCCACATACTCGCCTATTATTCCCATTGAGAGAAGCTGAATTCCTCCAAGAAAGCAAATGATACAGACAATGGAAGCCCATCCGGCAACTGTGTTCCCGATCACAGCCATTACAATCGCCCAGATGACGCCGATGAAGCCAATGAGACTCACCCCCACGCCTATTCCACAGATGATCGAGATCGGCTTGATGGAAAGACTTGTAATACCATCAAACGCAAGTGCCAGCATTTTCCTGAGCGGGTAATGACTCTTCCCTGCCATCCTTTCATGACGTTCATAATAAACAGAAGTGCTTTTAAAACCAACCAGAGGGAACATACCGCGCAAGAAAATATTTACTTCCTTAAAATCAGCAAAATGTGCCAGGACTCTTGCGCTTACTAATCGATAATCCGCATGATTGTAGACAACTTCCGCACCCATATGATTGAGAAACCGGTAAAATCCCTGCGCAGTTGTACGCTTAAACCAGGTATCGGTTTCCCTGCTTGAACGGACCCCGTAGACAATTTCGCTTCCATTGTGATATTCATCCACCATCTTATCCATTGCCGAAATGTCATCCTGTCCGTCACAATCAATAGATATTGTAATATCACACTTGTCCTTTGCCTCCATAAGGCCGGCAAGAACCGCATTCTGATGTCCTCTGTTACGTGACTGCGAAATTCCGATGAAATGATCATCTGATTTCGATAACCCCATAATGATGTCCCATGTATCATCTCTGGAGCCATCATTTACAAATAAGATCCTGCTGTCTTCACTGACTTTTCCGGCAGAGATCAGCTTATTCAACTCCTTCAAAAATAATGGAGCGGTTAACGGGAGAACATCGCGCTCATTATAGCATGGAATAACCATCCACAGTCTTGGTTGCCGCATTCTTTCCACCTCATTCAAAAATGCACATTATCGAAAATTCTGTTTCATATATAAAATATCCATATCACAATATCACAATCGATTGCCTAAATCTATATAAAGTATCAATCTTGAAACAGAAATCATGATCCCGGTTACTGTTCGCGTAAAAAATATCCTGCCATCTGACATCTGATCAGCTGGCAGGATGTAAATCCGTTCATTTATCATACGATAAAATAAATACGATAAAATAAGCATTATTTCTTCGATTGTTAGATACCGCGTGTTAGATGTCACGCCATAAAATAAGCACGATTTCTCCGATTTGTCAGGTTCCCTTTTGTTTCCTCAATTCTGTCTCGAGTAGTCGAGATATTTCCAGGTACCTTTCTGACCGTAAGTAATCGCAAATCCATTCTTGTGAACTCCCTGTTCAAAGGATGGATCAAATACATGGGTTCCGCCATTATAATTATCGATTTCCACCCATCCATGTTCTTCTCGTCCTCCACCCGATGTTGCTACATAGCCAACAACCCAGTGTGCATCATAACCCAGAGCTTTTGCCATCTCATAAAACGAAGCTGATTTTCCGTAACAATCACCGCTCTGATTTGTAAAGGCAAGAGTGGCGAAGTATCTGGCTCCTCTGGACGACGGTATATCCATTGATATGTATCTGAAATTTCTTGCCCAGTTATATGCAGCTCTCAGATCCCATCCTATCTGATCCAGTCTTGCGCAGGCCAGTGGATAAGCATCCCGGACTGTGTATTGATGGAACGTATTCGCCGTACTTCCGGGCGCGCTGCTTCCCTTGGCAACTATACGGATCTCCATCGCCTCCAGACGATACCCATAACCGGCGGATCCGCAGTCCGCCCCGTTTGACGCCCATCCGGTCCAGCCGAATCTCTGCACATGCGTGCGATAATACACATCAAAACAATCTGCCATCTCACCAGTCAGCCGGATCCGGATCGCCTCCAGGCGAAGTCCCTTTCCTTCTGTTCCGGACAGTTCTCCATCAGCCTTCCAGTTCTGTTCCCATCCAAGTCTCTGTATATGGGAACAGTATGAAATACCACCCGTGAATCCGGTCGTCTTGTTCAGATGGATCTTCAGCGCCTCCATCCGCAGTCCCTCTCCGGTTGTCCCGCTAAGAGCGCCGTTCGAGACCTCTCCCTGGCCCCATCCGTATCTCTGCACATGGGTCTGATAGGTTACTGTCGGAACGGTGAGATAAGCGACGTTACGGGCGGCAGATCTCGCAGGTGCCGCCTCTCCCTTCTTCACAACTGCCACCTCATACGCCTCGACGCGGCGGCTCAGATTCGTTGTGCCGGCCAGCTCGCCGTTTTTCGCCCACGCAAGCCAGCCGAAGCTCTGCACATGCGCGCGGTAATAAAGATCGTACTTGTCCGCATCGGTTCCGGTCAGCTTCATGACGATTGCCTCGACCCTGAGGCTTTGTCCTGTCGTTCCCGCAGCTGCCCCGTCGCTCTGCCATCCGGTCCATCTCCTCTGCTGCACATAAGTGTTGTATGTGATGCCGAGATTCTGGTCGCCTTTCACGCTGGCCCTGATTGCCTCAACACGAAGACCCTTTCCCGTAAATCCCGCGTAAGTATGCGTGGTTTCCCCGGAAATGACCTCTTTGTCCGGCCACCCTGCCCGCTGGACATGAGCCGCATAGCTGACAACAGGCATTTGAGCGTCTTCTCCCTCTTCCTCTTTTTCTTCTTCGGACTTCTCAGAAGTTTCCTTCGTTTCCGATGGGTTGGATCCAGCTTCTGTAGTCCTGCTGAAGTCCTCCTTCGCTGATGGGCTTCCACCTGTCCCGCTTCCGGATCCAGTTGTCACAGATTCTTCCGTCTCATTCGCTGATGAAGACACAGAGGCTGAAGAAATAGCAGAAGGTACCACGTCCTCAGCCAGAACCGGACGCGCAGTTAACAGCATTCCTATGGTAGTGATCGCCATGATAGATTGAACGAAAAATTTCTTTTTCATACAGCTTTCTCTCACCTCAATTAATATACCGTACCCGCAGCAGAATTCTTACTTCTGATAGAATCAGCGATCTCCTATTATCGTTTTTCTGCTCTTATCTCAAAGAGCCCCATATATCACAACCGCCTTCGGACGCCTCAGAGCTGCTTCCGGATTGTCTCCATAATCTTCTCCGCTGATTCGAAGTTCTCCGGGAGAATATCCTCCAGAGGAATCTGGACATCAAAGGCATCATTAATTTCCTGGATCAGAAGCATCATATCAAAAGATTTCAATACACCTCCGGAAACCAGATCTGTTCTTGTAAAATCCTCTCCGGGTTTGATCTCATCCAGAATATTCATCAGTTTTTCCATAGAATTATCCATTAGTTTTTCTCCTTTTTTATCACATTTTTTCACACTTGCTGCTTGTAACAATTACTGCTTGTTTCGTTGTGTGTTTGTTACGCTGTGTGTTTCTTACTCTTGCTGCCTCTTACCCATGCCGCTTTCCGTTCCTCTTTGAATCACAAAATTATATCGGATACTAAGGGAGGCAGCTGCATCAAAAATCAGAGGTCCGCGGCATTGCTTTTCAGTTTTGCCCGGTCAATTTTTCCATTCAGGTTATGCGGCATGGAATCAAGATGGACGCGGCGCCCAGGGATCATATATGCCGGCAGCATCTTGGCCAGTTCTTCGTTTACAAAAGATTCTTCCGCCTTACCTGTGTAAAACAGAACGATCCTCTTTTTCGCTTCGTTGTATACACAACAGTTTTCCTCAACTCCTTTTATTGCGGAGACATTTGCCTCGATGTCGCCCAGTTCAATCCTCTGTCCCATATATTTGATCTGGAAATCCTTGCGGCCGACAAAAATGATCTCTCCCTGGTCGTTATACTGCACGAGGTCTCCCGTATGATAGATCTTCTCCTCATAACAGGAGTTCAGAGGGTTCTGTGTGAAAACACGGTCTGTCATCTCCTGATTCCTGTAATATCCGTAGGTGAGGGAATTGCTGCGCACACAGAGTTCTCCGGATCCCCCCGTACTGTCCGTAATTCTCCGATTGTTCTCATCCAGGATCATGAAATCATAGTTCCGGAATGGTTTTCCGATCGGGAGCCGCGCATTTTCCGGAAATTCCCGGTCAACAAAGTAATAGGACCCGCCGTCAGTAGTTTCTGTCGGTCCGTACTGGTTGATGAAATCAGCCTGAGGAAGTGCCTCCCTCCACATATTCAATTGTTTGATCGGCATAATTTCTCCACCGAACATGACCATTCGGACTGTGGAGAGATCCGAAAGCTTCAGAGCCTTCAGATTAGCCAGAACCACGAGCTCTGACGGCACCCAGTACAGTACGGTCACCTTTTTTTCTTCCAGAAAACGCATCAGAAGTGCGGGGAAGGAGAAATAAAGGCGGGGAATGATGCAGGTAGTGCTTCCGTTTCGGAGTGTAGAATAAACATCAAGCAGTGACATCACAAAATACAGGGGCGCCTCGTTACCCATTACATCGCGGTTTGTGAAATGAAAGGCATCGGTTGCCGCATCCACATAGTCTACCACCGCGCGGTGCGGGGTAACGACACCCTTTGCCGTTCCGGTAGAGCCCGAGGTGAAGAGCACATATAAGACATCTGTGGGCAGGATCTTGTTCATGACATCCAGAATTTCTTCTTCCTCGCAGGCAGATTCCTGCGCGTCCTCATAGACCAGAATCTCCGCGCCGCCTTTTATGGAAAGGACAGCGCTTTCGTGTGACCGGTCCGTGAGGATTACCGCCGGGTCCAGAACATTCAGGATATGCCGGATCCTTGTATCTGGCATCTGTGTATCAAGAACGGTATAAAAATTGCCGCTATATGCAATTCCGAGCATTGCGGGTATACATTCCACACGCTTGTCCATGTACACGGCCACCGGTTTTTTGAAGAGGCGACGCCTCACCAGCGCACCCGCGACATGAAGAGCTTCCTGCCTCGTTTCCGAAAAGGTAATCGTGCGATCCTTGTCAACATATGCGGCCTTATCCGGATACTTCTTTGCCGTCTCCTCCAGATATTCCATAACAAGCTTTGCCATGTATTTTCCTCCATATAAATCCGGCTGCATCAAATGCATGAATGCCAGTACATTATCCCGTATCTGGACTCATCAGAACCGCAGCACGGAAGTCTCTCATATTTCAAAGTCCTTTGCATTGCAAAGTCACTCGCAATTCGAAGCTTCTCCCATTTCAGGATCCTTCTAGGCTTCGGCTTTACGATTTCTTTTCGAACAGCATATCTCTTAACAGAGCTGAAAACTTTTCCGCACTGTCTCCGTTCATATGCCCGTCATAGTCAACGAAGCAGGACACGTCATGCGAAAAACTGCTGTAGTATTCGCGGTTGAAGTTGTAATATTCTACCCCGTTTCTCTTCATATAATCACTCAGGTAATCCCAGGCGGCCTCATAATTTTCCGGAAAAGACACAAGCGAACGATCCGGCTGGGGAAGTGTAGTTGCAACAAGCCGGATGTTATTTTCATCGCACAGACGGACTATTTTATTAAGATAGGAGATATTATCTTCCTTTACTTTGTCCTTTTCAAAAAGGACCGGATTCCAGCCGGGAAAGTTCTCTTCCGCAACCGGATAACGCTCGATAAATCCATCCGCATGATAGACCATATTCGCTGTGCTGAACTGATCCGCACTGTAATCGCCGCTCAGTTTCACCCTCACGTTGGATGGAATCCTCGGAAGCATACTCTTCAGAGGATACTCATAGGATGGAAACAACAGTGCCCGGAAATCGCTTTCCGGCATAATTGCAGCCAGATAGCTGAGTTTTGCCGCTGAAAACGGAAATTCGTGATAAAAGAGCAGGTAGTTGTTCCCCTTTTCCTTTTCCGTCACAAGATATCCCGGATCAACATCCAGGATCACTGTAGATGGCCGGTTCTCTTCCACAGCCAGCTTCAGCATATAGTAGGAATCGCACAGATACTCTCCTCCGTTCGCCAGGTTATGTCCCTTCAGACCCGTTCCCTTCAGCAAAGTATCCGGATCAATGCCCATGCGTGAGTTGGAGGTTCCGAGAATGACCACATCGTTCTGCCCGGATGCCAGAGCATGCACGTCATTGCGGACATATGTGCAGGGATACAAAAGCAGATCGAGAAGCAGCAGTATGGCAGTAAAAACCGCCACACAGCCCACAAACTTAAGCACAGCGAAAATTTTAGTATTGTGCATAGATAAAACCTCTTTCTGCCGCCATTGGCGAAAGCAGAGCAGTCACAGCCAACAGGGCGGTAAAGATCAGAACCTGTACGAGAACCGGGCGTCGGGAAAGACATTCCCGGACCTGCATCCCCTGTTCCTGAAGAAGGCTGACGATGAACAGCAGAACGACGCCGGATCCCAGAATGATCAGTGCCGTCGGCGTGTAGGAGGCGCCGAGCCTGCCGGCAGCAATAGATAAAAACTCGGAGGGGTGCAGTCTTGTGAAGCTGAAATAAATTACCTTCACAGCTTCTCCAAAATTCTTTGTGGTGTCAAAGAGCCAGCCGATGTTGACAAGTATAAACGTCCGGATGATGGTAAAGAATTTCCAATACATCGATTTTTCGTTGACACGAAGAGCTGTTTTCCATTTCCGGAAGGAGTCACCAAGAAGGTTGCTCGCGGCAATGAGCACACCGTTATACAGTCCCCACCCGATGTTGTTGAGGGCGGCTCCATGCCAGAGTCCGACCACAAAAAAAACGATGATACTCGAGATGCACATCGGGATCAGGAGCCCGGTTCTCTTGCCGAAGCGTTTTCTGGCATTTTTTCCGACCTTGCCCATCCACCGGGAAAGAGTCAGGGGGTACATGACATAGTCACGCATCCATGTACCGAGGGTGATATGCCAGCGGCGCCAGAAATCAGAAATGGATACCGAAAAATAAGGACGCCGGAAATTTTCATCCAGACGGACCCCGAAAAGTTCGGCGATTCCAAGAACAAAATCAATGCCCCCCGAGAAACTGCCATACAGTTCAACGGAGTACAGAAGCACGATAAATATCGCGATACCGGAAAACCGGTCAAGGTCGGCACAGATGGCCTTACGATAAAGTCCTGCCCAACCTGCCAGAAGCATGCTCTTGAACAGTCCCCATACCATACGCATCAGACCAAATCTGAGATTCCGGAAAGATAATTCGTGTCCTTCGAGCAGCTGCGGCATTAAGGTCTTGTACCTTCCGATGGGTCCCTGAACCAGCTGCGGAAAGAACGAAACAAACAGCATATAATGGAAAAAATTCTTCTCTGCCCCGGTTCGTTTCCAGTATACGTCCAGAATATAACTCACCGTCTGAAAAGTGTAGTAGGAGATTCCAAGAGGAAGCAGAATACCCTTCAGGGAAAAATCCCCATAAAGAATCTGACCGAAAATTCCCAGAATATCATTGGTGTATTTCAGCACACCCAGCATGGCAAAATCAAGCACCATGCCGAGAATAACAATTCTTCTCGCCCTCTTGCGGGATTCCTTCCTGTCTGTGTATCTGTCATAAATTCGTCCGATTGCCATCCCTGTCAGATAAGTGACAATTGCGGAATACAACAGACAGAGGAATGCGGGAATACCACAGGACAGATAGAAGACAATGCTCGCCGCAAGAAGCACAACCCAACGCCGGCCACGCGGCACCAGATAATAACAGAGCAGACAGACTGCCAGAAAGAGAAAAAAAAGATTTGATGTCAGTGACATGGTCTCCTCCCCGGAAACGTAATATACAGGCGGGATATCCGCAACATGATAACGGTACAGGCGGACAAGGAAAACACAGGCATCAGCCCGCGCGCCATGTGCACCACAGCTCTGCCTGCGTCCTCCATGAACTCATCCTGTCCTTTACCAGGTCAGTCCGTCGTCAATACATCCTTCGCCTGAATCCGCTCCCTGATCCGTAGCAACCGGAGCCGGCGTTGCCTCAGCCTGTCCAGCGCCGGAATCGGTCGTATCCGTCGTTGAAGGTGCCGTATAAGAAGCCGACGGGTCGGAATAAGTATCCGACGGAGCCGTGTACGTACTGCTCTCCTCAGGTGCTGCAGCCTGTCCGGCAGCTGCCTGATCTGTTGTGCCCTGCTCTGCAGCGGGAGCCTCGGCTGCTGGTGTTTCTGTCGCCGCCTGCGTCGGATCCGGAGAAGGTGTTGCCTTGGATGCCTCCAGAGCCGCCTTCTCAGCATCCTCTGTACTGATGGTTTCACCTGTTGACAGGGAAACATACTTCAGAAACAGGAAGGATCCATCCGTATTCAGCATAATGGATGCTGTCTTGATGTCGTTGACAGGTACGGAATGCAGTTCAAGCTCTGATTGATCATCAAAAGTCAGACGAATCGAATAGTCCGGATTAACGACCGGGGCGGAATCGGATGCATCCTCCGAATTCGCCGACTTAAGAGCTTCGGATTCATCATAATAAAGGGTACGGGTTTCACCGGCCGCGAATTTTTCACCGGATGCAAGCATATTGCTGCCATATGCCTCCTGGCCTGTGTATTTCACGTAGAAACCAGTGATTACCTTTCCGGTGTCATTCGTCAGTTCCATATGGACGATATTTGTGCCTTCCGCCTTTGTACCGATGATTTTTTCTTCCTCTTTTTCTGCGGAAGAGGAAGAAACCGAACCGGTACTCGAGGAGACAACCGCCTCAAGCGCGGCCGGTGTTTCTGTCACCGACACGGCAGATGACGCGGGAGCGGAAGTTTTTCCGCAGCCTCCCAGAAGAAGCGCAGAACCAGTGAGGATGACCGTCATCGTTGTAAGCGGAATTCTGGTAATGTTGTGCTGGAATTTCTTTTTCATGAATATATCTCCTGATATTGATGTGATTTTAAACGCAGTCTTATTGGTGTCATAATTGCCTGATGCAATATTGCGGTCCTGGACAGCAGACATCCGGTTAGTTTATTCTGCTTCCGCTTGTATATCTCCATGTTCCGGGTTTGCCGTAATAGAGATTGAAGCCGTCACTGCCGCTTTCATGCTGGAAATCCGGATCGAACACTCCGGTACCTCCCTGGTAGTTGTCAATTTCTACCCACGAATGTACACCGAGCCCTCCGGCGCGAAGCGGAACATATCCAAACATAACATGTGCATCATATCCGAGTGCTTTCGCCATCTCATAGAAGCAGCATGCCATCACATAACAGTCGCCGCCTCCTGTAGTAAAGCCGTAGCTTGCGATTGTGCTGACATTGGAAGCCGTCAGTGCGTAAGAGGTGCTGACGTACCGGAGTCCCGCGGCAGCATTCAGTGCACTGCGCAGATTCCATCCCACCTGATCCAGTCTTGCGCAGGCCTGCGGATAGGTGTCACGGATCGTGTATTGATGGAACGTGTTTGCCGTACTTCCGGGCGCGCTGCATCCCTTGGCCACTATTCGGATCTCAATTGCCTCCAGACGATATCCATAGCCGGCGGATCCGCAGTCCGCCCCGTTTGACGCCCATCCGGTCCAGCCGAATCTCTGCACATGCGTGCGATAATACACATCAAAACAATTTGCCATCTCACCGGTCAGCCGGATCCGGATCGCCTCCAGACGAAGTCCCTTTCCCTCTGTTCCGGACAGCGCTCCGTCAGACTTCCAGTTCTGTTCCCATCCGAGTCTCTGTATATGGGAACAGTATGAAATACCACCCGTGAATCCGGTCGTCTTGTTCAGATGGATCTTCAGCGCCTCCATCCGCAGTCCCTGTCCGGTCGTACCGCTAAGTGCGCCGTTCGATACCTCTCCCTGGCCCCATCCGTATCTCTGCACATGGGTCTGATAGGTTACTGTCGGAACGGTGAGATATGCGACATTCCGTGCGGAAGATCTCGCAGGTGCCGCCTCTCCCTTCTTCACAATTGCGACCTCATACGCCTCGACGCGGCGGCTCAGATTCGTTGTGCCGGCCAGCTCGCCGTTTTTCGCCCACGCAAGCCAACCGAAGCTCTCCACATGCGCGCGGTAATAGAGATCGTACTTGTCCGCATCGGATCCGGTCAGCTTCATGACGATTGCCTCGACCCTGAGGCTCTGTCCCGTCGTTCCCGCGACCGCCCCGTCGCTCTGCCATCCGGTCCATCTCCTCTGCTGCACATAAGTGTTATATGTGATGCCGAGATTCTGGTCGCCTTTCACGCTGGCCCTGATTGCCTCAACACGAAGACCCTTGCCCGTAAATCCCGCATAAGTCTGAGCTTCTGTTCCGGAAACGGCATCCTCCGCCGGCCACCCCTTCTGCTGAACATGAGCCGCATAGCTGACAACGGGTATCTCCTGAGCGTCGTCTTTGTCGTCTTTGTCGTCTTTCTCCTCTGCCTCTTCCTTCTCTTCTTCAGACTCCTCAGAAGTATCCTTCGTTTCCGATGAATCGGATGCGGAATCTGCCTCCGTGCTTTCTGATTCCTTCGGTGCAGTCGTCACCGTGCTCTCAGCCGCGTTGACGCCGGAATTTTCGTTTTCGGCAGCCGTACTTCCGGTCCCCGTTGTACCGGTACTCCCTGAAGATGGATTACCCGCCATTTCACTTCCCGCGGATGTAACCGTAGTGTCGCTCTCCGCAGTGCCGCTCCCTGCGGCACTGTTGCTGTCCGTTGACGCACCTTCTGTCTCACCGGCTTCCGAAGACACAACAGAACTATTTGTATCCGCAGCAAAAACAGGCGCGGCTGTAAACAACGTCGCAGCCGCTGTTACCACCGCTAATAGCTGAACAAACTTTTTTCTTTTCATATTCTTCCCCTTTTCCATCATCACTGAATCTGTCCAGGACATATGAATGCTCATTTTCATTTGTCAATGTATTTTTTCAACGGCCATATCTCCTGGCAATTTCTCATGTGATTTGTATTATATTACTTTTGCCCACGAAATTCTATCACTTTTGCAGCGTAAAAAGCGGGAAGAAGATTTCCGATACGAAAACCTTCTTCCCGCATACAAGCAAAGGATCTGATGGTGAGAATACTCATACCTGTGGAATGCGGCAGTGCGAAGCACGGAGCAATCCCTAGCTTATACAGTCCTAGCTTATACAGTGTGTGACACGATGTATCGGCCGTTTACTGAATCACTGTCTCATATTCCGGAAATCGGACCTTGATGTAGTCTTTGATGACCTTTACACATTGTTCTCTTCCGATTCGTGCGCTATTCAGCGTCATATCATAATTCACCGGATTGGTCCAGTTTTTCCCTCCGGAGTAGAAATTGTAGTATTTCGCGCGATAGGTGTCCGTGCTGTGAATCAGCTGGTGTGCCCTTCGTTCGGACACATTCATCCGGTTCATTATGGATTCTACACAGGCGGCTCTCGGCGCCTCAATATAAAGGCTGATCACATTGTCATAATCCTTTAGTATATCATCCGCACATTTGCCGATGATGATACAGCTTTCGGTCTTTGCCAGACTTCGGATCAGCTCCGCCATGATATTGAACAGGTTCACATCTGAAGTGAATCCCTTCTCATGTGGCTCCAGAACGGTGGATCCGGGCATCTTCCGGAGAAAGCTTGAGATATATTTTCCGCGAAGCTTTTCATCCGACTCAACGAAGAGACTCTCATCGATCCCGCTTTCATCCGACGCCATCGTAACAAGCTGTCTGTCATAACAGGGGATTCCCAGTTCCTCGGAAAGACGTGTTCCAATGTATTTTCCGCCGCTGCCGAAACCTCTGGCAATTGTGATCACGTAATTTCTCATCTGTTTTCCTCCCTATCGTTCACGCGCAAGCAACACTGAAGTGCGAAGCGCGGAGCAATCCGCAGCTTATACAGTATGTGGTGTCAGGCCATTCCGCTGTTTCAGGAGATGAACTGCACTCCAGAACAATCAATCCTTATCCGCCTTCAGTACCGCGTTCAGCATGACGGAAGCGCCCTCCGTGCAGTGCTCAGGTGAAGAATACTCCGGCTCGCAGTGTGAAAGTCCGTCTTTGGACTGTACGAAGATCATCGTGGAGGGAAGAACGTAGGAAGCGAACTGCGCGTCATGACCCGCACCGGAATGGATGTACTGATGTGACACGCCGAGTTCCTCACAGGCCTCCTTCACATATCCGACCAGCTTCTTATCCCAATATACGGTATCTCTGTTCCATGCCTTCTCCACCTTGCAGGTGCATCCCGCCCATTTCATATTCTCACAGCTCTTCACGATTGCCAGCACTTTGTCCAGCACCTTGGGATCCTCATGTCTGCAGTCGAAGGAAAAATCAAAGTAATCCGGAACGCAGGTGTGTACGCAGGGATGACATACGACCTCACCGGTCGTGTAAACCAGCTCCGGATATCCGAGCTTGTCGATTTCATCATGCAGATAAACGAGCGCTTCCGCAGCTGCCAGGAAGGCATCCTTTCTCTTCGGCATCGGGAAGGTTCCGGCATGTGTGGTCTGTCCGTAGAATTTCAGACGATAGTTGAACATGCCAAGCACGCAGTCCACAACGCCGATATCCTTCCCATTGTCCTCGAGAATCGGTCCCTGCTCGATATGTGTCTCGAAATAATACTGGTAACGGTCCGGGCTCAGACGGTACTTTTTCTCCCCCTTGTATCCGGATTTTTCCAGAGCCTCTCCAAATGTACTCTTATTGTCGAGGATGCTCTTTGACGCCATCATATCCTCATATTTAAATCCGCTTCTGATCTCCTCCGGCAGATAGTCGTAGCAGACAATTCCGGAACACATCATGGCCGGCGGGTACAGCGAGCCCTCCTCATTGGTCCAGATCATCGCGGTAAGCGGATGCTTGTGGGGAATCTTATCCTTTACAATTGTTGTGAGCACTTCCATCGCGGACATTACGCCGAGAATTCCGTCGTAGTTTCCTCCGTTCTTAACGGAGTCCACATGTGATGCCATGACGATCCGCTTCGCATTCGGATCACTGCCGGGAATGGTGGCATACATGTCGCCGACGTCATCGACCTCGATCTCCGCACCGATCGCCTTCATTCTCCTGGTATACTCCTCGCGGGCCTGAATCGCCGCCGGAGAAAGAGAGTATCGCGTGATCCCGCCATGACCCGCATCTCCGAACTTTGAAAATGTTTTAATCATATCTGTCATACGTTCCTGACTGCACTTATACATAATAAACACCACCCTTTCCTGCATATTCTCTGAAATCTTATCTATAAAAATCACCTTTCACACAAATTGCGTTTCCGCATGCTGCGTCTTCACCGGTTATCCGGCTTTCTGCCGGATCTCTGTCCTTCGTTTTCCCTCCGAAATTGCTCCCACCGGGCACACCAGCATACACAGCTCGCAGCCCACACATTTTCCGGGATCCATCCCCGCCTTGCCGGTGACAGGACTGATGTGAATCGCCTGATGCCCGCCGTCATAGCAGGAGATGT
Source organism: Eubacterium sp. UBA4343 (assembly GCA_002394235.1). Lineage (GTDB taxonomy): Bacteria > Bacillota > Clostridia > Lachnospirales > Lachnospiraceae > Bilifractor. The sequence continues at coordinate 50,397 of DGTF01000005.1, read as the reverse complement.
AGCAGCGTCCGCAGCCGATGCATTTCGAACTGTGAAAAGCGGGATAGGCGACCGAATGCCGGTCAAGCTCATCGGTCGGCACCAAATTCGGGATTGCTTTTCCCACAAGCTCCTCCACTGAACGGAAGCCTTCTGAAGCAAGATACTCTGCCAGCCCGTCCTTCAGATCATCGATGATCCGGTATCCGTACTGCATGATCGCGGTCGTTACCTGTACCGTCTCACAGCCGAGTGCGATAAATTCCGCCGCGTCCCTCCATGTCTCGATACCTCCCATGCCGCTGATGGCCGTACCCGCCAGCTTCGGGTCCTTTCTGAGATCCTGAATGAAGCGGAGCGCAATCGGTTTCACGGCCTTTCCGGAGTAACCGCCTACCGATGATTTTCCGGTGACCGCCGGAGCGGATACGAAGGAATGAAGATCTACGTTGAGGACACTCTTGATCGTATTGATCGCCGCCAGTCCGTTCGCTCCCGCCTCCACGGCTGCTTCCGCCGGAATCTCCATATTTGTGATATTCGGCGTCATCTTTGCAAGGACCGGCAGCTGCGTACCTCTGCGCACAGCCGCTGTATATCTTGCGACCAGATCCGGCTGCGTTCCTACATCGCTTCCCAGTCCGCTTCCCGACATATGCGGGCAGGAAAAATTGCACTCTATGGCATCCGCTCCGGCTTCCTCCATCTTCCGGGCCAGATAGGTCCATTCCTCCTCATTTCTTCCCATGATCGACGCCAGGATAACCTTCGTCGGATAATCCTTCTTCAGTCTCCGGATAAAGTCCATATTTTCCTCGAGACTGTGATCTGAGATCTGCTCTATATTTTTTAACCCGAGAAAGGGATTGCTTTCTTTGGATAGAGTCGAGAACCTCGGCGAGGTCTCTTCCGGCACAAACATGCCGATGGTCTTGAAGGCGACTCCCGCCCAACCCATGTCAAAGGCCTTTGCAATCATGTCATAATTGCTTCCTACAATGGAGGAGGACAGGAGAAAAGGATTTTCAAATGTGATTCCCATGGAGTGGACCGTAAGGTTCACCTTTTCCCCCTCTTCTTTCCGCTCCTCTGGCAGTTCCATGACAATCGTCCGGATGTCAACCGGCCGGTCGATCTTTTTTCTGAGACAGGCATTCATGCACGGAGCCTTGCAGAAGCCGCAGGCATCGCCCTTCTTCCGGATGGCTCCCGCCGGATTTTCGAAGCGAAGCGACCGGATCAGTCCGGATATGTCAATACCGGACGGGCAGGCCTCCGAGCACGGTGCCTGATAGCATAACAGGCATCTCGCGCTCTCACTTTCTCTCCTGAGCAGCATATATTCGGATGAATATTCCATGTTGCATCACCTCCTGTTGTTGTGTCTGCGCTGTCTTGAAGGATCACGCCCCGCTATTGTCTATAGATCACCAGAATTCACACGCTTCGTGGTTCACGCTTTACGAACTTTCCGTCTCCCGGAGTTCCGACGTATTCGCCGTTGTCATATACGAGCTTACCTCGAAGATACGTCTGTACCGGATAGCCGTGGAGCTTCTTGCCTTCCCAGATCGTGTGATCATAATCGGAATGCATGTTGTTCACGCTGATGGTAAAATCCTTATCCGGATCATAAATGACAAGGTCGGCATCTTTTCCGATCTCCACTGCTCCTTTCGCGGTGCATCCGAAAATCCTGGCCGGATTTGTCGAACAGACTTCAACCACTCTTTCAAAACTCAGTATGCCCCGGTTTGCCGCATCCAGCATATAGGGGTACATGTTTTCCACTCCTGCGCACCCGTTCGGAATTTTCGTGAAATCATGGATGCCCCAGTCCTTTTCGTAGCTCTGGAACGGACAGTGATCCGTAGCGACGGTATCAATAAATCCGGATTTCAGCGCCTTCCACAGGGCTTCGCGGCTTTCCTCGCCCTTCATCGGCGGCGAGCAGACGAAATTTCTTCCATCCGGTCTCTTATAGACATCGCAGGTGAATTCCAGATATTGCGGACAGGTCTCCACATAGACCTCATGTCCTTCTTCCTTCGCGTGGATACACGCTTCAAGTCCTTCCTTATCCGCCATGTGTACCAGATAGACCGGAGTGTCGAGATGAGATGCCCAGTGAACCACTCTCTTGTCTGCTTCCGCCTCCACAAATTCCGGACGGCTCATATAGTGATACCACGCGGATGTCTTTCCTTCCTTCAGGTACTCGGCAGTGCGCAGATCGATCAGATCCGGATTCTCCGCATGTACATTGATCATGGCACCGAGTTCCTTTGCCCGCAGAAGCAGCGTGGCAAGCATGCCGTCATCCACCATCATGCCTTCCTTCTTGTAAACCAGAAAGCACTTGAAGCTTGTAATTCCTTCCTCGACCGCCTTTTCCATCTCATCCAGAATTGCCCCGCCGTTGAGATCCGTGATACAGCAGTGAAACGCGTAATCACTGCAGGCATCTGTCTCGCAGATTTCTTTCTTGGAATTGACAAGACCCAGAATGGTCTCTCCCTTGTGCTGAACAGGATAATCAAAAATGGTTGTCACGCCTCCGCACACCGCGGCTCTGGTTCCGGACTTATAGCTGTCCGCGGAAACCGTTCCGCCGAAGGGCATCTGCATGTGCGTGTGCGCATCGATTGCACCAGGCAATACCAGTTTTCCTGCTGCATCGACCGTCTGTTCAGCGGTTCCCGGAAGATCCTTCCCAATCGCTGTAATCTTTCCGCCGGTTACTGCCACGTCTGCCGGGAAGCTTCCGGCAGCAGTGACGACAGTACCCCCTTTGATCAGTAAATCCATATCATACGCCTCCTTTTGTACCTCCTGCGATGTTTCCGTCTCTGCCAGGCAAGCTTCCTCAGACAGATCGCGAAAGATTTCTGATGCAAAATCCGGATCCAGCCTTCGTTTTAATGTCTGTCTCCGGCGCAATCCGGATTCTGCTTTCGTTACTTCTTAAAATTCTCCGGCTTGTATACAAGCTCCAGACCGGATCTCTGATAGATCTGTGCGACTTCCAGAAGGTTCATGCCGCCTGCGTCCGCGGAAGCGAGGTTTGTAACCCAGGTAACACCGAAATCTACCGTTCCGTTATTCACAGCGGTTGTCTCGGAGATATCGCCGCCTCCGGATACGATGTTCACCTTAAGTCCGACATCCTCATAGTAACCGAGCGCATCCGCTACGTAATAGCCCATGAACTGTGCCTGCGGCAGCCACTTCAGCTGAATCGAAACCTCGGATTTCTCCGGCTTGAATGTTCCGTCAGACGACTTTGCCGCCTCGAGATACTGCTTGTCACGGATATCATCGAGGGTAAAGCTCTTCAGCTTATCCTGCGCGCCGGAATCATCCAGGGATACATACTGCTTTGCGAGATCAAGTGTCTGCTGCATCGCGTCATCGTCCATATTGCCGATATCTGTAACCTTGTCGCCCTTTGTATCGGTGGTTACAAGCTTCGCGACCTCAGAAGCCATGTAGCTCTGATGATCCTGTGATACAGAGGAACCTGCTTTATAAACGATCTGCGCCGCCTCCTCCGGGTGCGCCACCGCATACTCCCAGCCCTTGATCGATGCGTACAGGAACGCCTCCACCGTCTGCGGATTCTGCTCCGCAAAGTCCTTTGTACAGAAGATATTGTCCTCGAGCATCGCTACGCCTTCTTCATTCATATCGATGACATGCGCCAAATCTCCATAGCCGTAGGCGCCGTCGTAGCTGTTTGTCACAAGACCGAGCTCATTGTAGGTCATCGCCGATGCGAGCGTGATGGAATCGTCATCGAATCCGTCCATCGTGAAGTCCTCACTGAGGTAGTCCGTCGGAAGACCATATTTGGCAAGAAGAGCCTCAACCTCATACTCATTTCCAAGTCCCCAGTTGCCGACCTTTCCGGCTTCCGCTGCCGCCTTGATAATATCTTCCTTGTTCAATCCGTCACTGTCCGATGCCGCGATGATTTCATCGCTGGACCAGACCTTGTTGCCGTTAGAGTCCTTGGTAAAGGCTTCGGAACCGGACGAAGCGCTCACGCTCTCCGCGGAAGATGCAGTTACTCCCTCTGTCCCGGATGATGCCGTGACCGATCCGGTCGCCGAAGAAGCTGAAGCCGATGAGGCGGCTGATGAAGATCCAGAAGATGCGGAGCTTCCGCATCCGGCGAACAGAGACACGACCATGGCGGCCGTACCGGTGAGACATATCATTCTTTTCAGTCCGTTCTTTCTCATATGGTTTCCTCCTTTTTGTCACTGATAATCTATATTTATACGGCGCCACAGAGCGGCTGCCGGATAAATCTGTCAGAAATGATAACGCTTCAAAACGATTGCCTGAACGGCCATCAGAATGACATATGCCAGAAGGCCGATGATGCAGGCCGCCGTAATGTACACCCATGCCGTCGCGTACTGTGCCAGCACAATATTCTCACGGATCTGCCGTCCGACTCCGGTGATGTACTCAGCGAAGTATTCGCTTACAATCGCCGTCATAATGCTTGCCGGAACGGAGACCTTCAGCGCGGTAAAAATATAGGGGACGGAATTCGGAAGCTGAAGCTTCAGGAAAACCATCCGTCGCGGCGCCGCATATGTAGCCATCAGATCCTTTGCGTACGGTTTCAGCTCGGTAAGCCCGCGGTACGCGTTCAGTCCCATGTCCGCCGCGGCGATGAGCATCACGACCAGAATTTTTGCCACCATACTCCGGCTGCTCGCCTCGGTTGAGACATCCCTGGTCCAGTTGTTCATGACAGGTGCCAGGGCTACGACCGGAATCGAGGCAAAGGCACCGACGATTGACAGTCCGCCCTTGCCCATATTGGGGAAGAAGGATGCCAGAACCGCCGCTCCATAGCCGACAAGGCTGCCGATGATCAGGCCGGCGAACGCGACGGTCACCGTAGCTCTCGCGTTGGATGCCACCTTTCCGAAATTATCCCGGAATAACGCTCCGATCTTCGTAGGTACGGGCAGTGTAAAGGAATCCGTATGGAAAACCGTCTGGAGAACTCCTCCCTGCCACAGTCCGAAGATCAGGATACCCAGAAGCACGGGGAGAACAACCGTTGCTGCCGCCTGAATTCTTCTATCTTCAGAGAGTCTCCGTGCCAGGCTCTTTTTGCGTCCTATTTTTCTCTGTGCTGCATTCATATTTTTTCTCCTTTCTGATCATCCTGACGATTCCGGACGTGCTTCTCTTCTCCGGCGACACCAGAACCTCAATCCAGCTGATCAGATATGTGCTGAAAATTCCGATAAACGCGCTGAAGAATACGATCAGCCAGAATACATAGATGCTCATCGCGTGTTTCAGAGACTGTGAAAGCATGCATCCGAGTCCTCCGTCTCCCTGCAGCGTGTCTACCAGAATCGAAGCGGTGATCGCCATGGGCGCCGCGATTTTCAATCCGGTGAACAGATACGGAACAGCGGACGGGATCAGAACCTTTGTGTACAGTTGTTTCTTCTTCGCCGCGTAGGTATACATCAGGTCGTATTTGTCTCTCGACACCGCCTTTAAGCCCGCGAGCGTATTGGCTGCCACCGGATAGAAGCTGAGAATTGCCGCAATGACCAGTCGGCTCCGGTTGATATCTCCGGTAATTGCCAGGATAATCGGTGCAAGCCCGAGGACCGGAATCAGCTGAATCAGCATCAGATACGGGAAAATCAGTTTCTCCACAAGCCCGGACAGCTTCATGAGAAGCGCCAAAAGAAATCCGAGGCCGGCGCCGATCGCGAAACCGCCAAGTGCCCGGAGCAGTGTCGCTCTTGCGCTTGTCAGCACGACACCGGTTGCGGTCATCCCTCCAGATACTGCTTTCATGGAAAATGCTGCCGCAATGATCTGATACAGATGCGGGAGAATGTTCTCCGGTGTCCGCTTCGTCGCAGCCACGACAGTTGCCCCGATCTCCCAGGCAGCGATCACGATTACTGCCCAGAACAGAATCTGAAACCACTTTTGCTCTGTCAAAGCGAGATTCTTTTTTCTCATGAAAAACTGCCTCCTTCGAAACTGTTTCTAACCTTGAGCACCAGCTGGTTGAATTCCGGCGTTTCCTTCATGTCGAGAGTTCGCGGCCTCGGAAGATCGATATCCACGATTGCCGAAAGCCGTCCCGGATGTGGGGAAAGCACGCATACCCGGTCAGAAAGGAATACCGCCTCCTGAATGTTATGTGTGACAAACAGGATCGTCTTGTTCGTCTTTCGCCAGATCCTCAGCAGATCCTCGTGAAGCTTCTCCTTGGTAAACTCGTCGAGAGCGGAGAACGGCTCATCCATCAGAAGGATGTCCGGCCGTATTCCCAATGCTCTCGCGATGTTTACTCTCTGCTGCATGCCTCCCGAGAGCTGATTTGGAAAATGATTGGCGAAATTCGTCAGTCCCACCATTTCCAGCATCTCATCGGCCCTCTCAGACCGCTGCTGCTTTGTCTGATACATCATCTCCAGCGGAAGCTCCACATTCTTCTTCACTGTTCTCCAGTCGAAAAGCACCGGCGACTGAAAGACAAAGCCGAATTTGTGCTGAAGTCTGACCTCCCTCGGCGTCATCCCTTCGACATGAATATCACCGTCCGTCGGTTCCTGAAGATCCGCCACGCAGCGAAGAAGAGTTGTCTTGCCGCATCCCGAGGGGCCGAGCAGTGATACGAACTCACCTTTTTTAATGTTCAGATTGACCCCGGTGATTGCCTGGACATCATTTCCCTTGTTGTCCTGAAAGGTCACCCCAAGCTCTCTGATCACGATTTCGTCCTGTACATTATTTCTGGTATATTCTGCCGCATTCATAGCCGGACCTCCTTCTCTAAACAAACCTTCCTGCAGGCTTTCTTCGAGTCATATCGTGTAAGTTTCCCGCTTCCCGCTGCTGCCCGGCTTTGACGGCCGGACGAACGAGATAACGAGATAAAACACGCTG
>DGTF01000005.1:27261-43416 GCA_002394235.1 Eubacterium sp. UBA4343 | reverse complement strand
GCTATCGCGACGCTCGCGTAAAAAAAACACAGCCGCGCTTCGCATCCTTTTCTCAGGATTCTCAGCGCCTTTGCTGTGTTCTCTTTCGATGGTCGTAGTATAGTTTTTTCAGCAACTGATTACAATACACCGGAGCACAAACCTTTTTGTGCCACCGCACAAATCCCCGGCGGATGCGGCCGCCTGTATCTCCGGAAATCCGCAGCTGCACAAGCCCGCCTCAGTCGGCAAGTCCGTAGACCTTCCGGTACATCTGTCTGCAGTCCTCCTCCGTGACCTTCCTTCTGGTATTGCCAGGGCTGCCGGATGCAATCGCGTCAGATGCCATCTTCGGTATTACCTTCACGAACTGCTCCTCACCGATTCCATATTCCTTCAGAGTCGGGATCCTGCAGTAATGCACCAGATGGCTGACCGCGCTCAGAAGCATTTCACATGCCTCTCTATCCCCGCTTTCATTCGTGGACACACCCGCTTCTCGCGCCAGTTCCGCAAACCTCTCCGGCGCCCCCTGCGCTGCAAACCGCAGGCAGACATCCAGAAGCATGGCGTTGCTCATGCCGTGCGGCACATGGAACAGCGCTCCAATCGGCCGGCTCATTCCGTGCACCAGCGTCACGCTTGAATTATTGATGCAGACTCCCGCCTCAAACGCAGCGGTCAGCATCTGTTCCCTTGCTTCTGTATCATAGCCGTTGTCAAACGCTTCCGGAAGATATTTCAGAATTCTCCGGATCGCGGATACAGCGAGTGTATCCGTGAGCGGGAAGGCCTTGACGGAAGTAAAGGCTTCCACCGCATGAGTCAGAGCATCCAGTCCGGTGCACGCCGTCACCTTTTTCGGCATATCCTCACAGTATTCCGGATTCAGCACCGCCAGATCCGGAACGAGGGAATCTCCCCTCAGCAGCATCTTCACATCCGTCACACTGTCAGTGATCACCGTAAATTTCGTCGTCTCAGAGCCCGTGCCGGAAGTCGTCGGAATCGCCACGACCGGTGGCAGGCTGCCCTCAATGCTTTTTCCGATATAATCCGAGATATTGCCGGGAAGGACAGCCATCGCCGCAATCGCCTTCGCGGAATCGATCGGACTTCCACCCCCGAGCCCGATGATCATGTCACAGGACTCCTTCCGATAAACTTCTACTCCCTCCCGAATCATCCGGTCCGTCGGTTCTCCCGTGATCCCGTCAAAAACCGCACACTCCAGATGGTTCTTCGCCAGCAGGCTCTTCAGCTGATCCATCATCGGCGAGCGTCCTACATGTCTGCCGGTGACGATCAGCGCCTTGCCTCCGAAGCCCGCAATGTAGGGCATCGCCTCACACAGAGCCTCTTTTCCGAAAAAAACCTTGTCTGTCATAGAAAAACAAGCCATCTAAACCTCCTTCCCATGATCGCGTCCTCTGGAAAACACTTCTCATTCCATTCAGTCCGGCTGCAATGCTCCTGGCCCACGGGAAGCTTGCTCACCAATGGGCAAGAACATTAACGGCACGGAAACTGTGAAGCATCGAAGTGGCGCAGGGACTTATACATATTTCTTATAGCGCTTTATATCATCTCTCTGTCCACCACAGAGAGCACCTCATCCACCTTCTGCATCTCCTCACGGATCTGTTCCGCGGTGATGATCAGCGGAGGCGCGATCAGAATCATGTTTTCATGGCCAAAGGTCATAAACCGCTTTTCCTTGAGCATGCCGAGGATCTTCTTCATTTTTCCTTCTGGATCTCTTCCGAAGGGAACCAGAGGCTCACGGGTCTCCTTGCTCTTCACAAGCTCAATGCTGGAAAACAGACCGATGTACCGCACATCACCGACACAGGCATGTTTTTTCTTCAGATCCTCCAGTATCTCACCGAGCACTTTCCCGACCTCCCGCACATGTGCCGGGATATCATGATCCAGATAATATTTCACGCATGCCACACCCGCGGCACAGGCAAGAGGATGTCCGTTGTAAGTAAGTCCGCAGGAAAGCACATGGTCATCGAAGTAGGCAGCGATCTCCTTTGATACAACCACACCGCCCAGCTGAACATAGCCGCAGGTGACACCTTTGGCGAAGGTCACGATATCCGGTTTCACGTCAAAATTCTGGAACGCGAACATCTTTCCGGTTCTGCACCATCCGGCCATAACCTCATCACAGACCATCAGAATTCCGTACTTGTCGCACAGCCTACGGACACCCGGGAGATAGCCCTTCGGCGGAATAATGATTCCGTTCGTACCGGTAATCGTCTCCATGATGATCGCGGCTACATTGTCAGGATTCTCATATAAAATCTGCTCCTCGAGCATTCTCAGACAATACGCCGTATATTCTTCCTCATTAAATGGAAGGTTATCCCGGTACCGATACGGATCACGGAATTTCACGAATCCGGGAACACCTGGCTCCAGAGCGAATCTTCTGGGTTCTCCGGTGAGGTTCCCGGCTCCAAAGGATGATCCGTGGTACGAACGGTATCTTGAGAAAATCTTGTTCCGTCCCGTATATATTCTGGCAATCTTGATTGCGTTTTCATTTGCGTCCGCCCCTGCGTTCGTGAAGAAAACCTTCCCCATGTTGCCAGGCATCAGTCCGATGATCATCTCTGCCAGATCCGCTCTGTCCTTATCCGCATAGGCCTCACTGATAAAAGCATATCTCTTCAGCTTTTCGGTGATTGCCTCATTGATTTCCCTGTTGCCGTAGCCTACATTCATGTTGACGTGCATGGAGGACATATCCGAATACCGGTTTCCTTCATAATCATACAGATAGATATTGTCGCAATAGCTGATCGGTATCGGATTCAGATTCTTCTGCGCATTCCATGACTGAAGCACGTATTTCTTCTGCTTATCGCGAATTGCAATACCCATTGCCGCATCCTGTTCTCTTGCCGTTTCCTTCATATGTACTCCTCCCTTTCACACTTTAAACATCGGTTTTTTGCAAATACAATCCTGCCCTGTGCACCGATTGATCTGCTGTTCTGTTAATACACCACCGATTGATCTGCTGTTCTGTTGATACGGCAAGTCTAGCTTTTCCAGCCAGTGCTGACAATGGGTTCCGGCCCAATCTTTTTTGTGCTCCGGCACAGATAAGGGTCTTCCCCTGACACACGGTATGAAGTCTTGACAACTATGATATACTGAAGTTAAATTTCAGAAATCAGTCATTATCCGCAGGAGCTTCACTGAATGATTCAGAAGTATATGCGGTGTTTAAAAAATAGAAGACCCGATTCGGGAATCAGATAGAGAAAGAGCAAAGGTGTTCTGACAAGGCGCCCTGCTCTTTTTTATTTGTAATTTATTCATGAATAACTCAGGCCCTTTCGTCTGCCGCGCAGAAGCGATCTCAGGTCCTTTCGTCTACCGCGCAAAAGCGATGTGTCTCGCTTCCGAAGCCGGCTTGCAGGGCAGGAGTATGCGGAAACCGCCTATGCCCCGAACGCGGGGGTTCACAATATGTATAAACTGCGGAGGTATATGATATGTCAGTAATTCTGAAACGCCTGATTGAAAAAGTAGCTCATATGGACATTACGCTTCTCGCAGGTGAGAACGGTCTCTCAAATGATGTCACCTGGATTCATATGGTAGAGACCTCACTGGCGACATCCTTTCTCGACGGTGGTGAAATCGCATTTGTGACCGGAGTCGCTGTCAACACACCGGACGAGCTGCTCGGCCTCGTCCGGTCAATATGCAGGAAAAATGCCGCAGGAATCATTCTGAATACCGGACCCTACCTGGATCATGTCCCGCAGTGCGTCATTGAATACTGCGACCGTCATGATCTGCCTCTCTTTGAGGTGCCATGGAGAATTCATCTTGCTGAAATCATGCGGATCTTCAGTTATGCAATTACAAAAGCAGACTCCAGAGACACCGAGACTGCCGCCGCCTTTCGGAACGCAATCTTTTTCCCGGAACAGAAGGACCTCTACATGATCCCGCTCACCCACCTTTCCTTTCAGCCTGAATGGAAATATACCGTCTGTGCGGTAAGCCCCTCTGATCATGAAAGATACGCAAAATCGACACTGGAGCAAAAGGCTTCTACGGTTTTCGGCAATCTGTCCCACAAATATTCTGATTTTTCCGTTTTTCTCTCTGATACGCAGATTCTGGCTGTTCTTGGAAATTACAGCAATGAGAAGCTCCATGATTTTGTCCGGGATATGAACTACTATCTCAGGCTGACTTTTCCTCAGCCGACCGCCTTTCTATGGGGCATCGGAAAGACGACAAAGAGCATCCGATGCCTCTATAAAAGCTATCGCCAGGCGAGTGCGGTTCAGAAGCTGCAAAGCAAGGGCAACCTCCGTCCGGATCAGATTTTTTATTCGGAAATGGGATTGTATAAGCTGCTGATGAATATTGACGACGAGGATATTATCTCAGACTATCTCCAGAATACCGTGCAGCCGATCATAAATTATGATCACGACAACAGCACCGATCTCATGGGCGTTCTGCGGGCTTATCTCGAGCATGACGGAAGCGTAAAGGAGACGGCAGAAAAGCTGTTCGTGCACCGGAACACGATCAACTACTATCTGGGCAAGATCAAGGAACTGACAGGAATGGATCTATCTTCTCTGAACGTAAAGACACAGCTCACGACTGCGCTGATGCTGATGAATATTGAATAAACAGTCATTTGGTATGCGCAAGGCTATTTGACTCTCACCCGCATAGCGGGTGGTTTTTTATTTCGCTCGGCTCATATTTCCGTTGGGAAATACTCGCTCGAGCTCAACAGGCTAAAGCCCATAAAGAACGAGATAAAACACGCTGCGCGAGTTTTATCTCGCTATCGCGACGCTCGCCGCACACGAATACTTCGCATTCGGCTGCGGCTCACTGTTCGCGTAAATAAAGCAGGAGCAGTAAAAACTGCCCCTGCTTTTCTTTATGCCATTCCTATACTTTTAAAAAATTCTGATAATGTCATATCATTTGGCATCTCCCTGCCAATACGCTGCATACTCAGATCCGTATATTCAATAAATTCCATTCGATTTCCATCAGGATCCTGCAGCCACATTGCTTTAGTTCTGTCAATATTTGCAGCCGGTGCTAAATATACCGAATCCTCTCCACCTTTTGCCAACACTTCCTCATAGAACTTTTGAACATCATCCACAGTATGTGCAAAATGAGTAAAATTTAAATCTGTTTGTTCACAGGGCACATGCGGTATATTGGCTCCTATCGTGTTGAATAATTCTATAAAATTACCTGGCACATCCTGAAACTCCATGTAGACAATCCAAGGCACATCCTTATTTTCCTCAAGAAAGGAAAGTTTATCCTTGTCCATTGCCTCAAGCATTTCCTGATTATCCGGGATCATATCGCCGTAAAATATCGTAAACTTCTCTTTACAATTAAGGAATGTTTCATACCATTTTTTTGATTTTTCAAGATTCTTGCAATTAAAACCGAGATGCATATTGGGATTTATGATCATATTATTTTACTCTCAAGGCACTTTCTTCTGTATCTGTTGGAATGGAAAGCGGGAGACATCTAGTGCATGTAGATGCCACATGAACTCTAAGTCCATCTTTATCGCTTGATTCCTTCATTCTTTCCTCGATTTCAAGCACATGCAGACATCTCTCAGCATTTACACGAGGTTCTCTGCCCTCAATCCGAGCCCATACCATATCCGCAAGTCCAACGCCTCGACTATTTGTCTTAAATGCATATGGATCTTCGATTACTGTAACCTTTTGATTTTCAGCATCCTCTGGCGCAGTCGTATTTTCATAGATGCTTATTTCACCATTAAACCAGTCTGGGCAGGCAAGATACAGAATTCCCTTATTGCCATAAATTGCAAAATATGTTCGATCATAATAACAGCTGTCGCAATTAACTGAGAGCGTACCAGTGATTCCATTTTCCATTTCAAGAATTGAGTATACCTGACTCTCATTAGGAGTTTCCACAATTGTCCCTTTTGTCTCAGAAGGAGGAAAATTATCAATATGACGTTTGTATGGTGCCTTGACATTCGCTGAAACTGTTGCCACCGGTCCTAACAGGTTAATCAGTACTGTCAGGTAATAACACACATAATCATAGAGTACTCCGCCACCTGGACCATTCAAATAGCGCATCGCTGGAAGCATCTTGTCATTATCCCGATTTCCTATCATTGCAAAAGAAGTGATGCGTCCTAATCTTCCACTATCAATGATATGACGTGCATTTTGTACCCAGCTGGCAAAGAATGTATCTGGGGCAGAGCCAATCATCAGGTTCTTTTCCTGAGCCAGCATAATGAGCTCCTGAGCCTCAATTACATTCATCGTAAATGTTTTTTCCGTATAAACATGCTTTCCCGCTAAAAGTGCTCTTTTCATGAGCTCGTAGTGAGCGACTGGTGGTGTCAGGTTCAGGATAATATCAATAGAATCGTCTTCCATCAGTTCGTCTATGGTACATCCCTTTACCCCATACTCTTCTGCTACTGCTTTTGCCTTCTCAATTTTTCTATCAGCAATTGCAGCAAGTTCCAGAACAGAAAAACGCGAGGAAATATTATCAATATAAACTCGACATATCATTCCTGTTCCGATGACACCTACTCTTGATTTTTCCATAGTGATCATCCTTCTTGGTCGTAAAATTATTCTTCGAATCCGTTATCTCTTGTTACTGCAGAATACCACTTCGCACTCTTCTTGGGGCTGCATTCAAGAGTCTCGTAATCTGTATAGTAGACTCCATAGCGTGCACAGTAGCCTGCTGACCACTCGAAGTTGTCCATCAGAGACCAGAGATAGTATCCTCTTAAATCAACTCCTTCCTCAATTGCTTTGTGAGCCCATTTAAGTACCTGTTTCACATAATCAATTCTAAGATCATCGTTCATGTTCGCTTCTTTTCCATCTGCATTATCATAAGGAAAACCATTTTCTGTGATATAAATTGGAATATTGATCTTGTATTTATCAACCAACATGTGAAGTACATCACAAACCGCTTCTGGATGGCTTTCCGGTCTGTCCTGATAATTACCGCCACCCTGCTTTTTCGCTTCTTCCTGCTCCTTTAATTTCACAGCATCATCATACAATCCGTTATAGAAGTTTAATCCATAGAAATCTAATGGCTGATTGATCGTTTCAAAATCTCCATCCTGGATATCCGGTGTCAGTCCATTCTTTTCAAAATATTCCATAAGGGCCTCTGAATATCCACCTAAAAACAGTGGATTAAGAAACATACCAAAGCCTTTGATCTCATTATTTTCGATTACAAGCTTCTCGTCCTCTTCTTTTCCAGGATTAGCCGGATAATGTTTCCACACATCCACAACGATTCCGATTTTTGAATTCATAAATCCATATGTTCTGAAAAGTTTTACAACTTCTCCATGGCAAATAAGCAGATTATGCAGTGCCTGACGTGCATACTTCTCATCATGAAGTCCAGGCGCAAAAAATCCCTGTGAGTAACCTACATAGGTAGCAATTGGCTCATTAAAAGTAACCCAGAAATCAACATCCTCTCCAAAGTTATCAAGTAAAACCCTGGCATATTCTGTGAACCACTTTACGATTTCTCGATTACCAAAGCCGCCTTTTAATTGTAGCTGATATGGCAGATCCCAATGATACATTGTAGCATTAGGTTTTATTCCATTTTCACGAAGTAATGCAATCAGATTTTTATAATAGGCAATTCCAGCCTCATTAACTTTTCCTGTACCATCTGGCATGATACGAGACCATGAAAAAGAAAAACGATAAGAGTTAACCCCAAGCTCCTTAAGCATTTCAACATCACGCTCATATCTATGATAGGAATCACAGGCCACCTCAGGAACTCCACCATGTTTTATAGAACCCGGTATTCTTGAGAAAACATCCCATATAGACAAACCACGACCATCTTCATTCGCGCCACCTTCAATCTGCGCCGCTGCTGTCGCAACACCCCACGTAAAATTCTCTGGGAACTGATAATACATTTTTTACCTCCCACTATCTTTATAAACATATTATGCAATAAACGGTCACTGTCCGTAAGTAAGCGGTAAACCTCCAGTACCTGTTGTACCTAGCTAGTACATTGAATAACAAAGAGGACTTCTTATAGTTCCTGTCCATTCGTTTCAATCACATGCTGATACCAGTAAAAGCTCTTCTTTCGATACCGCTCCAGAGTTCCGCTTCCGTCATTGTTCCTGTCTACATAGATGAAGCCGTAGCGTTTTCTCATCTCGGCAGTAGAAGCGCTTACCAGATCAATGCATCCCCAAGCGGTATATCCCATGACAGGAACCCCGTCCGCAATGGCCTCGCCGACCTGTTTGAGATGCTCTCTCACATAATCAATCCGATAGTCATCATATACAGTCCTTGTACCGTCCGGAAGTTCCACCAGCTCATCCGCTGCCCCAAGTCCATTTTCTACGATGAAGAGCGGCTTCTGATACTTATCCCAGAAATCATTCAACACATATCGCAGTCCCTGCGGATCAATCTGCCACCCCCACTCGCTGGACTTCAGATACGGGTTTGGAACACCTCCTAGCAGATTTCCCTCTCCCCGTTTATTCTTCTTCGGATCCGCTGTGGCACAAACACTGACATAGTAGCTGAAGGAGATGAAGTCCACGGTATTCCGCAGCGCCTGCTCATCGTCTTCATCCATATGGATATAAATTTTATGATCGTGAAAATAACGCTTCGCATAACCCGGATATTCACCTCTTGCGTGAACCGCCAGGAACATCTCATTCAGATGATTCTGCTCCATCGAGCAAATGACATCCGAGGGATCCGGCGTCAGCGGATAGATCGGCATAGCCAGAACCATACATCCGATCTGAAACTCCGGATTAATTTCATGCCCCAGCTTTGTCGCAAGCGCGCTCGCAACGAGCTCATGGTGGATCGCCTGATAGAGGTCAGACTCTGAAAGATCTTCCCTGGAAGCCGGAATGCCGCCGCTCATAAACGGCGACTCCAAAATCGAATTGATTTCGTTAAAGGTCAACCAGTACTTTACCTTATCCTTATACCTGGTGAAGATTGTTTCCGCGTAGCGGAGATAGAAATCGATCAGCTTCCGGTTCGTCCACCCGTGATACTTTTCCGCCAGATACAGCGGGGTTTCATAGTGAGAAATCGTCACCATCGGTTCAATCCCATACCGCCTGCAGGTGTCAAAAAGATCATCGTAGAACTGCAGGCCCTTTTCATTCGGCTCCTCCTCATCTCCGTGCGGAAAGATCCGGCTCCAGGCGATGGAAGTTCGAAAAATCTTGAAGCCCATCTCTGCAAACATCCGGATATCATCCTTATAGCGATGATAAAAATCAATGCCTTCCAGCTTCAGGTTGTTCTCTGTCGGTATGGCTGTTCTCGGTCCCTTCAGCCCATGCGGCAGCACATCCTGGATGGAAAGTCCCTTCCCATCCTCATTATATGCGCCCTCCAGCTGATTTGCAGCGACTGCCCCTCCCCACAGGAAATTTTCCGGAAAATTCATGGCTGTTATCCTCCCGATTTTTTATATTATCTGCTCTTAACCCCATAGCCGCTTACACACAACGGACAAGGCCAGGATTTCTCAGAGTTCTGACGCTCAAGCATCATGTAAAACATTAATATGCAGCTGATCCATTTTCATCTCCTCTACCCTTACCGCTGTACCAGTCTTCCGGTTCTCGGATCTCTGGAAAATTTCGACAGATGTTCCCAGAGAATCTCTCCAAACATAGAAGACGGCCAATGCACCATTCCTGCGATGGCGACCGTCTCGAACATACACTGCCCGTCCGGCCTCTGATTGTACCCGAACAGATAGCGCCGATCGTTGTAGACTTTCTCCTCTTCTGCCTCGAACCGGATCCCTGTCATCCGCTCAATGTCGTTTTTCTGTTCCCCCGGCAGCGGGAAAGCTGCTGCGTCACATCCGGCTGCACGACGCAGATTGTTATAGGAAATCATTTTATCTTCCGGCTTTAACGGAATCACACCGTCCTTTGCTTCCCCGCCCGGTTCACGACGGATCGGAAGAAGTCCGAGCATTTCATGCTCACCCATGACAAGTGAAATCGCGATGCCAAGATTCCTGGCTTTCTCTACCATGTCATCTGTCAGATGATAGGCCTCATACCACTGACCGTCAAGGTCATGTGCGGCAACATCGTTAGCAAAAAGCATGCCTCCCATACCGATTCCCGCAAAAATCTCGGGATGTGCAAGCCCGAGTCTGGAAGCAGAAAAACCGCCAAAGCTATATCCCATCAGGTAGACACGGCTCCAGTCAACCGGAAAGATGTTTTTTGCGATCTCCAGAAGTCTGCGAATAGATTCCCAGTTTTCGTTCTCCGGTGCAATCACGATGCATTCTTCTCTTGCCGCTACCTGAATGATGCCATAGCTCTCGGTCATCTGTATCGGATTGTGGGCGCCGTGCAGACAAAAAATCAACGGATATCTCCGATCCTTGTCAGAAACTGCAGACAGCGGAACAAACGAGGACCACTTTTCGAACCCTTCCTCATGTACCTCCTTATGAAGTCCTTTTTCATAATGCTCCCAATACCGGATCTCTTCTTCCGAATCCTCTGGCATTGACATGATAGACAGCCGCTGATCGATAACCTCACCGTCTTTGGAAAGAGCCAGCACATCTCCAACCGCCGGATCATCACTCATTAAACGAAGCAGCCCCGCAGTCCCGAGTCCTTCTTCACTCTTACTATTTTCAACATCCTCTTTTCTAAGCCCCAGATGATCATCTCTATCTGACATGGTGTATTTCTCCTTTTTCGTATGCTATCTGCCTGCATCGTTCCCGTTAAATGCCCATACCCCGCAAGCTGGACCGTAAATATAACAAACCAATTGCCACCTTGATTCGCACCTTTCGCAGCTGCCGCATATATTCGCATTCCCGCAGCCTTTTACATTTGCATCTTATCACTCTTTTAGTGCGTCTTATGACGTTATTTTGCCTTTCCTGTTCCTATATTGCCCGGTGATTTGAATATACCTGAGCTTCCATGTCTTTGATCCCTTCCGGCACTTCAGCCTTGATGTCCAATGTACCGTCAGTGTTCTTCTTCCATGCAACATGAACCGTCCCTCGCGGCGTAACCACGTCTCCGGACGCCGATTTCAGATATCCCGCCATCGGCGCGATACGGATACTTTCGAAGCCGGGTGTGGCAGGACGGACACCGAGCACCACTGCAGGCAGCTCATAGAGAATCAGCGAAGCCCATCCGTGGCAGTCGGATCTTCCGTCTGTTCCGTTCTCCACACAGGTGCTCATATGCTCCCGCACCATCTTTCTCCAGAGGTCCCATAGATCCTCTGTCTTCTCATACCAGCCGGTGATTTCCAGCGCTCGGAACAAATAGAACATATAAGATACAGATGCCTGCGGCAATTTCGGATTTCCGACCGTCAGTTCCAGCATTTTCCGCCCCTCCTCAGGGGTGACAAGTCCGGTAAGCACCGCAAATACCTGTGTATGAACCGAATAATCCTCAATACCAGGCCCGTCCTGAACCAGACAGATCTCTGCATTCTTCCCCCACCCGCCATCCGAAGAAGTCCTCTCCTGTTCGGGCTTTCCATCAAAGCCGGCAGCTGCTTCCTGTGCACCCTTTCCGTCAGCACAGACCGCCTCCGAATAAGACCCCATCGCATGCTTCCGTATCGACTGAAGCACTGCTTCCGCACGGCCGCGGTATTCCGTTCCTATTTCCCTCCTTCCCACAAAATCTGACATCTCCGCCGCTTTCTGCAATCCGTATGCGTAAAGGAGACTCTCTATGGTAAGCTGCCCGCTTCCCTTATACGTCGCAGAAGGCACTCCCATCGTCGCATTCCATTCCTTTGTCCAGTCTACAAAGGACCAGTATCTCGAATCCATCAGTGAGCCGCC
Source organism: Eubacterium sp. UBA4343 (assembly GCA_002394235.1). Classification (GTDB taxonomy): domain Bacteria; phylum Bacillota; class Clostridia; order Lachnospirales; family Lachnospiraceae; genus Bilifractor. The sequence continues at coordinate 31,482 of DGTF01000005.1, read as the reverse complement.
CATCTTTCCCACCATACCATTCGACGCAAGATTCCGCTCAAAGCAGCCAAGAAGCTGATCAATCGCATTCCAGTTCTCCCGGACCAACGTGCGGTCTCCGAAATACATCATGTGATCATATACCATCAACAGATAATAGATGGAAAATCCCGGGATCACATTGCTCTTCTGCGCCGGTGCGGAAGCGTTGATCATGCCGTCCGGCCTCTGGGAACGCCTAAACGCCTCAATTGCCTGACGGGCAAGCCGGTCATCCGCGGAAACCGCATAGGTGTATAAAATTTCCTCGCGGCTGTCCATCGCATACTGCAGCTGCTCGTAAAAAGGGCAATCCATATAGGTGTCACGCATACAACGTTCCAATGTCCGCAGACTGATCTCCCAGATTGGCACAAGCGAGGGATCCGATGAGGCAACTGAGATCTGAACCTCCAGGGGATATCCGGTCTCCCGATACGAGAAATCCAGAAAATCCAGCCCCTCTTCTCCGGTCTCGATCTTCAGCTGTATAAACCGGAAGGTACGGTACCAGAACAGTTCGTAGGTCTCCGGTTTTTCAAGTGTCCCATACCCGGCTATACCATAGACCGAAGTATGTCCGTAAAGTCTCCCATTCACGGAATCCGTCCGGTCTCCTTTTCTGGGATTCGCAGGAATCCCGTCCGCCGATACCGCATCCTCCGGCGGATACGCGTAACACTCCGAACACAGCGTCGTTATTACCGCTCCCTTTCCTCCGGAAAAACAGTAATTCAAAAATCCACACTGTTCCGTCTCGGCGCTGACCTCGACGACTGCCCTGCTGTGCGCTGGTATATGCACGGCGCCCCTTCCCGCCAGCATCTCTTCCCAGGCATCCCGAACAGCAGCTTTCGTCTCCTTCGAAGCGTCTCCGGAAATCTCACGCACCTCCTTGATCCCGGCAAAGCGTGTCTCCTTGTATTTTAAATACGGAACCGTCCTTTTTACCAGATTTCCGGGCGCGTCGCTCTTGGGGATTTCCATGCCGCCCCTTACAAGCACTCCCGGCCACGCACTGTCATCGTATCCGGCCTGCTTCCAGCCTGCGACATCTGCTGTCGCCGCTACTATCTCCTGCGCATGAATCGGCGCAGGCATAGATTCTTCATCCACAACTCTGATTCCCCGGTTTATCAGACATCTCCACCCTCCGGCACCCGCTCCCACGTTATTCTCTTCCGCACATCCTTTTCCTTCACATGCTCCGATCTGCTCCAAATATAAGTGAGGAATCGGAGAACGCAGCAGACTGTCATTGCTCACAGGAACGCCAAAGGAGAGATTCGGCTCCGGATAACGGAGCACCTCAACTGCCAATATGTTTTGACCCACCTTCAGATAAGGCGCCAGCTCCGCCTCGTCCACAAACCACTCCTTCAGATCCATCGCTTTCTGCGGTCCATCCTGCACAAAGATACCATTCACATACAATTTATAGTGTGAATCAGCAGAAATCCGTATCCGCAAAGAAGCCGGAACCTTTCTGGCCTCCAGATCCATTTTCCTGCGAAAATAAACGATCTCCGCTCTCCTGTTGTCCTCTGCCTGCCAGTCCGGAGTCCAGACCCAGTTTGTCCCATTATTTCCCATTCATTTCCTCCTGAGTTAAAAATTATTCTTCTTTCCTTTTTCTGCAGACTGATCTTCCATTAGAAAACAAACTTTTTTCACATCATTCCACGCAATCACTGACTGCTATCCGGCCTCAGCCGAGCAGAAGTGCCCGGAGATATTCTCCCTCCCGTCGATTTTTTACCAGATCAAGCAGTTCCCGCACCCGTTCCGGACGGATTTCCTCCTCCTGTGCTCTCAAGTGTACATAGAGCGCGCCGATCAGGTTCGAATCATTGAAAAACTGGCAGTTCGTAATCTCAGCAACTGGAACCGGATACGGATACACCTTCGATAACGACCGTAGCTCTTCCCGGATCAGCTGCAGCAACAATGGCTGTTCACTTACGCCACCTCCGATCGCTATTTTTTCCGGATCAAAGATAAACTGAAGATTATTGATCTGGACAGCCAGCGTCCGCGCATACTGACGGATGCACGCAAGCGCCTCCTGTTCCCCGCAGTTAGCTCTGGAAAAAATCATCTCTCCGGTGAGCTCTGTTTCAGAAATACCAAGTCGGTCAGATGCCAGATGAATCAGCGCCGGCATACCACCGTTCACCGCGAATATTTGATCCCTATCGTCCGCTTCCTTCCCGTTTGTCAAAATATAACTGAATTCTCCCGCCATGCAGTTCTTGCCCTTCAGAACCTTACGATCTACGACGACCGCACCGCCAATTGCTGTCCCGATAATCAGTGCAATAGAATTTCTGCATTCCGAAAGTGCACCCTTCCATACTTCTGCAAGCCCTGCACATCTCGCATCATTCTCCACCGTTACCGGCACGTGACATCGATGCTCCAGAATCTCTACCAGGTTGATATTCTTGATAATAAAGAGAGACCCTCCGTTATACATAAAACCTGTCTCGCTGTCGATCATTCCAGCGGAACTTATTGCAATCCCGCTTACTTCTTCCGTTGATTCATAAATCCAGACCAGCATTTCAATAAAGCTCTCCAGATCTGATTTTACCGTTTCGATCTTGTCCTTTGAATAAAATCTGCACGACTCATCCATGACCGCATATTTTGTATAAGTACCGCCAATATCAATGACCAGATATTTTTTCATCTCTCCCACCTTCTTCTAACGGAGCTGCCCGCGATACTCCCGAAATAAAAAAAACCTGCCGCAGGCTCAGAGTTTTAACATCTATAGTGTATCCGATACCCACAGCAGGCGTTTATATTATTTTGTCTTTTCTATACTTAACTTGAACGATAAAAGATTCCTGAAAATTCACGCAGAAACTTTCCAATTCTACAAAGGCGTAATCTATTTCAGAACTCCTTTGGCTTATAAACTTCACGATACTCCCGCGGTGTCATATTCTTGTATCTCAGAAACATTTTTCCAAAATAACTCTGTGAAGGAAAATTTACATAGTCACTGATCGTAGAAATACTTTCATTGGAAAATCTCAGAAGATTTGCCGCATGTTCTATGCGTATTCGAACGATATAATCCTGAAGTGTCACTCCCATTTCCCTTGCGAACAGGCGGGAAAGGTATGACGGACTGATTCCAAGCTCCGACGCAATCTTTGTCAGATAAATCTTATTTCTATAATTTTTATTCACATAGTCACAACATCGTTCAACATAACTGGACCTTTTTCTTTTCATAAGACGATCATGTACCTTTGTCGTAATCTCACGAACGGCCCGATTGCGCATAGCGATCAGTGTGGAAACATCGTTGCATGCATCCAGCTTCTGAAGAAAATCATCACTCATTTGATAGGCTTCTGCCGGCGAGAGTCCTCCATCAATCGCTGCTCGGACTGATAGAGCAATCGCCACCGTAGCCAGCTTCCGGCACTGCTCCGTTTCATTTTTTGACATCATCCCGATCTCTGCATCCATCCGGGCGTTCATGCCGAGGGCTTCCTCGACGCGCCCCTCCCGCACACAATCCAAAAGTTTTCGCTCCTCCATGTAAGTATGATGCGCAGCTTCCTCCATCACATCCTGCCGCTCCAGCCTCTTCTTTTTTTCTGCGGTCAACTCCGAATCATCCCGGATTGCATTCGCGTCAAGAATCTCCTCGTCCGTATATGTATGACCGGTTAGTTCAGCCGCTATGATCTCAACACACGCCAGCAATCGTGGAAGAGGAAGAAACGGAATCTGCTTCTCCATGCCCTTGCGCATTCCCATATCAAAATAGAAACGATGCACCTCTATACGGTTTAAATGCTCTGTCGAAACAGGCCCCAAAAAGCAGAAGGAATCCCCGCCGCCAGCACATGCGAACATTACCTTATGCACATCCCGCCCGATTAGGGGTACCTGTTGACTTTGCGCCGTCTGAATCAGCCTCTGCCTGAATTCCTTCGTATCCCGAATCGGGTAAAAATCTTCTGTACCGGCACTGAAGATCATTTCTCCCTTCTTATACAAAGAGATACTCACACCGGTAAGCTGAAAACATTTTGATAATATAAACACAAGCTTGTCCATGACTCTTCCCCTGAAACCTCGAATGTATTTTCGATTTTCTCTTTTGCAACGAGATAAAACACGCTGTGCGAGTTTTATCTCGCTATCGCGACGCTCGCCGCACACGAATACTTCGCATTC
>DGTF01000005.1:26949-27197 GCA_002394235.1 Eubacterium sp. UBA4343 | reverse complement strand
GCGGCTCACAGTTCGCGTAAAAAAAATCCGGCCACTATGGCCGGATTCTAGCAGGAACGTGCCGCGAAAGCAATTTGTGCAGACCGCATTCGCAGACAGACGTTCCTTATATACAGCTTTCAAAAAAGCCCTCACATAATTTTGCGACGAAATTATGCGCTTACCTTGATCGGGTTGATCTTCACGCCCGGTCCCATTGTAGGAGCAACGGAAACGGATTTCAGATACTGGCCCTTCAGTGCGGCAGG
>DGTF01000005.1:26764-26891 GCA_002394235.1 Eubacterium sp. UBA4343 | reverse complement strand
CTGGCTTTGTTAATAGCTGCCATCAGTGTCTGGAAGTTGTCATTCAGCTGTTCTTCCGTAAAGGAAGCTTTACCAATTACAACGTGAATGATATTTGCCTTGTCAAGACGGTACTCAACTTTACCTG
>DGTF01000005.1:7734-26724 GCA_002394235.1 Eubacterium sp. UBA4343 | reverse complement strand
ACTCAACTTTACCTGCTTTGATATCGTTGATTGCCTTTGTTACATCCATGGTAACTGTTCCGGCCTTCGGGTTCGGCATTAAGCCCTTCGGTCCGAGGATACGGCCCAGACGTCCTACAACACCCATCATATCCGGTGTCGCAACAACAACGTCAAAATCAAGCCATCCTTCGTTCTGGATCTTCGGAACCAGATCCATATCGCCTACAAAATCTGCTCCGGCAGCCTTAGCCTCATCAGCCTTTGCTCCCTTTGCGAATACAAGTACACGAACGCTCTTGCCGGTTCCGTGAGGAAGTACAACAGCTCCACGTACCTGCTGATCCGCATGACGTCCGTCACAGCCTGTACGGATATGTACTTCAATTGTCTCATCAAACTTAGCTACTGCAGATTTTTTTGCAAGGGCAATTGCCTCTGCCGGATCATACAGATTTGCGCGGTCAATAGCTTTTGCAGCTTCTGCGTATTTCTTTCCGTGTTTCATTTTAAAAATACCTCCTGTGGTAGTTGCGGGATTTTCCCTCCCACGATTTGTGTCCGTCCTTCCGGCGCACATGCAAGAATTAGCGCTTTCTCCGAAGGAAACTTCAGACACTTACGAAAGTTACTGTCGACCGAATCAGTCCTCAACGACAACGCCCATGCTGCGGCAGGTTCCCGCGATCATGCTCATGGCGCTCTCTACGGATGCTGCATTAAGGTCTGGCATCTTCATCTCGGCGATCTCTTTGATCTGATCCTTTGTGATGGTAGCGACCTTTGTCTTGTTCGGTTCTCCAGAAGCCTTCTTGAGGTTGCATGCCTTCTTGATAAGTACTGCTGCCGGCGGAGTCTTTGTGATGAAGCTGAAGCTTCTGTCTGCATAAACTGTAATCACTACAGGAATGATAAGATCTCCCTTATCAGCAGTTCTTGCATTGAACTCCTTGGTAAACTGTACGATGTTTACACCGTGCTGACCAAGAGCAGGACCAACCGGCGGAGCTGGAGTAGCTTTGCCTGCAGGAATCTGTAATTTAATGTAACCTGTAACTTTCTTTGCCATTTTCGGCACCTCCTAAAATAATGTGGTATTTGCGGGAATGTCCCTCCCACTGGCCGTCAGCCGGCCTTGCGGACTTCTGCGAAGCTGATTTCAACCGGCGTCGCACGTCCGAACAGCTCTACGTTAATAGTAACGGTCTGTTTACTCTGATTGATTGCCGACACGGTACCTGTGGAATCCTTCCACACGCCTCCGATAACGACAACCTGATCACCGACCTCGAGGTCGATGACAACCTTCTCACCGGCGTCAACTCCCAGCGGCTGCATCTCAGCCGGTGACAGCGGAACCGGTTTGGAACCCGGACCTACAAATCCGGTAACGCCTCTAGTATTGCGAACGACGTACCATGTGTCGTCATTCATAACCATGTTAAGGAGCACATATCCCGGAAACATCTTTCGCTGTACCTGTTTCTTCGTGCCGTTCTTTACCTCAACGACCTCCTCCATCGGTACGCGGACTTCCAGGATCTGGTCTTCAAGGTGTCTGTTTGCGATTGTCTTCTCAATGTTAGCCTTCACCTTATTCTCATAACCGGAATAAGTATGAACTACATACCATTTTGCTTCAGAATCTGACATTGATCCACCTTTTCCTTACCCAATGATCAACTGCATAACCTGCAGTCCCAGATTATCTACCAGCGTGATCAGTACGCACACAACCACCGAGATGGCAACGACTGCTGCGGTCTGTCTGCCAAGAGTCTTCGGTTCTGTCCATACGATCTTGTCCCATTCAGTCTTCAGGCCCTTCGCCCAGCTGCCCTTTTTCTTGTCGGCATTTGCTGGTTTCCCGGCCTTGTTCTTCTTTGCATCGTCTGCCATAAACTCACCTCACCAGAGAAAACGAAAGAACGAAGGTTCTCAATTACTTGGTCTCTCTGTGCAGCGTATGCTTTCTGCAGAATCTGCAGTACTTCTTGATTTCCATACGCTCCGGATGTGTCTTCTTATCCTTCGTCGTATTGTAGTTGCGCTGTTTGCATTCTGTACATGCTAATGTAATTCTGGTACGCACGACTTCCACCTCCACTGTAATAAACACTAAAATCGGGCCCGATTTTTCTGCATTTCTGGCAAATGGGAAACGATCACGTTCACCGCCTCTTTCTACCAAAAAAGCGTAAAAAAAAAGGACCTACTTCGTTGTCGCTGTACTAGCATAGCACGAAGTAAATCCTGTGTCAATATGTGTAAATTGCAAAATTTCAGCAAGATTTCAGCAAATTTCAGCAGTACTTCAGCAAAAATTTCACCGATCCGCGTCAATGTCCGGCCGTCTCAGGATAACAGAGTTGGATTCCTTCGCGTTCAAAATACTCCACCCAGTAGTCATCCGGTTTTTGGTCGGTGATCACTCCATAGATGCGCTCCAATGTATCGATTCTGGAGAACGCTGTCTTGTCGAACTTGGTGCTGTCCAGTACCAGATAGCTCTTCGCAGCCGATTCGATGGTCACCTTTTTCAGAGATGTGAACTGCTGGAGAGAATCCATGATCCCGTGATCACGGTTCAGAGCCTTGCAGGAAACAAAGGCTTTATCCGCATAATAAGCGTTCGCGGACTTCTCGGCTTCCGGCCCGATCAGGGCAAGATAGCCTTCCTTGAGTGTTCCGCCCGTTGAAATAATCGTCCACCCGGGAACCTCGGACAGCTCCAGAATGATCTCGATGGAATTTGTGACCACGGTCAGTCTCTGCTTGTTCTTGATTGCCTTCGCGATAAAAAGATCTGTGGAGCTTGCGTCCAGCATGATGTGATCTCCATCGTGTATGATCCCCGCCGCAATCTCCGCTATTTTCTGCTTCGCGACGACATTCTTGCGGCTTCTCACCGTGAGCGGCATATCAAAACCCACGTTCTCATTCAGCACCGCGCCGCCATAGCTTTTCGTGGCGTATCCTTCCTGCTCGAGTTTCTCCAGGTCCCGGCGGATGGTTTCTTCCGAGACGTGGTAAAGCTTGCTCAGTTCGCTGACGACAACTTTTTTGTTGTCCTGCAGCTTCTCAAGTATCAAATTACGTCGTTCAATTGCAAGCACTCTTATTTCCTCCTACATCAAGATAATGATCATACACGCTTCGCGGGTTTTCTCTCATACCCGCGGCTGCCTCTGCTCACAATCACTTCATATTCTGATGCAGTTCACTGACCGCGCAGATAAAAAGCAGCCCCGAGAAAGGATTCCCGGAGCTGAATATTCATCTTACAGAATGGTCTGAATAATCTTCTGATCCGGATGCGCAATCACCTGTGAATCCAAATACATTCCCTTCTCTCCTGCGATCTCCCTTGCCTTTTCGATGGAAGCTGTCACAGCAGAAACTTCACCGGTGAGCAGCATGAAGGACTTACCGCACATGCCCTTTGCAAGACGCAGTTCAATCACCTGCACAATGGCTGTTTTCGCAGCCGCATCTGCCGCCTCAATCAGAGAAGCAACATCAAAAGTCTCCAGAATACCAAGCGAATTCACCTCTCCGACCTCACTGGCTCCATACATTGCCGGGAAGAGTGATTCATGAGGATTTCCGAGAACGAAATTATCGATAAGCTCGGACTCATATGCCGTACTGGCTGCTTCCACAGATGCTTTCACCGCACTGAGGTCTCCGGTGATAATAGCTATATATTTTCCGGGGCAGACAGTCTGCGCCTCGACAATGTCAACGTCTGCGGTCTTTACCATCAGATCCGCCGCGGTGATACCCGTTGGAATACTCTTAAACTCAATCATTCCGATTGCTTTACTCATAGCCGCCTACGTCCTTTCTTACTCTTTTCTGATCCTGATGAACGTATCGTTCACGTCCGTTACAACGCCCGGCAGAGATGCGTGCATCGCAACTCCAAGGCCGTCCGGTGCTTTTGCAACCATCTGCCTGTATTCCACGTGATCACCGACCTTGACGATCGGAACAGCCGGCGCACCGATATGCTGTCTGAGAAGGATGCGTACGGTTTCCTCGGGCTGCAGTTCATCATCCAGGGGCGCCGGCAGATCGTATTTGCTCAGTCCCAGACGGGCCTTCAGTCTGTCCTCAGGAACCTTCCGGAATTCTCTGGACGGTTTTACGGGAACCGCCTCAACAACCGGCGGCTTGATTCCCTTTGCCCTCAGCCTCGCCTTGTATTCTCCGATCAATGTCCTCGGCGCAAGATCCTGCGGGCATGCATACAGCTCGCAGATACCGCACTGTGAACAGAAGTTTGTATTCAGGAACGGGTTCAGATCCTGAAAATCCGCATTAGACGCGGATCTCATAAATCTAGCGGGATCAATCGGGTGTCCGAGCGCATGGCGCGAACACAGATCGGTGCATGTCTCACACTGGCAGCAGATTGACGCGGCTCTCGCCAGATCAATCTTGGACTTCCTGCGTTTCTTCATGACCAGCGGATGATCCTGCGGTAGAACCAGAATCGCGTTTGTCGTCTTCATAATTCTTCCGTCATGTGGCTGAATACGGCCCATCATCGGTCCGCCGACAAAATACACCGGGTCCTCACAGGTAACCTCTCCCGCAAGATCTACCACGGATTTGAAGGAGCATCCGACTGACACCGGAACCGTGATCGGCTTTGTCACCTCGCCGATAATCGTCAGATATTTGAAGGTGACCGGCTTATCCTCCACCGCGGCCCGATAGATGTTATACATGGTTTCTACATTATATACAATGCAGCCCTGCTCGATTGGCAGACCGCCCGGACGAACGACCCGTCCGGTACACTCGTAGATCAGAATGACCTCGTCGCCCATCGGATATACTTCCTGAAGGTAATGAACCTTCATCTCCGGATATTTGCCGATTTCCTTTTCAATGGCTGCAATTGCATGCTCATAGGACTTCTTGATTCCGATGATCGCCTGTTTTGCTCCGACGGTCTCGGCTACCATATGGAGTCCTGCGAGTATCTCATCCGCATGGCTGCGGAGCAGCTGTCTATGTGGCTGCAGAAGCGGTTCGCATTCTGCGCAGTTTAACAGAATGGTATCCGCATTTTTATTCAACTTTGCATACGACGGAAATCCGGCGCCACCGGCACCGACTACGCCGCCGTCCTTCAGTTTTTGCTGCAACTCCTCAAACTTCATGCTTTCTCCATTCCAGAATTATCTTCTTCAAAATAACCGTTGTCATCGATGATACCGACGATTGCCGCGTCTACCGGGGCGTCCTGCATATCACAGCCGATTCTGGCTGCGCTTCCCTGCGCAATCAAGACATATTCACCGATTCCGGCACCGATTACATCGATGGCTATGATCTGGCGCGTGTCCGCCGCCATATGATGCAGTGGTTCTACGATCATAAATTTATTTCCGACCAGCTTTTCACTTTTACGGGTGGAAATCAGACTTCCTACAACCTTTCCTGCTATCATATTTCCTCCATCATTATCCTTATATATGATTCTTTCATCTCTAAATCACAGACAGGATTATTCTTTGTATGATTCGTTTGTCTGAAAATACAGACAGAATTATCTTTTGTATGATTATCTCATCAGAAAAATGCAGACAGAACCTTCCGACGCACATCACGCGCCGGGTTCCGTGAGCAAAAAATTTCTATTTATGTACAAGCAGTGCTGCCGAACTGCAAAGAGTTTGCCCTGCAGAACATGGCAGCACTAAAGTGTGCAAAGCACGTAGCTATCCGTAGCTTAAACAGTTTATGGCACGTTTTATCGTATGATGGTTTACGGAATAATCGTTACCGTATCACCCTGTTTGATTCCCGCCGCATTCGCCTCGTCGGTATCGATGTGCATCTCAAGAGTAAAACTCTTGTCCACCCGGATCACCACATGATTGAAGATGGTACCGCGGTCATTATCGGCTTTTACGGAAACGATATCTCCATTCTTGAGGCCGGCTGCCTCAGCATCTCTCGGAGACATATGGATGTGGCGCATCGCCACAATCGCTCCCTCATTGAGATAAATGGCCCCTTTTGGCCCTACAATCGCGATCGGCGCGCTGCCAGCGATATCGCCGGACTGACGGATCGGCGCCTTTATACCGAGCGTCCTTGCGTCCGTTGCGGAAATCTCCACCTGTGTCTGCTTTCTCACGGGTCCCAGAATACGAACATTTTCAATGGCACGGAGCTTGAGACCTACGATGGTAACCTGCTCGTTCGACGCAAACTGCCCACCCATCAGATCCTTCTTCCTGGTGAGCTGATAGCCCGGACCGAACAGAGCCTCTACATGCTCCTGTGTCAGATGTACGTGTCTCGCGGATACACCAACCGGAACGAGAAATCCCTTAGAGGGCTTTTCCTCCGCTTTGTTTAAGGATTCGATCACCATGCGGGTGATGGTTTCAATCTGATTTGTATCCAAAATGACACCTCGTTATCTGAATAAAACTTTGTATGCTTTCGTTGATAAGCCTCGCAACCCCTGAAGGTACAAATGCTTACTTATTCAGATGCGGAAGAATCATCTCAACATCCTGATGCGGTCTCGGAATTACGTGAGTCGCAACCAGCTCTCCAAGACGGGAAGCATTGTTTCCGCCGGCCTCAACCGCAGATTTAACAGCGCCTACATCTCCGCGAACCATTACAGTTACGAGTCCGGAACCGATTCTCTCTGTTCCGATCAGGCTTACGTTTGCTGCCTTGCACATTGCATCGGCTGCCTCGATTGCAGCTACAAGTCCTCTTGTCTCAACCATTCCTAAAGCTTCCTGTGTCATTTTTCTTTCCTCCTTGAAATTCGTGTGTGCGGGCTCATCCGCTTTTACTGGTGTTTTATCTGATTCTTCGATATGAACGGTTTCTGTCTTTTCTGATTCGGTTATTGAATCCCTGCTGTCCGCTTCTGCCATTTCCACAGCTTTCTCCGGCGCTGTGGGCTTTACCACTTCTGCAGGCTTCTCCGCTTTTACTGGCTTCTCTGCTTCTGCAGGCTTCTCCGCTTTTGCGGGTTCTGCCGGTTCTGCTGTGCTGGCATCCATATTTTTCACGGTTTCCGAAATAATCTTCTTCTCTGCGGGCTTCTTCTGCTCCGCAGCCGCGGCTTTTTCTGCGGATTCATTACCGGAAGGATTTACCTTCGTTTTCTTTATTTCCGCCATGCGTAATCTCCCACTGTTCTCCATCTGCTTGCGCTCAGTTGAACCATTTTTACAATTTCCTCATGTGGGTTCGCAATGACCGCTTTCAGAGTTGGTTTCTTGATGCACTCCCTCATGACCGCGTCAACCGCTGTCTGTACTGAGGAGACATCTCCTTCAATAATCAAGGTGACCAGACGTCCTCCGAGCTTCCGTTCCCAGGAAGCAAGCCTCACATCGGCTGCCTTGCACATGATATCGACGGCGTCCATAGCTGCGGTTACGCCTACTATTTCTATAAAGCCATACGCATTTCCCATGGATCGTCAGCTCCTTCAGTGATTACTCGAGATTATGCGGCAGAATGTACTCAACATCCTCATGAGGTCTCGGAATTACGTGTGTGGCAACCAGCTCTCCAAGTCTGGATGCAGCAGCGCTTCCGGCTTCTACGGCAGCCTTTGTAGCGCCGACATCGCCGCGGACAAGTACAGTTACCAGTCCGGATCCGATCTTTTCTGTACCGATCAGATGAACTTCTGCTGCCTTGGTCATAGCATCGGCTGCCTCGATTGCAGCTGTAAGACCTCTGGTCTCAATCATACCTAAAGCTTCCTGTGACATTTCTCAAATCCTCCTGATAAGTTCAAAACTTGTCTAGTGCGCTGATTTTCAGCATCTTTTCAACACCCGGATCATCCGGATTGGGAATTACATAGTGCTGCACAACTCCGCTGATCTCTTTTGCCTTTTCGATCCCGGCCTCCATCGCCGCGTTTACCTCAGAGACATTTCCTCTGAACTTCACCGTGACGAGAAGAGGAACCGGAAGCTCATCGGCATGTGCAGGCTTATTCTTGTCAAAAACCTCCAGTGTGACATTGGCAGCCTTGCATCCGGCGTCGGCAGCCACAAAGGCGCACGTCAGACCGTAAACCTCCAGAATACCCACGGCTTTTGCCATTGTCCTGCACTCCTTTCAATCAGTATCGTAGTCATTCCGATCGATGTCAAGCATCATCAGTGATTATTTGTATTTCCGTCAAGCGGTACATTTGTAACCGCAATCTTGAATCCCTTCTGTGCCAGAGCGAACTCATGTGCCTCGTTGATCTTGTCGAGCGGGAACGCATCTGTGATCAGATCCGTTACCGGAAGACCGATTGCCTTTGCTCTCTTCAGGAAGGAGAAGGTTGTTACATAGTCTCTCAGTGTGTATACCCACGATCCGACGAGGTTGATCTCCTTGGAGCAGAGATCAAAGTGCGGATTGATGGTGGCATCTCCGTTGTTGATGAAGAAGCCAAGCTCGCACAGACCGCCGCCGTTGCGGATGAAATGGTAGATATTGGAGTGCGCGATCGGTGATCCTGTGCACTGGAAGGCAAAATCTGCCAGATGTCCGTCAAAGGTCTCCGCAACCGCGTTCGCCAGGTTGTCGATTCCCTTGTAGTTCATGAAGTTGACGGTCTTTGTCGCTCCCATCTTCTTGGAGAACTCCAGTCTGGAATCATTGCCGTCGACCGTTGTGATATTGTCGATACCCATGGTCCGAAGAACCGCTACGCACAGAAGTCCGATCGGTCCGACGCCCTGTACCACGACACGGCTGTTGAATCGAAGGATTCCGGTCGTTTTTGCTCTCTCAACCGCATGTACCAGAACTGCGGCAGGCTCGATGATGATACGGCTCTTCAGATCCATATCGGATACATTGAAAAATGTAGATCCGCGGGAACCCTTAATGAAGATGTAATCGGAGAACCATCCGTTCAGATGAATGTCATCATCCGGGATCAGTCCGTATACGTCAGCCGCTCCGACATTTTTCTTGTTCAGGTCGAACATTGTGATATCCGGATCATCCTTGAACATCATGCAGGTGACGATCTTGTCGCCGACCTTTACCGGATTTCCGGCGCTGTCAACCTTTACATTCTTACCGATCTTTACAATCTCTCCGGTTCCCTCATGTCCCAGAGCAACCGGGATCAGGCCGAAGGGATCTTTCTTGAATTCATGCTGATCGGTTCCGCAGATTCCGGTTCCCTCGACTCTTACGAGGATATCATCGTCGCCGACCTCCGGGATCGGGAACTCCTTCACATCATAGTGCTGAAGTGCTGTGAGCATCGCCACATGCGCGGTCTTCGGAATCGGACCGCTTGAGGCAGGTGCCGCGACAGGGGCATTCGCAGGTGCCGGTGTTCCGGACATGCTTGAAAGTACCTGTCTTACAATCTCCTCTATATTATTCTGATTCATATCCATTCTGTAATTTCCTCCTGATCAGCGGATGCAAAGGCTGTCTACCATTACGCAGCGTCTCTTCTTTGTGAAGGTCTTGGCGCTTGTAAGTCCCTCGCCTGTTCTGGACGCGATGGTGAAGGTGCAGATTCCTTCTCCGCCATAGCCCAGAGCCGCGTAGGACGGGCCGTTCTTGACGAGGATTGCGGTATCCATTGCTCTTGCATACTTCGTAATGCGTTCCACATCATGAGAATGAATGTGGGCGGAATGGCGGTTGCCATGCTCCAGCCATACGCATTTCTCAACAGCGTCATCAAAATCCTTTGCCGGGACAATACCCAGAATCGGCATCATCAGCTCCGTGGAAATCAGAGGATTCTCTTTTTCTCCGACGAATGTGATGCAGCGGATACCCGGATCCGCTTCAACTCCGATCATGGACAGAAGTGTTCTGGCGTCACGTCCCACACACTTGCGGTTCAGCTTGCCCTTTTCATCCATGACGGTGCGGATGAGAGCGTCCTGTTCTTCCTTGGATGCGAGATAGCATCCCTGCTCGGTTACCATGTAGTGCAGCAGCTCGTCAACGACCTGCTGTACAGCGACGATCTCTTTCTCAGCGATGCAGGGAAGGTTATTGTCGAAGGTGCATCCGTTTACGATGTCCTCCGCCGCCTTGCGGATGTCCGCCGTCTCATCAACCAGTGCAGGCGGATTTCCTGCTCCGGCTCCGATTCCTCTCTTGCCGCAGGAAAGAATTGCGGTTACAACGCCCGGACCGCCGGTAGCAACCAGAAGAGGAATATCCTTGTGATGCATCATGACAGAACTGGTATCCAGCGTCGGATGCTCAACGGTGCATGCGATGTTGTCCGGACCGCCGGCCTCCAGGGAAGCCTCGTTCATCATGTTGATCGCGTAGATTGTTGTCTTGATCGCCTGCGGATGCGGGTTGAATACTACAGTATTTCCGGCAGCAAGCATTCCGATTGTATTGCAGAAAATTGTCTCCTGCGGATTTGTACAGGGTGTGATAGCACCGATGACTCCGAACGGGCCCTCCTCGACAAGAGTAAGTCCGCGGTCTCCGGAGTATGCTTCTGTGGTAATATCCTCCGTTCCCGGAATCTTATCTGCACAAAGATAATTCTTCAGAATCTTATGTCCAACATTGCCCATTCCAGTTTCGTCAACCGCCATACGGGCCATCAGCTCCGCATTCTCACGAATCTTGCGGCGGATGATGGTGATGATCTTCTCTCTCTGATCAAGAGACATTACCCGGACAACCTTCTCGGCTTTCTTCGCAGCTTCAATCGCATCGTTCATGTCCTTGAAAATGCCGTGCTTGCCGGAAGCGCTGTCGTTGATATTCATCTTTGCCATGACTTCCTGAACAATGTTTTTCACCATGCGTTCATCAACTGGCACGATAATTACCTCCGATATATTATACAATTCTTGCCGTATCCCGTTTTGCGGGCCGGCTGTTTACTTGTTGAGTCCGAGCTGCTCCATTACCTTCTTTGTGATCTCCGCAACGGTATCGGCATTGCTCTCAGCGCCATGCGCGTATGTGGATCCTGTATGCTCGCCGAGTCCGTCGCTGCTGCAGGAGCCGCCGCAGTTATGGCAGTTCAGCGTGCCCTTGTTCTGGCAGAGGTTTGCCGGATGCTTGCCCGGAAGACCCATCTGACGGCGGATTTCATACAGTCTCTCAACCGTTGCCTTGTCGAACTCCTTCGGACCGCCCAGCATCTTTGACTGATACAGCAGCTGTGCGTAGAACTCAACCGACTCCATCTTCAGATATGCGGAAAGCAGATCTACAGAATAGGTCAGAGCGCCGTGGCTCTCAAGAAGGACAGCATCGAAGTACGGAAGATACTTTTCAACAGCGTCCGGGATCTCCATTGTGGAAGGAGTTCCGTAAGGAGCGATCGGTACGCAGCCGAGCGCGATGACTGCCTCCGGCATGATCGGCTGTGTCAGCGGAATGCCTGCAATCGCGAAACTTGTCGCATATACGGGATGAGCGTGAACGACAGATCCGACATCCGGTCTCTTTTCGTATACTCTTAAATGCATTTTGATCTCAGAAGAAGGTTTGAAGCCCGGATTAGCATGAAGCACCTGGCCTTTCTCATCAATCTTGCAGATATATTCCGGAGTCATGAATCCCTTGGAAACGCCTGTCGGTGTGCAAAGGAATGTATGATCATCCAGCTTTACGGAAATGTTTCCATCGTTCGCTGCAACCATGTTGCGGTTGTAGATTCTCTTTCCGATGTCGCAGATCTGTTTCTTAATTTCAAACTCATTAACAGCCATTTGCTACTTCCTCCTTGAAATGCATCATTTTGATTGGTTTTGAGTTTAGTTGGTTTTTATCCTGATGACATTATATCATACGCTTCAACAATGTCAATAGAATCGTGTTGTTTCATGTGGTTTCTGAGCCCGTTCTGGGACCGATTTTGTTGGTTTCTCTTCGTTTCATCAACTGCCCCGCAAAGCCCCACGAAGCTTCTCCATCCCGCTCTGACGGCTGCGTGAAGGTTTCCGTCTGACTTCGCCGATTCTCAGAGCCTCGCGGATTTTCTCCGGCCTGCTGTTCAGAATCAGCTCCTCCGGATAATTTACCTCCCTCAGAATCTGTTCCGCCCAGGTGAAATCGCCGATATGACCGGGTCCGTGGCTGTCGCTCGCCATGATAACCGGAAGATTTCGCTTTCTGCATGCCGCGAGCATTTTCAGGTCATTCGGTCTTGTATCTCCCCGGTAGCCGTCAGGGGAAAGCGAAGAATTATTTACCTCGAGAATGACACCATATTCCGCAGCCGCGTCTGCCAGGAGTTCATAGTCGACCGGATATCTTGCGTCATCCGGATGACCAATGATCCGCACCTTCGGATGCCTCATTGCCTGCGTATAAGCCAGGGTGTTGGCCACAGCGCTCCCCGGCTTCAGATTAGGATGATGAATGCTGGCGATCGCATAATCCAGACCGTCCAGTATGTCATCCGGAAGATCAATGTTTCCAGCAAAATCTACAATATTTACTTCCGCGCCATAACAGATCCGAACCCCCGAACGGATCTCCGGAGCATAAGCCAGACTTCTGAAGTACGATTCTGTGCCTGCCGCAACAGTGGCGGGACCGTGATCGGTAATGCCCAGCACCTGTATCCCCTTCGCTGCAGCGGCTTTTGCCATATCCGCGATGGTGCTCGAGGTACCGTGCCCGCTGGCGATCGAATGGGTATGCATGTCGCACACGTACATTTCTGTCCTTCCTCCCTATCCTGCTTCCCGCTCAGTTGTCAATCCTCCTCCTGGAGCCGTGCGGTTCCTTCAGGATGTCGCGGATCACCTCCTGACGGATCCCCTCACTTCGGATATTCTCCGCCTTATAATCCGCGTACCTGGCTGCAACATACAGAAAATCGGACAGACGGTTCATGTACTGCATCGCCTTCTTATCTGCTACAAACTTCTGCGCGACGACACGAAACCTTCGCTCTGCTCTCCGCGCAACCGCCCGGGCCACATCCAGCCTTGCGGATTCCTCGCATCCGCCGTAGAGCACAAAATCCTTCACCCGCGGAAAAGAATCCTCCGTAGCATCGATCCACCCTTCCAGCTTCTGCGTCTCCGATTCCTCAAAACGGTATTCCCGCTTCATAGGCGCGGCCACCCCGGACATCATGAACATCAGCGTCTTCTGAATATGGGTCAGTCTTTCCCGGAGCTCATCGTCCGCAAGAACCTTTGCCATGCCGATCTGACTGTTCAATTCGTCTATGGTGCCGAGGAGTTCAATTCTGTCATCCGTCTTCAGAACGCTCTGTCCGTTCAGAAGAGATGTCCTTCCGTTATCACCGTTTTTCGTATAGATTTTCATTGATTGTCTGTCCTTCATATGAATTTCATATACCGGTATATCTGAAATGCCTCTGTCCGGAGTTTCTCCCTGAGGAGTATAGAGCAATAAGGCTCTACTCCAGGTCTCTGAGGCACTGTTTTTTCATCACTCTCGCGCTGTTGGAGCCGATGATCCTGCATGCGGCAAAGGTCGGCATATGGACGCTGCACACGCACTCCCCCGGCCTCCGGCCCCGCATCTGAAAGGAAACATTCTCACCGGATATCCCGATGCCAGAACCCATCATCGAGGCATTGCACGCGTCAGACGCCAGAATGTCCGCGTCAGACTCATCCATCTCAAAGACCTCAGACGCAACATTCTCTTCCTCGATTCCCGCCTGTATCTCCCGCAGAAAATCATTGTCCGCGCGATGTGTATAAATAAAAATTGATGGTCTCTGGCTGATCATCTCTTCTCGCCTCCGTAGGAGAGCACCAGTCCGGTCGCGACCGCGTTCCTCGGTCCCTCCGTTCCTCTGATGTTTCCTCTGCCGCAGACAATTCCATATCCGGCAAATTCTTCCATCAGCATCTCCGGAATCTCAAAATCCGCTGCCGAACCTCCGACAAGAACCACATTTGATATTTTCCGCAGATTGTGATCCGGAGCCACATAGCGCAAAGCCCGCAGCGCATTGGTGAGGAATACCTTTTTCTTTGCTTCACGGCGGATCTCACGGATCCGCTCCATCGGGACATCCTTTTCCACACGGACCAGCCCCGACTCCGTGAGCAGTACCACTCTTCCGTAAAACCTCGGGTCGATGGATTCCTGCACGAAATACATCTCGCCGTTTTCCATTCTCATATGAAAGAGACTCTCAACCTTCGCCAGCGGATATTTTTTGATCTGCTCCGCCATGTAGCGGTTGTCCAGACCCAGCTCTGTCTGAATCAGCATGGATACCAGTTCCCCGGCACCCGCCTGATGCGTCAGCGATACGCTTCCGTTTTCCCGGATAATTGCGGCATCGGTCGATCCGCCTCCCATATCCAGAATAGCGAGCGGAAGGGCAGTGCCCGGCGTCGTAAGCGCTCCCAGGCTCGCCATGACCGCTTCCACACCCGCAACCGTCGTCCGGGTGTGCAGCACCTCCGACAGCTTCTCCGCGATCTGCCGCATGGGAAGCTGCTGCGTACGCACCATCGCGGCGATTCCCACTGCCTTCTCCAGGCAGGTCTCACCGGCAAGCGCTCCGGAGATCAGTACGGGCGCAAGCGTGTCCACTGCCAGAATATCCGTGATATGAATGTCCGTGTCTGCCTCTCCGCTTACTTCACTCATGCTCTTCCGGATACGGCTGAGCATATTTCCTACATTGGTGTCTGCCTGTCCGGTCACATCACGGATTCTGCCCGCATCACCGACCGCTTTCATGATCTTGTCCGCGCCTTCGTCCAAAGAAATCCTGACCGGATGTTCCGCATCCAGATAAATCTCTCCGGCCGGAAGCACATTCTCCCGGATGTCTCCGTTCGGCGTCCGGATCACAACCGCGCTCCGGTTTCCAATCAGGCTCTTGGCAATCGGCGTCACCGTCCGCGTCTCATCCGCATTGAGATGAAGCAGCGTGGCAATGCCATAGGGATTAGAAAGCATCCGGATAAACTGACCGGGTAGAGCCACCTCAATCGCCGCCATCTTGCCGTCCGGGATCTTGTCGATTCTCTTCACCTCATCGACGATGGGAATCTTCCGCGTAAGACGGTTCTCCACAAGAACCGCTTCGTCCGCCTGAAGAATCATCCCGACCACATTCAGCCGTCCGGCCGTTTCATTAATCCTTCTCGCCACCTCTTCATAGCCATGATTTCCCGGGACAAAGACAATGTACGGTGTCCCGGGCAGTCCCCGGTCCAGCCGCTCAAACGAGAGCAGCTCCCCCGCCGCCTGCCCGGCCCCGGCCGGGGTGGAGGGATTGTGCCCGATCATGGAAGAGTCCGTGATGATCGTCTCGGTCAATGTCTCCATCGCCGTATCGCCGATAACCGGAGCCGCTTCGTTCAGCCGTATCAGATCAATCCCGGAAACTTCCCTGCCGATCCGACCCATAGCTTCCTTCAGAGCCGCAAGGATCCCGTGAATATTCGCCGCGGTTCCCTTGGTCCCCGTCGTCATGACCGAAGCTCCGGACAGGAAGCGCAAATTCTCCCCTTCACTGTATTCTCCGATACAGACCTCTGTTGTGGAATTTCCGATATCTACACCTGCTACAATGCTCAAAGCCTCAACCTCACGGATATTTTCTGATAGATATTTTCTGATGGAAATTTTTTGATGGATATTTTCTGATGGAAATTACGATAATATATTCCAAAAGCAGCTCCTGTAGTAACCGCCCATGCCATGCAAGCGGAGCGCCACAATATGTATAAAGCCACCTGCTCCGCTGCTTCGCAGCTGCCACATGTGGACCGGCTTCGTCGGCCTGCCGCATCGTTCAGGCATGCCGTTTTCCGTGCGCGCTTACTTCTGATCCGGAAGCAGGATTCCCCTCTTCTCGTACACCTCAGCCGCCTCCAGAACAAGCTTCGCGCAGTTCGGCGCCTGATATTTTTCCAGAAGCTCCTCTGCCATCCGGGCAAGTTCAGTCTTGGTCGCCCGGTTCGGTCTGAGCTTATTGTACATTCTGAGGATCACATCATCCGTCACATTGGTCAGCTCCGCCGCACGCTCGAAGTTCTTCTTCATCGGGGCATTTCCTGCCTGATCCGCAACCTCTCCCTGCGCACGGAGCATCTCCGCGGAGATCTTGATGTCATCGGGAGCCACATGTCCCTTCCTCACCTCATCCAGTGAAAGCTCATCCAGCTTCTTCCCGGTTCTGGAAGTAATACGGTCTCTCTCATGTTCACCCAAAGGATACTGCATCATTTTTCCTCCCATTCAATGATTCCGAGCTTCGGATCCAGCTGCTCCGTCTCCGCGATATGCATGATTGCCGCCTTTACCTGATACTTCGGTCTGACCATCGGATCATTGACAGACGGAATCGGCGTAACATTCTCCCCTTTGACGTACTTCGCTGCATTCTGTCCGATTCTCCGGTACGTCTCCAGGGTCATCAGCGGTGCCTGAGGAAAAAGTTCCAGATTGGAAAGCGGGTACAGATCTTTCTGGCTGATTACGGTCGTTCCCTTGGACTGAATCCCGATACCGATTCCGGAACCCGACAGCTTTGCAGATTCAAGCGCCATAAAACCGACGTCTGATGTGTCAAGGACCTTCACCACACGGGGGATCATCCCCTCTTCCTCAATTCCGGCCTTCACATTCCGGATGACCTCGTCGAGCGGAATTCCGCCGATAGTTTTCTTGATCTCCCTCTGGAACGCGGCGCCCACGCCGATGACGATCTCCTTCGGATCCGTGCCCTTCTCCGCCTTTCTGTATGCGGAGTAATCGCTCTTATTCTCATTGATTCTGGTCCTGCCCGCCATGGAAGGAATATCATCCTCGCCAAGCTCCCCGGCCACTACCCTGCGAAAACCGTTTGCGTCGTAAGTCGAACCGGAATTCCCGCGGCTTCGGATCTGACGGACAACCTCTTCTGTAATTTTCTCAATTAATTCCTGTGAAACCTGCATGCTGTCCTCCTAAATATCCATAGGATTGATACGATGCGGGATGCGCTTGATCTCTTCCCAGCGCTTCCCTTCCACACGATACCCGGTTCCCGGTCCCATATAATCGTTCGGCGTATTCACCCCGGACATCACATGGAAATCGCTGTCGAGGATCGCCGCAGTCTGCATGTAGTCCCCAATCACACGCTGTTTCAGCATGGAGAGCACACTCTCCGCGACATCCGTGAAGCCGCTGTCGGCGAGCGCCTTCACCACATCGATGCCGGTGATCCCACGCTTCATGACATCCTCCGCAGACATCAGATCCGCCGAGACATCTCTCGGAAGTGTATCCTTGCTGCCGTGGGCGTATGTGATCGCATCCACCTGTTCGTCGGACACCTCCGCGAGACCGAGCTGGCGGAACACCGCCTGAACAGCCTTTGCTGCCTTATTGCGGACGGCTATGACATCCTCTTCCTTTACCGGTCTCAGGCCGCCGTCCACCTGCATGTCACGCTGAAAGACGTTGTAATCGTCGAAGTCTTCCGCGTCAAAATTGGAACCTGCAAACATATTGTCATAGTTCGGCTCCGCTGCGTAGCCCGAGAAAATGAAGTCAGTCCCCGGAAGGAACTGCAGCATCGTTCTCGCGGTGCGGCGCATATCGGAGTTGGAAAAGCTCTGATCATTCGACGAAGCGCACTCAAGCCCGAGAAGTGCCGCCACAAGATTTTCTCCCAGAACCTCCCGGATACCCGCAGGCACCGATCCCGGTATGCCGATGCAGCTGACAGAGCCGTTCTGAATCCCCTGACTTCCGCAGCCCTTCGTCACATAGAGGCATCTGCACTCCAGATAGAGCATGGATTTCATCTCGCTGCTTCCCATCAGTACCTCGGAGCCTGATCCGGAGGTAAAGCGGACCTTCAGTCCTCTGGATGCGTAGGATGAATTCAGAAACGCCTTTGAATAAGGCGTATCGTCGCCGTCGATAAATACCTTCTCCGTTCCGTATACCGAGAGCGTCTCCGCATAAGTCGTAAGTCCCCGGATTCCGAGTTCCAGCTCGGTTGCCTCCTCTGATGAGCACTGCGTCAGTACACCCGGCCGGCCGACCTGCGAACCGATCAGAAGACCCATGGCGTCAAGCGGCGCGTATCTCGCGACACCCATCGTCGTCTCCTCCTCCGCAAATCCCCGGAGCGCGCCCTCCGCCGCATCGGCCGCAATCTGAACCGGATCATCCTTCAGATTGGTGATATGCGCCTGATTTCCGGGTTTCTTCCTCGCGCGCATCTTCTGCATGCCCATCATCAGCTCAACCACATTCAGCTCATTGATGACCTCCGTCATCTTCGCCGGTGTGATTCCGGAGATCACCTCCAGAACCTCTTTCCTTGACACATGAATATCCACAATCATCTTCGCGATATCCAGCGCCGATATCTTCATGGACTGTTCCGCGCGTGCGATATTGATGGCGTAATCCGCGATGAAGGTATCCAGGAAGTCAAAATCCTCCCGCTTCTTTCCATCCAACTCAACGATCTGCCCGTTCTCTACCCGGACAGACGGCTTCGGATCATATGGACTCTTCATGGCGACAAAGCCCATCTCCGGCCATTCATTGATATAGCCATCCTTATTTACCGGACGCTGGTCCAGAACCTCAAATCTCTTTGATCTTCTCATGCTTCATTTTCTCCGCAATGTCTGAAATCACGTGAACATGTCATTTGATCCCGGCGCAATAATCACCGAAATCGGATGCGGGGCACTTAACGACTGCCCCCGGAATGTCCGGAACCCCATGTCCCGGACCGGATAAAAACCCAGAGCATCTGCCTGTCTCAACCCGGCAGTGCCACTCATAGTATTTGGATCCATTATACATCCCGGATGATCGTTTATCAATAGAAACAGGGCCGAATCTTTCAAAAAACCACATTTATCGGGGAATAACTCAACACAATTCCACAATATCAGCTGTTCTCACAAAAAAATCCGTCTCCAGTTTTTGTCGTTCCTCCGCGGCAGCCACATAGCGAGATAAAACACGCTGCGCGAGTTTTATCTCGCTATCGCGACGCTCGCCGCACACGAATACTTCGCATTC
>DGTF01000005.1:0-7667 GCA_002394235.1 Eubacterium sp. UBA4343 | reverse complement strand
GGCTCACTGTTCGCGTAAAAAAATGGCGGAGATACACAAAGTATCCATCCGCCATGATGTTCCATCAACTCTATAATCGACTCTTTAAACGGCTCTATAAATTCTAAAGATGATGTGATGTAACGATTCAGTACTCCAATCCCGAGAACCTGCAGCTCTCCCGATGTGAAAAGTCCGGGGATCTTCGGCTCCGAAACACGTCACACCTGCCCGGTAATCTCCGCGAACGCCTTCAGTCCATACTCGGCCACGTCGTTATCCTGCTCGCCGGTTCCCCCGCTTACGCCGAGGCCTCCGACGATCTTGTCTCCGATCTTCAACGGTACGCCGCCGCCGAATCCGATGATTCTCCCGTTGTTCATGGACTCAAGCCCGTAGAAGGTGCCTCCGGGCTGTATCATCTCATGAACCTGCATCGTTGACATCTTCACCGCGACCGCCGTATAGGCCTTCTGGGTCGCGACCTCATAACTCACGAGGAAGGCATCCTCCATCACATGAACCGCAATCGGATTGCCATGGGCATCATCGACCGCAATGACACAGGCAAGTCCCTTCTGCCTGGCATATTCCTCCACCCGGTCCATAAGAACCTTCGCCGTCTTCAGAGGAATGCTGCCTCTGATCTGACTCACGATATTTTCCGTCATCCTGTTCTGATCCATACTTTCACCCCGGAATACCTGCCGGATTGCAAGCGCACAAAGCACGCGGCAGTCCGCATCACCGTATCATACATACCGTAATATCATAAAAATCATGATATCAGACAGATCATTAAAAATCTGCCACTCAGACTTCTGCATTTCATTTCAAGTATACGAGTATCCGGTCGAAATGTCAATAAAACCACAAAATTCCAACAAAATGTTCATTTCTGTATTTTTCTTTCCGTCACAAAAAGACAGAGATCCCTCTCTTTCCTTTGTCATCCGACAAAACAGAGTGAGATCCCCGTCCTATTCTTCACGGCCGCTGTCCGCTTCAAATTACAAAATCCCAATAAGTATCCTTGTCGGCACCCTGCGATGGGCCATGTGAATACTCAAGCTCCGGCGCCCTCGCGCTGACCTTCATATCCGCGGGAACCGACCGGACCACAAACGTGTTGCCACCGATGGTCACATTGTCACCAATGACAGTATTCCCTCCAAGAACTGAAGTGCCGGAATAGATCGTGACATTGTTGCCGATTGTCGGATGCCGCTTCACGCCCTTCAGTGCCTGTCCTTTTCTCGTTGACAGGCCGCCCAGTGTCACGCCCTGATAGATCTTGACATGGTCGCCGATCTCGGTTGTCTCGCCGATGACGATGCCGGTACCGTGATCGATGAAAAAATATTTTCCAATGGTTGCGCCGGGATGAATGTCGATTCCCGTCTTGCCATGCGCATATTCTGTCATAATCCGCGGGATCAGCGGAACCTTCAGATTCCACAGTTCATGGGCGATCCGGTAGACGGTAATTGCCATCAGGCCGGGATAGCTGAGGATAATTTCGTCAAAACTGTATGCCGCAGGATCGCCTTCATAGAAAGCCTGTATGTCTGTAGCAAGAATTTCCCGCAGCTTCGGAAGCTGATCGAGAAAATCATCGACAATCTTCTCCGCCCTCTGCAGCAAAACGGACCGCTCACACTCCTCACAGATTTCCTGTGAGCCGAGCGCAATGGCCACCTGCTTTGTCAGATGATACTGCACAAACTCAATTTTTTCGCCGACTGTATATTTCACGTATTCAGCCCGCACCCTGCTGTTGTCATAATATCCCGGAAAAAGGATCTCACGCACCTTCTGCAGCACATCGATCAATGTCTCCCGGTTCAGGATATTTGTCACATTCAGACGGGTGCTGACCGGATATTCCCGATAGCTTTTCAGCATCTCCTCGACCAGAGCCTCCGTCTTTTCGCTTGTGGCCTCCTTATTCTTCATGAACTTGTCAAGCTCATTTGTCATCTCTTTTACCTCATCATTCATAAAGCACCCTCCTCAACTCTCATCCGCACCGGGTATCCTTATTCCTTCTCTTTCATCGCTTCAGCTTTTTTCTCCATGATTTTCTTCAGCGATTCCGTATAAGGCGGTCTCGCAATTCCGTATTCCGTCACAATCGCGGTGATCAGCTCATGATCCGTTACGTCAAAGGCGGGATTGTAGACCTTGACTCCCTCCGGCGCCATTCTCTTCTTGTACCACATCTCGGTTACCTCTTCCGGCTTTCTCTGCTCGATGCGGATTTTGCTGCCGTCCGGCGTATTCATATCAATTGTGGAAGTCGGAGCCATAATATACATCGGAACGCCATAATGCTTTGCCACGATAGCAACAACCGAGGTCCCGATCTTGTTTGCGGTATCTCCGTTCGCCGCCACACGGTCACAGCCGACAAAAACAGCCTGAACCTTACCCTCCTTCATCAGAGAGCTTGACATGTTGTCACAGATGACGGTCGTATCGATTCCGGAATCCATCAGTTCCTTCGCCGTCAGCCGCGCGCCCTGAAGCACCGGACGGGTTTCGTCGCAGTACACATGGAAATGATAGCCCTTTTCCTGCCCGAGATACATCGGCGCCGTCGCCATGCCGTAGCGTGTCGCGGCAAGCTTTCCGGCATTGCAATGCGTCAGCCGTCCGTCCCCGGGCTTCACAAGAGTCAGGCCGTACTCGCCAAGCTTATGGCAGGCCCAGATATCCTCTTCCTGAATCCGGACGGCCTCACGGTGCAGAGCCTCCACAATCTCCGGAACCGTTTTGTCCCGGTTCTTCTGCGCCGTCTTGTCAAGCATGTTCAAGGCCCATGACAAATTCACCGCTGTCGGTCTTGAAGAATCCAGATAATCCTTTGCCTTGACAAACTCCGGATAAAAATCATCAAAGCTCTTCGCGTGCGCGCCGATCTCCTTTGCGGCAAGATAAAGTCCAAAGCCCGCCGTCACCCCGATCGCCGGCGCTCCTCTGACCTGAAGCGTATAGATAGCGTCCCAGATCTGATTCTGCGTGGTCAGACGAATCGTCTTTGTCTCATAGGGAAGGAGAGTCTGGTCGATAATGATAATCTGACTGTTCTCATCATCCAGGGAAACCGTGTCAATATCCATGATGCTCTGTTTTTTACTCATTACAAAATCCTCTTTCTCTCTATATATATGTATAAATTCGTGCTCATGCCTGTTACCTTCGAAACCGCATACAGTCTCTTACGTGCGATTCGCGGCAGGCGGCCTGTCTGCGTTTTCGGGATTTATTGGGCCACATACTGTATAAGTTCCCGCGTCACTTCGCTGCTTTCGCAGCTTCCGTGCTGGACTTATGCAGTAAACCTCATACGATAAGTCGTGCCACATACTGTATAAAGCCAGCTGCTCCGTTGCTTCGCAACTCCCGCAGCTGCCACATGTATTCGCATTCTCGCGGTGTTTCACACCGCTCCATGCTCATACATGTTAGCGTCGTTCAAGCATGCAGTTTTCTGTGCATGCTTCGCATGCCCAAAAACTGCCCGCTTGACGACGGCTTTATACAGTAAATCCGACTAAAACAGTACAGTTTCAACTATATCATCTTTCTTACATCAAGTGAACCTGTTTTTCGTATTTTCCCTTATACCTTCTTCATCCTGTCTTTTTCTTTCTGTCTTTTGTCTGGAGACTCCATGCTCCCAACCCTGCTGTGGCTTGATCGTGTCGTTCCCGTCCGTAAACAACAAATGGCGCCTGGCATCGTGGCATCCTTTCCGTACCTTCTATTGTCAACACTACATCGGGATGCTATATTGTATTCGACACTGAATGAGAAATATACCGGAGGATAAATAAAAAGTGAAGAATTTGCTCGTAGCTCAATCCGGCGGACCAACTTCCGCCATCAACGCAACCCTTGCCGGGATCATTAGCTGTGCACAGATTTCAGACCAGATCGACAATATCTATGGTGCCGTGAACGGTATCGAGGGTGTGATGGAGGAAAATTTCATCGACCTCCGCGACAAGATCGATAATTCCGAGGCACTTCAGCTCCTGTCCCAGACACCGGCCGCTGCTCTCGGCTCCTGCCGCCTGAAACTGAAGGATCAGAAGCAGCTCGCGCGCATCATTGATATTCTTCAGAAGAATTCCATCTCTTATTTTATCTATATTGGCGGAAACGACTCCATGGATACCATTGCCAAGCTCTCCCTGTACTGCCGTGTACACAATATCACCGGGATCTCCATCATGGGAGCACCGAAGACCATTGACAATGATCTCTGCGGCACGGATCACTGCCCAGGGTTCGGATCTGCGGCAAAATATATCGCCACCACCTTCTCAGAGCTGGAACGTGACTGCCATGTATACGCCAAAAAGGCGGTCACCATCGTTGAAGTGATGGGCAGAAACGCCGGATGGCTTACCGCCGCCTCCGCGCTCTCCCGTCTGAATGGCGGAAAAGGTCCCGATCTGATCTACCTCTGCGAGAGTCCTTTTTACCCGGAATCCTTTATCCAGGATGTACAGCAGAAGCTTTCCGAGGAGGACGCTGTACTGGTCGCCGTCAGTGAGGGCGTAAAGCTTTCGGACGGAAGATATGTCTCCGAAATCGTCCAGACTAAGGCGACCGACAATTTCGGACATTCCTATATTGCAGGGGCTTCCTCTGTTCTGGAGACACTCGTTCGCAATAAAATCGGCTGCAAGGTTCGCTCCATCGAGCTGAACCTCATGCAACGCTGCGCCTCCCATCTTCAGAGCGCAACCGATGAAGACGAGTCGCGCATGGTCGGAATGAAAGCAGTTCAGGCCGCTCTGAATGGCGAAAGCGGCAAAATGGCTTCCATCATCCGCACATCCGATAAGCCGTACCGCGTGGCCTACGGCCTTGTCGATATCGATGTCGCTGCAAATGCCGAGAAAAAAGTCCCTGCGGACTGGATTAACAAATCCGGAAACGATGTGACCCAGAAGATGATCGATTACCTGACACCGCTGATCCAGGGAGAGAGCCGTATCGTTTGGAAGAACGGCATCCCGGAAACGATGATCCTGTACTGACGCCACACATTCGTTTGAACAGGAATCCTGATCAACCGGGGCTGCCGCAACATCTGTTGCGGCAGCCCCGTTCACACAGTTTTCCACAACGGAATTTCCCCTGCAGTTGGTCGTCTGCACCTGTTGCAGCAGCCCCGGTTCGCATAGTTTTCCACAGCCGGCCCGGCGCTTCAAAATTTCTTTCCTGCCATCACGCAGCCGTCACATCTTTCACGTTCATCACTAACCGGATCACAATGTCACAGCGACACAGCGATCTCCGTCATTTCCTCCGGCGTCTCCCTCATATCGTGAGAAAACCACAGAAGCAGGCAGGAATATATGCCGCCTGTCCGGTAGGCCATCCTGTATTTTTCCATATTTATGGTTTCACCTGTACCGGATGCGCCATCACCATCCCCGCCATTTACGACCATATCCGGAATCTCATCAAAATGAAAATACTCCTTCAGAACATCCAGGATCTGACCCGATAAACCGGCTTTGTACAGCCGGAGCATCTGATTTTTGTTGTCGAAAAATGCCTGAAACACCGGGCGGATAAAAGAGGCGAAATCCGTTTCAAGCAGTTTCCTGTCTCCCTCTGTTTCCCGGAGCATCCGTGCCAAAGCACATCGAAGGACTTCATCCTTTGAACTGAAATGCCGGTAAAATGTCGCCCTGTGAACCCCCGCCCGCTCCGCAATTTCACCGACAGAAATATCCGAAAATTTTTTGTCCCCATAAGCTGCAGCAGTGCCTCCGTCAGATAGCTCTGTATCAGACTGTGGTCCAGATCTTTTCTCCTCAAGAAAAGCGACACCTCCTCTCTGAATGTTGCAGTTTCCTCGTTCCCGAAAGAAATCAATTGAAAATAACGACACCTGTCGCTATCATTAAATATGCACCATTCAAAAATAGCCTGTCAAGATCATCAGCAGGTGGCTGTGCCAACGAACGGCAACCTAAAGGCAGTGGGTTTTCGCCTGCGACAAATGAAAGGATTTTGTTTATGAAAGAGTTTTTGATTCTTCTGCTTCTGGCCCTTCTGGCCAGCTCCTGCGGTTTCCGCAAATATGTATGGTTCATTTCCCTGGGTTACGGGGCTGCTGTCGCCCTGGTCGGTGCCGGCCTCCTGTGCCTGTTCTCCGGCAGTCTGAGTGCCGGAACCATCCTGCAGTGCGTGCTGTTCATCGTCTACGGCTGCCGGCTCGCCGGATATCTCGCGTATCGCGACCTGAAAACCGCCTACACCCGCCGGATGAAGGGAGAGGTAAAATCCGATAAAAGTGTGTCCTTTGCGGCCAAAGTCGGCATATGGATTTCCGCAGCCGTTCTTTACGTTCTGCAGACTTCCCCGGTTCTTTTCCGGCTGCAGGACAATAAGGGCACAGATGCTCTCTGCCTGATCGGATTCCTGATCTCTCTGACCGGTCTGCTTCTGGAAACTACCGCGGATCTGCAGAAAAACCGCGCAAAGAAAAAGAACCCGGGACGTTTTGTCGATACAGGCCTGTTCCGAATCGTGCGCTGCCCAAATTATTTTGGCGAGATGATCTTCTGGACCGGTGTCTTCATTTCCGGACTCAACGTATATCACACTGCCGCCGAATGGATCTGTTCTCTTCTCGGCTATGCCGGAATCATCTACGTGATGTTCGGCGGAGCGCGCCGTCTCGAAATCCGTCAGGACAAGAACTACGGAAATGACCCGGAATATCGGAAATATAAATCCACAACCCCGATCATGATTCCGTTCCTGCCCATCTACTCGGTAAAGGAGCACAAATGGCTGGTCGCATGATGCAGAGCAACGCAAACATCCCGGAAGGATTCTCTCTGTCCATGGCGCTGACGGACTGCATACCCGTCCTCTTTTTCAGCATCAGCGCCGGCGTTCTCGCCTTCCGCTTTCCAAGTCTGCTCTTCCGGATCGGCGCTGTACTGGTTATCCTCGCCGGATCACTTAAGGCAGGCTGGAAATTTGTAATCGCTCTCAGAAAAATCGATGTGCCGTTTCTCAACCGGCAGATGCGTTTTCTCATGCCTTCCGGATTTGCCCTGATGCTCCTGGCACTCGCTGTAAACCGGAGCCGCTGGTCCTTGACAGCGGTTCTGCATCATGTAACAGCCTTTCCATCCTGCATCTTCTTCCTCGCGGGAATCGCAGGCATCCTTGTTCTGTGCTTCTTCGCAAAGCGCCTGGACAGAAGAGACGCAAAATCAAACTGGAAAGAACAGATGGTCAATGGAATCACACAGCTGTGCTTTCTGCTGGGGATTCTGTTCTAATGAAGACCAGGCATGGCATCCTGTTCCAATCTCAGGATAATAATGCGTATCTCAGCATTTTTTCAATATGGCACTACATCTGCAATGAATCGCCTCCACTTGTTAAGCAGTTCAAAATCGCCGCCACCCGTTAAGCAGGTGGCGGCGATTTTGAACTATTTGCAAGAAAAAAACAGCAGTAGATTTCACTCTTTAACGCTTATAGGGGCTGAACTTGTTCCCCATATAATTGGACACTCGTCTGGACAGGGTGTTTTCAAAATATGATATTGTTGTCCATGTAGGGATTTAATAGAATGGAAACATCAAACTTAATCTGGAAAGAGATTGAGACAATGCTGTGAATTGTACCCCTTGTCAAGG
>DGTF01000047.1 GCA_002394235.1 Eubacterium sp. UBA4343 | reverse complement strand
GCCTGCCATGCAACTTCCATGATGAAACGGACAGCCATTCTGGTGTCCTTATTTGCGCCGCAGAAACCATCAACGACATAGAGCTTCTTGTTGGAGAGCTCCTTCTTCGCGATTTCCTTAACCGCCTTCCATGCCTCAAGAGAAGCCGGATGGTTGTCATTCTTGTACTCGTCGGATGTCCACCATACGGTGTCCTTCGAGTTCTCATCCATAACGATGAATTTATCTTTAGGAGAACGTCCGGTGTAGATACCGGTCATAACATTAACCGCGCCGAGCTCTGTAACCTGACCTCTGTCATATCCGGTGAGCTCCGGCTTTGTCTCCTCCTCAAACAGCTTCTCATAGGATGGATTGTATACGATTTCTGTTGTTCCGGTAATGCCGTACTTTGTTAAATCTACGTTAGCCATTGTATTGCTTCCTCCTTTTACAGAAATACTCATGAATCACCCGGTATCTGGAAGTCATTCCCGGGTTTCCCGCATCTTCCGCGTCTTCAACAGAGCGGAACGATAAACAGCTTCTCCGATATCTGTGTGATCAAATATAACTGCGTAATCTTCTACGGAAATCATTTTACATGATTCCTGCCTTAATGTCACCAACATTCGTTAAAACTGTGGATTTCGACAAAAATTTGTCAATTGTATCCTGAAAAATACATTTTTTCACAATGAATGCCTGCCGATTGCTAAAATACAAGCCGCACAGTAGTCCTGAAGCTGAACAGCTTTGTTCATTGAACTTCCGCCTTCGAGAAAACCTCTTTTCCTTCATATTCATTCAGGAGGGAATCGGACTTCCGGGCAGTTCCTGACCCTTCAGGATGATCTTCGGCCCGCCGGTATGCTCCACATATTCCTTTGTCACGATTACCTCGCCGATATTGTCATCCTTTGGAATCTCATACATGATATCCAGCATGAAATCCTCGATAATCGCCCGAAGCGCACGGGCACCGGTATCCTTCTCAAGCGCCTTTTTCGCAATGGAATGCAGCGCACCGTCATCAAAGACAAGCTTCACCCCGTCAAGCGCAAGGAGCTTCTCATACTGCTTCAGGATTGCATTTCTGGGCTCACGAAGAATCTTGACGAGCATATCCTCGGTGAGGCTCTCAAGAGAGAAAACAATCGGAAGTCTTCCAAGGAACTCCGGAATCATTCCGAAGGCCCGGAGATCTTCATTCGTAACCTTCTGCAGAATATCGGGGTCCTCTTCGTAACGGTCCTTCAGTTCTGCCTGGAAACCCATGGATGATGTGCGGTTCAGGCGCTCCCGTATTACATCCTCGAGATCCGGGAAGGCACCGCCGCAAATAAAGAGAATGTTCTTCGTATTCACCGTCTCAAGGGGAACCATGGCATTCTTGCTTGTGGCCCCCACCGGAACTTCTACCTCACTCCCCTCGAGGAGCTTCAGAAGGCCCTGCTGAACCGCCTCGCCACTCACATCTCTCTGACTGGTATTTTTCTTTTTGGCAATCTTGTCGATCTCATCGATGAAAATAATGCCGTGCTCCGCGCGGTCCACATCATTATCTGCCGCCGCGAGAAGCTTTGACACGACGCTCTCGATATCATCTCCGATATATCCGGCCTCCGTCAGACTTGTGGCATCCGTAATAGCGAGAGGCACATCCAGAAGCTTTGCCAGCGTCTGAACCAGGTAAGTCTTTCCCGAACCGGTCGGACCGATCATCAGCATGTTCGATTTCTCGATCTCTGTACCGTCTTTCATCTGCTCCGGTGTCTGAAGAATCCTCTTATAGTGGTTATACACCGCGACCGACATCACCTTCTTCGCATGTTCCTGACCGATGACATATTCGTCCAGCTTTGCCTTGATGATGTGTGGCCTTGGCACGTCCTGCATCGTGAGCTTCTTCTTTGGGGTCTTCTGTTTTTCCTTCTTTTTATGGTCGCGGGCCGGCATACCGAAACCAAGTCCGGACAAATCGATCATGCCGACGTTGGGCGGAAGCTTGCTCAGCATCTCATTCATCCCGGGGTTCTGTATTGCCTCGAATCCCTTCTGCATGCAGTCCGTACAGATATACATCCCGCCGGGCAGTTCGATCTGCTTCCCTGTGCTGCTTTCCGGGCGATGACACATCATGCAGTAATGCCCGCTATGACGTTTGTCCTCGTCATCCGTATCCGCTTCCCGTGTCTTCGATGCCCCGGCAGAATCAAATGAACTATTTCCGTCCGCATTTATTTCATCAGGAGCTTTTTCGTTCTCGCCTTTTTCAGCCTCATCCCCTTCGTCCGTATTCTTCTCTCCGGCATCCGGTACTTCCCGAAAGTCTCCGTCAATAATATCCTTATCGTCAATCATAATTATCCTCTCAGTATCCGAAAATTTGTCCAAAGATATCCCCGCTGTTGTTGTTTCCGCCCGGCTCAGTTCCCGGCATACCCGAAGAATTGTTATCCTGTCCCTGGTTCTGCGAATCCGGATTCTGAATGCTGCTGATCGCGTCACTTGTTCCCAGGGTTACCTTTACCGTCTGTTCCTTATAGGAACTCCCGCTCGCGCGCTGTATCACAACCGGGACTTCCTCACCCGAAGAATAATACTTCAGACGGTTTTCCAATTTGGAATATGAAGTAACACTCTTGCCGTCAAATTTGGTAATCACATCGCCCTTCCGGATTCCAGCCTGATCCGCAGGGCCCCCGGATACGACAGATGTGACACAGACGCCCTCCGGCATGTTATAAATCTGTGAGTACTCGCTGGTGACATCCGCACATGTGATTCCCAGATAACCCCTCTCATCGTCATTCAGCCGTGTTCTGGTATTCTCATTCATAAGATCTTCCAGAATCGGTTCCGCCTTCGCCATGGGGATCGCAAAACCCACATTATCTACAGAAGCCTGTGAGCCATTACCACTTCGCTTCGCCTCATTGATGCCGACCAGCTCTCCTTTCATATTCAGGAGCGCCCCTCCTGAATTTCCGGAGTTGATGGCGGCATCTGTCTGAATCAGACCGTCTGAATTGAATGTATTTGTGCCATCAGACAGCTGAAGCGACCGGTTAAGCGCACTGACATATCCGCTTGTCACCGACTGGCCGTATCCGAGCGCATTTCCGATAGCCACCACCTGCTGACCCAGAACAAGCTTATCAGAATCCCCGACGGCTGCCACACGGATCTGACCCATTGTATCATCCGAGATATCCGAGAGTTTTACCGCAACCACTGCAAGATCATGATCCTCGTCAAATCCCTTGATCTGTGCGGAAATAACCGACTCATCCACAAATCCCACGGATACCTGCGTCGCACCTTCTATCACATGATTATTTGTAGCGATCAGAAGCTCTGAATCATTTTCTCCGATAATAACGCCCGTGCCGGCTCCCTGGACCTGATATTTCTGTGTGCCTCCGAAAAAGCTCTGCATCTCTTCTACTGACATGGTAGAAATCGTCACCAGCGACGGCATAGCGGCTGATGCGACCTCTGCGACCGACATCTCCTGATCCTTGCCTGTAGACGCAATATCCGGCGTAAGCGCTGTCCCGGAAGAAGCTGTGACATTTTCCGTCTCATCCGAAGCATCCTTGCCGGTATTGTTCTGGGTATCTGTTTTTTCTCCTGCCGATGCTGATGAATAGACCGGATGGATCCGATTGCCGATATAATTAACGCCATAGGCAACCAGCCCCGCGATCAAACCGAACACCACTGCCATGGCTGCAACGGTTGCCCATTGTCTGCCGCTGCGTCGGGGCCGTTTCACCCGGTGATCCTGATCAAGATTTTTCCGTGCTTTCCGGTCCCTTCGACTGCTCCCAGCCGAATAATCAGAATAGTCATTTCTGCCCCCACCGGACCAGGGATCTCTCCTTCCCTCCTCCTGATGAGCGGCGGCATCTTCTTCCCTTCTGTGCTGTTCTCCGTTTCCGGTATGGTCACTGTATCTCCAGTAATTTTCGTCACTTCCGCCGGACCACGGATTATTTCCCGTCTGCTCCGATCCACCCTGCCGGAGTTTGGGGTTCACCCAGCTGTAAGTCGTCTTCGCTTCCGCATCCCGATCTCCACTCTTTTCATTTTGAGACGGATCTGGTGTTCCGGTTCTCTCTCTCGATGACACATCTGGTGCTCCACTGTCTTCTCCCAATGACGCATTCGACGCCCCGATGTTCTCTTTCGATGACACATCCAGCGCTCCACTGTCTTCTCTCTGGGACGATCCCGGTGTTCCAGTGTTCTCTTCCGATGACAAAACGGAATTTCTGTCTTTGTGTATATCACTCATATGAAAGCTCCTCCGTTCTCAACGCCAGTATAGCGTAAAAGCCCATTGATATACGTATTTTACCTGTTATTTGTGTAAAATATGTGAAAACGGCAATCAAAACTGCGGTAATCCTCTGTGCTGCGAACACATACCGGATGGCCCTACTGATGTATGAAATATGTGTAAGGCAATCATCTGCGTGTTGCATCAGCATAGCTTGTTTACATGGTCTGCCCTCCACTTTATGCCATATCGACACAGATGAAGCCCCATGCACTTTGTCATGACATGCATGGCATAAGCTCCATTTTATGCCATATTGGCACAGATGAAACTCAACGCATGTGCGGAGAATGCCCTGGCAGCCGTTTCCATATGGCTTTCCGGGGCATTCTTGTCACCTTCTGCTATGCATTTCTTATATCCATTTCTCATGCCCTCGTCCAGCAGCATACCGGGCCATCGGCAGGCACCTTTACCTCTCCCGGAGAGGAACAGCCTCCGTTTCCTCCGAAAATACCTTTGCAACTGCATCCAGGGCCTCTTTCTCATCGCAGCCTCTGCAGCAAAGCACAACCTCATCTCCATCCTGCAGCCCTGCCGCAAGCAGACTGAGTACACTTCTGGCATTCGCTGTGGAAAGACCCCCATTGTATTCAAGAAGGATCTCAGATTGAAAACGGAGCGCCGTCTCGCTGATCCTGCCGGCGGGCCTCAGATGCAGCCCGTTTTTCCCTTTTATTACCATTGTTCTGCTGACCATTTCTGTTCCCTGCTGCACATGTCTGCCGGGCACCTGCCGGATTGCTTTTCTCATGCGCTCATAACGGCTGCCTACGAACTGGTTCCGCCTTTATCACTCCCGGAAGAGGAGCTTGCTGTCGCCTTTTCCTTCAGATGTACCGGTATCGTGACCTCATCATCCAGCGATACTCCCGCCGGAAGCGCAAATGATACATTCACGGTATAATCGCCTGTGTCCTTGCCCTTGAGGTCTATGGAAGCTTTGATGTCCGACGTCTTCAGGTCATCGATCACGGATCCCGCACCGTTCAGCCGCACCTGTATGCTGGTCTGGTCATAGGAGATCGTCAGATCCGGATCCAGATTGTTTGTAGCTATATCATCCACATCCAGTGTAAATTCCTTTGTTTCATCCGAGAGGATCGTAACGGTTACCGTGACCGTCCCCGCCGTGCTTGATGCCAGGCGCAGACCGTCCGGAAGCACATCACTGAGCTCAACTTCCGCTGTAACGTCCGAGGAAGCATCCGAAACAGACACATATCCCTCCGGGATCGTGATAATATTTCCGTTTGCCGCAAGCCGGCTCAGTGCGTCATCTGTTCCAACCACGGTGATCGTCTCCGGTGTCGTGCTTACAGCCGTGACATTATACCCCTCAGCCGGCTCACCGGAATACTCAACCTTCATCCCGACTCCGGATTGTTTCTTCCACAAATCTACATACACTGAAACATCCGGTACCCCGCCGTCGAATGTCAGGTCATCCTGGACTGTCTCCTGAGACAGTGCCTCACCGTTCTTGTCCATAATCTCGAGCTCTGCCTTTCGGTTTCCGTCCTGCGTCATGCCGGTGACATCGATCTTGGCGACGACACTGTCGATCTCATTGATGATGGATTCCGGTCCGTTGATCACTATTTTCTCCGGATTTGGAGTCGCCACTCCCACCTCATAGCTGGAGCCCGGAACCGAGCTTCCTGTATCAACGCTCACGGCAAACTCCTTGCTCGCGACATCTTCAATTGTAATCGGTATTGCCGTCCTGGAAAGCGTTACATTTGAGGCTGATATACCGGGAACTGTAACCGTCAGCGGAACCATGACCGGATCACGATCCAGATCCACGATCTGCGTAAGATCAGCCGTAACAGTGATATTGTCCGCAGAAATTTTCTTCAGCTCCGACCGGTTTCCCTTCACATATACGGTAACGGTCTTGTACTGATCCTCAATCATGTAGATCTGCTTTCCGTTGGAGATATATGATTCATTTGCCACCGTAATGTGGACACTGTAAGACTCCGTCTCCACAGGATCATTGATGTCCACCACCGAATACCAGATGACGATCGCGATCAGTAATGCCAGCAGCTTATATCCGATATTGGAACGCAGACTAGCTAGGATTCTTCGTATCACGGTTTCTGCG
This sequence comes from Eubacterium sp. UBA4343, assembly GCA_002394235.1. Lineage (GTDB taxonomy): Bacteria > Bacillota > Clostridia > Lachnospirales > Lachnospiraceae > Bilifractor. Next base: position 18,553 of record DGTF01000047.1, on the reverse strand, counting down.
TCCCCCTTTCAGCATGCGGATTTTATCATTGTAGAGCACCTGGACGTCCTGCAGAACCTCGCGCAGCTGGCTCGGAGAAATCGCCGTGTGAAGCCGTCCGTTCATGGCATAGGATACGCTCCCGGTCTCCTCCGACACGATGATCGTCAGAGAATCTGTGATCTCGCTGATTCCGACACCTGCCCGGTGTCTTGTCCCGAGCTTTTTGCTCAGCTCCATATTGTCAGAAAGCGGAAGATAACAGGTAGCAGCCGCGATCCGGTCATTCTGAATAATGACCGCTCCGTCATGAAGCGGTGTGTTATGTTCAAAAATATTAATCAGGAGCTGACCGGACACAATAGCATCCAGGCGAATACCCGTGTTGATATACTCATCCAGAAGCGTTTCCTTCTCGATAACGATCAGCGCGCCTGTCTTCACATCGCCCATTTCAAAGCAGGCCCTGACCACCTCGTTTATCGTGTGATTGCTGAATCGCTTATTGTCCTCGCCGCTCTTGCTGATGGAGAAAAAAGAGCGCAGTACGTTGCTGTGTCCCATCTGCTCCAGCACCTTTCGGAGCTCCGGCTGAAAGATGATGACAATTGCCGTAAATGCGACAACGCTCAGGTTGCCGAGAAGCCAGACAATGACTTCCATATTCAGAATGTTCGCAACGATGACAAACGCACCGATGAACAGAATTCCCTTCAGCAGAGTGTACGCGCGGGTATTCTTCATCCAGATGATCAGCCGATAGATCAGAAAAGCCAGAAGCAGAATCTGGATAATATCAATGACCTGAATTGTCTTAGGCGGCTTCAGCCATGACAGGATATAATACTGAAACCTGCTCAGAAAAGCATTCATATGGTTCTCCTTCTTCTCTGACTTAAGCCGGATGATGCCCGGAGCAATCCGAAGCCAATACAGCCTTCATCATAAAGCTGCGTATGGCCTTGTACAGCATATGGCTCATCCGTTTACCTTCTGATGATTCTGGTCTGTCCCATATCCTCATCCCGGGCATTTGCTTCATTTTCTGCTTTTGCTTTCTCCCCGCTCTTCGGAGAAACCGGATCCAGCCGAATCGTCTCTCCCCCAATGCCCGAATTGCTGTCTTCATCAGCAGATGTACGCATCTGATGGTTCTCGCCATCTCCTGTACGGTTTAATCTTCTCTTATTCTCATCATTTTCTGCGTTCCGGGCAATACTACTCCGCGAGGAACCATCAGCGCCATTCTCCCGGCCATTCTGGTTCGTATTCAGAGACTTCAGCGATTCCTCCAGCCTGGACTGAAGATTGATTCCCTCAAATTTTTTCTCATAGATATTGTTCTCCCGGGTGACAAAACGCTTCTCATCCGCGTCTGCCTCCACTTCTTCCGTTTCGTCCTCTTCCTCTTCGAGATTATATCTCGGCCTGCGCTTCGGCGTGACCTTTACATAGTAATAGTTGTTATCGTCCTCAAACTGAAGAAACTCCGTGTGGGAATAGTCTGCATTATAGCAGAAGAATTCAAAGACGAATGCGACGACAATTGAGACCGCGGTTTCGATCACGGTCATCAGGAGATTGATTTTCACATTCAGAATGCTTGCGCCGGCAATCATCAGGCCAAGATATATAATCGCGCTGACGATGATGCTGATCTCCCATGCATGGCTGCTGACAAGCTCCCGGATACACGTAACGATCAAAAATACCACAACGAATGTCACGAGCATGAGAATCGTCTTCGAATTCATCATCGCGCCAGGTATTGCCTGAACAACGTCAATCATACTGGCACCCTTCGCATTCGCGACAGCTTCAACCGTATCCGGAAGACTATTTACAAAGGACCAGGAGAGCACACTGAAAATCAGCGTGATTGCCGATACCGGCCCCCTCATAAGGCCCATCACGACCGGAACCGTCATCGGCATATGCAGAGCTCCCGCCACCGGTGTAAGAATAATCGCCAGCGCATCCCTGGGAACAAACCGGAAATACAAAAGCAGCATCAGCAGATACAGCACGACCGCAAAAGCACCGACTCCGGCATTGAGTCCAAAGCTGTTCGCGACAATCAGCACGGTGCCGATAAAAACGATCCCGTTAATCGGAAGGATCGCACAGATAACAGACAGAATGATGATCACCAGCAGATTATTCAACTGACTCATATATCCGATCCTGTCATTCAATGTGATAAACGTGATCACCGCCAGCGCAAACCGGAAAAGCGGACGTATATATACGTCATAATCCGTATAAAAACGGATCAGTCTCTCTCTTAATTCAAGCAATTCGTTCATTCTTCCTCTTCCTCCTGCTTTTCCCGTTCGCCGCTGTCCTCGTGATATCCCCGCCGGTACATGCGTCCCAGCCTTGCGAGAGCGCGCTCATATTCTTCCATGTCACTCTGCATCCGCACATACCGGATCCGCGCCAGTATATAAGCGATGACGGAATAGATCCCCACGAAGATAACGTAGCTCACAATCAGCACCGCAATAACAGGCCGGATGTCCGCAGCATTCAGCCGGGATAGAAAGGTATCCATATTGGCCAGCATCAATACGCCGAGCAGCAGAATATACGCGATCGTGCTCAGCAGCAGATTCCGGATCAGAGCAAAAGCCGTATAATCTCTCTGATAATACCGGCTGATCCGGAAAGATCCGTCCGCGTGTTTCTTCTCGAATCTCGCAAGACCGATCATCAGGTACAGTCTTTTCTTGTCAATCATTTTCCTGTCCTCTATATACTGTATAAGCTCTTCGAAAACGCAGGCAGGATCGTCACACGCGAAGCGCGTGTAAGAGACTGTATGCGATTTCGAAGGCAACAGGTATAAGGATGAAGCGCGAACGCGCGAAATCCAAATATGCGCGGGCAGTGAGCCACATCCGCTCACACAAAGTGTGAAGCGGTGGGGCGAACGCCGCGTCAGACCGGCGAAGCCGGTCACCTGTAGGATTGCGAGAGTGCGAAGCACGGAGCAATCCGCAGCCTATACAATTTGTGCGCCCCGCCTGCGGGGCATGGTGGTATAAAAAGTATCATTTTATTTTATCATACTTCCCGAACCATTGAAAGTGGCTGTTCCGACGCCTGCTTTCCTTCGCAAGCCGTCTGAACCGGTCATAAACTTTGGCCCGGTGCTATAGATATGCAGGCAAACCATATCCTGCATGCTCCGGCTTCCTCAGCAGTCTCCGCAAGAGCATCCAGCGTTGTCCCTGTGGTATAGATGTCGTCGACCAGGAGCACCCTCTCCGGCAGCCTTGCGCCGTCCCTCACCGCGAACGCGTCTGAAAGATTTTTTCTCCGCATCGAAGGGGTCAGTCCCTTCTGCGGGCGGGTGTTTTTCCTCCGGTAAATCTCGTTCGTCGCACAGGGAATTCCGAGTTCCCGTGAAAGATGACGTCCCACCTCCTCCGCCTGATTATATCCCCTTTTCCGATACCTGTCCGGATGGATGGGGACAGGCAGAATCAGTTCCGGCTTCCACTCTTCCAGATGCACGCTGCCATGTTTCCGGATGGCGGCCGCATAAAATCCGGCATACTCTGCTCTGTTTCCATACTTAAAACGTGTGATCGAATCCTGCACCATTCCCCGATATGTAAAAGGCGCAAAGCCCTGAATGAAGCGATGTTCTCTTCTCCGGCAGCTATCACAGTACTCCATGGTGTCAGACTCCAGAGGCCTTCCGCACTTCATGCAGACCGGCCCTCTGATAAAATTCAGATTGCCCGCGCATCTCCGGCACAGATAGGGTTCTCCGGCAGACAGCAGACCGTCACAGAACGGACAGCGGCGCGGATAAAGCAAGCCGGCAATTTTTTCCGCGCGCAGCGTTCCGTTCCGCCATATATCATCCTTTCTCTGCGGGAATCTATCTTCCTTTCTCCTGTCCGGGTTTTTCCGCAAGGTTCTCCCTCCTGTCGGCGTCTCTTTCCGCCGCCTAACACCTCTGTCAATGAGAACCGCTAACGCAATGCACCATGCTTCCGGCCTGTCTCGGTCTCTTTCCACCGCATATTATCTCTGTGCTCCGCAAACCCGCCGGTAAGGCGCATCCACAGCGTTCAAAGCAGCTGGGCATGCCCTCTTCCGCAGGTCCCTGTCGCCGGAAATCCGCTTCAGATCTCCTGCCGTTTCAGCTCGATGATCCGTTCCGCCAATGAGGTGTATCGGCTTTCCTCGGTCGCGTTCTCAATCATTGCCTGGAACACCTGTCTGCTTCCTGTCAGAACTACACATTTCCTTGCTCTTGTCACAGCAGTATAGAGGAGGTTCCGTGTCTGCAGCATATGCGGGACTCCGAGAAGCGGAATGACTACGGCAGGATATTCGCTTCCCTGTGCTTTGTGAACCGTCGTGGCATATGCCAGTTCAAGCTCATCCAGCTGACGGAAAGTATAGTCCACGGTTTTTCCTTCTTCATATTCAACGGTAAGCAGCTCGTTCGGCGCGTCAATCCTACGGATGATGCCCATGTCTCCGTTAAACACCCCGAGGCCCCGCTGCGCGACGATTCCTTGTTTCCCCCGCAGCTGCCATTCCAGCTGATAATCGTTCCGGATCTGCATGACCTTGTCACCCTCCCGGAAAATTCCGCGGGAGGTTTCCCGCTCCTGCTTTGCAGGCGACGATGGGTTCAGATACGTCTGCAGAATCCGGTTGAGACTCTCGACGCCAAGCGCTCCCTTCCGTGTCGGTGTCAGAACCTGAATCTCCGAGGAATCCGCCTTTACATACCGCGGGAGCTTTTCCTGCACCAGAGCAAGCACAACTCTCTGTACCACCCGCACATCCTCCCGTTCAAGGAAAAAGAAATCCCTGCTCCGATTATCCGTGCGAACGGGAAGCCCGGCATGAATCCGGTGTGCATTTACCACGATATCACTTTCCTGGGCCTGCCGAAAAATCCTGGTAAGCATAACAACCGGAAAGCATCCGGACCGGATGATGTCCCTGAGCACGCTGCCCGGTCCGACGCTCGGAAGCTGGTTCTGGTCACCCACCAGAATCAGCCGCGTCCCCGGAACAATTGCCGAAAGAAGAGAATGCATCAGAAAAATATCAACCATTGACATCTCATCAATGATGATCACGTCCTGCTCCAGCGGATTTTCAGCGTTCCGCTCAAAGCGCACATTCATCGACTCCTCATCAGCCGCGCCTGAAATCTCAAGCAGCCGGTGTATCGTAGACGCCTCATAACCGGTCGCCTCCGTCATCCTCTTTGCCGCGCGCCCGGTCGGCGCAGCCAGCGCGATACTCAGATGCTCCGATTCAAAATACCTGATCATCGTATTGATCGTTGTGGTTTTTCCGGTTCCCGGGCCTCCCGTCAATACAAAAATACCGTTCGTGGCAGCCTCCGCCACCGCCTTGCGCTGAAGATCGTCAAGAATAATCCGGTCGGACTTCTCGATCCTGCGGATCCTCTCATTCACCGCCTCTTCGTCCTCACTGATATGAAGATTCAGATCCTGAAGCATTCTCGCGCAGTTGAGTTCTGTCAGGTACGATCTCTCCGCATATATTCTCGCGTGAGAATCTCCGTTCTCATCCTCATAGACCAGGGCCTTTATTTTTTTGTCGAGAGCAAGGTCCATCAGATACCGGTCGATGTCACCGGGATCTGTTCCCAGAAGTTCTCCGGCTCTCTGCACCAGGACCTCCTTCGGAAGGTACATATGGCCCTGTGCGCCAGCCTGATTGAGCGCGTACAGAATTCCGCTCCGGATCCTGTATTCCGAATCCGGCCGGATTCCCGCCCTGGAAGCGATCTCATCGGCGATCCGGAATCCGACTCCGTCGATATCATCCGCCATCTGATAAGGGTTTTCCCGCATCACTGTATACAATCTGTCCTGGTAGCGATTGTAAATCCGGATGGCGAGAGAAAGGGAGATCCCGTACTGGGAGAGAAAAATCATGGCGTTCTGCATCTGCGATTTTTCCTCAACCTGCTCTCCGATCTCCCGGGCCTTCCGGTCGCTGATCCCCTTTACCTCGTCCAGCCGCTCCGGCTCCTCCTCCAGGATCCGCAGAGTGTCGTCGCCAAACCGTTTCAGAATCCGCGAGGCGAGCGCAGCTCCTACGCCCTTGATTGCTCCGCTGCCAAGATACCTTTCCAGCGCTACGCTGTCTCTCGGAATCGTGACATGGACATTCTCCGCCCGGAACTGCTTTCCGTAGCTGGGATGAACGCTGTACTCTCCTTCCGCCTCAATATACTCTCCCTCATTGACCGAGGAAAAACTGCCGACACAGGTCACGTCCTCATCCAGTGCGGACAGATTCAGAACAGTATAACCATTATCCTCGTTACGATAGATGATATGCTCCACATATCCTTCTATTTTTTCCGACATGCTCATCTCCAAATGTCCGGCCTGACCGGAACACAGCCGGCCTCTTCACCGAAAACTCTTCTGCTTTTCAAAATCCGACATCGCGCGAATGTACATCCCAGTTCCGACAGCGACCGCCTGCTGTGGGTTGTCCGCCAGAAGAGTCCGGATTCCTGTCGCCTTCTCGATTTCCCCTTCCAGCCCATCCAGCATCGCCCCGCCACCGGTCAGGACAATTCCACGTTTTTCTATATCCGCCGCAAGATCCGGAGGCGTCTTCTCCATCACAACGCGGATCGTCTCGATAATCCGTCGCACCGCCGGGGAGACAGCCTCTCTCACCTGGTCTGAGGTTATGCTGACCGTCCGCGGAAAACCTGCGTCTACATCGCGGCCCGTCACAGAGACCTGACTCAGCCTCCGGTCCGGATCTGCGGATCCGATCTGAATCTTGATGTCCTCTGCACTCTGGCTTCCGATGATCAATCCGTAGATATCATGAATATACTGACAGATTGCCTCATCAAACGCCTCTCCTGCCGTCCGGATGGACTGGGAAATCACAATCCCTCCCAGCGACAGGACAGCGATCTCGCTGATCCCTCCCCCGATGTTCACAATCATACTTCCGCTCGCGCGCATGATATCCAAACCGGCTCCCATCGCGGCGACAATCGGTTCCCGGACAATCACAGCGTCCCTGGCACCCGCGCGGTACGAGGCTTCCTCCACCGCTCTCCGCTCGATATCCGAAACTCCGCTCGGCACGCAGATACATATCCGCGGCTTCAGAATATTCCAGTTTCCCATGGATTTTCGGATAAAATACCGCAGCATCCGTTCGGTAACGACAAAATCCGAGATCACTCCATCCTTCAGCGGACGGATCCCGACAATATTGCCGGGCATTCTCCCGATACACTGCGCTGCCTCGGTCCCGAAGGCCAGAATCTTATTCGCATCTCTGTCATAGGCCACGACGGATGGCTCCTGGCAGAAGATTCCCTTTCCTTTGACATATATAATAATTGACGCCGTTCCAAGATCAATTCCAATGTCAGTAACCGGCATATGATGATGTTCCTTTCTATAATTTCCTTCGGATAAGCTCCCCGGGAGTTCTTCATCGAATGGTCTGGTTCAAATGATCTCCTTCAAGTGATCGTCGCCGAATGATCCTTTTCAAATGATCTCATTCAAACGATTTTCTTTGACTCATTTCCATCCGGGAATTTTCCGACCGGAGACTCTACTGTAAAACCACAGCTCCCTGAATCTGCCGTTATCCCCTCAGATATTCTCTGAGATACTGGCCGGTGTATGATTCCGGCACCTTCGCGACCTCCTCCGGCGTACCGCTCGCGATCACGGTGCCGCCCTTGTCACCGCCCTCCGGGCCCATATCAATGATATAGTCAGCGGTCTTTATGACATCAAGATTGTGCTCAATGACAATCACCGTATTGCCGTCTTCCGTAAATCTCTGCAAAATGTCCACCAGCTTGTGCACATCTTCAAAATGAAGACCGGTTGTCGGCTCATCCAAAATATAGCAGGTCCTTCCCGTACTTCTTTTGGATAGTTCAGCCGCCAGCTTGATTCTCTGAGCCTCACCGCCCGACAGCTCTGTAGAAGGCTGCCCGAGCTTCACGTACGACAGACCGACATCATACAGCGTCCTGATCTTTCGGTAAATCGACGGAACCTTCTCAAAAAAGGGAAGCGCCTCCTCCACGGTCATATCCAGAATCTCAAAGATATTTTTTCCTTTGTACCTGACCTCCAGCGTCTCCCGGTTGTAGCGTTTTCCGCCGCACACCTCACAGGGAACGTAGACATCCGGAAGAAAATGCATCTCGATCTTCACGATGCCGTCCCCGGAGCAGGCCTCGCATCTTCCACCCTTGACATTGAAGCTGAAACGTCCCTTCTTGTAGCCGCGTGCCTTTGCGTCCGGTGTCGCGGCAAAAAGATCACGGATCATGTCGAACACACCTGTGTATGTCGCGGGATTTGATCTCGGCGTGCGCCCGATCGGGGACTGATCGATATTGATCACCTTGTCCAGGTGCTCCATTCCTTCAATTCCCCTGTGCTTTCCGGGAATCACAAGAGCATGGTTCAGCTCCCTCTGCAGATGCTTGTAGAGAATCTCGTTGACAAGAGAGCTCTTGCCGGAGCCCGAAACACCGGTCACACAGGTCATCACACCGAGCGGAAATTTTACATCGATGTTCTTGAGATTGTGTTCCTCGGCGCCCCTGACAGTCAGCCATTCCTTTGGCTTCCTTCTTACATCGGGAACCGGAATCTTGCGTTTTCCCGACAGATACTGCCCCGTGATGGATTCCGGACATTTCATGATGTCCTCTGCAGTTCCCATGGCGACCAGCTCGCCGCCGTGGCTGCCCGCCCCTGGGCCGATATCTACCACACAGTCTGCCGCCCGCATCGTTTCTTCATCGTGCTCGACGACGATAACGGAATTTCCAAGATCCCGGAGATGCATCAGAGTTCCGAGAAGCTTTCCATTGTCTCTCTGATGAAGGCCAATGCTCGGCTCGTCCAGTATGTAAGCCACTCCGACAAGTCCCGATCCGATCTGGGTGGCAAGCCGGATACGCTGCGCCTCACCGCCGGAAAGCGATCCGGTAGCTCTCGCCAGCGTCAGATAATCCAGTCCGACTTCGTGGAGAAAGCTCACGCGGTTCCGGATTTCCTTCAGAATCTGTTTCCCGATCAGCATCTGGTGATCGCTTAAGCGGATATCATCCAGGAATTTCAGAAGATTCTCAATCGACAGATTCGTCACCTCGTAGATATTCTTGTCCGCAACGGTGACTGCCAGCGAAGACGGCTTCAGCCTCTGCCCGTGACATGCCGGACACGGAGATATATTCATAAAGTTCTCATATTCCTGACGCGAAGACTCCGACGCAGTCTCCCGATAACGGCGCTCCACATTCTTGATCAGCCCCTCAAAGGCAACATCGTAGACACCTTCTCCCCGCTGCCCTTTATAATGCACCTGTACAGAATGGCCCTTGGTTCCATGAATCAGAATATCGTGGATTTTTTTCGGGTAATCCTTAAATGGTGTCGACAGGGAAAAATGATATTCCTCCGCCAGTGCCTCCAGCATGCACCGCGTAAAGCTTCCCTTCTGTGTGCTCGACTGCCATCCCGGAACCGCAAAAACTCCCTCGTCGATGGATCTCGACGGATCCGGAATCATCAGTGATTCCGCGAACTCCATCCGATAGCCGAGGCCGGAGCACTCCGGACAGGCACCGAATGGATTATTGAAGGAAAAGCTCCTCGGCTCGATCTCGTCCACACTGATCCCGCAGTACGGACAAGAGAAGCTCTCACTGAAATTCCGAGTATGCCCGTCCATTGTATCGACTACGAGAAGTCCACCGGAAAGTTTCAGCACGTTTTCCACCGAATCCGTCAGCCGCTTTTCGATTCCCGGCCGGACAATAAGGCGGTCCACCACAATTTCGATGTTATGCTTCAGATTTTTATCCAGTGCGATGTCCTCTGACAGGTCGTACTGGTTTCCATCGATAACCACGCGGACATAACCGGATTTTCTTGCCTGCTCCAGAACCTTCTCATGCCGTCCCTTGCGTCCTCTCACCACAGGGGCAAGCAGCTGGATTCTTGATTTCTCCGGCAGCTCCATGATCTGGCCCACCATCTGATCCACCGTCTGTCTGCTGATCTCACGTCCGCAGTTCGGACAGTGCGGAATCCCGACTCTTGCATACAAAAGCCTGAAATAATCATAAATCTCCGTGACCGTTCCCACCGTGGATCGCGGGTTCCGGTTGGTCGATTTCTGATCGATGGAAATGGCGGGCGGCAAGCCCTCGATGCTCTCCACCTTCGGCTTCTCCATCTGTCCGAGGAACTGCCTCGCATAGGAGGAGAGACTCTCCATGTACCGTCTCTGTCCCTCCGCATAAATGGTGTCAAACGCCAGAGAACTCTTTCCCGATCCGGAAAGCCCGGTCAGCACAACAAGCTTGTCTCTGGGGATATCTATATTCAGATTCTTCAGATTATTCTCCGAAGCACCTCTGATCCTGATAAAATGATTCTTTTCTGTCAATTTTAAACTCCTAACTCTTATGCCGGCCCGGCTTTATACATATCCCGGCGTCCTCCTGCGGGACCACCGCAATGTGCATATGTTCCAGCGTCACGGAAGCTGCTTCGCATCTTCCGTGCTGCAAACAGGTATGAGCACTCTCGCGCTGCTTCGTACACCCCTAAACCTACAGGAAATCCGCCATGACCGTATTCGACAGGGAAAGCCCCCGGCGGGTAAGGAACAGATTTCCTCCCTCCTCCCGCAGAAGGCCAGCCGCTTCATACTTCCGGATTGTGCTGCCATATACCTCCATTACATCCTCTCCGAAGCGACAGCTGAACTCCTCTTTGCGGATTCCGGACGTCATTCTGAGTCCCAGAATTATAAATTCCGCCATCCGGTCTCCTCTTCCAAGAATTTCCGGCTCTTCCCGTCCGCTTTCCGAAAGGATTTCCCCTATTTCCTCCACGGATAAGCTCTCTCCACCATACAGCTTCCGTACGCTTCCGTCGTTCTCCTCTCCGGCGTGTGTCTGCAGATACGTTCCGATATCATCCGTGTTCCGGAACCGGAGACGCCCCGTAAAGGAAGACGCTCCCAGCCCCAGTCCGAGGTACGGAACCCCTGTCCAATATCCCACATTGTGGCGGCATTCTCTCCCGCTTCTCGCGTAGTTTGAGATTTCATACCGATGGAATCCATAGCCGGCAAGGATCTCCTCTGTCCGCTCGTACATCCGTCTCTCCGTTTCCTCACCGGGGAGCACTTCCTCAGATCTCAGATGATACTGTTCTTCTTCAAGTTCTCTTACACGGGCATCCGGATCTCCTCCGGCAATCAAACCGGAGACCCCGTGATATTTTTCGTAAAAAGGCGTTCCCTCCTCGATGATCAGGCTGTATGCAGATATATGCTCCGGGCCTGCCTCTGCGATCCGCCGAAGTGTTCTCTCCCAGGATTCCTCCGTCTGTCCCGGCAGTCCCGACATCAGGTCCACGTTCAGATTGGAAAAGCCCGCCTCCCTTGCGTACGCGAAGCTCTCCCGAAACGCCTGATACGTGTGAATTCTGCCGAGGCGCTTCAATTCCCCGTCGTCAGCAGACTGACAGCCGAAGCTCAGCCGGTTGATTCCCGCCCTCCGGTAAACAGACAGGCTTCCCGGCTGTACGGTTCCGGGATTGGCTTCCATCGAAATTTCCGCATCCGGTTCCAGATAAAAGGTCTCTCTGACCGCGTGCATAATTTCCGCAATCTTCTCCGCCGGAAGAAGAGAAGGGGTTCCTCCCCCGATATATATAGAAGAAACACTCTGCTCCATACCGGAGAAACTCCGGATCTCTCGCACCAACGCCTCCACATATCTGTCTTGTGTGCCGCACTCCGAGGGAAAACTGAGAAAATCGCAGTATCCGCATTTTCTCGCGCAGAACGGGATATGAATGTATAATTCCATGCCGGTTTTAATTCTCATCCAGCTTCAGAACATTGAGGAAAGCGTCCTTGGGGATTTCAACATTTCCGATCTGACGCATCTTCTTCTTTCCTTCCTTCTGTTTTTCCAGCAGCTTCTTCTTCCGGGAAATATCTCCGCCGTAGCATTTTGCAAGCACATCCTTGCGAAGAGCCTTTACTGTTTCTCTCGCGATCACCTTCGATCCGACAGCAGCCTGAATCGGAATGTCGAAAAGCTGCCGCGGGATTTCCTGCTTCAGTTTCTCGCACATCTTTCTGCCGCGCTCATAGGCGGAGTCCGCGAATACGATGAACGACAGGGCGTCCACCGGCTCCTTATTGACCAGAATATCAAGTCTCACCAGCTCACTTCTCTGATAGCCGATGATCTCATAATCCAGAGATGCGTACCCTCTCGATCTCGATTTCAGAGCATCAAAGAAATCATAGATGATCTCATTGAGTGGAATATGGTAGGTCAGAAGCGCCCGGGTGGTCTCAATATACTCCATCCCCTGATATTCGCCCCTGCGCTCCTGACAGAGCTGCATGATCGGGCCGACAAACTCGGTCGTCACCATGATCTCTGCCTTCACCATCGGTTCCTCCATGTATTCGATCTCCGAAGGATCCGGGAGATTGGACGGATTCGTCAGTTCCACGACCTCTCCGCTCGTCTTGTGAATCTTATATACAACTCCTGGTGCTGTTGTGACAAGGTCCAGATTATATTCTCTCTCCAGCCGCTCCTGGATGATCTCCAGATGAAGCAGACCGAGAAAACCGCAGCGGAACCCGAATCCCAGCGCTGCCGAAGTCTCCGGCTCATAATACAGGGACGCATCATTGAGCTGAAGCTTCTCCAGCGCATCCCGAAGTTCCGGGTACTTCGCCGAATCTGCGGGATAAATCCCGCAGTATACCATGGACTGTACCTTTTTGTAACCGGGAAGCCGCTCTGCACAGGGGCGGTCCGCATTTGTCACGGTATCTCCAACGCGGGTATCCTTGATGTTCTTAATGCTCGCAGTGATATAGCCCACCATACCGGCCTCAAGAACATCACACGGAATCATCTGCCCGGCGCCAAAATAACCGACCTCAACTACTTCTTCTTCCGCCCCGGTCGCCATCATCCGGATCCGGTCTCCCGGCTTCACCGTTCCTTCCCGAAGTCGGACGGAGATAATCACTCCCTTATAGGAATCGTAGATGGAGTCAAAGATAAGTGCCTTCAAAGGTGCCTGCACATCTCCTTCCGGAGCCGGAATCTTATGCACAATTGCTTCAAGCACATCCTCAACGTTCTGACCTGTCTTCGCCGAAATCTCGGGCGCATCTTCCGCGTCCAGCCCAATGACATCCTCAATCTCGCTTTTTACCTCTTCCGGATGTGCGCTCGGAAGATCGATTTTATTCAGCACTGGAAAAATTTCCAGATCATGCTCCATGGCAAGATATACATTTCCCACCGTCTGTGCTTCCACTCCCTGCGTCGCGTCCACCACAAGAACAGCGCCATCACAGGCCGCAAGGCTTCTGGAAACCTCATAATTAAAATCTACGTGGCCGGGGGTATCGATCATATTCAGGATATACTCTTCTCCATCCTTCGCCCGGTAGACCGTACGGCATGCCTGCGCTTTTATTGTAATTCCACGTTCCCGCTCCAGATCCATATTGTCAAGGACCTGATTCTGCATCTCACGGCTGGTGAGAAGACCCGTCTTCTCGATGATCCGGTCCGCCAGTGTCGATTTTCCGTGATCGATATGGGCGATGATGCAGAAATTTCTGATTTTGCTCTGATCTATTAATGACAAGGCACTACCTCCGGTTTTTGAGATTATGTATCATGTAAACATGTGCAGATCATCCCTCCGGAATCCACCGCGGGGCTTTTCCTCTTTCCGCTTCCTTCGCATTCAGGCAGACTCCGACAGATATACAGTGAGATTATACTCGACTTTATCTGGAGCCGCAAGGTGCAGGGAAAGGGAAAATCTTCGAAAAAGGGCCGGTGATGGCCGGAAAACGGTCAGTAGAAGTCAAAAGGGAGTGAAAAGATTCACGATTTTTTCGAAGATTCCGGTTGACAACCAATGGGAAATAGAATAATATAAATAGGCATGTTCGGAAGTGGAAAAGTGTCATCCTATAAAGAACATTCTATTAATAAATAAAACAAAAGGAGGTGTACAGTTTGGCTAACATCAAATCCGCGAAGAAGAGAATTCTCGTTAACAAAACAAAGGCCGAGAGAAATCAGGCCATCAAGTCTGCAGTAAAAACATCTATGAAAAAGGTTGAGGCTGCAGTTGCTGCGAATGACAAGGAAGCTGCACAGGCTGCTCTGCTGAATGCAACATCGGTCATCGACAAAGCCGAGACAAAGGGCGTTCTTCATAAGAACAACGCATCCAGAAAAGTTTCCCGCTTAAGCAAAGCTGTAAACTCTATTCAATAAACAATCATAAATAAACGAGCATACACGAGGAGTCGTCGCCTCGTGTTTTTTTATTGTATAAGTCCAGTCGCAATGTTCTTGGCCCACGGGGAGCTTGCTCACCAGTGGGCAAGAACATTAGCGACGACAACAGGTATGAGCGTGAAGACGTGTGAAACACGGCGAAAACGCTCATACCTGCAGTTTTCACCGGCTCCATTTCACAATCATCATCTCCACGCTCAGCTTGTCATCCAGCCGCCCCGTCTTTACCTCTTCCTCAACCTGCACAAATTCCCTCACAATGGATTCAAGCTGCGGAATTGTATAATTCCGGCACAATCCGAGCGTGCGGCTGACCGCGAACGGCGGCATGCCAACTTTTGGCGCAATCTCACGGTTCGGCACTCCGTCTGCCGCCAGTGTCTTCACCTGAAGGAGCTGATTATACTGCCTCGCCAGGAGATACAGAATCCGCATCGGCGCTTCCTTGAGCGCCAGAAGATCATAGTAATAATCCAGCGCCTTTTTCTGCTGATGTTCCGTAACCGCACGTATCATGTCGAAGATCTGATTCGTGATCTGGGGCGCACAGACCGCGTCAATGTCCTGATCTGTAATGACCTCCCTGCCCATGGTATAGCAGAGCAGTTTTTCAAGCTCACTGCTGATATTTGCCATGTCTGTTCCTGTCATATCCAGAAAATGGTTCATATCCTTCCTGGTGATCTTCTTCCCCTCCCTGGTCATGCGCGTCAGCACCCACCGGGTCAGGGTCTCCTCTGTCTGCGCCGCAAACTCAGCCACATGCCCCTTCTTCTGAATCTGCTTGTAGAGACGGTTCCTCTTGTCAACCTCGTCCTCCACAAAAACCATCACAAGGTAGTCCGGCAGATGATCCATGTAGTCATCCAGCCGCTCCGTCTTCCGGCGAAAGAATCCGCTGTTTTCCACAAGAATAACCCGCCGGTCCGCGAAAAAAGGCAGTGTCTCCGCCTGCGAGATGATCTCGTGCTCATCCGGATCCTTACCGCTGTATCTTGTATAGTTCATGGTATCCCCCTCCGGCACAAGTGCCTGGATCAGAAGATCCCTGTACTGGTTTCTCAGATATGCCTCTTCCCCGTACAGAAGATAAACCTTTTTAAAATTGCCGCTTTTGATATCTTCACGAATGATCTTCACTCTTCCGCCATCTCCTTCTCACGGGTTTTTCTGCTTACTGTCTCATCTTATCATATCCGCTCCTCTCCGAAAAGTTCTGATCCCGGAACTTCTCCGCTCACCTCCGATGTGTTCTGATCCTGAAACTTCTCCGCTTCTCTCCGGAAAGTCCGGATCCGGAAACTTCCTCTTCCCTCCGTTTCCACAGAGATGGCACCACAATCTCTCGTCACATAATATTCCGCTCCTACCTCGCGGATCCTTGTCAGCGTCTCTCCCGCAGGATGTCCATACCTGCTCTTTTCCGGTGCAGAAATCATGCAGACAACCGGTGATGCCTTGCGGAGAAACGAAGCCGAAGTAGAATTGCGTGAGCCGTGATGCGCGACCTTCAGATACTCCACAGATCCGGTCTCCTCCAGAACTTCACGCTCTCCGTCTCCTTCCAGGTCTCCCGTCAGAAGTGCATCGAAGTCCCCGAAAGACAGAAGCAGAACCATGCTGTTCTCGTTTCTTTCTCCGGTCGTGCCATCAGATGCGCCGCCGCTTTCAGCCCCCGATGGAGCACCGGAAGAGCGGCCGTCTCTACGTCCGGTCCCCGACACAGCTCCAGGCTCCATATCCGGATGCATTACCCGGATACGGAGTTTTCCATCGCGCAGTATATCTCCTTTTTTTAGAAAAACGACCCGGATCCCTGCCTTCCTGCACAATTTCATAAGGCGTCCGCCTGCAGCGTCCTCCTGCATCTGCAGTGTCAGATAAAGCACGTCCACCCGGATGTGTACCCGCTGTCCGGCAACCTCCTCCAGCAGCTCCTCGATCCCGTTCAGATGATCCAGGTCTCCGTGACTGACAAAAATTCCCCGGATCCTTGTAACCCCGCGGGACCTCAGATATGGCATGATCCGGTACTTCCCCGAGCGCTTCACGCTGCTGCTTCCTCCGTCGACGAGATACACCGGATCCCCGCCAGGCTTCCACATGCCAAGCCCCCGGGAGATGACAAGGCTGTCTCCCTGTCCGACATCCAGCATGTCAACCGACAACGCCGGGCTCCACTTCAGAGAGAGAATCAGCACTGCCGAAGCCACCGCCAGTGCCGCACGCCTTCCCATACCGTGTCTGAGACAAATCCACGCCAGAAAAAGGCAGACTCCATAGGCCACAAGCTGCCACCGTTCCGGTTTCCCGACCGTCCATACCGAGCCCGGAATGCTCTTCACGAACAAAGCAATTCTCTCAAACACCTGAAGCGAAAGATCGACCGGAATCAGTAGAAGCCACCCTGCCGGAGAACACAGCATGCCTGCGGCGCTCCCGACAATACCGAGGATCAGTACCGCTCCCATCGCCGGAACAATCACCAGCGTTGCAAATGGCAGCACCGCGATCTCTGAAAAGGCGGAAGCAGCGGCCGGGATCGTGCACAGCATGACTGCCGCCCACATCAAAAACGCCTCGAGAATTTTTTCGAGAATTTTCTTGAGCCGGCTTCCGCTGTGCCAGTAATCCTTCGGAATCAGCCTGAGAAATACAGGATAAAAAACTGCTGCGCCTCCGACCGCCGCATAAGAAAGCTGAAATCCGGCATCAAACAGATATCCCGGCCCTGTGACCAGCAGGAGAATAGCAGAGACCCCTACCGCGCACAGCGCATCATATGATCTGCGCAGTATTTTTGCGCCCAGCGCAAGCCCAAACATGATCATCGCACGGACGGCAGAGATCGGAGATCCGGCAAACATGCAATAAATTCCTGTCACCACAGCTGCTCCGGCGGCGGCAACAGCCTGACCTGCCCGGATATGGGACGGCATACCCACAAGAAGAACCCGGAACAGCAGCTCATAGAAGATCATCCCGAGCAGAGAAATATGCAGTCCCGAAATTGCCAGCACGTGTATGACTCCGCCGTACCTGTAGCGTTCCATACTCTCTTCGCTCAGCATGGAACGATCTCCGAGCAGCATGGCCGATAAAACCCCTGCCTGTTTCGGATGCATCAGTTTCGCCTGCCGGACGCCGACCCTTTCCCGGAATGCTGTAAGCTGCTCCCGCAAACCTCTGCCCGCCT
This sequence comes from Eubacterium sp. UBA4343, assembly GCA_002394235.1. GTDB lineage: Bacteria > Bacillota > Clostridia > Lachnospirales > Lachnospiraceae > Bilifractor. Next base: position 974 of record DGTF01000047.1, on the reverse strand, counting down.
CTGTCACCGTTGCTTTCTCGTTCACCATTTCATAAAAAATCTTCCTGCACGCATAATACTTCCTGCTGTCAAACTCACCCGGATTCGAAGGTCCTTTGATTTCCGACAGCTTTCCCCGGAATATCACCCTGCTCCCGACTGGAAGATCTGCATCTTCAAAACACTTCCATTCTTCTGTGGTTAACCGGTCTGTACCGGTCCATTCATCATCGTCCGCAAAATTCTTCTCCGGCAGCACCGTAACCTTCAGATAACCGATCCGGACGCTGCAAACCTGATTTTCATCATCCCGGAATTCAGCTCTGCAGTCTCTGATAATATACTGAACGGATTTTTTCTTCCGGCTCCGATCGACGATCTCTCCGGAACAGCTGGCAGTCGTTCCAGACTTCAGAATTCTTCGCGCACTCTCCGGAATTCTCGGTCGGCCAAAAACAGGGATTCCTGCAAAGCGGCAGAACAGAATCCCCAGAATCAGTACAACGCAGGCAATACAGACAGGCCGGTATTTCAACTTCCATCACCCCCGATTCAATCATCTTGTCATTACACCGACACCTTTAAAAAAGCTGCGAAAAAACAAAGAGCTGTCAAAACAAAAAGCAGAAGACGAAATCAAACGGAATACATAGAAATGTAAGAGAAGAACGCAGCGAAATATAAAAGCTGCTTTGATAACAAAACAAAGGAAAGGAAATAACGAGAAGAAGGAAAGATAAAAACAAAAGAGAAGAAAGAAAAGCAGAAAACGAAAACTAAAGTGAAAAACAATACAAATGAAAAGGAACTCAGAACAGCTGACGGGTTAACATAAACAAAGCATAACACCTGGACGGAAAATAAACAATGTGCAATTCTCACAAAACCGTATCCTGTACCATATGTGGCACGATGTATCGTACGGGCGTCTGCTGAACGAGATAAAATACGCTGCGCGAGTTTTATCTCGCTACCGCGACGCTCGCCGCACACGA
>DGTF01000045.1:55217-75241 GCA_002394235.1 Eubacterium sp. UBA4343 | reverse complement strand
TTCGCCGCGTCATAGCTCTCCGGGTGCACCGCCGTCATATCCAGAGGATTTTTCCCCTCCCGCACCCGCAGGAAACCGGCGCACTGTTCATAGGCCTGCGGTCCCAGTTTCGGTACGGAGAGCAGGTCTCTCCGGCTCTTAAAGCTGCCGTTCTCTTCCCGGTAGGATACAATATTTCTGGCAATCGTCTTGTTGACACCGGATACGTACTCCAGCAGAGACGCGGAAGCGGTGTTCAGGTCCACTCCGACCCGGGCGACGCAGGATTCCACCACTCCGGTCAGCGCTTCGCTGAGTTTCTTCTGATTCATATCGTGCTGATACTGTCCGACACCGATGGCCTTCGGATCGATCTTGACCAGCTCGGCCAGCGGATCCTGGACCCGTCTTGCCATGGATGCAGCGCCTCTCTGTTCCACGTCAAAATCCGGGAACTCCTCGGCCGCCAGCTTGCTGGCGGAGTATACGGACGCGCCCGCCTCATTTGTGATCATGTACTGCACCTTGCAGTCCGGAATCTCTTTCAGAAGATCCACAATAACCTGCTCGGACTCTCTGGACGCCGTTCCGTTTCCCAGTGAAATCAATGTGACATGATACTTCTGGATCCAGTTCTTGACCAGCTTCTTCGCCTCCTCCAGCTTCCGCTGATTCGGCTTCATGTTTGATGAAGGCGGAACCGGATAGATGATCGCCGTATCCAGCACTTTTCCGGTTTCATCCACAACCGCCAGCTTACAGCCGTGCGCATATCCGGGATCCCATCCGAGAACGACCTGTCCGGCAATCGGAGGCTGCATCAGAAGCTGCTCCAGGTTTTTGTCAAAGACCTTGATCGCGCCGTCCTCTGCCTTTTCCGTCAGCTCACTGCGGATCTCCCGCTCAATTGCCGGCCCGATCAGCCGCTTGTAGCTGTCCTGCATGGCCGAGATCAGAACCGGCATCGTATACTGGTTGTTGCTTTTGATCAGCGTATGACCGATGAAGAGGATGATTTTTCTCACATCCACTTCAATTCGGACGGTCAGAATGTTCTCCTTCTCTCCGCGGTTGATTGCGAGTACACGATAACCCGTAATCTTCGACACCGGTTCCTGAAAATCGTAATACATCTCGTAAACCGACTTCACCTCCGGATCCTTCGCCTGAGAAACAAGGATACCTGTCTTTCTCGTGAAGTTGCGGATTCCGGTGCGGAAATCCGCATTGTCGGAGATCATCTCCGCGATGATGTCTGAAGCGCCGGCAATTGCCTCCGCAGCAGTTTTCACACCTTTTTCCTCGCTGATAAAGGCCTTCGCCTCTTCCTCAACCGGCCGGGTAATCTTCTGCTCCAGGATGATCTGAGCCAGAGGCTCCAGTCCCTTCTCCTTCGCGACTACCGCGCGCGTCCGGCGCTTCTGCTTGTACGGCCGGTAAATGTCCTCAAGAGACACCAGCGTTTCCGCGCCGTCAATCGCCTTTGACAGCTCGTCCGTCATCTTGCCCTGCTCTTCAATGGAAGACCGTACAGCTGCCTTTCTGTCCTCCAGATTTCTCAGATACCCCAGTCTCTCGCTCAGATTACGAATCTGCTCGTCATTCAGCTCCCCGTGCTTTTCCTTCCGGTAGCGGGCGATAAAAGGGATTGTGTTCCCCTCGTCAATCAGGCTGATCACCGCCTCCACCTGCCACGGCTCAATCTCCAGTTCCTTCGCAATCTGCTTTGCAATATCCATCGGTTCAATACTCCAATACTATTTTTTACTTTATTTCATGATACGCCTGTCAAAAGCATCACTGCTGACAGGGCAATCCTCAACATACTTTACTAGAAAATTCAGCGGTCGGCAAGTTCCTTACCGGATTCCTTCTACGGCAATCCAGTTCTCCCCGTCCTTTGTGTGAATCAGAACATCGGAGAAGCCGGCGTTACGGAACAGCGTCCGGTACTCTTCTGCCGTCGGGACTGTCATCTGATACCTGCGGATGTTTTCCTTCGCGCTTTCCGGCAGTCTGCCGTTGTCGTAGATGTCCGCGATCAGCATAAAGTGACCTCCCTGCTTCAGCACACGTCTGACCTCCTTCAAACTCTCCTGCGGATCCGGCCAGAAATAGAAGCTTTCCACCGTTGTAATCACATCAAAAAATTCATCATCAAAAGGAAGTTCTTCCACAGATGCCTGCAGCACACACATTTTTCCATCAGAGACGTCTTCCTGATTCAGCTCCAGCGACTGATGCACAGACACCGCCGAATAGTCCACGCCCACGACATAACCGGCTCCTCTCACCGAAAGTCTGTGCAGCGTGGCCCCGCCCCCGCAGCCGATATCCATGACGACGTCCCGGGACTGCACCGTCAAAAAGTCCAGACCCCAGTTTGTCACAGCGTCATGGCTCTCATTCATGCGGTGCAGCATCTGTGCCCCGGCCTTGCCCGAAGGCTTCGCCGGATTGCCCTCCTCCGTAATTCTCTGCTCCTCTATACTTTTTCCCTGATCCTCACTGTATTGCTTATTGTCTTCCACTATCATTCATCTGACCTTCTTTACATCGCTTATAATGTTTGTGTTTGCTCTTGATACGTTCTGGAATCGCATATGCTCTCCCGGGACGTTTTCTCCCGGAACACTCTGATTTACATCATCCTCTGCCGGTCTCCCGGCGGCACCCTGATTTACATCATCTGCAATGAAACCGGCTTCTTCCCTGCCTTGCAGGGTATTTGTCAGACCATCACCACATTGTACTGCCTGTTCGTGATCATCAGGGCCAGGCACTCTTCGTCATCTGTGCGGAATCTTTCATTGACATAACGCGGCGGAAACCAGATGAAATCTCCCTTCGTGCACACACCGAAGGAGGTCACCAGTCTGCCCCGGATGATGTAAAGCCCGTAAGCACAGGTGTATCTGTGGGCAGGTCTCTCAAAATCCGCCGGAAAACGGATATATTCCACGGTCATCCCGGTCTCGTGATCGATCAGAAGCGGCTTTGCGTAGAACCGGCTGCCGATCGGCTCCTCCTTTTCACACCAGATCTCGCTGTCGAAGGCAGGGAAAACTCTCAGCTGATTTTCCTCCTTATTCAGCTCCTGGATGACACGTTCCCTCCGGGATTCCTCTTCTCCCAGAAACTCGATGTCAAACGGCCGGTTTGCCACAAACAGAAAATGGCAGTCCTTTCCCGGTGCCGCCCCGTGGCCGCACGGATAACCGGCTGGATTCCAGATAAAGGTCTCCGGCTTAAAAACAGACTCACCCATCTGGAGGGCTCCGTCGATCACATAGATCCCGTGAGCACAATTGTGCCTGTGATCCGGCTTCCAGTACCCTTCCGGGTAATGTGAGAACCAGATCACCGCACCGTTCAGCGTATCATTGATCATCGGCTTGTACTCTGATCTGCAGCCGTCTCTGTCATCGCGGACGGTCCAGCCCTCCCTGTCATACACATTAAAAACCTTCGGTGATAATAGTTGCATCGTTCTGCGCGCCATAATGTCTGATCTTCCCCTTGCATCGCCCCTGCGGGCTTACTGCCTTTTCTACAAATAACCTGCGTGCTTACTATTCTTTCGATAATATCGTCTGCGTAGTTACTGGTCTTTCTATAACATACCATGCAGGCTTACTGTTCTTTCCATAATTATAAGTATAAAACTCCCGGCGCCTCATTACAATCCATTGCTTTCGTACGAAATATCGCGCGCGGAACAGACTTCACAGTTTTTTCACAGTTGCATGCACAAAAGAACACATATTTTTTTTACTCTTTTTCATGGTGTGAAAATCGGCCTGTCTTCTCCCGCACAGAAAATCAGAGCCCGTTTCACGCATACACGACAATATGAAGGGAGTTACGAGATGATTGAAGTTGAACATCTGACGCGGCGCTTCGGCGATCACATTGCGGTAAATGACCTGAGCTTCACAGCGGAAAAAGGCACCATTTACGGCTTCCTCGGTCCGAACGGCGCGGGAAAATCCACGACCATGAATATGATGACCGGCTATCTGGCGCCGTCGTCCGGAACCGTTAAGATCGACGGTTTCGACATTCTGAAGCAGCCGGAGAACGCCAAGAAAAGAATCGGCTACCTGCCCGAGATTCCTCCGGTTTATCCGGATATGACGGTGAAGGAATACCTCTTTTTCGCGGCTGAACTGAAGGAAGTCCCGAAGGCGGACCGCGCGGGCGCCGTGGAGAATGCCATGCAAAAGACAGGCACGAAGGGCATGCAGAACCGCCTGATCAAAAACCTGTCAAAGGGATATAAGCAGCGTGTCGGACTGGCGCAGGCCATCATTAACAATCCGGAGATCATCATTCTGGACGAGCCGACCGTCGGACTTGATCCCGAGCAGCAGAAGGAGATGTTCGACTATGTCAGAACGCTCCGGAAGGATCACATCATCATCCTGAGTTCTCACATTCTCTCCGACGTCAGCAGTCTCTGCGATTACGTATGGATTATCAACAAGGGCCAGCTTGTCGCGAGTGATAAGCCGGAAAATCTCCGCACGGCCATGAGCCATAAGCAGGAGGTCATCATCGACGTTCTCGGAGACAATGAGCAGACCCTGGGTGACGCGCTTCGCCGCATTGATCTGGTATCCGGCGTGAACGTCTCTGTCGCAAAAGATCCCGGAAAGGGCGCACCTCTCCAGCTTCACGCGGTCATTCACTCGGAACAGACGCTGGATATCCGTCCGGCCATTTCCCAGGCTGTATTCGGCGCTGGAATGTATTTCCTGTCCATGAATCAGAGCGAACGCTCTCTGGAAGATGTCTTCCTGTCTCTTACCAGTGATGACGCACGCCCCGCTTCTGATCGCAAGCGCACCGGAAAGCATAGCCCGGATTCCGGCGCTTCGGATGACAAGAGTGCCGCAAAGCACAGCCCGGATTCCGACGCTTCGGATGACAAGAGTGCCGCGAAGCACAGCCAGGATTCCGGCGCTTCGGATGACAAGAGTGCCGCGAAGCACAGCCCGGATCCTGCGGATTCTGATCACAAGGAGGTGTCTGACTGATGAAGGCAATTGCAAAGAAAGATTTTCAATCAAACTTTCATTCCGTAACGGGCTGGCTTTTTATCGCCGTATTCTGGGCCTTCCTGTCATTTTTTGTATCGAACTATAATTTTCTGAGCCTGAGCTCAGACATCACGGGAACCATCAGCACCGTTGAGATCATTTTCCTGATACTGATGCCGATTCTCTGCATGCGTTCCTTCTCTGAGGAGCAGCGCCAGAAGACGGACCAGATTCTCTTCACCGCCCCGGTATCCGTGGGACAGGTCGTATTCCAGAAATTCCTGGCTCTGGCGGAAATCTACACAATTCCTACTCTGATGACCTGCATCTATCCTCTGATCCTGTCGGCATTCGGAAAAGTATCCTTTGGATCGGATTATATCGCCATCCTCGGCATGTGGCTCTACGGACTGGCCTGCATCGCGATTTGTGTTTTTGCGTCCTCTCTGACAGAAAACCCGATCATCGCGGCCGTTCTGTCTTTCCTCTTCCTCTTCGTGATGTATCTGATCCCGACCATTCAGAATATGGTCTCTTCCAATACCGTACTCACGAAATTCCTGACCGCCATCAATGTCCGGGGGCAGTTTGAGAACTTCCTCTCCGGAAGTCTGAACATCACCGCGATCATCTATATGGCAACCGTTATCTTGCTCTTCCTGTTCCTGACCACGCAGATTATCCAGAAGAGAAGGTATTCTATTTCGAAAAAAACGATCTCCTTCGGAGCGTACAGCTCGGTCATGATCGTCGTTGTTCTCGCCATCACCGTTATCGTGAACCTGGCAGTCACAAAGCTTCCGGATTCGATGCAGAATATTGACGTCACCTCAAGTCGTCTCTACTCCCTCACCGACGATACGAAGAATCTCGTCTCCGGCCTGAAGGACGATGTAACGATCTATGTGCTTGACAAGGAAAGTGCATCCGACAAGACCTTGAATAAAACACTGAAGAGTTATGAGGCTTTATCGAAGCATATCAAGGTCAGCTACGTCGATCCTGCGGAAAATCCGACCTTTATCCAAAAGTACACTGATGATTCTTCCAAGGTCTATATGAACTCTCTGATCGTCACCTGCGGTGACAAGAGCAAGATTGTCAATTTCAGCGATGTGTATGAGACCTCCACGGATTACACCACCTATTCCCAGAAAACTACGGGATATGACGGTGAAGGCCAGATCACCTCTGCCATTGACTATGTCACAAGCGACAGCAATCCGGTCATCTACACACTGACCGGGCACAACGAAACCGCCCTGTCCAGTACTTTCACAGATGCCGTAAGCAAAATGAACATCACTGTACAGGATCTGGATTTCATGCAGAACGACAGTGTCCCGGATGACGCACAGGCAGTCATCATCAACGCGCCGACCTCTGACCTGTCCTCTGACGATCTGAAGAAACTCGAGGATTACTTCAATAAAGGAGGAAATGTCATCGCGGTCACAAACTATGAAGCGACCGGCGATATGACGAATTACAAGGCTCTTCTGTCCTACTTTGGGATCACGCTGAATGACGGCGTTGTTCTGGACAGCGACAGCAGCCGCTACTATCAGTATCCCTCCTACCTTCTCCCGAATGTGGAGAGCGACGATATCACCTCCGGTATCACAAACGGATACATCATGTCGCCGTTTTCTCAGGAGATCACCTACGACAGCTCCAACAGCCAGGTTGCATACACACCTCTTCTGCAAACCTCAGAGAGCGCGTATGTGCACAGCAGTGTTTCAAGCGAGTCCGACATGGAGCAAACCGACAGCGATCAGCTTGCCGCGCGAATCGTCGGTCTGAAGGCAGTCAAGACAATCAGCAGTTCAGATGGAAGTGCCGCAGACAACACCGTGACCAGCTCATCGACAGCGAACGGCGTATCCGGAACCTCGTCATCCTCAGAATCGGTATCCTCAAGCTCGGCGGCGGAAAGCGTATCCAGCAGTTCCTCCTCGGACAGCAGCACAGATACCATTACATCAACGGCGGTCGTGTATACGTCCCCGTACATCTTCAACGATAACGCAAACCAGATGGTTTCCGGCTCCAACCTGTCGCTCTTCAGCGGCTCAATCAGCGCTGTGACCTCCGACACGACGACGATTTCCATCCCGTCAAAGTCCATGGACAACACCACCATCACCATGGCCACACGCACCGCTGTCCTTCTCACCATCCTGTTTGTCATCCTGATCCCGGTTGTTCTTCTGGCTTTCGGAATCACAATCTGGGTTATCCGCAGGAAAAAATAAAACGCTTCCGTTCCTGCCCTGCATCTCTCCCCGATGGAGAGAAAAAGCAGGACAGGCCCCGGTTGTATATACAGCTCAGGCTGGATACCGCAGCGGCTGGATACAGCACCGGCTAAATACAGCACGGACTGGATACAGCACCGACTGAATACAGCACGGACAGCAGACAACAGCAGACAAGACATTATGATTAGAACGGATGAGATAAAATGAAAAAACAGAAAATTCAGCTGATTACTCTTCTGGTTATTCTGGGGTGCGCCATTGGCGCGTATTTCGCCGCAAAGGCTTACAGCGCCCACAAGGAAGCAACTGAAAAGAGTACCTCCTATACCGCACTCTCCCTCTCGGACAATGATATCTCCGGAATTAAGAACATTACCGCAACCAATGACGCCGGCGGATTCAACGTCAATCATGACGCTGATGCCGACACCTGGAGTTTTGCCGACTTCCCGGATGAAAAGGTGGATACCACACAGATCAAGACCATGACCGATGCGCTCTCGGATCTCAGCTCGGACAACGAAATCACAGATGTGACAGACTTCACGCAGTATGGTCTCGACAGTCCGGTCATGACAATCACGATTACCCTCTCGGACGGCTCAACGCATAAGCTCGAGGTCGGCGACTACAACAGCCAGATCTCTGAGTACTATCTGCGCGTCGATGACGCGGATACCGTCTACACCATATCCTCGACGATCTACAGTGACTTTAACCTGACGACCTCGAATCTCGTGGCCTCCACATCTTCCTCTTCGAGCGAAGATACACCAACGGAAGCTGTCTCGGGATCATCCGCTGCCGGCACTTCAGCGACGTCGACATCCGCATCCAGCTAAAATCCTTCGGCTGCGCCGATATCTCTATGGATAAAATCTGCGGCTGCGCCGACACCTCTATAAAATCTGCCGCGCCGCGGACAGCTCTGTTTCATTTAATCTGCGGCTGCGCCGACATCTGTATCTGAGGGAATGATCCTTCAGCTGCAGTCTGAAAAAGCTCCCGGGATACCGGCAATTCTGCCGGCGCCGGGAGCTTTTTCGGTTTTACATCGGATTTTCACCCTGTGTTCACTTATTTTTCACGTTTGTTTTCTATCATTAAACCATTAGATGTAACAGACATACCACAGATATTGAAATTAAACGGATGCACGAAAATTATCTGTATCCGATCGAAGGGAGACATGAATCATGTATGATGACCAGAATAATAATGAGATGAATCAGACCAACACAGGCAGCCAGAGCAATAACGCAATGGGGCCGGACAGCATCGAAACAAACCATAATAACGCGAATGGCGCTGCAGATTCGTCCACGCAGAACAACGGAACAAACCAGGGCAATCCCAATCCCTGGGGAAGTCAGAACTCTGACACTTCTTCCGGAAGCCGCAATCCGTGGAGCAATAACGGAAACGGCAACCCCTACGTTGGAAACGGCGGCAGCTCCTGGAGCAGTAACGGAAACAGCAATGGGTCTACGGGAAACGGCCCATGGAACGGCAATGCCGGCAATGGTTCCGCCGCAAACGGCCCATGGAACGGCAATGGCAGTAATGGTTCCGCCGGAAACGGCCCATGGAACGGCAATGGCAGTAATGGTTCTGTCGGAAATGGCCCATGGAACAACAATGCTGGCAATGGTTCCTGGAACGGCAATCCCTACGGCAACGGTGGCTGCAGACACCACAGCGGCACCGGGAAGAAAATCGGATTCACCGTTCTCACCGGAGCCGTCGCAGGTGTTGTGGCAGCGGGGATCCTGTCTCTGACAATTCCGGCTGCCATCAGCAGCTCAATGGACAGGGCAGCGTCAAAGATCGAGAAATCCATTGAATCGGATCTTTCCGATAACCTGCCTGATTTCAGTCAGGACAACGGAGGCTTCCAGCTTCCGGGACAAAACAACTCCGGAAACAACGGTAATGACAATGATTCCGACAGCGGCAATTCCGATCAGAACAGCGTGGACAGCAGTTCCGACGATTCCTCCTCGGTAAATGAAAACGCCGGCTTCCTTGGAATAACCTGCGCGGACATTGATTCCCTGACCGATGTCGATACCTCCGGTTATCCGGACGGCGTATATGTCAAGACCGTCCTCTCCGGAAGCCCCGCATCTCTTGCCGGCCTTAAGGAGGGAGATATCATCACGGCTGTTGATGGTACCTCGGTCAGCTCCTATGACGAGCTCAAGAAAATCATCTCCGGACATTCCTCCGGTGACAAGATCAAGCTCACCATCGAGCGTCAGGCCGGTGATGATTGGAAGACCTCCACGCACGATGCCACACTGATCTCCTACGCGGAAGCACAGGGAGAACAAGCTCAGGGATAATCTTAGCTTAAAAACGCACACCGGACTCGTCACATGCGAGGCTTGTAAGAATCCGGATGCAATTTCGGAGACAGCAGGTATCAGAGAGACTGGATCCGATTTCGAACTCTGCAGGTATCAGAGAAACCGGAGCCGATCTCGAAGTCAGCAGGTGCCTGAAAAACCGGAGCCGATCTCGAAGTCAGCAGGTATAACGAAGAAGCGGGAGCACGCGGTATCTGACCGGCGTGCTCCCGCCCCTGTTAAATATATATATTTTGTACGAAGTACCCCCTTCATGCCGCGCAGCCGGTGTCGTGCTCTTCTGTCATAAGGCGAACCTTCATCCGGCTCCCTCCCTTCAATGACTGCGCGGTCTCATCACGGATCCTTGATTACAGACCCATTGCAAGTGCTTCCTTGATGGACTCCTCGAAGATCTCAAGTCCTTTCTTCGTCTGCTCATCTGTCATTACGAGCGGTGCCAGGAAACGAACAATGTTGCTTGCTGTTCCTGCATTTTCAATCAGAAGTCCCTTCTGAAGCGCGCACTGAATCAGGTTTGCAGTGAACTTTGTTGCAGGCTCCTTTGTCTCCGGATCTCTTACGAACTCGATACCGATCATCGCTCCGAGGCCACGAACATCGCCGATCACCGGATATTTCTTCTGAAGCTCCTTGTATCCTCCCATAATCATCTCGCCGATATGTCTTGCCTTTGCCGGGAAGTCATCTCTCAGATAGATCTCCATTACCTTGTTGCCTGCAGCGACAGAAACCGGGTTGCCGCAATAGGTGCCGCCGATGGTTCCTGCCGGAACAGCGTCCATGATCTCTGCTCTTGCGGTGATTGCGCTGAGCGGCATTCCTGCAGCGATAGATTTTGCAGTTGTAACGATATCCGGAGCAGCTCCCGCCTCAGCCCAGTACTCGGACGCGAAATATTTTCCGGTACGGCAGTTTCCGCACTGAACCTCATCAGCGATCAGCAGAATTCCATTGTCATCGCAGATCTTGCGGACCGCCTTTACCCATTCAATCGGAGCCGGGATGAATCCGCCCTCGCCCTGAAGAGGCTCAACAATCATACATGCAACTTCATTTGCCGGGATTCCTTCGTCGAATACCTTTTTCAATCCGTTCAGATAGTACTCAATCGCCTCTTCCTCGCTGTATCCCTTCGGTGCGCGGTACAGGTACGGATACGGTGCCCGATAGATCTCAGCCGGGAAGGGTCCCATGCCCTGTGCGAATGCCTTCTTCGCGGTCAGTGCCATCGTCAGGTTTGTACGTCCGTGGAAAGCGCCGGTGAAGCAGATCACGCCTCCGCGGTGTGTATAGGATTTCGCAACCTTGATTGCGTTCTCATCACACTCGGCACCGGAGTTTGCAAAATAGGTCTTCTTCACATCTCCGCGGCACGGGATCAGTTTGTTCAGTCCCTCAGCCAGCTTTATATATCCTTCATGACAGATGACGTTGAAGATTGTGTGGAAATATTTCTCGGACTGCTCCTTGACCGCCTCGATGACTTCCGGATGAGAATATCCGATATTCAGTACACCTACGCCGCCGATCCAGTCAAGGAACTCGTTGCCGTCAACGTCCTTCACAATCGGGCCTGCGCCGCGCTCGATAACGACCGGATAAGTCTGGCCGCACAGAGCCTTGGGAACCGCAGCATCTCTTCTGTCCAGAATAGCCTTTGCCTTCGGTCCCGGAACCTGACCAGTTACAATCTTCGGTAAATCTTCTGCTAATGCCATTTTCTTTTCCTCCTGTACAAAAAAATATTTAACATTTATATCTGGTATGGAGCACGGGATCTTTGGAAAGTCCGCTGTCCCGTGTCCGTGCCTTCTTTAGAAAAATAAACGAAATACCTGTTTTGTGAACTGCACTCATCGACCTGACGATCACATCATCGATCAGATAAATACATCATCGCCTGAACCAATGCCGTTGTTTCAGGCGGTGCGTGCGAGATTCAGCGACTCTCCGTGAAGAGCTCTCCGGTAAATCTCCTCCACATCCTCCTCGGCAAGCATTGTCGGGTTATTATCGATGTTTGCCTTCGATACTTTGAAGCAGTTCTGCGTCAGCCACGGGATATCTCCCTCGGTGACTCCCAGATCCTCCAGTGTGATGTTCAGATCAAGCTCCCTGAGCAGGGTGCGCACCTTCTCGGCACAATCCTCTGCCGTGTAGCCCCCGAGCATTCTCGAAAGCTTTCCATATTTGAAACGGTTTCCCTCCCAGGAAGCTGCAATCGCATAAGGCGTGATGGCAGCAAGTCCTGCGCCGTGTGTTACATTTTTCAGACCGCTGACCGGATGCTCCATCGCATGGGCAAGGGTGACTCCGGCGGTATTGATGACCATTCCGCCGATGGTGCTGGCGATGGACATTGCCTCCCATGCCTCTCTGCTTTCCTTTCCGTGATACAGATCCACCAGGTTACCGACAATCAGCGGGATCGCGTACATGCAGAGCGCATCGGTAAAGGGCTGTGATTTTCTGGCTGTATATGCCTCCATGCAGTGACACAGGGCATCAAATCCGACAGAAGCAAGCACCTTCTTCGGCATCGTCATCATATTCTCAGGATCGACAATCGATGCCTTCGCAACGATCGCCGGGCTGCGAAGCGACTTCTTGTCTCCGGTTTCCGGATTGGTGAACACCGCGAAACCATTTCCCTCGGATCCTGTTCCGCATGTTGTGGGGATAAGCACGAGCGGAAGTGCCTGATCACTCGACCTCCGGTTGTAGATGTAATCGTCAAACGCGCCGTCATTGACTGCCATGAATGCCATGCCCTTGGCGGCGTCCATGATGCTTCCTCCGCCGATGCCGACAACCACATCGCAGCCTTCCTGCTTTGCAAGATCCGCTCCCTCCTGTGCCGTTGTCGTGAGCGGATTCGCGGTAACCTTGTCATACAGAACGGTCTCCAGTCCGGCTTCCTGCAGGCTGTCACGGACTCTGTCAAGCAGTCCGGATTTCTTCGCGCTGGAACGTCCCGTGACGATCAGGGCCTTGTGTCCGTACTTCACGGCCAGTGCGCCAGCCTCCTTTGTTTTTCCATATCCGAACACGAGGTTCACCGGCAGGAAATACTGGAAGGAAGCCGGAATTGCTGAAGCATCCCGAAGCATCCCGGCTCCGGCTGCATTGACAGCTTTTGCTTTCGCGAAATCCGGAGAAATGGTCTTCGATGCCATCGCCGGCGCCGGCTCTGCGCCCGCCTCTGCGGCTGCGATTCCGGCCGCTGCCTGACGTTCTCTCGCCGCCTCGGCATCCAGCTCATCATTTGCCACATCGACAAGCGTTCCGAACTTCTCGCCGTACTTCACCTTGCAGACCGCATACAGAACAACTCCGAACGCTCCCCAGCCTCCTGCGATTACCCACTCGGGAAGAGAAAGCGTAGCGCCGGTTCCCGGAAGGATGTACATCAACACCATGAAACCGGAAAGAACAATGGCGAAAAAGCCGACAACCTTGTAGTGCTTTACCTTATAGGGTCTCGGCATTTCCGGAGACTTTTTCCGCAGAATCACGAAGGACATCGCAACCATGCAGTAAGCAAGACAGCAGGCGAGGTTTCCCGCGTCAACAATCCACACCAGCATCTTTCTTCCCGCGAAAGGTGCCAGGCAGCTGAGTACGCCGATCAGAACCAGCGAGGTAATCGGGGTCTTGTATTTCTCATGAAGCTTCCCGAAAAACTTCGGGATCATATAGGACTCCGCCATGGAATACATCGCACGGCTTCCACCGATCAGGAAAGAGTTCCAGCTCGTTACAATTCCGCACATTCCACCGACGATCAGTACCTTCGCCATCACCGATGTCTTGAACGCCGCTGCCATTGCATCCGCTGTCACCAGACCGGATCCGCTGGAGGCAGAAGCGGCGATCGCGCCGGAATTCATGACGTAGCCGACTGCAAAAATAACCAGAGCATAGAACGCAACGGCAAGTACGATAGAAAGCAGAAGCATCTTCGCGATTTTTTTCAGCGGAACATTGATCTCCTCCGCAGCCTGCGGGATGACGTCAAAACCGATGAAATAGAACGGGCTCATCATCGCCACGCGCAGGATATTCCGCGCGATTCCGCTTCCGGATCCCACAAACATCTGACCTTCCAGATTGGCCGGGCTTCCGGTAATAACCGAAGCCACAATCAGGAGAATTCCCGCACCTCCGATGATAACGGTGAGGACCGTCTGCAGGACGGCCGCTGTTTTCGCGCCGCGGATATTGATATAGGTAATAAAAATCGACATCGCAACCGCAACCGCAAGCCAGGATGCATATACCTTGAAACCACCGACCGTATACAGGTAACCCTTCAGAAATCCGGGATAGATGTAGGTGATAATCGTCGGAAGCGCGCAGGCCTCGAAGCATACGACACTGACGTATCCGAGGATGATCGCCCAGCTGCAGACAAATGAGCCATTCGCTCCCATTGCCTTGAAGCTGAATACGTGCTCGCCACCGCACTCAGGCATTGCCGGCGTGAGCTCCGCGTAAGTAAGGCCGATGAAGAATATCATCACACCGCCGAGAACGAATCCCAGAACGGCGCCAAGTACTCCGCCTCTCTCGATCCAGTCACCGGTAGATACAACCCAGCCCCAGCCGATCATCGCGCCGAACGCAATAACCAGGATATCCCACGCGCTGAAAACCTTCGTAAATTCCGATTCTTTTTTGCTCTCCATACCTGCCTCCTTTTCTTTCCGGATTCATTGTGCTTCATTGTGCTGTCCGAATACGAAAGAAAGGCGCCCAGACAGACACATATCTGTCCGGACGCCCTTGTCCTTCTTCCACTGATTGAATTTGTATGCTCTGCAAGCGGATCGCAGCCTGGTTTGACGGCGATATTCAGGCTTTCATTCGTGAAGCATCTCTATGAACATCAGAAGGTATTTCGCGGTTTTTTCCCAGCCAAGCCTGCTGCTGTCGATCATCAGATCTCTTCCGCGCCTGTCGCCTCTGTATGTACCGGTAATGTACTTATGCCTCGAATGATTCATCTCATCGTAATAATCGATCTCGGCTTCTGCCTTGTCCCTTGAAACATGATCCTGTTCCATGATCGAACCGATTCTCACATCCTTCGGAGCATAGATAAAGAAATTCAGGACATCGTCTCTGTCCTTCAGAATGTAGTTCGCGCTCCTGCCGATGATCACACAGGAGGATTTCTCCGCCATATTATGAAGGACCTCGTACTGCGTGTAGATCACGCGATTCGTGAGGTTCGCGTATCTCGGCCCCAGGCTTGTCTCAAAGCTGTACTTGACATTTGCCTTGGTATCTGCCTCTTTTACCAGCTCCTTGTCCACGCCCAGCTGATCGACAACCTTATCGATCAGATCTCTGTCGTAATATTCGATATTCAGAGCTTCCGCAAGCATCTTGCCGATCTGGGGACCGCCGGCGCCGTACTCACATCCTATTGTGACAACCAAATGGTTCATCAGCCGCCTCCTTATCCAAAATCTCAGGCCGGAGCAACGAATAGAGAACTAATAAAAAACAAGCAGAAATCTAAAAAATGTATAAACAAAAGCGCCTCGCACATGACCATGTCATACGCAAGACGCCCTTGTCTTAATATCCGTACCTGATTTATTTGACATTAAGAAAGATAACACTTAAAGATACGGATCTCAATAATTAATTTTCAGTAGATTCAGTCTCTCCGCACATACCACGAATTAACCGGCAGTTTCCGGTCAGCCGACGTACTTCCTCGTAAGATTCATCAGAAGATCCCTCTCCATCCGATACTGCTGCAGATGCAGCTCGAGTTCCGTGTCCTCTTCAGCAGCTTCTCTTCCAACACCGGAATACTTTCTGAGATCCTCGACAACCGCGGCCACCGCACGGTAGAAGGGTGTCAGGCTGAGGTTGGCGGAGGCGCCCTTGAGGCTGTGGGCGATGCCGAAAGCAGCCTTTCTGTCACCACGGTCGAGAGCATCCTCCAGCGTCTCAAACTCAGGTGAATCCGCGAACTTCAGGACGAGCATCCGGTAGAATGCCTCGTCATTCATCACCCTCTGAATGCCTCCGTCCGTATCCGCTCCCCAGTTTCTTAATTCTTCGATCAGCTTATCCATACCATCACCTCCCGCCGGACAGGACCGCGCGTCAGGCCTGTTCCCTGCGGCCCATTACATCCGGGATCATCATCGCCCGCCGGACAGAACCGTGCGTCAGGCCTGTTCCCTGCGGCCCATCACATCCGACATCACCATGATCAGACGCTCGGGCTCGATCGGTTTCACGAGATGGGCATCCATTCCGGCATTGAAGCTTTCTTCAAAATTCTCGCGGAAGGCATTTGCCGTCATCGCGATGATCGGGACATGAGCCGCACCCGGAATATCGCGCATCGCCCGGATCTTGCGGGTGGCCTCCAGACCATCCATAACCGGCATCAGAATGTCCATCAGAATCAGATCATAACGGCCATTTTCCCTGCGGAACAGGTCCACGGCCTCCTGCCCGTTCTTAGCGCTGACAACCTCGATGTTCCTGCTGTACAGAATCTTCCGCACAATCTCCAGATTGATTTCGTTGTCATCTACCACCAACACTCTCTTCCCGCTGAAATCCATCTCCTGTAAATCCGGGCGCTCGTCATACTGCTCCTCCGCCAGCGGAACCGTAAGCGTGACAGAGATACGGGTACCTCTGGAAGCGTCCGACTCGGCCGTAAGCGTATCCGTGCCCATGGCGCGCACATAGCTCTTCAGGATAATCAGATCGATATCCAGGGAACCGATATGGGAATCGATTTTGCTCTTCAGATAATCGTATGGCTGGAACAATACCTTCAGCCGCTCCTGATCAATGACAATTCCCCGGTCTCTCACCGAGAACTCCAGCGTGACCATCTCCTGCGTCCGGAACAGCTCCCTGACATCCAGATCAATTCTTCCGCCCTGAATGGTATAATTGATCGCGCTCTGCAGAAGCTTCAGCTGAATCTGCTGCAGGCAGTGATGATCCGCCATGACCGTCAGATCTGACACGTTCTCCGTGTTCATCTGGAAGATCAGCCCCTTCTCATACATGGACGGAGCGATCATCCGCTGTATCTCCTCAAAAAACGGCTTGAGATAAATCTCCTCCTCTTTCAGGACAATCTCATTTCTCGAGATTCTCCGGAGATCCAGCACGTCATTGATGGTCTCGTTCATATAGGTTCCGGACATGGACACCTTGTGCAGATAATCGTCAAAGGCGGTATTGCTTCCGAGATCCGACTCGGCAGCCCTGGTGAGCCCCATAATGGAGTAGAGCGGCGTGCGTACATTTCTGCTCAGCAGCGTCAGGAACGTATTCTTCTCGTCACTCTCCTTATCCGCCTTCTGCAACGCCCCCTCAAGCTTCCGGATGTGCGCGTTCACATCGTTGAAACCGCCGGTCGCGTCACGGATCCCCAGATAAATGATGTCTCCGTCTCCGCGGAAGAACGTGAATCCGCACACCCGCAGATGTCCTTCCTTTCCGTGCACGGTATTGTACACCTCATATACCGGACTCTCCTGCAGCTTCGCAGAGACATTCTCCAGCTTCAGCTCGTTCAATGTCTTCATAGGGTCCGCATCCGCCGACACGTCGAGAATGTACGTGTAGATGATCTTCTCAAAATTGAACCGCATACCGGTGCTGGCCTTCCAGGCACTATCCTTTGCGGCAAGTGTCACCCCGTCTCCGGTCAGAAGATCAATCTTTAGAAAAACCTGATAAATATTCTCAAAGATGCTGTTAAAAAGATTCTGTTTTTCCTTATCTGTAATACCCGGATTCATATTTATCCCCCTTGCCCCATAGCCGATCTGTATGTATCCCGAAAACCGCCGTCAAACGGAACCATGTATGATGTCAGACTCCGCAAAGCGGTACAGAGTCAGCAGAGGATCCAGCAAAAAAATACGATAAATTGTGCCACATGATGTGAACAGCGCCACACACTGTATCAGCTGCGGATTGCTTCGTGCTTCGCACTCCTTATACAGCAAAATCATCGGTCTCTGTGGGTATTTCCGTTTTCTTTTTTATTTGATCTATTATATCACATGAATAAATGTGAAGTAAATCCACAGCTTGTACACTTTCCGCACCCGTCTGTCCGATATGTCAGAGCGGATTTATGGTTTCCATGAGCGTCGCGAACAGTTTATCCGCGTCCAGCGGCTTGGTGATGAAAGAATTCATCCCGCAGGAAATCGCCCGGTTCACGGACTCCTCAAAAATATCCGCAGACATCGCAATAATCGGAATCGTCCTCAGATCCTGCCGGCTGGAGGAACGGATTCGCTCCGCAGCCTCATAGCCGCCCATCGTCGGCATCATGAGATCGAGAATCACCGCCGCGTAATACCCCGGCGATGAGCTTTCCGCCATCTCCACTGCCTCTCTTCCATTTCCTGCGCAGTCCACCTGAATGCCGGCACGGCTCATCATGCGCAGCGCGATTTCCCGATTAATTTCATTGTCCTCGGCGAGCAGGATTCTCTTTCCCTTCAAAGCGGAAAACTCTCGTTCCTCCCGTCCGTCACAGGAGGCTGTGTCCTTTCCTTCCTTTCCCCCGCTGTCATTCTCCCCCGCATTTTTCTTCAGGAGTCCGAGCATGAGTGTCACCGTGAATACCGATCCGACGCCTTCCTCGCTGGAAACGGTAATCCCTCCTCCCATCTGCTCTGCCAGAGTCTTCGAGATCGAAAGGCCAAGCCCGGTACCCGAGCCATACTTGACCGGGTCCCGGTTTTCCTGAATGAAGGGCTGAAAGATTCGTTTCAGAAAATCCCGGCTCATTCCGCATCCGTTGTCCGAGACAACGATCTTAAGCTTCACCTTCCCGCCTGCTTCCTGATCGGAAATCTCCACACGTACCATCCCGTCTTCATCCGTAAACTTCACGGCATTATTCATCAGATTTATCACGATCTGCTGCACACGCATACGGTCACAGATAACTTCCGGAATCTGAACACCACTGAAATCATAGGCCAGATTTACTTTTTTCCGGTTGGCAATGGGGCGGATGATTGTATCCGCGGCAGTAATGATATCCGCGAGACGGGTCTGCTTCTCCGACAGACGGAACTTGCCGCTGTCGATTTTTCCGATATCGAGCACGTCGTTGATAATGCCGAGCAGATACTGCCCGGACATATTGATCTTGTGCAGACAGTCCACTGCCTCGTCCACATCCTTTGCCTTCATGCCCAGGCTGGAAAGACCGATCACCGCATTCATTGGGGTGCGCATCTCATGGCTCATTCTGGACATGAACATGTTCAGATTCTCATTTGTCTTCTTCTCCGCCTGAAGCGCGTCCTTCAATTCATCCCCGAGCCGCTCGATCTGCTTTCGCTGATTATAATCCTCGGTCACATCGATAAAACTTCCCACCAGACCGATAATCGTGTCCCCGTCGTAGATCGGCGCCTTGGTCGCGAGGATATCCCTCTCCTCGCCGCGGATTCTGCACTTCCCGTGCACCAGAAGCGTGCTTTCCCCGTGAAGGACTCTCTCCTCATCCCTGCGGAACGGATCCGGATCCTGGTGCCATCCCATCTCCTCATCGGTCTTGCCGATCAGCGCCTCGTCAGAGGGAAAACCGTAGAACTCCAGAAAAGCGCGGTTGACGCCGACGAAACGCCTGTCCGTATCCTTCCAGAAGATACAGTCCTGCGTCGTCTCCAGGACCTTATTCACCAGAAGCTTCCGCATCTTCTCAGCAGATGATTTCTGACGGCGGCGTTCCCCGTTCACATTCGTATCCACCAGACTGCAATATACCAGGATTCCCTTTTCTCCCAGATTTCTGCCGAAAATTTCTGCCGGGTACCAGCGATAATCCGAATCCTTCTTCCGTTTCAGCCGGACACGGTAAACATATTTCTGCTCCGTGTAATTTTTCATCCCCGCAAACAAATGATCAATCCGTTTCCGGTCATCCGGATGCATCCACCCGCACTCATCGGGAAAATCGTCCAGTCCGGCAAAGGATGCCTCCGCACACTCTCTGTCGATCTGAAGAAATTCCAGAAGCTTGTCCGTGACCGCCTCGCAGCACATCCTATCCGGCTGCAGCCGGAGAATGATCATCTCCACCGGTATCTTCTCTATTTCCCTTCTGGTATCATCCGAAAAAAATCTTCTCTGCTCTCCCATGTCTGCCACCCCGCTGTTCCATACTCCGGATCCCGTCCAGAAAATCACTCATTGATGTCTCTCCAAAACCACTGTTGTATGTCCCTGCAGAATCTTCGCTTGATATCATCACGGATCTTCACGGAACCTGCTGTGCGCCACCGCAGCGAGATAAAACACGCTGCGCGAGTTTTATCTCGCTATCGCGACGCTCGCCGCAC
>DGTF01000045.1:39262-55154 GCA_002394235.1 Eubacterium sp. UBA4343 | reverse complement strand
ATACTTCGCATTCGGCTGCGGCTCACTGTTCGCGTAAAAAATACCGCGGTGATCCGGGCACCGCACGCGAAATCCGGAAACCCTGTGGAAAAAGAATCACCGGATTTCCGGCAGCTTCTCCTCAAAGAAATATTTTGAAAACATTGCCAGATACTGCGGATCTCTGGCGCCCGCCGTCTCATAGGACGAATGCATGGCCAGCTGTGCCAGGCCGATGTCCACCGTATTCATAGACACCTGCGTATTAGAAATGTTGCCGAGCGTCGAACCTCCGCGCATATCCGACCGGTTCACAAATCCCTGACACGGAATTTTATGAGCCTCGCACAGACAGCGGAAAATCGCCTCTGACACCCCGTCGGTTGTGTACAGCTGATTGGCATGATTTTTGATGACGATTCCCTGATTCATGCGCGAACGCAGAACCGGATCCGCCTTATCCGGAAAATTCGGGTGCACCGCATGCGCGTTGTCCGCCGATACCATAAAGCTGTTCGCAAGGATACGATGGCAATCCTCACGTCCGAGACCGAGGCCGTCCATGATCCGGTCGAGCGTATCACGCAGAAACGTCGATTCCGCGCCCTGCTTGCTTCTGCTCCCCGTCTCCTCATTATCAAAGACACAATGCATGCCAAGGATTCCTGTCCCGCTTCCGGCCTCCATTCCCGAATCCACAAATCCGAGGAAGGAGCTGTAGCAGCATTCCAGGTCATCCAGCTTCGGACTCGAGATAAACTCCCGGTCCGCACCCCAGACCGACTGCGGTGTGCGGTTCACGAGGAAGAGATCCTCTCCAAGGATTTTTTCTCCCTTCTCTTCATCAACGCCCGCGGCATCGGCGATCAGCTTCCGGAACCCTTCCCGGTCGCCGTTCTGACTGAACAGCGGAAGCATATCCTTCTGCACATTATAGGCAGTGCCGTCATTGGCGTTCCGGTTCATGTGAATCGCCAGTGACGGAATCATCAGAAGATCCCGGTCGATGTTCACCAGTCTCTGTTCGATCCGTAATGCAGGAGAATTCTCAGCTTGTCCTCCCGGTGTCTCTTCGTCGCTGTTCTGTTTGATCCGGAATGCAGGAGATCCTCCTTCTGCTCCCGGCACAAGGACCAGCACACGTCCCGCGACGGAAAGCGGCCGGTCAAACCATGTACTGCACAGCATCCCGCCGTATTTTTCAATGTTCAGCTTAATCTCATCTGCGTTTACACAGATCTCCGGCGACGGTTTTACCTTGAAGGTCGGCGAATCACTGTGACTTGCAATAATATGCGCACTCCTGATTCCGCCCTCCGACAGATCCGGAAGCCGGAAAGAGAGAATGGACGAGCCGTTCCGCGTCACAAAATATCTGCCGCCCGGCTTCAGATTCCAGCTCTGTTCTTCCCTCAGCTCCTCATAATCGTGCTCAAGAAGCTCATTCTTCAGGTTTTCAACAACATGAAAACAGCTCGGTGACCGGCGGATAAAGTCCAGCACCCGGTCAGACGCATTGTCAAACATTTATTCTTCCTCTTTCTTTCTCTGATAATAATTCAGATGCTTCGAATTTCCCATGCGGGCATCGTGCGCAAGAGCATTCCGCTCCGTCTCATCCAGCTTGTATTCGGGGATGTGTATCTCGTCTTCCTCCGGCCTGAGCTCTTCCGGGTTCCGGATAATATGTGTGCCCTCATGTTCTTCCACATCCTGCACGTCCTGACGCAAACCCATCCGCTGCGCGTAGTTTCTGTTTTCCGCGTCCGCCGCATGCTGTGCATAGTTTCTATTCTCCACATCCGCCGCTCGCTGTGCATAATTTCTATTCTCCACATCCGCCGCTCGCTGCGCATAGTATCTGCTCTCCGCGTCCGCCGCGCGCTGCGCATAATATCTGCTCTCCGCGTTTCCCATCCGCTGCGCGTAATTCAGATGAGACTCCGGCTCTGCATGATGACCGCTGCCGTCATATCCGCGCAGATCCCGATTTCCGGCGGCTTCCGCCATCCTCTGCGCGTAATTCCTGTTCTCCGCATCGGCCGCGCGCTGCGCATAATATCTGCTCTCCGCGTTTCCCATCCGCTGCGCGTAATTCAGATGAGACTTCGGCTCTGCATAATGAGCGCTGCCGTCATATCCGCGCAGCTCCGGATTCCCGGCAGCTTCCGCCATCCGCTGCGCGTAGTTCCTGTTCTCCGCATCCGCCGCGCGCTGTGCATAGTTTCTGTTCTCCATATCCGCCGCGCGCTGCGCATAGTATCTGCTTTCCGCGTTTCCCATCCGCTGCGCGTAGTTTCTGTTCTCCATGTCCGCCGCGCGCTGCGCACCTGCTCTGCGGCTTGCCGCCGCCTGCGCGTCGCGAAGTGCCGCATCCTTGTCCGCATCCGACGGAATAAAGAAGCGCAGAAGCCTGGTCTTGTGCATGACAAAAATGCACAGATCCATGAACAGATGGGCAATCAACGTACTCACGATCACCCCGTTCGACTTCAGGAGAAAGTCCACCTTAAAGCCGTACCAGCATACAATCGCGGAATACCCTGCCATCAAACCCAGAAGCGGAAGGTTTCGCCACAGACCGGCGACCGTCTCCTTGAACCAGTCCCAGGTAAAATCGAAATACAGGAAACGGCCAGCTGCCAGCAGGAGAAAATACTGGATCAGCGTGTCGTAGTTGTCGTCCTGGTAAATCACCTTGATATAGAGCAGAATCAGAATGATATAGAAGGAGCTTAAGAGCCGGATACAGGCCTTCTGCTCCGACTTGATATGCGTAAGACGAACAAGAGCCACGTCAAACCAGCTCGTAACCAGAACCGAAAGCAGAATGAAGACCAGCAGCAGTATATCCCTGTATTTGAACCAGTACTGTGACAGCGGCGACCAGTACTCATCCAGTAAATAGTACGCACTCAGAAAGAGCAGCACCGCTGTACTCGAAAACACCATCTCATAAAAGCTCTCAATCAGAGAAAAATGCGTTTTCCGGACAGCTTTCAACGTCCGGGTATCCATATTTACAGCGTCCTTCCTGCCATGATAACCGGTCTGCACGCGCGCCGCGACCAGAATGACAGCCAGAACCCCGGCCAGACACAGAAACGAGACCAGAAAAAAAGGTCCCGCATTCTTAAAATCAAAGTAATGCGACAGATAAAAAGAATTCATGACAAACGCTTCCCTTCAAAAATATTACCGAAGCAGCGGTGCCAGCCCCTCGCGCGCCCTGTTCATTCTCCAGTCAAACTGCACATAGAAATCCGTCCCGGCCTGATACGGCATCACATAGAAGATCTGCAGCACATACCGTGTCACCTGATCCCTGCTCCGGTCTGTAAGCATACCGAGCCTTGCGCTGAGATCCTTCAGGAAAAAATGCCAGGTATTGATATATGCCTCATATCGTCCCGTCTCCTCCTCCGGCACGCCGATCCAGTCACATACCTTCACCATAGAAGAACCGCCCTTTGTGCACTCCCCCTTCTGCACAAAATAACGGAAGCTCCGGTCCTCATCCCGATAATATCTCCCCAGCGGGAACAGCCGGCAGAACCCGGGTCTTATCTCGTGAATTCCGCAGCGTCCGCTGCTGTCCAGAAACGGACACCCGTCCTCCCTGGACGGATCCGCTTCGTCATGTTCCATGATATTCGGAAGGATCATCCCGTCCACAATGCGGATTTCAATTTCCTTCTCGATCATATCCTCAAAGCTTCTGCCCAGGCCACAGGTCAGACGGTACATGTCCAGCGGATCGAGAACGATCGAATCCCCGGTCATACGGCAGCAGTCTGAACACCCGCTGCAATCCCCGCATCCGACCGGCGCCTCATCCTCCGCCCGGTAAAACCGCCCGTCCCAGATATCCTCAATATCAACCTCACGGATCATATACGTTATCCACCTGATTTTGTACTTTTTCTGTGGATAACCCGAAATCGATGTTCATAACTCCGATATTTATCCACAATGTCCACAAGTTATCCACAAAATGTGAACGTTCACTCAGCCATAGCCTTCCGGATTGCCTGAAGAAGATCACTGTATTCCTCAAAAGCCGGAATCTCCGGATGGTCCGCTTTGATCTTCTCCGTGCTGCGGAACAGGAATCCTGCCTTGCTGGCCTGAATCATTCCCAGATCGTTATAGCTGTCTCCGCTCGCGATCGTATCAAATCCGATGGACTGCAGTGCCTTCACGGTGGTCAGCTTGGACTTCTCGCAGCGCATGCGGAAGCCGGTGATTTCCCCGTTATCCGCGACATCCAGCGTGTTGCAGAACAACGTCGGATTGCCCAGCTTCTTCATCAGAGGTGCCGCAAACTGCTCAAACGTATCCGAAATCAGAATGACCTGTGTAAAGGAACGCAGCTCGTCCAGAAACTCACGCGCCCCCTCCAGCGGATCTATCGTCGCGATGACATCCTGTATTTCCTTAAGACCCAGGCCGTGCTCCTTCAGGATTCCAAGTCTCCAATTCATCAGCTTATTGTAATCCGGCTCATCCCGGGTCGTTCTCTTCAGCTCCGGAATCCCGCTCGCCTTCGAAAAAGCAATCCAGATCTCCGGTACCAGCACTCCTTCTACATCAAGACATGTGATATACACGATTCTTTTCCTCCTGTTATACTGTATATATTTTCATCCGGTCAAACATCGACTCCTCAGATGACGAAAAATCAAATCCCCAGCACTCAGCCAAGTGAAAACTTAAGCAGATCAAACTGCCCTTTCCCCTCAAAAGCCAGATAAAGCGGTGCGGTTCCCGCCTCCTGTTCCCAGGAGGTACTGTATTTTCTCCACTCTCCGCTTCCGCTCACCTCAATCTCCGCCACAGCATCTCCGTCGTCGCCCGTAATCACGTACAGGATGCCGTCTCCACGTCCCCGCATCGTAACGGTAATTGTAACCTCTTCGCCATCGAACTGAAAATATTTGTAGCCGATAATCGTATCGCTGCTGATCCGGCCGACATACGTTTCCTGCTCCTTTCCCTTCGTCCCGGGAATTCTGCTGCACATGATTCTCGGCGCATGATAGTCCATGCCGGCATTCGATCCGTGCCGCATTCTCCCGTTTGTCAGATTGCAGCAGATCGCCGCCGGAAAGGTGCCCTCCGCCTTCAGCGGACCACCGTTCAGACCGCAGCTGGTCATCTCCACCTGACAGATCGTGCCGTCCTCCAGAACCTCAATCGGCTCCGCACATCCCTGCCGGCTGTAATCGCTCATATTCGTCAGCCGGTGATAGAAGACATACCACTGCCCGTTGATGTACTCGATGCCTCCATGGTTCGTTCCCGTATGGTTAAGCCTTTTGGACGGCTTCCTTCCATCCAGGTAGATATCGCCGTTTGAAATAATCGTCCCGCGGAACGTAAAGCCATGATCCGGATATTCACTCGTGGCATAGCACAGCTCATGATTCTGTCTCGAAGAATATACAAAAATGTACATCTTCCGGATCTCATAATTCGTGTCACGAACCGTTTTTCCGCTTTCACCCCTCACTCCGGCCTCTTCCGCTCGGGACTGTTCATCCGCCGGCGTCTCTTTTCCCGCCGACAGCTGTTCATCCGCCGGCGTCTCTCTTCCCGCCGATGTATCTTCTTCAGCCCTCACCCGGTATTTCACACGGCGGATCGAGCTTCCCTCAAAAAACGGATGCCCGCTCTTCTCAAACTCATCCGGGGCAATCTTTACAGGCTCCGTCCTGGCCGTGACCATGTCGTCCTCCAGTTCCACCATGCAGGCGCCGTCAACCTCGCCCTTTACCGCGCGGATTTCCTCTGCCGTGCGCCCGAACTGCTTCTCCATGATTTTCCGCGCCGCCGCATGGGGCATTCTGTGCGAAAAACCGTAGTATGTTCCGTAATACAGGCGGATCACGCCGTCGTCGTTCAGAACCGCCGGATCAAAGCAGACATATTTTGTCAGAGGATTTCCCTCCCTGTCGCGGACGATGCCCAGATACTCGTAATGTCCGTTCGGCTCATCCGCCACGGCGACGCTGACCGGGTTGCTGTAGCCACCCTTTCCACGGTAGCCTGCCATACAGTAATACAGATAATATCTGCCATCCTTTCCGCGGACGCAGTCCGGTGCGTACATGTACGCCATTTTCCCTGCATTGTACAGCGGATCCTGTTTCGCGCTGTAGATCGTCCCCGCGCAGGTCCAGTTCCCGAGATCATCCACGGGAGCCGACCACCCGACATAGTCCCTGGCACAGAAGGTGGCGGCATTTGCCCTGTCATGGGAACCGAAAACATACACGCGGTCTCCGAATACATGCGGCTCACCGTCCGGGACATATTCATCCAGTGGTAAATACGGGTTAAATGCCTGTTTCGTCATTTTTTCCTCCGCTCTGCTCAGCCCTTCAGCATCGCGATGACGCCGGTCCGCTGAAGCTCAAGAATTCCAATGCTCTGCTCAGCCCTTCGACATCGCAATAACGCCGGTCCGCTGAAGCTCAAGAATTCCAAGGCCCTGCTCAGCCCTTTGACATCGCAATAACGCCGGTCCGCTGAAGCTCAAGAATTCCAAAGCTTCTCACCAGTTCAATGAATTCATTGATGGTGTCCGGCTCATCCGTAATCAGGATCACCATGTTTTTCGGCGCCACGTGACGGATCTTCGCTCCCATGACGCTGCAGATCTCAATGAGAGATGACCGGTTTGTCTGGGAATAGGAGACCTTGATCAGCATGGTCTCAAGCTCCACACACCTCGGCTCGTCCAGCCGGCGCACCTTGATGACATCCACCTTTTTGTTCAGATGCTTCTCGATCTGGTCAATCGTTCTCTGATCTCCCGTAGACACAATGGTCATACTGGAGACATCCTTCCGCTCCGTCTCACCTACGGCAAGGCTGTCTATATTGTAGCCCCTTCTCGCGAACAGACCGGAAATTCCGGAGAGTACGCCGTCCTTATTCTCTACCAGTACGGAAAAAATACCTTTCATTTTTCGCGCCCTCCTTAATTTGTATTGTTCGCGGAGTCGATCTCGCAGACCATGATGCACGCCCCCGGGCACGCCAGAAATCTGTCGAGCTCACTGTCCAGGGTCTCATTGGAATCCGCGTAAAAATAATCCATGTCGTAGGCTTCCGCCAGCTTGTCATAATGCGGATATTTATGCAGCTGCACTCCCGAGTAACGCTTATGATATTTCTTCTCCTGGTGCTCGCGGACCAGACCCAGGTAGGTGTTGCGCATCACCAGAATCTTCACCGGAATCTTATTTACGGCAATTGTTCCCAGTTCAAACATCGACATCTGAAAATCACCGTCACCGCACACGGCAACCACCTGCCGGGACGGGTCGACAAGCTTGGCACCGATCGCAGCCGGAATGGAATATCCCATCGTTCCCATTCCGCCGGTCGTCAGGAAACGGCCGTTCTTCATGATATAGTTGTCCGCTGACCAGAGCTGATTCTGACCGACATCCGCGATATAAATCGCGTCGTCGTCCATTTTTTCCGACAGATGCTGCACCAGCGTCATCGGATTCACCAGAGCATCGCTGAACTTCCGATGATCAACCGTGCTGTGCTTGATTTCCTCCAGCTGCTCCAGCCACGCACTCGTATCTACATGAATGTCCGCATCCAGAAGTGCCTGAAATACAAGCCTCACATCCGCCACAAGCGGGATCGTCGGGCCAAGATTCTTGCCGATCTCGGCAGAATCGATATCGATGTGAATGATATTGACCTGTTTTTCCAGGTTTTCCGGCTTCGGAACCGCTCGGTCGGCGATTCTGGCCCCGACCACAATCAGAAGATCACTGTTCGAAACCGCGCGGTTCGCGTACGGCTTGCCGTTGTTGC
Source organism: Eubacterium sp. UBA4343 (assembly GCA_002394235.1). GTDB lineage: Bacteria > Bacillota > Clostridia > Lachnospirales > Lachnospiraceae > Bilifractor. The sequence continues at coordinate 47,333 of DGTF01000045.1, read as the reverse complement.
CCAGCATACCGAAGTACAGCGGATGCGCCTTCGGAAGGACTCCCATACCCATCATGGTATGCACAAGAGGAATCTGATTCTTCTCGCAGAAAGCCCGCACCAGCTCCTCCCCGTTTCCGAGGATTACTCCGCCGCCTACGCAGATCAGCGGTTTTTTCGCCTTATTGATGGCTGTCACCACCTTCGCGAGCTGCTGTGCGTTCACCTTCGTGTTTGGCTTGTACCCCCGGAGATTTACCTCCTCGGGATATACAAATTCCTTCTTTAAGGCAGCGCTCTGTACGTCACATGGAATATCAATCAGTACCGGACCCTTGCGCCCGCTGGACGCGATATAGAAAGCCTCCTTGAAGATACGCGGAATGTCGTCCGCATTCTTGACGAGGTAGCTGTATTTTACAAAAGATTCAGTGGCGCCTCTCATATCCGCCTCCTGGAACACATCTCTTCCCAGAAGAGCGCTGTTCACCTGCCCGGTGATCGCCACGATCGGAATGCTGTCCGCATACGCAGTCGCAAGCGCCGTGATCAGATTCGTCGCTCCGGGACCGGAAGAGGTCACACAGACCGCTGTCTTCCTGGACACGCGGGCATACCCGCTCGCCTCATGACCGGCCGCCTGCTCCTGACGCACCAGAATGTGCTCAATCGACGGCGCATCATAGAGCGCATCGTAAAAAGGCGCAATCGCGACTCCCGGAATTCCGAAAATCTTGGTAACGCCCTCCGCTTCCAGACACTTCACCATTGCCTCTGCACCATTCATTCTTTTTCCTCCAATCTGTAAAAAACTAACCCATAGTGTCCGGAAGGCATCGTCTGCCTCTCGTTCATCCTATGTGCCATTGCATTTTTACTGCATGAGCACGGAGCAGCTTCCGCACTCCGTGCCCCCATTTTAGCATTATTGACTCTGTTTGAAAACCATCGGTTAGCATTATTGGCTTTGTCTGAAAATCATCGGTTAGCATTTTCGCGTAAAAAAAGTTCCAGAGGCCCCTGCAGGCTTCTGGAACTTTTTTTCTATTTGGCTTCATGCCGCATCAAATGATTCAGCCTCCGAACGGGAATCCGAATCCATAACTGTACCCGCCGTTTCCGGAATTATCTGAGCTGTCGGAATCGGAACTGCTGCCGGAGTTGTCCGTGCTTCCCGATCCGGAATCTCCGGTAAGAGCTTCCACATCGCTCTTGCTTCCCAGAGTAACCTTGACTGAACCCTTGGTATACTTTCCGTTATCCGATCTCTGATAGGTGATGGTCACGGTGTCGCCCGATTTATGATATCTAAGCTGCGTTGTCAGATCGTCTGTTGTGGAGACGGATGTTCCGTCAATCGCTGTGATGACATCCCCCTTCTGCAGTCCTGCCTTTGCCGCCGGGCTTCCGTCCGGAACACTCGTCAGACAGATGCCTTCCGGCATGCTGTATACCTGAGCGTACTGTTCGGTTACATCCGCCGTGGAAACGCCGAGATATCCTCTCTTATCATCACTGTAAGTCGTCTTTGTGGTTTCATTCATGAGCTTTTCAAGGATCGACTCCGCCTTTGCCGTCGGGATTGCGTATCCCATGTTGTCGACGGAAGCTTCCCCGCTCGAGGAAGAACTCTTCGCCTCATTGATACCGATCAGCTCACCCTTCATATTCAGAAGAGCCCCGCCGGAGTTGCCCGCGTTGATCGCGGCATCGGTCTGAATCAGACCGGTTGACTGAGTCGTCGTGCTCCCGTCCGAGAAGCTGAGATCACGGTTCAGAGCGCTCACATATCCGGAGGTGACAGACTGTCCGTATCCGAGAGCGTTACCGATGGCGACAACCTGATCGCCAAGCTGTACATCATCGGAATCCCCGATGGTGATTGCCTTGATCTGTCCGAGAGTATCATCACTCAGATCACTCTTTTTGACTGCTACCAGTGCGAGATCATTGTCCGAATCCGTGCCCTTGATCTGGCCTTCCACAACAGAATCATCGGAGAATCCTACAGAAATCGTCGTCGCGCCGTCGATAACATGGTTGTTGGTGGCAATCAGAACCTCATCATCCGTAATTCCGACGATGACACCTGTTCCTGCGCCTTCCACCTCATACTGCTGGGATCCGCCAAAGAAGCTCTGCATCTGTTCTACCGACATGGTAGAAATCGTAACCATGGACGGCATTGCCTTTGCCGCCACCTCCGAGACAGTCAGATCTCCACTTGAAGAGGAGGATGACGATGTGCTGCTCTCGCCGGAATCCGAAGCCTTTGTCAGTGTAGCGGTCTGTGTCGCAGCCGATGCCGAGGTTGAAGTAGAAGTTGTATTCAATGCCGAGGCTCCGGCATTTACACCATAGGTCACGGTTCCGGCGATCAGTCCAAAGACAAGCGCGCTGGCGATTACTGTTCCCCATCTGTGTCCGCTCCCGTTCTTCTTTGCCGCCCTTGCCAGCCTGCGGCGTTCCCTCCGGTTCAGCTTCTTATTCTCGTTCCCATTCTGCTGAAAATCATTCTGTCCATTGCTATTGTTGTTATTGTCATAATAACCGTTATTGAATTCACTCATAATATTCACCCTTTCACCATTCTCCGCCGCCTGGTCCGCAGAGCTTTTGAATTCCTGCCCGATCTCTTCGTTTCGATATTCATAGGATTCGATATTCAGCCGCTTCGTATCAAGCCCTGCAGCGTTGAATTTTTTTGTTCTGTATATCTTCCTTACGATTTATATAGTATCGAAACTCTGTGATCTAATTTTGTGAATTCTGTGTCTCATTTTTGATGAGATTGTGATGAAAGTGTGATGCTTGCCATATGTGCGTTTACTGCCCCGGACCTCAACGCACCGATCCGGTCCCGGCAGCTTTTCCGGTTCAGGTTCAACTGATAATAAACGTATAGTACGAGGCCGGATCATTCACGTTCACCGGACCGTACTGCGCCGGATCATTCAGGATGACTATGAGGCTACCCTGGAGAGGAAGGTCATCTTCGACTCGTCGCCTCCCGTCAGCATCAAATGGACATCGGTGATAAACTGCCCGACGGTATCCGTTGCCTGGTACATGGATTTTCCCACCTGCCATACATTTCCATCCCTGACAGCCTTGAAATCGGCAAAGGTATTGCTCTTGTCGATCAGGTCCTGCACCGATCCAAGCCCGTTTTCGATAGCTCCGTTGTAAATCAGATAATCCGCCTGGTTGGCCTTATTGTAAAATTCTTCCATGGAAAGGCTGACCGATACACTGGAGTTTTCTCCGCTGTCGAGATCCTCAAAAATATAGTCACCGCCGCCTTCCTTTATCATGTTGGCGATATAATCATTGCCGGAACGAACAGTCACTGTGCCATCTGTTCCCACTGAAAAGAAAGCCACCGTTTTTCCTGTGTTCTTCTCTCCCTCCAGATCCGAAATAACCTTCGTCTGCTCCGCAAAATGAGCAAACGCTTCATCCTCTTTATTTACCATTGCCCCGTAGAGCTTGATCCATTCTGTGCGGCCAAGTGCTTCGGGTTCATAACTCGATCGGTCGATAAACACCGGAATGCCGATGTTCTCAATCATCTCCTGCACTTCCGGGTTATGCAGAATCATCGTCGATTCAATGGCAAGATCGCAGTTTTTCTCTACCATCGTTTCATAATCCGGCTCATTGTATTTTCCCGCAAAAATAATGGAACCGTCTTCCATAGCTTTTCGGGCCGCGTCAATCGTCCAGTCATCCGCATTGATCCCGCACATAGTAATAACATTCAGACTGTCCAGCGCGCAGAACAGAGACATGGCAGAAGTTGCCGCCAGATATATATTCCGCGGCTGTCCGATTACCGTAATGTCATCAGACAGCCCCTTCGGGGCTTCCTTTCCGTCAGGCACCAGAAGATAATCTCCGCTCTTCGGAACGGAAATCAGCTTATAACCGCCCTCATAATAATATACGTTAAAACAGGTCGCATACTGAAGCTCCATGGTGCCAGTATACGTCAGTCCGTCTATGTCCGGAGCGTTGTCCGGATCGCTTACCGTCTGCAGTGTGGTTTCTTCCTCTGCTGCTTTTGCAGAAGTGGATTCCGACGAAGATATCCCGGTATCCTCTGAGGAAGAAACTGCAGAAACCGTTTCTCCCCCGGATACGGACACCGTGCTTCCTGAATCTTCCATTGTTTCCGATGCCGGACTGTTCTGTGTCGTTCCGGAGCCCGCAGAAACGGTGTCACCAGAAGAAACGCCACATCCGGACAGCAGTATTGCCGCTGACAGAAGTAGTGGAATCCCTTGTTTCAGAAATATGTTCTTGTTCTTCATTTTTCTGTACTCTTCTCCGCTTTCAACGCTTCAACAGCCTCTTTTTTCTCCTGCTCTGAAGCCTTGTCCACTGCTTTCTTATATAATTCTTCCGCCTGATCCTGCGCATCAAAAATAATCCCGTATACCTTGTACCATTCTGCTTTCGCAAGATCATTCTTCTCATCTGCGCTTCTGTCCACAAACATGGCCATGTTCATCTGAACCGCCTGAGAGGCCAGTTTTTCGAAAGATTCCATGCTCTCGTCCGCGGTCTTTTCACTTGATTTCCTGTTCTCGTCCGCGGTCTTTTCACTTAATTTCCTGTTCTTGTCTGCAGTCTTTTCATCCGTTTGCCCTGTTATCTCTCCAGTCTTTTCCTCATGAGGCAAAATATCGGAAGACTCTACCGTCAGATTCACTTTCTGTTTAATCAGGGTCTTCAGATCCCATTTATCATAGGTCCCCGCCTGATAGATCTTGCCATCCTCGCCATCGTTCTTATTCATTGCAGCTTTTACATCATTATCCTGAATATCCTTCTCTTCTAATCCAACTGCTTTGATCTTCTCTGTTTTATTCAGATCTGTCAAAATCTGCAGAGCCTCTTTAGAAGTTACGTAGGTTTTATCTGCGGGCTGCTGAATAATAACAACATCCTTGTCCAGACCTGCCGGTATCTCCTTGCCCTCCGGCACCACCAGGTACTTCACAATATCATTACTGTAAACGTCCAAATCACTTGTGTTTTCTCTGGTGTCCATATATATTTTTTCTTTTTCATCTCCGGATATCTCTGTTTCTGAAGCCTCTGTTTCTGAAGCTTCCGTTTCTGAAGATGCGCTTTCTGTTCCCGTCCGCTTCACAGCCGTATTGCTCTCAGATGACCCGTCATCTTTCTTTCGGGCGGTATCCTTTACCATATTTACTTCTATAAGATATATATCATTCGCGTACGTAAAAATTTTAATTTTATCAGAGTACGTGATTTTCATTTCACCCTTTACGGTGAGGCCGGTGATCTCAGGCGCTTTTTCATCCAACTTCCTTGTATTTGCAGCCAGGCTGTTCTCTGCGGATCCGCCTTCCCCGACATAGATTGTATAGGTGATCCAGTGCGGTGCAGACATCGCAGCCGTAAGTGCCTGAATCGTTGTATTTGCGTTTTTGTTTACCGGAATCGTAAATGTGTTGTCTCCGGAAACCGTCTGTCCAAGAGAGCGCACCTGTGTATAAGCGCTTGCCTCTCCATTTTCTCTCGAAAAGTGAATTGTCGCATAAAGCTGCCCATTCTGTTCAAAAACGCGCATGCAGGTAATAATTGCTCTTCCGGAACCACCAGACCAGAGGAAAGTATAACCATTGACAGCAGCAGAGCCGGAGACAGGGCCTTTTCCTGCTCTTTCTTCCGAAGCGTTGTTTTTCACGCTGTATGTTCCGGTATTGCTGGCATTATCAGAAAAATCTACAGGTTTCTGATCTGCGACGGTTTCCCCAGAACCTCTGCTGACCGTAAGTGTTTTTCTGCTCCAGTCAAGGTTTAGCCGCCTGCTGTACCATTTCTGCTCTTTTGCTGAAAGAGCTGCCAGGTCAAATGTGCTGTCGGAATCAGAAACCGGAATCCGGAACTCATAAAGTCCGTTGCTGTTGACCTGATACGGAATTCTGTCGCCGGCTTTGGAAACAGACGCTGAACCTGTATCGCCTTTAAACAGATAATGATATCCCTTCCCGCTCAGCACAATTGTTAATGTCCTGTTTGTCCCGCTTCCTGTGACGGAGGCAGAGACCACCTTGAACATATTCAGCTTGTTTATAACTGTCAGATCAAAAGCTCCTGCTTCCTTCCGCACAAGTTTCAGATCAACAGAAGCATCACCTGTTACCGTATAATCCAGGGAGACAGAATTGTACCCGTCCGCTGCTGCAGCAATGTGATAGGATGCGTCTCTGTAAAGTGTATATCCGCCATCAGCGTCAGCTTTAACGATTTTTCCATCCGAACCTGTAACTGTAACTTCAGCGCCTTTGACTTCTTTCCCGTTTGTATCGGTTGCCTGGAACCGCACTTTCTGTGTTGCCTTCTCACCCGGATCTGCCTGTATGGTCACGCTATATTTTGACCAGTACGGCTTGCTCATTGCGTCCGGATACCGGACAGAAAGATCAAACGCTGAGCCCAGCTGTATCGGTATCATAGCCGATGAGTAATAATAATCCCCCTCCTGTCTGCTTGTGGCTGTAAAGCAAAAATCTTTATAAGCGTCTCCGACATTCCCGGTTTCCGGATTATAAAGGGAAGAATCTTCCCCCTTATTATCGAGATATCCTAAAAGGAAATGCGTGACCTTGTTCTTGCTCTTCCATGTAATCTCCGCAAATGCCTTACCCCCTGAAACAGTAACCTTTGATATGGTCATTTCAGTTGTATCATGCAAGCCTCCGGATTTCTGCGTTTTTATATTGGTATATTCACCGTCTGCAGCATCTGTTCCGGAGAGTACATCCGTATGAACATTATTGGAATAATCGGAGACTGCATCAAGGCTGATTACCGCCTTCGTTTCTCCCTTCTTTGCCTGATATATTATTTCACGCTCTTTACAGCCCTCTGCACCGGCTTTTACCGTATAAGAATCCCCCACTGTCAGCGTGTAACTGCCGTCCGGACTGGCATCTACCCTTTTCCCGTCGCTGCCGACAACGGTAAGCTCCACATCAGTTAAAGACACTCCGTCAACATTCTGTACGCAAAAATTGACCGATACATTCTCCGCTGCTTCCTGTTCGTCGTCTACCGTCAGTGTCTTACTGTTCCAGTCCAACGTGAACTGTCTGCCATACCATGCCCCTTTACGTGCAGACCTTGCACTGACCGGAATCACTGACTCATTAACATCTATCGGGATTGCGAAACTATATTGTCCCGATTTCTCAATTCCCTTCGTCCATGATGCCTCCGACGCAGCCTCAGCCTCTGCCTTTCTGCCCTTAAACAGGTAATTATACCCTGTTCCACTCAGAGTAACCGTCAATACCCGGTTGTTTCCGGTGCCTGAAGTCACTGCAGAGACAACCCTGAACATCTTGGCATTATTGACAACCTCCCAGTTCTCAGTCTCTTCGGTATTCTCCTGCAGAGCACCCGAAGAAACAGGTGTTTCTGAGCTATCGCCTTTATTGTCCTTTTTCTCAACGCCGGCTTCTGCATCGGCATTGGCCTTCTGTGTTTTTCCAGCATCAGATTCATCATTCGCGGTGTTGGAAGCGTTATGATTCGGTTCTTGTGTGTTTTTGTCTTCCGGGTCAGTGTCAGAACTCTCCTGCGTATTTTTGCCTGCTGTCTGGACGTCGGTATTTCCCTGATTCCCCTGCGTTTCCCTGCCCGCACTCTGAGCCTCTGAATCCGAGGATGTTTCTTTTATACTTTCGCCGGGAGAAACCGGAGTTCCCGACTGCACCTGTTCTGCTGTGTCGGGGATCTGAACGACAGGATTCTGAACCGCAGCGGGCACTGAAGATACATTATTGTCCTGCCCTGCAGTTTCCCTGTTATTGTCCTGTTCTGCAGGTTCCTTATTAACTTCCGCTTCTTGTGTTGCAGCAGTTGTACTGTCTGGTACTCCTTCGTCAGCCAGTACAGGTGCTGTCATCGAAAGCGCCATGGACGCAGAAAGAATAAAGGTCAGTAGTCTGCTTCGTAATTTCATACCAGTTTTCCTCCTCAAACGAGATAAAACACGCTGCGCGAGTTTTATCTCGCTATCGCGACGCTCGCCGCACACGAATACTTCGCATTC
>DGTF01000045.1:35438-39197 GCA_002394235.1 Eubacterium sp. UBA4343 | reverse complement strand
CGGCTCACTGTTCGCGTAAAAAAGCATGCACCAGAAAAGCGCATGCCAAAAAGAAATATTCTGAAAACGAACGCTCTGTTCGTCCGGAAAATTTCTCTGAGGATTCTGCTTTTCCTGGAAGCACAATCAGATTCTATGGATTATCAGCAGGTTTCCTGGCTTGCAGTTCAGACACCTCCCGCGCCTTCTCACATTCCTTTATGCAATGCAATGACATTCAGCGGTTAGCTCGCTGCTTACAGTGACCGGATCGCTCAGGTTTTCCACCTGATTTCCTATTGTCCGTCAAACTGACGGCACTGATAATCATCTACCTGTTTTCTTATTATAGCGGATTACTGATAAATTACAACCGGCAAAGAAGTCTATGCCGCAAATATATAAATCAGTATCCGACATAAATGATACATCCGACGCAAAACAGCCAGACAGGACCAAATGCCTGTCTGGCTGTTAAAAAATACTCCACTCGAAATAGATATCTCCATGGATCTTCATGCTCCAGAGAGTACGATGCGTGATGAATGAGATTAATAGATCATTCTGCGAATGGTAACGATCGGCTCGAATGCCGGATTGCTCTGAGTGATGATTCCGAGAGACTCATCCGCCGCATGAACGATCATGTTGTTTCCGATATAGATTGAGGTATGGCTTCCGTAGTTGATAACGTCGCCGGGCTGCATCTCACTGTAAGATACGGCAATACCCTCATTCGCCTGTGTATAGGTCGTACGGCTCAGTGAAATACCGAAGTGTGCGTATACCTGCTGAACAAATCCGGAGCAGTCACATCCGTTTGTCAGTGAAGTTCCGCCCCATACATAAGGATTGCCCACAAACTGAAGCGCATAGTTCACAACATCCTGACCGCTTACTCCACTCGCTGTCGAAGCCGAAGAGGAAGCCCCTGATGAAGCGGAAGAACTGCTGTCATAGGAAGTATTGCTGTCAGCAGTACTGGTGTCTGTGGCAGTCGCAGTACTTGTGTCTGCAGTACTGGTGTCAGCAGCACCTGTATCTGTAGAAGAACTGTCTGTTCCCGCAGAGGTATTCGCGGAAGATCCGGCGGACGACGCCGCGGAGGCATTTGCTGTCTGCTGTGCTGCGGCCTGCTGTGCCGCTGCCTGCTGCGCTGCCGCTTCCTCAGCCGCCTTCTTCTGCGCCGCCTCCTGTTCAGCCTTTGCGTTCTGCGCAGCTTCCTTCTGCGACTGCAGCTCGGAAATCTGTGCATTCTGTTCCTGAATCAGAGCATAGTACTCATCTGCCTTGCTCTGAGCATCCGAAAGAAGGGAATCAACATCCTCACCCCTTGCCTCTGCGTCTGCCTTCAGAGTTTCCAGATTTTCCTTCGCACCCTCCAGCTCCTGCTTGGATGCTTCCAGAGAAGATTTCTGAGCGGTCTCCTGAGCCTTCAGGGTCTTCACCTTGGATACGGTCTCGGTATATGTCTCCAGTTCTTCTCTGTCGTAATTATAAAGGGACTTTGTGTTGTCTACATTATCAAGGCCCTCTGAAAGGCTGAGGCTGCCGATCATAACGCTTGCCCAGCCGCTGTCTCCGCCCTCCTCATAGAGGTATTGGATTCTCTTCTTCATGGCCTGATACTGTGTATCCTGATCCTCCTCAGCCTTCTCCAGATCCGCTGTTGTCTGCTCCAGCTCTTTGGTCTTCTGCTCGATCTGATCATCCATGGAAGAGATCGAAGCCATCGTGATGACAATCTCCTGATCATATCCATCGATCTCGCTCAGGATCTGCTGCTTGTCGGCCTCCATATCGGAGATAGAGCTCTGTATGTCCGCAAGATTCTGATTTGTCTCTGCCTGCTGATTCTGCAGATCACTGATCGCGTTATCCGCATTCTGAATCTGAGTGTCGAAATCATCCGCACTTACAGGCAACGGCTGTGCGCCAAGCATGACGACTGCAACTCCAATTGTAAGTAAACGCTTTAATCTGACCTTCAAAAATATAACCTCCCTGCGCTTAAAACTTCAGGCGCATTTTTGTAATCTTCTTGTTACACTTTCTGTAATCTTTTACAATATTATCACAGGCCTCAAAAAAATGCAACTGAGTAATGCGTGTTTTTTACAATTTTGTTACAAACTATGTATATACGGGCTGTATACGGGCTTCCACGACCGGATTTATTCGTGACAAATTTTTCGGAATGATCTATAATATAGTAAACTGCCCTGTCGTAAACAGTGTCAATACAGTAAGCCATCTGAGGGTAGTGGATTTCCACCTAAAGCAAGCGAAAGGATTTTATAAATACAGTAAGCCACCTGAAGGCAGTGGATTTCCGCCTAAAGCAAGCGAAAGGATATAATATATGAAAAAAGTCATGCTGGTTTTCGGTACGCGTCCGGAGGCAATCAAGATGTGCCCGGTCGTCAAGGAGCTGAAGACACGCAGTGATTTTCAAACCATTGTCTGCGTCACCGGTCAGCATCGGGAAATGCTCGATCAGGTTTTATCCATCTTTCATGTAACACCTGATTACGATCTCTCCATCATGAAGCAGGGCCAGACCTTATTCGATATAACGATCTCGATCCTGGACCGTTTTCGTTCGGTTCTCGAAACAGAGAAGCCCGATATCGTTCTGGTTCACGGAGATACCAGCACAGCTTTCGCCGCATCTCTTGCCTGCTTCTATCTGCGGATTCCGACAGGCCACGTAGAGGCGGGTCTCCGCACCTATGATCTGTACTCCCCTTACCCGGAGGAATACAATCGTCAGGCAATCGATATCTCCGCAGATCTCCTTTTTGCTCCTACCGAGCTTGCCAGACAGCATCTTCTCAATGAACAGAAGGATGTCTCCAGAATATATGTAACCGGCAACACCGCTATCGACGCGCTGCAGACCACTGTCCATTCCGGATATTCTCATCCGGAGCTCGACTGGGCAAAGGGCTCCCGGCTGATTCTGATCACCGCTCACCGGCGGGAGAATCTGGGTGAACCGATGCGCCACATGTTTCGCGCCATTCTGCGGGTTATCCATGAACACCCCGACGTAAAGGCTATCTATCCGATCCATATGAATCCGGTCGTCCGCGCCGCTGCCGATGAGATTCTCGGCGGCTGTGACAGAATACACCTGATCGAGCCGCTCGATGTGCTTGATTTCCACAACTTCATGAATGCATCCTACCTGATCCTCACCGATTCCGGCGGCATACAGGAGGAGGCTCCGTCTCTCGGAAAGCCGGTCCTGGTCATGCGCGACACGACAGAGCGCCCGGAAGGCATCGAAGCCGGAACCCTGAAGCTTACCGGCACACATGAAGATACCATCTACCGGGAATTCAGCCGTCTCCTCTCCGATCCGGACGAATACAAGGCCATGAGCAACGCGTCCAATCCCTACGGAGACGGGCATGCCAGCAAACGCATCGCCGATATCCTGGCAGATTTTCTCGCGAAGGGTCCGCGGAACTAAACGTCTCAAAGCACATACCAGTGCTCCACATGGCGACGCTTCAAAGCACGCAAACACCGCTCCACACGGTGACGCTTCAAAGCACATGAACACCGCTTTAAGCGGCGTACTCTCGCGGATTCCGTCTGCAGTTGGCATTCCTTAAAAAAGGCAACATGCAGAAATGATCCGAATCATTTCTGTATCAATATTGCACCCAACGGGTACAAGGCAGCTTGTACCTTCCTGGGTATTCTCCCCTAACCTTGAGGGCCCGGCGTTTTCGCGCCGGGTCCTCTCTTATTTACGCGAACAGTGAGCCG
>DGTF01000045.1:31714-35365 GCA_002394235.1 Eubacterium sp. UBA4343 | reverse complement strand
GCGAAGTATTCGTGTGCGGCGAGCGTCGCGATAGCGAGATAAAACTCGCGCAGCGTGTTTTATCTCGTTCTTCGAAGGCACAGATGCGTCTGTCATCTCTGCCCTCTCAACAACGCACACGCGTTTGTCATCTCTGCACTCTCAACAACGCACACGCGTCTGTCATCTCTGAGTCTTCTTCAGTTTCTGCTTCACCGTCTTCCGCACCAGATCCGTGAGGTAATGATACTCTTCCGTTCTTCCGTAAACAATCCAGTACACCACGAGAGTTACCACGATGCTCAGAATTCCGCGAAGAATAAATCCAATCCAGGATTCTGCGGGTACACCGAGCGGAATGCGAAGCATAGCGAAAGAACAGCCCGCGATGATACCAAGACAGACGATATAGTTCAGATAAAACGAAACCGGAGACTTCCGGAACCCCTTCGTATAGAGAAGCCACGGATCATACCAGGTAATTGTCAGCACACGGCTGATGATGGAGCCGAGAAATACACCGACCAGACCGATCTTCTTCACAAGAATGATCGAAGTCACCAGATTCAGGATGGCGTTCGCCACTGCCCGGTATTTGCCCTGGACGAAAACGCCGCTTGCCTGCCGGTAGATATTCGTCGTCAGCTGCATATAATTTGTAGCAAAATTCAGAACGATAATGATCAGCACCGGCTGGTCGAGCAGATAATCTCTGCCGAGCCACAGAATAATAAAAGGCTGAAACAGTACCATGAAGCAGACCGCGCAGACAGCCACCAGCATATTATTCAATAGATTCAGACAGCGGAAAGTATATTCATTGTGCTCCTTGCTGTCCAGTACATATTTGTTCCCGAGGCTCGCCGTGACCGCGTTGAAAGCCTCCGACAGAATAGTCTGGATCGTCTGGATCACCAGATAGTAATTGTTGTAAATACCGACCATTACAACGCTGATAAATGAAGAGATGATCAGGTTGTCCGTCGCGGACCCGACCGCGTTGCTCACCTTGTACAGCGCCATCGCGTAAATCCGCGAGAAAAGATTCTTTTTCTCCTTCTGATCCAGTGCCGGCACCTTCCGGCGCAGATACGGATACTTCCGGTCCACAATCACCGAAATCACGGCATTGATCATGATATTGCTGAAGATACTTGTGATCGTATACGCCAGAAAAGAGCGCCACACCACAAGGATCACGATCTGAACCACATTCATCAGAATCTGACAGACATACGTCACAATATCGGAGATATATTTCTTCTGATCCGCATCCAGCAGGGTCGACTTGTAGGCGAAGAAGAGATAGGACACCACTGTCTGAATCAGGTACAGAAGGTAATATTCATAGATATTGACCTTATCCGTCACCCCGGTCATGAGATTCGGGAGAAACGGAAGCAGGCAGAGCCCCGCGAAGAAAATAATCGAGCCGATGACCCGGTATGCCTTCCTGTAAAAATTCATATAGGCGCAGATCAGTGGCTGATTGTCCTCCGCAAGCGGCTTGTAAAGGCTGAAGGTAACCGCCGAGGAGAAACCCAGCTCTGAGATACTCAGCAGCGATAAAATATTGGTGTACAGGCTGGAAATACCCAGAAACTCCTTGCCCAACGTATAAACAAAAACAGTGCGGCAAACGAAACGAAGCAGATTGTTCAGGAGCTGCCCTGCAATCGAGGTTCCCACATTTCGCGCCGCATTCTTCTTACGATCCATCATAAATCTCCATGATTCTATCATCCGATGGCACCGCTGTCGCGAAATCGCCATCTCAAACTGTCTGTATATCTTAACCTTACGCCCGGTAAATGTCAATTTGCCCCTGACCCGCGCCGGAATCTGTGTCAGAATCTGTGTCAGACTGCGTCCCTGAATTCCTTGAAAATTTCCTGTAACATTTTCAAAATTCCACTTTTTCCACTTCTTACATCATTGAACGCTCCCTCGGTCTGAAGAACAGGAATTCCTGCTGTCTTCCGTTGTCTTCCTCTGTCTTCCGCTGTCTTCCACCGTCTTCCGCTGTCTTCCGTTGCCTGCCACTTCCTGTCAGCAGCTCTCCCGGAATGTCACAGGCTATCTCAACTCAAACACCTCAAAATCATCCGGTCTTCTGAAAATCAAATCCTCTCCATGCGGTCCGGACTCGGGATGCGGTATGATAGACAAAGAACACATCATTTCTGCAGACACCGTGCTCTGCTCCGGATTTACAACAGCCAAACTCTGAATTACAGCTTCTTATCGAAAAACCAAGAAAGGACAGGACACAGTCATGACAAATCAGAAAAAATTACCGAAGGGAATCTCTTACCGAAAGGACGGACGTTACATGTGGCGTTTTTCCTATAATCGGCACACCTACTGCGGCTACGCAGCACGTCTGGCAGATGCCGAGAAGGGGCTTCTCGACGCACGGTACCGGGTGGAAAATGGAATCTATGGCAGAGAAGGAAGCCACACGATGGATCAATGGTTTGCCATCTGGCTCGAAACCTTCAAGGCCTCCATCAAAGAAAGCACCCGGATCAAATACCGGCAGATGTATTCCTGCCATATTCAGAAAGAACTCGGACGCATGCGAATCCGAAAGATCACGCCGGAACTCCTTCAGGATCTCCTTAACCGGGTCAGCGAGAAAGGCCTCACCGCCGCAAGCGTCAACTCTGTGCGCTCTATGCTCAGCGACCTATTCGCAACCGCCTGCAAGCATCAGATCATCCGCGTCAATCCCATGAATCTGGTTCACATGCCCGCGTGCAAGACAGCTCTTCTCCGGAAATCCGCCTTCACCGAGGCGGAGCTCGCCGAGTTCATCCGCCGCTCCGAATCCTCCCGCTATCAGAACATATACCGTCTCTCGATTCTGACCGGTTTCCGTATCGGAGAAATTCTCGGGCTCCAGTGGAAAGACATCGACTTCGAACAGGAAACCATATGCGTGCGCCACACACTCTCCTACAGTTCCGGCAAAGGCTTCTACCTGGATTCTCCCAAAAGCGAGACCAGCAGACGCGTGATTCCGCTCCTTCCGGAATGCACCCGCATCCTCCGGCAGCAATACGACACTTCACAAACCCAGCGCAAGACACACCCCGGATACGCCGTTCCCGAAGGATTCGAAGATCTCTGTTTCCTTACCGGAACCGGTAAACCCATCTATGCCTCAGACATCGACAAAAGCATGCGAAAAATCATCGACGACATGCGCCGGGACGGATGGCTCGACCCCGGAAAGCGCTACACCTTCCACTCCTTCCGCCACACCTTCGCCACCAACTGCACCAGAAAGGGAATGCAGATGAAGACCTTGTCCACCATTCTCGGCCACTCCTCCATACGCATCACCATGGACATCTACACCCACATCGGCATCGACACCGAACGGGAGGAACTTCAGCGAATCTTCCAGGTCTCCTGATACAATCGGCAGGGCTCCAAAAGCCCTGCCGGAACAGCAACACCGCGAAATAATCTTGATGAGAGTACGAAAAAGCGGTAAAGTGATAATATATATTGACAGTGTATAATCCATTTGAAAGCATAGCCAGACTTGTCACGCGCGAAGAACGGAGCAATCCGCAGCTCATACCGTGCAAAACGAGATAAAACACGCTGCGCGAGTTTTATCTCGCTATCGCGACGCTCGCCGCACACGAATACTTCGCATTC
>DGTF01000045.1:27644-31654 GCA_002394235.1 Eubacterium sp. UBA4343 | reverse complement strand
GGCTCACTGTTCGCGTAAATAAGAAACAGTTCTTCGAAAACACAGCCAGGCCGCCTGGCGTGAAGCGTATGCAAGAGACTGGCTGCGCCTTCGAAGGCAACCGGTAGTGTGTAAGAGACCGGCTGCGCCTTCAAAGGCAACAGGCAAGAGGATTTTATTATGTTCAATAAACAGGAATACCATTCATTCTATGACAAGCTCGATCTCGGAATCTGCCTGATTACGGCGGATGACGCGGAAACGATCCTGTTCGTAAATACCGGAATCCTGAGTCTATACCAGTGTCCCGACGAGGACAGCTTTCTCCGCCTGACCGGAGGAACCTTCCGCGGCATGAAAGCAGATGATGAAGTCAAAACGCCTCCCCTGGCGATCATTCTCGGACAGGTACAGAAAAGTTCTTCCTTTTTCTATACCCTGCGAACGATGGGAGGCCATTTTCAGATGGCGGAAGCCTTCCTTCAGCGCCTCACCCTGGATGGTACTCCGGTATACCTGCTCCAAATCCTCTCCTCGGACAAGATGGCTCACGTCCTCAAATCCGACGGCCTGACCGGTCTGCTCGGAAGAAACGATTTCTACAAGGCGGCACTGGATCTTCTGGACAAGAACAAGCAGGACAACATTCTGACAGAATTCTGCCCGGTATACTTCAATATCACCAATTTCCGTGAATACAACCGCAGCTTTGGCGTCCACGCCGGAGACCGGCTTCTGCGCAAGGTCTCGGACACACTGATCGATACCTTCCACGGACAGCTTCTCGGTCATCTGTCCGCAGATGCCTTTGCCGCGGTGCTCAGCAAAGACGGCCTTATCGAACAGCTGGAATCTGTCTGCGAAAAGATCGATTCCTACACCAACAACCGGAACATTCTCCTGAAGTGTGGAATTGTATACACGCCGGAGGATGCGGACCACGCATGGCTGATGAATGCCTTTGACCGGGCCAAAATTGCCACCCTGTCCATAAAGACAGATGTCACGAAATCCTGCGCCGTCTACACCAACGATATGGGAAAACGGATGGAGAACCGGCTCTTTGTCATCCAGCACATCGACGATGCCCTGGAGAACGGTGATATTCGTATCTACTATCAGCCGGTTGTCCGCACACTCTCCGGGAAGCTCTGCGGTTTTGAAGCTCTGGCGCGCTGGGAAGATCCGGAGAGGGGACTTCTGGGCCCCGATATCTTTATCCCTATTCTGGAAGAAGCGCGCCTGATTGACCGTCTGGACGCCCATATCATCCGGGAAAGCGGACGGCTCATGCACGAGCGCCTGGCAGGCGGGCTTCCCGTCGTTCCGGTGTCCGTCAACCTCTCCAAGCTTGACTTCGATCTGATGGATCCTCTGGAGGTTCTCGAGAGCACCGTTGCGGCATACCATCTTTCCAGAGACTTTTTCCATGTCGAGATCACCGAATCTGTCATGGTGTGGAAGCGCCAGACCTTGAAAACCATCATTCAGAAATTTCACGACGCAGGATATGAGGTATGGCTCGATGATTTCGGGAGCGATTACTCCTCCTTGAACACTCTGCACAATTTTTCCTTCGACGAACTCAAGATTGACATGGAATTTTTCCGGAACTTCGATGCCAAGAGCCGCAAGATCATCACCAGCATTGTGACCATGGCAAAGGCGCTCGGTATGTACACCCTCGCCGAGGGCGTCGAAAACCAAGAACAGCTGCAGTTCCTTCGGGAGATCGGCTGCGGAAAAATTCAGGGATTTTACTTCGGACGCCCGCTTCCCTACAAGGAAACACTCGCTTCCTGCCGCGGCAAAAACCTGTTTGCGGAAACATCTGACGAACATCAGATGTACAACGCCGCCGATCTGATCGATGTCGCCTGTACCAGCCCGGTCGCAATCGTCCGCTGCACCCCTGGACATCTTACCCTGCTGACAGCAAACCAGGCCTATCTTCACGAACTCGGCACCGTGGGCACTCATACCCTGAAGGACGCCAATCACAACCTGAGTCTCTCAAGCTATCCGATGAAATTCAAATATCTGTCCTTCATGGAGAAGGTCTTCAAGGAACACGCCGACACCATGACCTATGTCGATGATGGACAATATATGCAGATCAGCGCGATACGGATTGCCGGCAGCTCTGATAACTGGCTCGCCAGATTGTCACTCAAAAATATACAGCCCGTGCATGAAATGACCAAAGCCCAGCGGATGGACAATCTCATTCGTAACCTCACGCTCCTCTATGACGCGCTGTACTATCTGGACATGAAGAACGACCAGATCGAAGTGATCAGCTGCACGCATCCCCGGGTGCAGACAGGTCAGATTTTTCAGGATATCCGCTCTACTTTCCGGACATCTTCCGCGAAACTGATCCACCCAGAAGACAGCGAACGGTTCCTGAGTTTTATCAGTGCGGACTTCCTCTATCTGCACGCAGAACAATCGGGTCGATCAGAGGCTTCCGACCTGTTCCGCGTCAGACGCGAAGACGGGTCCTGGCACTGGACGGTTTTCTGCGCACTTGTCCTGCCAAAATCTGCCTCAAAGGATATCCTGCTCGTGGAACGGGAAGATATATGGGAGCGCCATCTCAACCGCAGCTGGCTACTTCCCGCTTTTTTGAAAAGTTTTGGACTCGCAAAGCTCCCCGACAGAGCCGGCAGACAACATCTGGCAGAACAGAACAGCCTTCTCTTCTATGAATCCAATGCCAATGACGCAATCATGGTCGGACTGGAAGAGCCGGATCCGTCTGTCGGAATTCAGAAAGCCATGGCCGTAATCGCGGAAAGCCTCGGTGCCAACCGTTTTCTGATCTTCGAAAACCGGGACAGCAGCACAGTCTCCTGCACCTATGAGTGGCACAGAAGAAACCTGACCCCGCTGAAAGACAGGCTTGCCGATCTTCCGGACAGAGATCTGGAGGCTTTATATACGATTTTCCGCACCCAGCAGGTCGCTAAGATTCCGGATTATTCAACGTTCCAACAGGAACACCCGGACTTCCGGCTGCCGATCTCCCATATCCGGAACATCGTATCGGGCCAGCTGTCCATCGCGGAGCAGCCGATCGGCTTCACAATGGTGATCAACTCCTCCGACAAGACCTTCCGGACCGCAAGTCTGGTTCTGTCCACCCTCACGAGCTTTCTGTCCTCCATGATCCGAAGCCGCAACAACATGACGGAAATCGAGGAGCAGGGCAGGCGCGATACTCTCTCCGGAGCGCTCAACCGAAGAGGCCTTGACGAATATATGTCTGCTTATAACGGAACCGGTTATCTCGCCCTGTTCTCCGCTGACATCAACAATCTCAAACAGACAAACGACACCAATGGCCACCACGCCGGAGACATACTGATTCAAAGTGCCGCCGAGGTTCTGATCAACTACTCTGACCGCGACCACACCTTTCGCATGGGAGGTGATGAATTCCTCGTGATCCGCGAAGACATGAACGAGGAGCAGGCCAGAGAATATCTTTCCGAAATCAAATCCGTCATGAGCGCCTCCGGAATCGACATCGCCATCGGATTCTACGTCCACAACGGACCCGTAGACAGCATCGATCCGCTCCTCAGACGCGCAGACGCCGCGATGTACAGGAACAAGGCCAGGATCCATAAAGGCAGAAATTCCGTCGGCAGCCAAAACCAAAACCACGAATAACAGCGAAACCTTTGTCGGCAACCCAAAACACAAGCGAACGGCGAAGCCGACATCCTGTAAAGACTCCGTGACTGCACACATGAAACAAAGCGCGCAGATCACAGAGCCCCTCTTTTTGCGTTCTCATTTTTTCTTTCCTCTATTCATATCTTCCTGTTTATATCTTCCTGTTTTTTATTTTTCTTTACCTATATCGTTACGTTCATCTTTTCTTTCGAATCTCACCATATCAACAGGATCACAAAAATGCTGTGTCAATAGTGTGTCAGATTTCCCCTCTCCCCATCCCAAACGCCCAGAATTGCCGGAACAGACGAAGCATTCTCATGTAAAGAGCATACTTCATGCTACAT
>DGTF01000045.1:24949-27609 GCA_002394235.1 Eubacterium sp. UBA4343 | reverse complement strand
GTAAAGAGCATACTATAGCAGACAACCCACGGGAAATACGATCCCCCTAGGGTTGAGAATGAGGTTATAGTCAATCTCTACAGTTTATTACATTATTTTTCACCTGGGAGGAAAAGAGATTATGAAACGCAAAGAAATTGCAAGAAAACTTGCGGTAGTGGTGCTGAGTGCCTCGATGCTCGTGCCTATGGTGCCGGTGAATGCTTTCGCAGCAACCACACCAGTAGAGGTTTCTGATCAGCAGAAGACAGATAACAACTACAACTGGCATTGGAGGGATGCTGTTGATGCTGCGGCAACAGCAGTTTCTGGAATGACCGATACAAAGGGCAATCCGGTTACAATTGATACTGATGAGGCAACCCTTCAGAACCTCTTCGTTACTGCGTTCGGTACTGACAGTACAGTAAGCAAAATCGTTCTTACAAAGGGAACACCCGTTCCGGCAACCACTGATGAGAATGGCGTAACCCAGATGGGTACCATTCCGGTAACTGTAACAATCACTGGAATGCCTAACAAAGATAAAACTGTTAATGAAATCAGTGAGACTTATAACACAGAAATCACAGCAGCAGCTCTTACTGCAGCTGAGGCACAGAAAGATCAGCTCGCCATTGCGTCTAAGATTGTAAAAGAAGCTCTCGAGAATGAGGATAATTATACAAGCGTTGGTGAAATCAATAAGGCCACGGTAATTAAAATCGCTGAGGATGCAATTGCTGCATACAACAAAGCTAATCCTACCAAGGCTCTTCCTGCTATCACTGTTTCAATGGCAGCAGATCCTACTTTCTCAGACTCTACCACAACAGCTAAGGGAAGTGTTGCAGGAAAAGTTAATCTGAAAATCACTGATAAAGCATCTGTAGATGTAGACTTTACTTCTACAAGAAAAGCACTTGATAGCAAAGCTCATGATATGGTAGGTGAGGTTGATGCTGTCCTTGGAAACTATCATATGATGCACTACAAAGATGTAGCAAACACTACGAATTACGATTCAGAGTGGATTGCAACTCATTACTATTACAATGGCCTGACAGCGTCTGAAATTGAAGAATACATCAATGCGGAACTTGTTAAGAATGACAAACATCTGAAGGTTTCTAATGTTGTAATTCAGGATGTTCAGTCCAAGAAAGCAGAACATGGTAAAGCAAATGGCACTATCCATGGCCAGTACCTTGTTACAGATACCACCAATGGCGAGTATAAATCCGGCGAGTTTGACCTGAAGACAGAGCAGTCCGATGAAGAAAAACTCGACGAGGCGGGCGCAAAAGTAGCTGAGCTTGCAAAAGATGCAGCATATGCGAAGAGCTACAACACCTCATCCAAGGCTATCGCTGCTAGTGAGGATGCTGTTATCGCAAAGGCAACTGATATTGCGCAGAAAGCTGCTGATGCATTCAAAGTCGGAGGAAAAGTTTCTATTTCAGCTGCTGATAGAGCTAAGTATAAGTATAATTCAACAATTACCGATCGTTATGATCCCCTCAGCAATGCAACTGGTACTCCGGAGGTTACCGTTTCCAATGTCAAGGTTGACTATACGCCGGCCACTGTAGACGCTGAAGGTAAGGCTGTTGTCACTGTAACATATAAGACATTGAACGATCTCTTCAAGCTTGGTATCAGCCCTGAGTCTGATGCATTTGTTACAAAGGATTATACATTTACCCTTACACAGCCGAAGCTTGTTAAGAAAGCAATTACATTTGTTTATTTCCATCACTCACTGACCACAAAATATAGCCCTTATGAGTATGTAAATAATACAGTTGCTAATAGTAAAACGGAGGGTAATGCACTTGATCTTAGTAATTTCCTTGAGGTTCGTCCGTGGGATGGAAATGACAAGATTACATACACCTCCAGTGATGAGTCTGTTATCGTAATGGATGGCAGCAAGGCTATCCCGCAGGGCGTTGGTACTGCAACGATAACTGCAACAAACGCAAACGATCCATCCGTTACTGCAAAGGTAAAGATCACGGTTGCTAATACTCTTAAGTTCAAGGATGTTCAGGATGCGTATAAGTATTATTTCCAGCCGATTTATTGGGCGGCAACGAACGGTATCACTGCTGGTCTCACAGATGATACATTTGGAGTAGATCGTACAGCAACTCGTGCGCAGATGGTTAGCTGGTTGTGGAGAGCTGCTGGAAGTCCGGTGGTATCCACTTCTTATGCAAAGAAGTTCACAGATGTAGATACTGATGCTTACTATGCAAAGGCAGTAGCTTGGGCAGTTAAGAATGGAATCACCTCTGGAACAACTGCAACAACGTTTAAGCCAAACGGAACAGTTACTCGTGCACAGATGGTTCAGTTCCTGTATAAGTATGCTGATGGTCGTGATGGTCAGAACTATAGCGGAGAGGGTTCCTTCAACTTTACTGATGTAAGTTCAGATGCATACTACTATGATGCAGTTCAGTGGGCAGCAAAGAACGGTATTACCGCTGGTAAGACTGCCACAACATTTGCACCAAACGATGCTTGCACAAGAGCTCAGGGAGTTACATTCCTTAGCAGACTGTAATTAAAAACAGGATCCTGGGTGTCAAATATATTGATACTTATATAACAGGGCTCCACTTGGAAGCAATTCCAAGTGGAGCCCTCCTTATTTACGCGAGCGTCGCGATAGC
>DGTF01000045.1:940-24898 GCA_002394235.1 Eubacterium sp. UBA4343 | reverse complement strand
GTCGCGATAGCGAGATAAAACTCGCACAGCGTGTTTTATCTCGTTTTTACCCCAATGGTTGTCCGTCTATCATAACTGGTCCTCCTCACATCATCAACAATAAAGCAAACTATCTAATTGAGAGGTCTAATTTACATGCCCTGATTTACGTTCTGTATAATTTCTAATGACAGACCCGGATATTCTGTGGTAAGCTCAACAACAGAACCTATTGTTAACACAAGATCTTTACACCAACTTCGAATATACGTGAGTTTGAACATACGTTATGATGAATAAATACCAGAACCGGCAATCCGGGCTAGAATGTTTAAAGCTCTTCGCGATTGCAATAATTATCCTCTCTCATATTGTACAGTGTATGACGCAGCCGACCGAATTCGCCGGGAATCAGCCTTATCTGTTTTCGATCTCCTCTCCATCAAAATCTGTTTCCGTATTCACTCTCGCTCTGTTCTTTCATCTGGGTTCTCTGGGAAATGACATATTCTTCATTTCTTCCGCATGGTTTCTCCTGGAGAGCAGGACATGGAAGAAGGAAAAGTGGATAAGACTTTTTCTTCAGACCTGGGTGATTTCTGTGCTCTGTCTTTTTGCGGTTCTGCTCATCCGTCATGGTCAGGTGCCCGGAAAGCTTATTCTGCACAGCATTCTTCCAAATCTTTTCACCAATACCTGGTATATCACCGCTTACCTGCTGTTTTATCCGCTGGCGCCACTGCTGAATGTTCTTATCGCCAACATGGACAGGAGGAGGCATTTTCAGCTTACTGCGGTCATGACATGGCTGTATCTTGTTTGCGAATTTATTGTAAAAGGAGCCTTCTTCTCCTCTAAGATCATTCAGTGGGTTGCGATTTACCTGCTGCTTTCCTATCTGAAGAAGTATAAACGGGCATGGATGGACGATCGAAAGATGAATATGATATGCCTGTTGATCGGTCTTGCCGGATTTATCCTGCTTCCCGCAATATCCAATGTGGTTGGTTTACTGACCGGCAGAGACACAAATCTGCTGTACTGGGTAAGTAATGCAAATCCGTTTCTGGTGCTGATCGCTATCGCATCGGTCAATCTTGTCCGAAGAAATGAGAATTTTCACAACGGAATCCTCAATTATCTGTCCAGTCTGTCGCTGACCATCTATCTGCTTCAGAGCAATCTGATGTTTAAGACATACTACCGGACGGGACTGGTTCGTTTCTTTTACAATCATTTTGGATTTGAGAACGCTGTTGTCGGTAAGGCGGTCGTTATGGCCGGGATCGTTTTTGCGCTTTCGTTAATCGGAGCAATTCTCTACGACAGAATACTATCCCTGGCTGTTAAACATCTCAGCCGGCAGGCATTGACATGGATCCGGCGGATTTACCACCGGGCAGAAAGAAGTCTTTCGTGATGGAGGGATTGATCCAGATATAAAAGATTGATACAAACATAAAATGTTTGATCCAGGTGCTTTGCCGCTTGTGATGCACCGTGATACTGGTTCTGTTCTGCTGCGGCAATGAATAAGGGAGGCACTATGACGGATATTCTCTTATCTGTAATTATTCCGGTTTATAATACACAAAAAGATCTTACCCGGTGTATCGACAGTGTCATGAAGGACGGCACTGTTTCATCCGCGACAGAATCTATGACAGGGGCCACGTTCACCCCCGGCGAGATCGAAGTGATTCTCGTGGATGATGGAAGTACCGACGAGAGTGGAGCTCTATGTGATGAGCTTTCTTTGCAGTACCCGTCTGTACATGTGATTCATAAGGAAAACGGAGGCATAGCCAGCGCCAGGAACGCCGGAATGGCCCGGGCGCGAGGTCGATATTTTTCCTTTCTGGATTCCGATGATTATCTGAAGCCGGGATCTGTTGCCCTGTGGATTGGCTGGATCCGTCAGTATGGTTCGGACCTGATCCGTTTCGGATTTTGCAAGGTCTCGGAAACAGGGGAACTGCTGGAGGACAGAACTCTGCCGTATCCGCCGGGCAGATATACCGGAGCCGCATTGAAGGAGCTTAAGCTCGATTCGATTTACTATAAGCATGTGCTGGATTACAGGACTCCCCGAATTCTTTCGTCCTGCACCAACCTGTACCGAAGCTCCTTTTTGAAGGCGCATGATCTGAAATTCCGGTCTGAACGTGAAATTCTGCGCGAAGAATACCTCTTTGTCACCTCCTGCATGCAGGCTGCGGAATCGGTTGCCGTGTGTGATGTTTCCTGTTATTGTTATGTACAGCGCAGAGGATCCGTCACGCAGCATTATATTCCGGACATGCCGGAGCGGTCGCGCAGGCTGATGCGGGAATATCAGGCCCTGCTTTCAAATCCGGATAGGGAACAGTCAATTCGGATGGACAATTTCTACATCGACAGCATGTATGCATGTATCGTCAATGAGTGCAGAGAAAATCGCAGCAGCAGGAATGCCGTTCATGAAATCCGGTCTGTCCTGACGGATGCTCATCTGCAGGAGGCCCTTCGAAGAAGCCACAATCGGTCATCTACCGCAAAGACAAGGGTGATCGTGTTCCTGATGCGCCATCGCATGGCACTTGTCATGTACAGACTGTATCGGCTTACTGCCGGGAAGTAAGTATCCGAATACTGCGTATTCATCCTTTCCGCGATGATACCTTCCGATTTGAAAAGATCGTTTGCAGGAAAGTATATCGAAACATACGCTGAATGAAGGAGCGGATTCCATAAATGAGCTGTATGAAGAAGTGCTTTCCATAAATGCGCTGTACGAAGAAGCACTATCCATAAATACGCTGTACGAAGAGTCGAATACCATAAATGCGCTGTATGAAGAAGCGGATTCCATATCAGAGAAAGGTCGTTCCCACGCAGGCATGTCACATATGAACTTCAAAAAAATAATACGAAAATATGAGCATAAATTTCATACCGCCCTCTTTCCAATCACAGGAACACTTTTTTCTCTGCTTCCAGTGAAGAACAACCGGGTTGTGGCTGTCAGCTTCCGCGGGAACGGTATCGGAGATAATCCCGGTGCAATCTGTGAAAGCCTTCATCAGCGGGATCCGGAGGCCGAGATTGTCTGGCTTGTCGACCGCGGGAGGAACCGAACCATTGATCTTCCGGAATGGGTCAGAGAGGTGCCGTACTATTCCTTCCGATCCATGCTGTATATGGCCACGGCAAAGGTATGGATTGACAACTGCCGCAAGGACTATATGCCCCGAAAAAAGAAGGATCAGATTTATATCCAGACCTGGCACGGAGGACTCGGGTTCAAAAAAGTAGAAGCGGCTGCACAGCAGGATCTTTCGGAATTCTACATTCGCGTGGCAAAGCGTGATACGGATGCTGCAGATCTTATGGTCTCGAATGGAGAGATGACTACCCGGATTTATCGCACCATGTTCCGCTATCAGGGAAGGGTCCTTGAGTGCGGACTTCCGCGCAACGATTGTCTGGTACGTACCGACCATTTAACACGGAAAGAAGAGGCGAAGAGAGCGCTGGGGATTGAATCTGATCACCGTCTGCTCCTGTATGCGCCCACCTATCGGGACATGAACGATCTTTCCGCGTTTTCGTTTGACATGGATGCTTTTCTTCGCGCGCTTGAGAAAAAAACAGGAGACAAATGGACCGGAGCCGTCCGTCTTCATCCAAATCTTCAGAACTGTAAAATCCCTGCATTGTCAAATGACCGGATTCTGGATCTGACGCATATACCGGATCCTAATCAGGTTCTGCTGGCAAGTGACGCGATGGTGTCAGATTACAGCAGCATGGTCTTTGATTTTGCCGGGACGGGTGGGCTTGTCCTGCTCTATGCGCCGGACTATGACGAATACATGCAGCGAAGGGGACTGTGGCTGACGTATGATCAGACCCCGTTTCCCTCCGGCAGGACGAATGAAGAACTTCTGGAAAAGCTGAATGATTTGCAGATCATCAGTTACCAGAAAGAGTTAAAGAAATTTTTCGACGATTTCCACATGGCCGAAACCGGAAGATCCTCGGAAACCGCCGCAGAAGTTATAAGGTCTGTTCTGCGCGGCAAGCCGCTGGAGATGGCATTACGGGAAGTATGCGTTCCGACCGGTGACGGAAGATATTTGCTGAAAAACAGCTGATGAGGTAACTAGAATGATCAAAAGAGTTCTCTATTTTGTCTGGGCGCCGATCCACCGGCTTCCGCCATGTGTAGCCCAGGTGCAGCAGCTCCGGGATTTTGGAATCGAGGTAAGCGTACTCTCCAGAGAGATCAGCCCGGAAACGGCAGAGATTTTTCGGAGCAGAAATATTTCGTATGAGACGCTTCCAGTCATCACCAGAAAGAACAAGGTACTTCAGAAAGGCCTGAACTATCTGAACTACCGGCGCGTCTTCCGCCAGTGGTTCCGGAAATACTGGACAGACGACAGTGTTCTGTGGATCGGTTCCGAGATGGGTGCCATAAAGCAGTGGCATTTTCTGAAGAATCATCACCCTGTAATCGTCAATTGCCTGGAATTCTTTGAATACGACTGGTACCAGAATGCAATGAAACGAATCAGCAGCGATGTAGATTTCCTCACGGCATGTGAGCCTCACAGGGCACAATACATGAAGGACTGGTGGAATCTCGGGTCACTGCCCGTTGTTCTTCGGAATAAACCATATGCCCTATCCCGATCCAGAAATCTGGAGCCCACCTCCCCTGACGTCGAAAAGGCATTAAAGAAGCTCGAAAACCGCCATGTTCTCCTGTACCAGGGCATGATATCAAAGGAACGCGACCTCTCACCTCTTGCAGAAGGACTAAAGAGAAGCGGAAGTGACTGGACGCTTGCGCTGATGGGAACGGATTATATCGGCGATGCCGGCGCATCCCTTCAGAAAATCTATCCGGACACCGTTTACCTGGGGTACTTTTATCCGCCGCATCATTTTGAAATCACTTCACACGCAGATATCTGCGTTGCCTGTTATGAAGAAAACTCCATCAACACAAGATACTGTGCGCCGAATAAGATCTATGAATACGCGGCATTCGGATTGCCGATGCTCTGCAATGATATTCCCGGCCTTGAAGAAACCGTTGGCCGATACCATGCGGGAAAATGTGTGAATTTTCACGATCCTGATCAGATTGCAGCCGCGATTCGGGACCTTACCGCCAATTACGAAGACTACAGCGCAGGAGCTACGCGAATGTACGAGGAAACAGACAACACCGCAGCCATGCAGCAAATCCTGGAGACCGTATCCTCGTTGTCCACAAGTGGTGCCGGAAAGCATGGCCGCTAGATCGTAATTTACATCATTGCCCTAGGCGCTGTTGAATTCTGGAATCTGAAACTCGGAGACGACCCCGTAAGAAGGAGATCAAATAGAAATGAAGATATTACTGCTCGGCCTGTATTATTCAGAGAATAAAGGCGATGCCCTGCTCACGGACTGCGTGGCTGCAAGGATTCGCCGCTCCTTTCCGGATTCGGAACTGACTGTGTGCGACCTTTTCGGGCGAACCGGATGGAAAACCGCAAGCGGCGGCGAAGAAGCGGAATTAAAGAAAAGGATCTTCAAAAACAAGCTGCGGACATTCGCCTCGAATTATACCCCCTGGGACAAGATGTATTCACACGAACAATACCTGTATGAGATGCATCGTGCCGATATAGAACGGGTCATGTCCATTTCCTGTGACTGTGTTGTATTCGCCGGAGGTCAGCTCTTCATGGATGATCTGGCTCTCGTTGTCAGTTCCTACATCGATCATTTCGCAGCCATGGAGATTCCGGTCATCATCAACGCCGCCGGATGGGGGCCCTTTTGCAGCCGGCACATCCGTGAGCGGCTGGCGCAGTCACTGCAGAACCGATGGACAATTGATCTGTCCGTACGAGATCACGCATCCGCAATCAGCCGTCTGGTCGGAAGGAAAGTCCCGGAAAGAGCTGACTTTGGATTGTTTGCGGATATCACCTATGGAATTCACCGTGATCCGCAAAGTAACCGGACAGGGCTCGGAATCATGTACGCGCCGACCATTTCCAGAGGAAAAATGATTCGCTTCTGGGAGGGATTAATCCTTCAACTTGCCCGGAAAGGAATTGCATGGACGCTCTTCACAAACGGATATCCGTCAGATGAAGAATTCGCCAGAGACGTCCTGAAGCAGCTCCCCGAAGAATGCTTCAATACCGGAAAAAACCGCAGGGATTATCTCCTTCCTTCTCCCGGCACTCCCCGCGAGATGACCGCCCAGATATCCTCGTTTCAGTCGCTGATTTCCATGAGGCTCCACAGCCATATTGTGGCAGCTTCGCTCGAGATTCCTTCCGTCGCAATCACCTGGGACGACAAGCTCCCTGAATTTTTCCGCATGCTCGGATACCCGGAACGCTGTCTCTCGATCCTCGAATCGGCAGACCAGGTCATTTCCATGATTACGCAGGCGCAAAGGGACGGGATAGACAGGGCCACAGTAAACGCGCTGCGTGAAGCCGCCGACAAATCGCTTGTTTCATCTATCCGTAAGGCAGCCGACAAATCGCTACTTACCTCTATCCGTAAGACGTCTGACAGATCGCTTTTTACCTCCATCCGTGAGGTTAAGAGCACTCACTCACAGAGAGAAGAAGAATGACCGGTGCTTTTCTTCCATACAGAGGCAATCTGCTGATAAAATCGTGCTTCATCAAAATCTGCCTCGATGGTATTTCGGGCATTCCGGCTGTAATGGCGCCAGATTTTTTCATGCCCCGTCAGATCCGATATTGCCTCAGCCAGAGCGGCAATGTCACCCGGTTCAACCAGAATCCCATTCTCTCCGTTTCTTACACAGGACGGAATATCCCCGACCGTCGTACTGATCACGGGAAGTCCAAAGCTCATGGCTTCCAGAATCGCGACCGGCAGACCCTCGTTATAAGAGGGGAGCGCAAGAATATGGGAAGACTCCAGGAGCTCCTTTTTTCTTTGTCCATCCACCCATCCGGCAAAATCCGTCTGATCTGAAATGCCCAGCTCCCCGGCCAGTCTCTTCAGGTTTTCTTCTTCCGGACCGCTTCCGGCCAGTACAAGTCTCCACTTTGCGGGCTTTGCCATCGCAAATGCCCGAAGCAGATCCTCCGCACCCTTTCTCCGGATCAGAACACCCAGAAACAGAATCCGGTTCTCCGTGTCATTTAAGGCTGTGATCTCCTCCGGCAGTTTCACGGCATTGTGTACGATTTCCACGGACACACCGGGACAGATTGACTGAATACTCTTCCGGTAATGTTCCCCAAGCACAATGACATGGGCGCAATTTCCCAGGAACTCCCGGACCTGCTCCTGCTTATCCGGACCCAGAGAACGATACCAGTCTTCAAACTCCGAACCATGAAGGTGCATCACAAAGGGAACGTGAAAACGAAGAGCTATCTTCTGCAGTGTCCGCGCCCGGACAAAGCTGCCTTTATAAGACATATGAACATAGACCAGATCCGGACGCTCTCTCAGCATAACCTCGGTCAATCTGAAGCACGCTTCCGCAAATAGCGCCGCCTTCGCTGCCGGATTCCGATCCGTGTACGTCGGAATAAAACGAAGCTGAATCCCCTCCCTTGTCCAGTCATTCTCCAGAATCTGCTGAATCACACTCGTAATACCGCCCTTTACATCCCCGCGGTTTCCCATCATCAAGACCTTCATCATACCTGTCGAAATCCTTCCCTTTTCTTTCCATATTCTCTTTCTACGCCAAGATTCCTCGCCAATACACCTGTACATCTTATAACAAAAATGCCGTTGTCATCGTCGCCAATGTCTGATCAGGCCCAGTCTTATCATGCCTGCTTTTCGGTTTGTCCCCTTCCGTTGCGTTTAGAAACGCCAGGCACATGGCCGGCATCCGATACAAAATCTGTGTCAAAGCTGCGTCAGATCCCCGTTATACTTATTAAAAGTCTTTCCTATTGTTGAAAAATCCGTACTCTCATCAAGTAAATAGCATACTTAATGCTACATTATACTATTTTAACCTAGGTTAGGAGGAATAACAAATGATCAGGTTGAAGATACCTATGCATATTCTAAGGATGCAAAGGCGATCACAGCGATCAGCTCTAAACTGAAAGGTACCTTACAGAAGAAGCTGGACGATGCCGGAATCACCGGCGTAACAATCTCAGATGTTACGATTGCAAAGGATTCCTCCAACAAGAGCGCAACACATGCTGCAAATGGATCGGTAAAGGTTTCTGTAACCTATCATGCTGACGCTGATAAGTCTACTGCTAATGATGTGACAAGTATCGAGACACTGACCATCGTACATGGTGACGCAGAGGCGCTGCATCTATTACCCCAGAGTTTTCACCGGATGGAGCAAACTGCGGATATGTAAAGCTCAGCTGGAAGGGTGATACAAAACTTGACAAGGCTACCGTAAATATCATTTCTTCAGATGGAAGTACTGCTACTGCCAATATTACCCGCACTGCAGATGGAGCAAGCAGTGGTATCTTTACGATCACAGCCGGACAAAAGATTCAGATTGTAAATGGTTATGATGATGGAGCTGACACAGAAGACTGGAAGGACATCGAGGGAACTCTGACGGCTACTCTTTATGATGCTCGTGATAATAAGCTGGCAACAGATTCTGTAAATGTCAGTCTGAGTAAACTGTTCAAGGATGTTACCGACGCATCGAAATTCTATTTCGAGCCGGTTTACAAGCTGACCGCAAAAGAGGTTGTAAAAGGAACTACTGCTTCCACGTATTCTCCTGAAAGAAATGTAACGCGTGGAGATTTCATCACTCTTCTTTACCGCGCAGCAAAAGCTGCTAATAAAGTCACAGGAACTGTAAATGCTGAAGATGCTTCTGAGAAATTCGCCGATGTTTCTTCAAAAGATTATTATGCAGAAGCAATTGCCTGGGCTGTTGATAATAAGATTGCAAGCGGTACATCTGATTCCACGTTCAGCCCGACTAAGACGATCACGCGTGCTGATGCTGTAACATTCCTTGCCAGATATGATGGCGTTAAAGTTACAACTGGTGATGATTATGCAATTCATCAGTTTGATGATGTTAAATCCGGTGCATACTATACACAGGCAGTCCTTTGGGCTTATTATAACGGCATCACAGCAGGAAAGACATCAAAGGTTTTCGCATCGAATGATAAAGTAACAAGAGGTCAGGCTGCAGCATTTATTGAGAGATATTTCAATTTCTAATAATTTGAACTTGGGATATTTTCCTTGTAGTTATGGCATAATCTAAAAGACGCGGACAAGTAATATTCATTGCTTGTCCGCGTTTCTGTCTGCACCAAACGGCGCATATAAAACGGATGCCAGATCATCCCTTATAGAATGATCTGGCACCCATCAACGAAGCTTCATACTATTAGTATTTAGCTAAATCTCTGATCCACAAGATTACTTCTCCGTAACCTGAAGAAGAAGATTATCGTCTTTAAGACCCTTTGTGTGATGAACTGCTCTGTAGATGAAGCTTACACCTTCTGCTCTTGTGCAGGTCTTGTCCGGTCTGAATGTTCCATCTGCATAGCCGGCAACAACACCATTTTCAGCGCCCCATGCTACTGCTGATGCATAGTACTTGCTGCTCAGTACATCATTGAAGTCAGACTTTCCACTCTCATCATCTGTCTTTCCGACAGCCTGAGAATATCTGTACAGGAAGCTGATCATCTCTGCTCTGGTAACAGCTTTCTTCGGGCTGAATGTAGTCTCACTTGTACCAAATGTGATGCCCTTTGATGTTGCCCATGCAACTGCCTTAGCATAGTAATCGCTATCCTTTACATCTTTGAATTTGGTAGATGTGCTGACTTCTGGTGAACCTGCATATCTGTACAGCCAGGTAATCATATCAGCTCTGCTAACCGTACTGGACGGGCTGAATGTGCTAGCCGTTGTACCTGCGGTGACTCCAGCCTCCTTTGCCCAGTAAACAGGAGTGAAATAATATGCGTTCGGGTCAACTACATCAACGAATCCGTTATATGTCTCCTTCACGTTGATTGTGATGGAATCAGTGATCTTCGGATTGGTTGCACTTGTAGCGGTGATTACAGCTTTACCACCCTTGACAGCAGTAACTGTTCCCTTCTCATCGACCGTTGCAACAGAAGGATCGCTAGAGGTCCAGACAATATCATTTGCTGTAGCCGGCTTTGTATAGAACATCTGATGGGTAGACTCAGCAAGTTTCAAGCTTGTTTTGGCTGTCGTTGTGAGATTTCCATCTTCTCCTCTTACAATGTAAAGGGTACGTGCGTTTGCAAGCTCAATATCCGTTGCAGCGACGGTGTTAAGCTTCGGAATAGTAACAGTAAATGAAACATTTTTTGTTACATACTGCTCATCCGGTGTCATTGTGCCGTCATAAGTAGCATACCAAGGATTGTCTACCCGTACAGTTGCATTTACCTTGATACTTCCGTCTGCTTTCGTGGTCGGCTCTACATAATCACTGTAGGTAGCTTTATGTGCGCCATCCCAATCATACTCGACATTATCGTCTGAAAGGGGTGAATGATTATATGCATCATTAACCTGCTTCTGACCTGCCTTGTCGAAGAGTTTCTTTGCAAACTGATCTGCT
The DNA here is from genome assembly GCA_002394235.1 of Eubacterium sp. UBA4343. Lineage (GTDB taxonomy): Bacteria > Bacillota > Clostridia > Lachnospirales > Lachnospiraceae > Bilifractor. Next base: position 14,304 of record DGTF01000045.1, on the reverse strand, counting down.
GTAACGCCGCCAAGCTCATCGTCTGCTTTATCCGTAGTATTCTTAGTGTCATAGAACGGAGCGGACGCATAATCCGTCACACTGTTCTTAATCGTATCAACCAGCGTATTGGTCTCGCCTGCATTGAACAGTCTGGTCATCTCATCGGTCATTTCTGTGAGCTTCTCATCAGCGGTCTGCTTCAGAGTCAGATCAGCAGTGAATACCTGATCATCATTGTATCCGTCTTCCTTAAGCTGGAAGTTTACCGATACATGTCCGGAAACGCCGTGCTTTGCAAGCTTCTTGTTTGCTTCGCCGATCTTGATATCACCAGCAGAGATAGAGATGTGCTTCAGCTGAGCATAATCATTGCTATGCAGTCCAGCCTGATCAAGCCAATAAACGAATCTATTTCCATTAAAGTTATTTACATAGATGTCATCTTCAGGTACATTGCCTCTCTGAGAATCCGCTGAGCCAACGCCCTTGCCATTGGCAAGCCAGAATCTGAGGTTATTGATGACGCCGGCAAGTTTCTCGGCATCAACATCATTTGCGAATGTAGTGCCAGGATCCTCAAGATAATTCTTCACGGCAGCTGCAAATCTTGTAGTCAGATAATGAAGAGCGCGATCTCTGGTAGCTGTATACTTATTGGTATGGCTCTTTCCATCAGCAGAAACCGTGATATCTGAAGTAAATGTCATGGTATTGTTCTTGTCATCGTTAACCGGCGCGGAAGTATTTGCAGCGCCAACGACTTTAATCGAACCATTTGCATATTCTGCAATATTATAATGAGTAAGTGCAGCCTGAGCCATGGAAACCATTGTCACATCCTTGATTTCATCGCCTTCAATTACACCATTTTCATTACTGATTTTTTCATCGCTTGCAGCAAACGGCTTTACTTCATCAAAATATTTCTGAATGAAATGCTCTGCAAGTGCGATTTTCTCGTCAGCAGTATAAGCGTTCTCATCCAACACGAAGTTATAAGTCGTAGTCTTCTGGGAATCCGGAGTAGCACTATTGTTTGGGCTGCTCAGCGTTACTGTTCCAGTAATTTTCCCATAATTATGATAATCGCCGTTGTTCTGATCCGGATTGTGCTGACCATCATCATAATAGCCGGAAGCAGTTGCACTCGTAATGCTAGCCTGTACATTGTAGCCAGGGAATGCTGCCGCAACTGCTGTCTTAATAGCATCTGCAGTAGTCGCAGAAGTAACGCCTGTCATGTTATCAAGTGCAGACTGAACGGCGGCACCAACTTGGAGATGATCAACTGCGCTTGCAACAGAAACTGTTGAAGCAGCCAGCGCTGGAGTTGCCATAGCCGGTACGGCACCAAATGTCATGGATGCAGCAAGAGCCGTAACAGCCATACGCTTTAAGAATTTGTTTCTTGCCATTTGTTATTCCTCCTAACCTAAGTTAAAATAATATAATGTAGCATGAAGTATGCTCTTTACTTTAGTATTCTATCATAAATATCTTTGAAAGTATTACCAAATTTTTAATTCTTGTTTTGTATTTTTTTAACAAAACATTCAAAATCTGTGACATTCTGATGCCATTGCTCGTGGTTTTCGGCCGTTTTCGTTTCTTTTTTCACGCCTTCGGGAGTCCTGAAATTCGATATTTGCTGACTTTTGCCTGTTTTCCTGTGAATAATATACAGAATTCCCCGTCTCTGAAATTATGTCATTTTCTTTATCTTTTTTTACAATCTACTACTTCTGCTGTCATTTTTGTTAATGATTTCAGACTGAAGGTATTCATCGATATCGCCGATGAAGCGTGCGGTATTAGAGTGGTACTCCGAAAAGTTTTTCTGTCTCGCCTGCAGGAGTGCATCACCGAGGTCGTCGACTTCCATACACGGCTGAATGTAATTCTGCTCTCCGAATTCGCGTATAATTTCCCTCTGATGGTCGTCGACGTGCTCTCCATATTCAGCTTTTCTGGGTACGGCGATGACGATCTTGTGTGCTTTGACCGCGTTGATGATGGCTCCGGTGCCGCCATGGGTTATGACGAAGTCCGCCTCTTTCATTTTTTCCTTGAATTCCGTTTCGTCCATGAACTTCTGGTAAGCGTAATGCTTCGGCAGATAATCGCTGTATCCGATCTGGGCGAAGACCTCTTCGGTGATCGAGCCGGAGACGATCAGATTGTCGATTTTCTCCAGAAGCCGGTCGAACTGAAACTTCTGTGATCCGAGGGTTACAAATATCATCTGAACTCCTTCTGCTCCTCAGTAAATTCCGCCGACATATCTGCCGTTGGGATATACCTTTCGAAGTGCTTTCCACTGAATGTAGAAGCGGTCCGCATATTTATATAGGAAGCGACCCGTTTCCGTCCCGGAGCTGACCTTGGCATAGGACTCGATATAGATCAGTTTCTTCCCATGTAATTTCGCGATCAGGCACATGGGAATCATCGCAAAAACTCCGGTACAGATCACGACGTCCGGTTTTTCCTTCTGATAGATTCTGAGAGACTTAAAGACATTCACAAGCATCCGGACCGGAAAGCTTATCTCCTTGCGGTTCACCTGCCACAGGTAGTAGATCTTCTCTCCGCCGGCATCGGGCAGATAGTCTGTCTGCTCAGTCATCAGGAAGCTGTCGTACTTGTCCATCAGCGGCTTCAGGCGCATGAGCTGCTCGAAATGGCCACCCGAGGACGCGGCAAAACAGATTTTCAGGCTGTGGTCTTTTGAAACCGTCATTTTCTTCTTCCTTTCCCTGCCTTTGATGCACAGAACGGAAAGTCCGCACGAGCACACATGTATCTGTACATTGTAGCACAAATTCTCTGCTGGAAGCTACTATATTCCATGGATTCTGAATTGGAATTCTGATTCCTGATTGAAAATTGATTCGGAATTCCGCCTGTGCCTCTGCGCTGCTCTTTTACGAACCCGCGAAAGATGGTACAATAAGCATAGTTTTGCCCGTCCGCGGGCACCTGTGAAATTTATCCATACATTTTCTGAAAGGAAAGTAATCATTTGTATAATCACATGGAATATCTTTCTTCTTCCGGAAGCTTCCGGAAAGCCTCAAACGCTCTTCGACATTTCGTGAAAAAATATTTCGAAACTGCTTTTTATGTGTACCTTGCCTTTATCGTCTTAAAATCTATGCTCACCGCAACTATGATCCCGGTAAACTGGTGGAACACCCGGTTGGAGAACATCCTCCAACTGGCCGCGCTCGTGATGGTGATGTGGAAGGCGGCTTCGGACGATGTCTGGACGACGCGGGAGAGAGTTCTGGCTGTCTTTCTGTGCGGAAGCCTTCTGCTGTCGTGGCATTCTTATTCCTACGCGTTTATCTATGAGCTTGCAGTGCTGATTTTTCTCGCGCACGGCATGGAATTCCGGAAGATTCTGACGGTGCATCTGGCCGTCTCCCTCGCGGTCACGCTTGTAACAGTGATCCTGGCGCTTTCCGGCAGGATCGAAAATCTGACCTACTACCAGGAGTCACACAATTACAGGGCACGGATGGCTTTCGGCTTTCTCTATCCGACCGATTTCTGCGCGCACCTGTTCTTCATGACTCTGAGCTATGTATGGCTCCGGCTTCGGAGGATCCGCTGGGGAGAGATTGCGGCAATCGCTGTTCTGGGGATTTTCACATGGGTTTGCTGCGACGCGCGCACCACGACATTGCTTTTTGCCCTTCTTGTTTTACGCCTTGGAATCATGAAGCTCCGCGCACACATGACTTCGTCCGTAAAATCCGCGGATCACGACGCTTGTGGGTCCCGAACCACGCGGGAAGCGCTGAGGTCCGCGGAACGCCGGACCGGAACCGCTGTCTTTTCCTGCTTCCGAGAGTGGATCGACTGGCTGATCGTCCTGTCCGCTCCGATTTTCGCGGCAATGATGATCCTGATGTCCCGCTTCTACTCGGAATCGTCCCGATTCCTGCGATTTGTGAACCGGGTTCTGAATAAACGTCTCTATTACGGACACATAGGCTTTGATCGTTACAATGTGCGGCTGTGGGCGCAGAATGTCGAGATGCACGGCGCAGGCGGAGCTGTCAAGCGTACCACCGAGTATTTCTTCCTGGACAGTTCCTACGTGAATATTCTGCTCCGACTCGGGCTCGTTGTTCTGACCGCCATGCTGATGATTCTGGTGATTACCGCCAACCGCGAGAGAAAGACCGGCGATCACCTGAAACTTTTCCTGCTGTTTCTGATCATCGCTGCCTGTGTCATCGAGCATCACCTGATCGAGATTCAGGCGAATCCCTTCCTGCTGCTGGTGCTGGCCGCGGATGATGGACGGAGAGATGATTTCCACGTATCACGCAGAGGGATCCATAGTTCATCCGATATTCATAAATTTCAATCTTGAAGTTTGCACATAATGCACAAACAATCAGGCATATACTTTTTCCCGCCAAACGTTATCATAAATATATAGCAGAAAAGGATCTCATGGATCATAAAGTACATATAGGAGTAACAGATGGCAGAAAAAGATATCTCAGAGAAACTTCTGTCCGTGTTGACCGGCGACCATCGCTTTGAAGAATCCGCAGATGAGTTTCCGGAGAAAGGAGTCGAAATGTGTGAAGTACTCGATGTTATTGAGAATAAAGGCAGACTTCAAGGCTTGGAAGAAGGTCGCATCGAAGGCAAGATTGAAATCTTGTATGATACGTTTCATTACTCTCCGCAGATGATTGCCGACCAGCTTCATATACCGATCGGAACCGTTCAGGATATCATCGCCAATCTGCCGCCTTCTGACAAATACTCCGAATAATCAGATGTGTAAAAAGCCTCACAGATGCGTCTCTTTATGGGTGATATGCTACCCAGGGTGCGTTCTGTGAGGTCTTTTCTGATATCTGTATTTTCTGATTTACTTTTCTGATTTAATTAAAAGCATTCCGAAGCGGAGCAACAAGTATGCCTGATGATCCTGATGATGTGCGATTATATGTTCCCGCCTGGTCATCCCAGCATTGCAAAGAAGCTTGCAAGGATAACAGTCATCAGTCCGGATACAACGATGGCGAGGGAACTCATGGCTCCTTCGATCTCTCCCATCTGCATGGCTTTTGCGGTGCCGATGGCATGCGCAGAGGTTCCGCACATCAGCCCTCTTGCGATCGGGCTCTTGATGCAGAGGAGTTTACTCATTCCGACTGCAATTACATTTCCGATAATTCCGGTGACAATAATGACCGCAACAGAAATTGTTACGACGCCGCCCAGTTCCTCAGATACTCCCATTCCAATCGCTGTGGTGATGGACTTCGGGAGAAGGGTGACATAGTCCGCATGTGAGAGCCGAAACAGCTTGCTCATGATCAATACCGATCCCATGGAGGTGAGGCAGCCTGCGAGGACACCGATCAGGATCGCCCGGAAGTTCTTTTTTAACAGAGCCATCTGCTTGTACAGCGGAATTGCCAGGCAGACGGTCGCAGGTGTGAGCAGGTAGCTCAGATATTTTGCGCTGTCGTTGTAGCTTTTGTAATCTACCTTGCAGACAAGCAGAATCACGATCGTCAGAGCGATCGAGATCAGCAGCGGATTCATGATATCGAGCTTCGTCTTGTCATGGAGCCAGACGCCGAATCCGTAGGTGACCAGGCTGATGACAAAACCGATAGTAGCAGAACACAGCATTACGTTATTCATGATCTTTTCTCCTTCTTACCTGTTCTCAGTTTTGTGCTTTTTCTCAAATTGGTCCTTTGAAGCTCTCCGGCTCAGTTCCTCACCAAGTCTGGACGGCTTTTCGGATTCTTCTTCCTCCACCAGTACCCTTGCAGCTTCTTTTCTCGTGACATCCTCCTGCAGGGATTCGATCCTCCCAAGATCCTCACTGATCTCATCAGCAAGCTCTTTCTCTTCGCCGGTCTCTGTTCCCTTCACCAGAGCATCGGTTACCTTTCCGGTCACTCCCATGACGAGGAATGTACTCACAATCGTGATCACGAGAATCGGAATGATGATCGGCTGCAAATCCGGCCATGCCGTGATCAGGCCTACGCCCGCCGGAATGAACATCATCGGCATGACGTCCACCAGGAAGGTCGCTGTTTCGTCTACATCCGGAAGCTTGACGATGTGTGTCATCAACAGAATAAGCATGATCACCAGGCCGTAGATACTTGCCGGAAACGGAAGCGGCAGAAAATGATTCAGGAGTTCTCCGATGCAGGATACTGCCAGAATGATCGCAAACTGTTTCATGTACTTCATGACTGTTTCTCCCCTTTGTGCTGCGATAAGTGTTTGTGCGATAAATATCTTATACATAATAGGAGATCCCTTCGAAAATAACTCGTCAGAATCTGACTTCAAGTAGTTGTTTTTTCGGATTTTCTCTCAAACCGCCGAATATCCATGCTATACTGTTGTGCGAACGGAATACAACTGCTATAAATACAGATATCACAATCTTATGCATCACAAACACATACAGCACGAATACACGCATCACGAATACACGCATCACGAATACGCGCATCACGAATACACGCATCACGAATACATGCATCACGAATACATGCATCATGAATACATGCATCATGAATACATACATTGCAAATGGTCCGCATTGATGAACAGCCGCTGCACACGCATGACTTTCGTCATGCGCCGGGCGGCCTTCCGCTGCACAGAAAGGGGAATCTGAATCATGTATTTCACGGACTACCACACCCACACCTGTTTTTCCTTTGACGGCGCTCCCCATGCGACGATCGACGCCATGTGCCGGGCGGCAATCAACCGTGGCATATCGGAGCTTGCCATTACCGATCATATGGACATCTTCCATCTGCAAAAGTACAGCTATATCCTGGACTGCAGCCATCTGTATCCGGACCTTCTGGACGCGAAGGACCGCTATGCCGGAAAGCTGAAGGTCGTCATCGGTGCCGAGCTGGGACAGCCGATGTCAAATCCCCGGGAAGGCCGCAGGTTCCTCTCCGATCACCCGGAGCTTGATTTCGTTATCGGATCAGTGCACCAGATGGACAATGATCTGGATGTCTACTATTACAATTTCCACAGGCATGACCCGGTTCAGGTCTATGATCAGTATCTGGATCTTCTCACGACATATGCCTCCGAATATGATTATGATGTCATCGGTCACATCACCTATCCGCTTCGTTATATGGCTGAGGCAGGCTTCGCCGTGAATATCGAACAGTTTCTCGAGAAGATCGAGAATCTCTACCGCGTCATCATCTGCAGAGACCGGGGGATCGAGCTGAATCTGTCCGGCTTCCGCCAGTCCATGCAGACTACCATGCCGACCCCCAGACTTCTGAAGCTGTACCACGACTGCGGAGGCCGGATTCTCACGCTCGGCTCCGACGCCCACCGGCCCGAAGATGTCGGGGCGTTTCTCAGAGCCGGACAGGATATTGCATACGAATGCGGCTTCCGGGAGCTCACAACCTTTGAGAAGCGGACTCCCTCTTTTCACAGAATTATGGATCTGCGATGAGAAGCCGGCTATAAAAAAATAAAGACACCGGATACCGCATCCAGTGTCTCTGCTCATTGTAAAGCTTCCATTCTTCTTCCGTTGCCGCTTCTTTTTCCCCTTGCGCTTCAGTTGTGCTTCAGTTCTTCAACCTGTGCCGCGATGGCGGGTTTTGCCTCCTCCATCATCTCGTCCCAGCCATCCTCGTAATCGAAGGTCACCTCATCCGGGTCATCTTCCTCGATAGATTTCCGAATGCGCTTTACATATCCTTCCAGAAGTTCAAAGTCCCTGTCATAGCAATGGAAGCTGTTCGCGCGGTGTGTGTAGCTTCCCACGCCGACGCCCAGCTCGTCCGCGATCATCTTCTGCAGCATGATCAGCGCAAACGCGTTCATGTAAGCAGCCTTGCAGGCATCATTGGACCGGAACAGAACCTTGCAGCACAGCCTGCCCTCCCGGATAAAATACTGGATGTGCTGCAGGCATGCCGGATCATCACTTCCCATATCGGCCTGCTTGTCCCGCACCGTCATAACCGCGCGGCGGCTGCCGGGATTTCTCTTCAGCTCACTCACGATAAAGGGAATCTGATCCGCGTATCTCTGATGGTAGGTATACACCCAGTTTCCCTTTTCCACCTCAAAATCCAGGATGCCGTACAGCATCTCCTGACGGTACTGCTCCAGCTCCTTCGGTCCGCCGATAAAGCACTTTGAAATCATCGGCTCGCTGAGCGGTTCCGCCACACACATGGTCATGGAAAGCTCCTTCTGGCGGCAGTTCCAGTCCGGGCAGTCATTCACACGCCCGCTCTCATCCAGTGCCAGCAGTGCCTTGTGATAGGCTTCCGGAAGATTTCTTCCATATACTATCTTCTCATCCATATCGAAATCATATAACGAATCGGTCATCTGTCCTTCCTTTCCCAATCATAGAAATTGAAATAAACCTATATGATAATATTGTCTTCCGCAAACCATCTTGCGCGGTCCGACAATTTTCCGCCGAACAATATCCCTGCTCAAGTCACATACAGACCGCAGGGCGTGCGATCCGTGAGATGATCCAGTGGCATTTTCGTTACCCTGCCCGCGTCCGGAGGCATGCAATATGTTGTAAAAAAATGATTCATGCTGTACAGCACTTCTTCATCCGAGAAGTTCCCCACCGTATCCCTGATCTCAGACAGGTTCTCATGCAGCTCCGAGGGAGTCATGTTCAGGAAATCCTCGTACGCAAAATCCGCGCCGAAATACTCCTGCAGCTTCCATGGTTTGGATGGAAAATTCCAGTCATAGCGAAAGATACCGAAGAACTTTATCCAGATCTTTCCGTTCTGATCCGGATAGATCGAATAATACAGCGCATCTCTCGCCTCTTTCGGATTGTCAAAAAGCTTCTCCTCACACATGCTTCCGAATCCTTGTAAAAAAAGACCGCCAGCCCCACGACGACTGACGGTTATCCTTTAATGCTACATTATTCTTATATTATAAGCAGTTTAATTCACACGGTCAAGCCACTGCCTGGAAACAAATTTACTGAAATTCACGGATATTTTAGTGCACTTTTATACGATTTTTCCCGCTGAACTGCAACAGCGGGGCTTTCAGGCCGGGCTTATGGCTCCACAAAGGCAAGAACTCCGATCAGTCCGGGGCCGGTGTTCACGGCAAGGGAGGCGTTAATCTGGTTAAAGTAGATCAGCTCCCCCTGAGGGATCCGCTCTCTGATCATCTCAACCGTCCTTTTTCCCTCCTCTTCGTCATCTCCGTGAAGGACTGCCAGCCAGCACTTCCTGTCCCCCACTCTCTTCGCGATTTCATCAATAACTCTCTGCTTCCCTTTTCTGGCGCCACGGATTTTCGCCACGGTATAATACACTCCGTCCGGGTCGCAGGCGATAATCGGCTTCATATGAAGCACATTGGCGATCATAAAGGCGACATTCCCGATGCGTCCGCCCTTTTTCAGGTAATCAAGAGTGTCCATATAGAACATCAGATGAGAGTCCTCACGTTTCTCCTCCATCCTTCTGCAGATTTCGTCAAACGGAACTCCTTCCTTCACCAGCTTTGCCGCATACACCGCATATACGCCGCTTCCAAAAGAGATATCCTTTGTATTGTACACATAGGTTGTCAATCCCTCCACCTCACCGGCGACCGCCTGCACATTGTTGACCGTCCCGCTCAGATGATCGGAGATATTCACCGAAATGCAGTGTGTATATCCTTCCTCTCTCAGCTTCTCCAGGAAATCCAGGATCTCCCCCGGAGACGGCATAGAAGTCGTCGGGATTTCATCCGGAAACCGCTCATAAATGGTCTTCGGATCAATGTCCACACCATCCTCGTACTCCCTCTCCGGATAAATCACATGAACAGGCAGAACCCGGATGTTGTACTTCTCCTGCAAATCCCTGCCGACATCACAGCAAGAATCCGCCATTACAATAATCTTCTCCTGCATAAATCACTCCCTGCAGCCGCCCCGCGGCCGCCAAACGAGACCCTCGCACCACCCTCCCGTGCAAAAGTATCCTGTTGACTCAATACCAGTTCTGTCCCTATCATAGTTTCTCAAATACCCGTTGTCAAGCTTTTCAAAAACCGCACACACGGTTCACTTGACTCACACAATAGAATAAAATATACTGTATAAGTCCAGTCGCAATGTTCTTGGCCCACGGGGAGCTTGCTCACCAATGGGCAAGAACATTAGCGACGACAACAGGTATGAGCACGAAGTGACGCGCAAGCGGCACGGAAGTGCGAATGCCTGTTAGCGGCACGTAAGCTGCGAAGCAGCTCTCGTGCCGCGGGGACTTATACAGTATTCCATTAAAGCCGTCGTCAAGCATGCACAGAAAACTGCATGCTCATACATGTGGCAGCTGCGAGAGTTGCGAAGCAACGGAGCAGCTGGCTTTATACGAAGTCCAGTCGCAATGTTCTTGGCCCACGGGGAGCTTGCTCACCGGTGGGCAAGAACATTGCGACGACAACAGGTATGAGCACGAAGTGACGCGCAAGCGGCACGGAAGTGCGAATGCCTGTTAGCGGCACGTAAGCTGCGAAGCAGCTCTCGTGCCGCGGGGACTTATACAGTATTCCATTAAAGCCGTCGTCAAACAGGCAGTTTTGGGCATGCGAAGCATGCACAGAAAGCTGCATGCATAATAAGCCCAGTCGCATGTTTACTCATTTTCGGGAGATGATACAGATGCCAACCACACGCGAAGAACAGATTGCAGAAAGTCTGAACAATTTTCAGATGCCTGCTTATACGCAAATTCCGAACGTCGGACTCTATCTGAAGCAGGTGGTCGCATATATCAATGATTATCTGGATCCAATCCGCGATGATCCGCTGACCGTATCCATGGTCAGCAACTATGTAAAGCATAAACTGATACCGAATCCGATTCACAAGATGTATTACCGCGAGCAGATTGCCCTTCTGTTCTTCATCGCGGTTACCAAATGCGTTCTCTCGCTGGAGGAAATCCGTTTTCTTCTTGCGATTCAGGAGAAGGATTATGACACGGAATACTCCTACGAGCAGTTCCGCAGAAAGATGGAGGAGGCTCTGCACCACATGACCGGAGCGGAGGACAGAATTCCGCCGGCATCGACCGAGGACTCCGAGGGACACATCCTGCTTCGCAATACAGTCATCACGATTTCCCACAAGATCTACATGGACCGCTACTTTTACTACGCCCAGCTGGCGGAAAATGGAGAAGACAAGGCCGGCGGTGAGACAAGGGATGCCGAATGAAGGGCACAGAATAAAGGGCACAACAAACGACATAGAATTTATCACGCAGAACAAAGGACGCAACAAAAGACATAGAATTAATCACACAGAATAAAGAACGCACGCAAAAGATCCCGTATCTTCGGATGAAAAATCCATCATCCGCTGATACAGGATCTTTTCCATTTATAATCTCTTTCTTGCTCTTTGTCAGTCGTCCTGCGCTCCCGGATCATCCTGAAGAGCGTCATATCCATGCTCACCGGTACGAATCTTTACGACATCCTCGACATCGTACAGGAAAATCTTTCCGTCTCCGTATCTGCCGGTATACAATACCTTCTGAACGGTATCAATCAGCTCCTCAGAGGATACTTTGCAGATGACCACATCCAGCTTGATCTTCGGGAGAAGTCTCGTCTCCACCGGTACGCCGCGGAAGTAGGTCGAATGTCCCTTCTGCATGCCGTGACCAAAGACGTTGGTAACCGTCATTCCGGTGATGCCAATATTTTCCAGTGCATCCTCCAGCTCCGCGAACCGTGTCTGGTTGGCCACAATGGACACCTTTGTGATCTTCGCGCCGGCTCTCTCCACTCTTGTGACCGGAACAGCCTCCTGAACACTTGCCTCCGCGCCTGCCGCCTTCTTCAGATCCGCCGGTGTGCTTCCGCCGATAGTAGCCGCAATCTTTCCGCCTCCGGATATTCTCTCATCGTCATCATCAATCTCCGTGTTGAAAGCAGTAGCTGTCGCCGGAGCGAAATCCGGATAAGCAACATTTCCATGCTCGCCGATATCCAGACCCTGAAGCTCTTCCTCCTTCGTGACACGAATTCCAATGGTATGCTTCAGAATCTGCCACACCGCAAACGATGCAAAAAAGCTGAAGGCTCCGACTGCGACAATGCCGAGGAGCTCTACCCCGAGCAGATGGAATCCGCCGCCGTAGAACAGTCCGTTTTCTGTGGAAAGAGTTGTGACTCCCCTGCACGAGAACAGGCCGACCGCCACCGTTCCGAGGACGCCGTTGCACAGATGAACCGCGCACGCACCGACCGGATCATCGATATGAAGCTTATCGAAAAATCCGACCGCGAATACCACGATGACACCGGCGATCGCGCCGATAATCATGGAAGCTCCAACCGTTACATATGCGCAGCTTGCGGTAATTCCTACAAGTCCGGCCAGGCATCCGTTAACCGTCATGCCGAGGTCCGGCTTGCCGATTACGATCCATGCTGTGATCGTGGATGTCAGAACCGCCATGATGGCGGATGAGTTTGTGGTCATAAGGATGTGCATGACATCTGAGGGATTCTGGAAGGTCATGGTAGAGCCCGGGTTGAAACCGAACCATCCAAGCCAGAGAACGAAAAGTCCGATAACCGCCAGAGACATGTTGTGTCCCGGGATTGCCCTCGGTTTGCCATTTTTGTCATATTTTCCGATACGGGGTCCGAGGATCAGAGCTCCGCTCAGCGCTGACCATCCTCCGAGAGAATGCACCACGGTGTCACCGGCGAAATCCTTGAAGCCGATCTGCGCAAGCCAGCCACCGCCCCAGATCCAGTGTCCGATGATCGGATAGATCAGCAGTGTCAGGATAAAGGAAAAAATTATGAAGGACACATATTTGACTCGCTCCGCCACGGCACCGGATACGATCGTCGCCGCTGTTCCGCAGAATACAAGCTCGAAGAAGAACTTGCCCCAGAACGGAACCGCGCTGGTCAGCGTATTGTCATAAAACGAAAGGTCCGCGTTTCCGAGAACCCAGAGATGCGAGGTTCCGACAAACCCGCCGGTTCCCCCGAACATCAGGCCCCATCCCAGAAGAATAAAGCCCAGAGACGAAATCGCGAAGACGATAAAGTTCTTTGACAGAATGTTTACCGTGTTCTTGGATCTGGCGAAGCCAGCCTCAACGGAAGCGAATCCAAGATTCATGAAAAATACGAGGATCGCCGCCAGAAAAACCCATAAAGTGTCTGTAATACTGTAATCCATATGTTCTCCTCCCGAAATCGAATACAGAACGAATGATATAAGTCCTCCGGGCTGCTCCGCCGCTTCGCAGCCTGCATGCCCGGACTTATACAGCGAGATAAAACACGCTGTGCGAGTT
>DGTF01000045.1:0-844 GCA_002394235.1 Eubacterium sp. UBA4343 | reverse complement strand
GAATACTTCGCATTCGGCTGCGGCTTACTGTTCGCGTAAAAAAAGAGAGATACCGACAAATCGGTACCTCTCTGTACATGGTCACATTATAAGCATGTTACCCCAGATTGAAAATGCTTAATTTGAAGTAGGTAGCTCTTATTTCTGCTGTTGATGTCCTTTTTTGCGTATTTTTGCTTTTTCTTACTTATCTTTGCGGCTCTCTCCGTGACCGGTATGCGTACGCGGAGATTTCCTTCCTGCGCTCTTCCGCGATGTGCCTCGATCTGTCGAATTCACGCCCTTCGCTCTGCCTTCTGCTGGAGCCGATGCCTTCGTCCCGCCTTCTGCCTGACCTGACGCTTTCGATCTGCCGCCTGCCGGAACCGATGCCCTGCCGGCTTGTCCGGCTTTTTTCTCGTCCGGATCCAGCGCCGGCATCACCTCCTGATAGAGCCTTGCGGAATACGGAGCGAGAGTCACCGGCACGGCTCCGTTCTTTTTTCTCACACGGATCAGCTTCTCCAGCTTATCTTCCGGCGTCGTGCCGTTATAGATGCAATCGTCCGAGTCGATCAGCAGATGAAGATTCTCATCGCCTGTGGGCCTGTAATAATAGGTCTGCTCCTTGTCGGAGAAGTTGAAGAAGCAGAGAATTCCCTCGGTGTCGGACGTTCTCCGGTACACATAGACGCTCTGACTGGTGTCATCCGCCTCAATCCACTGAAACCCGAGACGGTCATAGTCCTTCTGCCAGAAGGCGGAATGCTTCATGTAGATCTCATTCATATCAACCGTCAGTCTGTGGTACGCGTCATGAATCGGGTACTTCGTCAGGAACCAGTCCTGCTCCCGCTTCTCGTCC
>DGTF01000060.1:55874-59289 GCA_002394235.1 Eubacterium sp. UBA4343 | reverse complement strand
AACGTGCGCCCGCCGGGCGCACCAACGAGATAAAACACGCTGCGCGAGTTTTATCTCGCTATCGCGACGCTCGCCGCACACGAATACTTCGCATTCGGCTGCGGCTCACTGTTCGCGTAAATAAAAGACCGCCGCACCAACTGCAATACAGCCGGTGCGGCGGTCTCTCATCTCTGCGTCAGAAAATCACTTGTTATTCTTTTCGTGCGCAAGCTCGTCATTCAGAATATCCAGCATATCATACACATCCAGTCCGTGGGTCATGCATGCCTCTTCAAGTGTCTCCATTTCAGAGACACCGCAGCCGATGCAGTGAAGACCGCAGCTGAGCATTACCGGCACCAGAGAAGGATATGCCTGCACAATATCGCCGACAATCATATCCGCACGGATCAGCTGATCAGAGCCTCCAAGCATGGAGTCAATATCCTGCTGAACGGTGCCGATTCCGGAAATGCCGAAATACTTAACCAGCACGTTTGCGACATTCGGAGAAAGGAACGCGGGGAGCGTCGGTCCCAGATGAATGTGCTTTACATCCAGGTAAAGAAGAGCAAGCAGTACGATTACCGCCTTCTGCTCATACCATGCGATGTTGTAGACAATCGGAAGCTGATTCAGATTGTCGTATCCGAACACCTCTTTCAGCTTGAGCGCAATCTGAACCAGGGAGTACGAATCGTTGCACTGTCCAGCATCCAGTACCCTCGGGATCCCGTTGATTTCTCCAAGATCAAGCTTGTTGTATCTGTACTTCGCGCAGCCCGCTGTCAGAATCACCGTATCCTTCGGCAGCGCCTTCGCGAAATCCGTGTAGTAACTTCTGGTCTTCGCGCGGCCGTCGCAGCCAGCCATCACGATAAACTTCTGGATCGCTCCGCTCTTTACCGCGTCCACTACCTTGTCCGCAAGCGCAAATACCTGATTATGCGCGAAGCCTCCTACGATTTCTCCGGTTTCGATCTCCGTCGGTGAAGGCAGTTTCTTAGCCATCTCGATGATTGCGGAAAAATCCTTGTGTCCGTTCTCATCCGAGTCGATGTGAACACAGCCCGGATAGCCGGCATTGCCGGTTGTGAACAGACGATCCTTGTAAGAATCCTTCGGCGGAACCAGGCAGTTCGTGGTCAGAAGAACCGGACCATTGAAGCTCTCGAACTCTTCCTTCTGCTTCCACCATGCGTTTCCGTAGTTGCCGGCAAAATTCTCATATTTCTTGAACGCCGGGTAGTAATGCGCCGGAAGCATTTCGCCGTGTGTGTATACGTCCACGCCGGTTCCCTGTGTCTGCTCCAGAAGCATCTCCAGATCTTTCAGATCATGACCGGAAATCAGAATCGCCGGGTTACTGCGAACGCCGATATTCACCTTTGTAATCTCCGGATTGCCGTATGTCTCCGTGTTGGCGCGATCCAGCAGATCCATGCCGCGAACGCCATATCGTCCGGTCTCCATCACAAGTGCGAGAAGGGTTCCACCAGTGAGCGTATCATCCATGGTCTGTGCCAGCGCCCTCTGTATGAACATATCGATCTCGGTATCTTCCTTTCCAAGTGCGTTCGCGTGACTCACATAAGCGGCAAGTCCCTTCACTCCGTAGGTAATCAGTTCGCGGAAGCTGCGGATATCCTCATCCTTTGTGGCAAGAACTCCGACACCAGCGGCCTTTGCCGCAAACTCCTCGCGAGACCCTCTCCACAGAGACGCCTCCGGCAGAGCATCCTTCTTGCTCACCTTAGCCAGAAGTTCATCTTCTTTCCTCAGCGTCGCTTCAATTCTGGAGATGATGTCCTCCTTGTCGAAATCCGCATTCGTGATCGTTGCGAAAAGGTTTGACGTCACCATGTGGTTCACGTCCGCCGTGACCTCTGTCTTTTCTCTGCGAAGCTGTGTGGCAATCGCAGACAGTCCCTTCGTCACATAGATCAGCAGATCCTGCATCGCGGCAAGATCCGGCTTCTTGCCACACATTCCTACTCTTGTACAGCCCGTTCCGCCCATCGTCTCCTGGCACTGATAACAGAACATCGCATTATTTGTATCCATCATTATACCTCCTGGGATTAACTTCAACATCAGAATGAGTTCAGTATAACAGAAAAATACAATTTTGCCGTAACAAATCTTACAAAATTTAATTTCTTTCCTGTTTCCGGTTGCACTTCACGCTGATACCGTCCACACAAAGCCCGATCCCATATACCCTGTCTCTTAAAATACCGGTCATCATTCACGCCGATACCGTCCATCCGCAGCTGCCGGGGACGGTTATACCCGCAGCTGCCGGGAACGGTTGGAAGTTGTATTGTTGCGCCGACAGTGGTACAATTCAGTTATAAAAATTCTGTAACTGAAGCCGGGAAAGGAAAACCTTTAAAGCAGAGGATGAGCGTCAAATTGAGAAAGAATCCCTTATATAAAAGCTTCGGATATGCCTTCCAGGGCATCTGGGCCTGCATCCGCAGAGAGCGCAACATCAAGATTCATCTGGGTTTTATGACGCTTGTCATCATTGCCGGCTGCGTCCTGCACATCAGCATGACTGAATGGATGATCTGCATGATTCTCTTCGCGCAGGTGCTGAGCCTGGAAATTGTCAATACCGCCATCGAAGCCTGTATCGATCTGGTATCCCCGGAGAGACAGCCGCTGGCAAAGCTTGCAAAGGATGCTGCAGCCGGAGCGGTTCTGATATCGGCGATTTTTGCCGCAATCATCGGGCTTCTCATCTTTGTCCCGAAGGTATTTTGATCCTGCGGGTCTGAAAGTCGGAAGCAGCCCAAACCTATATCGTATTTTGCTCCTTATGAAATTCAGGAATAAAATATACAGCAATCTTCAATCAGATAAATGCACAAAAGGAGGAATCATTATGAGTGACGACTTAAAACTGACCGATACTTTCCGTAAAATTTTTCTCGCGGGTGTGGGAGCTGTAGCTCTCGGCGCGGAGAAATCAAAGGTGGCCATCGACAGCCTCGTCGAAAAGGGAGAGCTTACCGTTGAGCAGGGGAAGGTTCTGAATCAGGAGCTCAAGCACAAGGTGGATGATGCCGTCGCTGACGCAAAGGCAAAGGCGAAGGAGAAGACCGCGGCAAAAGCCGATTCCAGTCAGCCGTCAGCCGCTCCAAAGGGAGACGACTTCTCCGAAATGCTCAACAGCCTGACTCCCGAACAGCTTGCCGCTCTGAAGGAGCAGCTTGCCGCGAAGGATACCGCTGCAGAGGAAACTCCGGACGACTGAGCCTGCCATCCGGACAGTATGCGTTTCTTGTCCGACCGCCCCACAGCACGGAGCATTCTGCGGCCTCACCGGCCGGCAGCGTTCCGCCTGCGGGGCTCATTTACTGTATAAGTCCAGTCGCAATGTTCTTGGCCCACGGGGAGCTTGCTCACCAGTGGGCAAGAACATTAG
>DGTF01000060.1:39127-55795 GCA_002394235.1 Eubacterium sp. UBA4343 | reverse complement strand
GAGCACGAAGTGACGCGTAAGCGGCCAATACTGCCGGCTTTCCTCCTCCGTCACGACATGCTGATACACCTGTGGTGTCCCTGCGGACCACAGATCTTTACAGAGAAGGTGAGAATTTGTCATGAATCATGCAGAAGAGAAAGCGAACAACAATCCTGCTGTTCCCGAAAATCCAGAAAAAAAGCCTGACAGCTCCTCCCGTCTGAAGGAGATCACACAGATTCTCCTCGAAAACAAGGTCTTCCGCGGCGTCACCCCGGAGAAGCTTCGAATTGTCATCGAGGAACTTGGCCCTACCTATATCAAGCTCGGACAGATTATGTCCCTTCACTCCGATATTCTGCCCAAGGAATACTGCACAGAGCTGATGAAGCTCAATTCTGAAGTGACGCCCATGCCCTTCTCCGACGTCATCTCCGTCATCGAGACCTCCTACGGTGACAGATGGTCCGAGATCTTCGAGAGCATCGACCCTGTCTCTCTAGGCTCCGCGTCCATCGCCCAGGTACACCGCGCGCGTCTGAAAACCGGTGAGAACGTTATCATCAAGGTGCAGCGGAAGGGCATATACGACACCATGTCCCGGGATATCCGGCTTCTCCACCGGGCAGTAAGATTACTGCCTTCCATCGGCGGCCTTAAAAATGTCGTGGATCTCAGTCAGGTTCTCGATGAACTGTGGTCGGTTGCACAGGAGGAAATGAACTTTCTGAAAGAGGCAGACAACATGGAAGAGTTTGCCCGATGCAACAGTGACGTCGCATTCGTCGGCGTACCGACGCTATACCGCAGGTACACAACCTCACAGGTTCTCGTCATGGAATACATTGACGGATTTTCCATCACGGATACAGAAGCCCTTCAGAAAAACGGCTATGATCTTCACGAAATCGGAGCGAAGCTGGTCGACAACTACATCAAGCAGGTCATTAACGACGGGTTCTTCCATGCGGATCCGCACCCGGGGAATCTGCGAATCAGGGATGGAAAGATCATCTGGATCGACATGGGAATGATGGGACGCCTCAATGAGCGAGAACGCGGTCTGCTCACAGAGGCAGTGAAAGGAATTGCCGATCATGATGTGTCACGCGTGGAGAACGCGGTACTGTCGCTGGCGGATTTCCGAAAGGGAAAGCCCGACAGAGAGCAGCTGTACCAGGATCTTCGTGATATCCTTCAGCGCTACGGCGACACGGACATCGCCGGAATAGACATTGCAGATTTCTTCATGGATGTCATGGACGCCATGAAGAAAAACAGAATTACTATGCCGCACGGTCTCACTATGCTGGCAAGAGGGCTGACCCATATGGAAGGTGACCTTGCAGAGATCAGTCCGGACATCAATATGGCGGAAATCGCCTCTCAGCGAATCCAGGCCTCCTATCTGAAAAGTTTTGACTGGAAAGAAGCTCTCAGTCACAGCGGGCAGGACCTTTTCCACGCCGCCAGAGACTCCGCGAAGCTTCCCTCCCTGATGAGCCGCATCATGAAGGAATACCTGAACGGACAGAGCCGTGTCAATCTGGAGCTGAAAACCTCGAAAAATCTTGCGTGGCTGATGCGGAAGCTCGTCCAGAACATCGTCATCGGCATGTGGGTGGTCGCGCTACTGATCTCATCCAGCATTCTCTGTCTCACAGATATGCACCCGAAAATACTTGGAATGCCGCTTCTCGGATTCCTCGGATATTCCGCCTCAGGTGTCATCGTGCTCTTTCTCGTAATCCGGCACTTCGCGACAAAGCCAAAATAACCTCAGATAATTTCTTGCGTCTGCCGTTCTACAGACGATCATATTAAAATAGCATCGGATAATTTCCTGCGTCGCCGTTCTACAGACGATCATATTAAAATAGCATCGGATAATTTCCTGCGTCGCCGTTCCACAGACGATCAATAAACTTCGAGACAAAGCCAAAATAACACCGGATAATTCAGCGCACCGTGATCAGAGCGCCTTCTTTTTTTCCTCCGCGAGAAGCTTCATCTCTCTTGCGTTGTCCCGCACCGCGCGGGTGATCTCCGCCCCTCCCAGTATGCGTGCCAGCTCCTCCACAGACTCTTCGCTGTTCAGTTCACGGATCCGGGAGATGGTGGACGCATTCTCCACACTTTTGGCGATCTCGAAATGATGGTCCGCCATCGCCGCAATCTGCGCCAGGTGCGTGATGCAGATCACCTGATGATTTCTTCCGATCCTCGCCATCTTCTCCGACACCTTTTGTGCCGTCCTTCCGCTGATTCCGGTGTCAATCTCATCGAAGATCAGCGTCTCTGTATCATCCTTGTCCGCCAGAAGCGTCTTGATGGCAAGCATAATTCTCGAAAGCTCACCTCCGGAAACGACAGATGCCAGCGGCTTAACCGGCTCACCCGGATTGGTCGAGATCAGGAATTCAATCGCGTCATACCCTTTTCTGCTGTAATTTGCGGTTCTGGCAAAACGAATCTCAAATTCTACCGAGAGGAAATTCAGCTCCTTGAGTCCATCCCGGATTCCTGCGGAGAGGTCCGCGGCTGCCCTCTTTCTTTCCTCCGACAGCACCCGGCAGTCCCGCTCCAGGTTCTTCTCGAGTTCTTCCTTCTTTTGTAAAAGTTCCTGCTTCTGCCGGTCGAAGTTTTCCATTTTCTCCAGCTTTTTTTGCTGCTGTTTCTGATATTCCAGAACATCCGCCGTCGTTTTTCCGTACTTCGCCTTCAGACCGTTAATCAGATCCAGCCTTTTCTCCGTTTCGAAGAACTCCTCCTCGGAAAAGGTAAACTCCGACAGATAATCCGAGATCTCCCGGTTAAAATCATTCAGCAGATTATCAATGTCTCCGATGCTCGCGGCAAATCCCGAGAGCACCTCGTCATATCCGGCCACCTGCGACAGCTCCCGTACCGCGCGGCCGGTCATGTCCCCGGCGCCATCCTCGTACCCGGTCAGACGGTGTACCTCGCCCAATGACTCCGCGATCTTCTTGCTGTTCGACATCAGCCGGTATTTTTTCTCAAGCTCCTCTTCCTCGCCGGGAACCAGCGCGGCATCCTCAATCTCGCTGATCTCATACTTCAGAAAAGAAAGCTCACGTTCTCTCTCTTTCTCATCAATCTCATACTCCTTCAGCTCCTCGCATACCGCGCGCCACGCCTGATACGAGTCCTCCACCCGTTCGAGAGGCAGGGCAAGAATATCCTGTCCGTACTCGTCCAGAATTTCCAGCTGGTTGTCCGGGTACAGAAGCTTCTGATGCTCATGCTGCCCGTGAATGTCCAGAAGAAGGCTGGAAATCTTCCGGATCCTCGCGGCGGTCGTTACTTCTCCGTTCAGGCGGCAGATACTTCTGCCGTCCGTGATTTTCCGTGTAATGATCAGCTGCCCTTCTTCGGTATCAACATCCATATCCTGAAGGCGCTGCAGAATCGTCGGATTCTCAATCTGAAAAACGAGCTCCACAAGACAGGCTCCCGCCCCCTTGCGCAGCATTTCCTTCTGCATCTTGTGGCCGAGTGCCAGATTAATGGAACCGATCAGGATGGATTTTCCGGCTCCCGTCTCGCCGGTAAGAATATTCAGGCCCGGGCCGAAGGCAACCTCCGCCTCATCGATCAGAGCCAGATTCCTGACATGAAGCTCTGCAAGCATTCTCTTCTTCCTCCTGTTTACTGCTGAGATCACGGAAAAATTTTCCGTCGAGACTCAGAATTTTTCCAGTAACTTCTGAAACTTGTCTTTCACACGCATGGCTTCGTCAACGCTCCTCGTGGCACAGAAAATGGTATTGTCTCCCGCGATACAGCCGACGATTTCCTCCCAGCTCATCTCGTCAATAACCGCCGCTGCTGCCATAGCCATTCCGGAGCCCGTGTGAACCACCAGCAGGTTTCCCGCCACGTCGATCGCCGTGACCGCATCCCGAAGCATACGCACGTATCGCCCGGCGGTATCCTTCGCCTGATTCTGGAGAAGCGTATACCGCAGATGGCCATTTTCTCCGGCAACCTTCGTGAGCTTCATATCCCGGATATCTCTCGAGACGGTTGCCTGCGTCACATCGAAGCCGTTCTCCTGCAGCCTTCTGGCGAGTTCCTCCTGTGTATCGATCTCATATTCATGGATCAGTCTTAATATCTCCGTCTGTCTCTCAAGCTTCACCTGAATCCTCCATCCGTAAAACGTTTACGGCGCCAGCGCGCCGCCCGTTCATACAGCTTCCGTTCTTCGTTCTCCCCTCCGCGCCCGAAGGTGTCCGCTCCGGTGCGCATCCGCACGCTTTATACCGTTCCCGCAGTTTTTCATCCTCAGATGTTACTCATTTTCCGTCTCAGTGTTCCGAGAAAGCTGTCGTTATGTATCTTCGTGATCTTCACATCCCTGTCGGCGCGGACAATTACGACACTGTCTCCGGTTACCATCGGCGCTTTCCGGTCGCCGTCGAAGTAAGCCATCGCATGCTCGATGGTATTGTCCCTTCCAGGGCCGAGCCTTACCGTGATTCTGTTTTCTTCCGGAAGGATAATGCTTCTGGTGTTCAGGGTATGAGCGGCAATCGGAGTCATCAGAAACAGATGGGCCTCCGGCGAAATCAGCGGACCGCCCACAGACAGGCTGTACCCGGTCGATCCGGTCGGAGTGGAAATGATCATGCCGTCTGCGCGATAGGAATTCAGAAATGCGTCATTCACATAGTTTGTAATTGAAATCACATGCATGGAATTCTCCCGTCCGATCACGATGTCATTCAATGCACTTTCTTCACTGATCAGTTTTCCCTCATGATAAACTCTCCCTCGCAGCATCATGCGGGATTCGACCTGGTATCTGCCCTCAAGCAGAGCATCCAACGCCGGGAAGATAGAATTCCGATCTATTTCCGTCAGGTATCCCAGCGTTCCCAGATTCACCCCGAGAAGCGGAATCTGTCTGTCCACCACGTCGTCCGCAGCCCGGATCAGAGTTCCGTCACCCCCGAGCACGATGATACCGTCGGTATCCTCCGGTATATCCTCCGGTTCTGTGCTGCGGCGCCCATCCTCCGGTGCTGCGCTGTCAATGTGAACCGCAGCCTTCCCGCCACGGTTCTCTATATATCTCACAATCGAATCCGTGATACTCCGATCCGGATCCTTGGCAAGGTTCGTGATGATAAAAAAATTTTTCATAACTGTCATGCGCATCATTTCTCCGCTTTCCTGTCAAGGGCGCTGTGCGCGGCTTCCACGGTCTCACGAATCATCTCCTCCGTAATCCGGCTGCTGCCACTTCCATCGGAATATTTTCTCAGGTATACCAGATACTCGATATTACCCTCCGGTCCCTTGATCGGGGAAAAATCAATCTTCTCCGGCCAGAGCTCAATGCCGGCGGCAAAGGAAACGATCAGCCGGATCACCTCCTCATGCACTGCGGGATCGCGGACAACGCCCTTCTTCCCGACCTTCTCACGGCCCGCCTCAAACTGTGGCTTGATCAGGCACGCCAGTTCTCCCTGCGGCTCCATCAGCGCCTTTACCGCCGGTAGAACCTTTGTCAGCGAGATAAAGGAAACATCCACGGAAACAAAAGAAGGCCGCTCCCGGATATCATCCGCCGTCACATAGCGGATGTTTGTCTTCTCCATGACAACAACCCTCGGGTCCTCACGAAGCTTCCAGTCCAGCTGTCCCCGTCCCACGTCCACCGAATATACCTTGACCGCTCCGTTCTGAAGCATACAGTCCGTAAAACCTCCGGTGGACGCGCCTACATCCATGCAGACTCTGCCCGAGAGATCCAGACCAAAGCTCTTCACCGCCTTGTCCAGCTTCAGCCCGCCACGGCTCACGAACGGAAAAAGATCCCGTCCCTTCAGCGTGATCTCCGCTGTCTCCGCAAACGTCATTCCGGCCTTGTCCTCCCTCTGCCCGTCCACAAAGATCTCACCGGCCATGATCAGCACCTTTGCCTTTTCCCGCGAGGGAGCAAGTCCCCTCTCTGTCACCAGTATATCCAGGCGTTTCTTCGCCACGCTTCTTCCTCCCCTCGTCTCCGGTTTCTCCGCTGCACGATGGCAGCAGGACCACAAAGGCCATACCTTACGAACAATAACCAGACTCATACAACCTGCGCGCTGTGCAGCTATTGGGCCACATAAGCCTCACCTTGCGAACAGTAACCAGCCCGTCCCTTACAGGATTTCACAGATTCTCTGATAAACCGTCTCCGCGTCGATGCCGGCCGTCCGCATCTGTGAATCTCTGCCGGCGTGATGGATGTAGGTATCCGGAATGGCAATGATCTCTACATGCACCGGATGTTCCTCCGGCAGACTCTTCATCTCGTCGAGGACCTGTTCCCCGAAGCCACCGCATCTGACATTTTCTTCCATCGTCACGAAGAGATCATGGTCACAGGCAAGCTCCCGCAGAAGCTCCCGGTCAAGCGGCTTTACAAAGCGCATATTTACAACCGTTGGATTCCATCCGTCCGCCTCAAGACGCTGCGCAGCCTCCACAGCCTCGGCCACCATGGAGCCCACGGCGAGAAGCGCGATTTTCTTTCCCTTCCGCAGGATCTCTCCCTTGCCCAGAACAATCTCCTCACGGCATTCCATCAGGCCGCTGTACGCTGCGCCTTTCGGATACCGGATGGCAACCGGTCCATCAAATGTCACGGCGAACTTCATCATATCGGAAAGCTCCCACTTGTTCTTTGGAGCCATCACGGTCATCCCCGGAAGCATGGTCAGATAGGAAAGATCGAATACTCCCTGATGTGTTTTTCCGTCCGCACCGACGAGTCCGCCTCTGTCAATCGCAAAGATCACATGCAGGTTCTGCATGCAGACATCATTCATTACCTGATCAAATCCTCTCTGAAGAAAAGAGGAGTACACCGCAAAAACGGGAATAAGCCCTCCGAGAGCCAGGCCCGCAGAAAACGTGACCCCGTGCTCCTCGGCGATTCCCACATCGAAGAACCGGTCTGGAAAACGATTTGCAAAGCGCTTCAGCCCTGTTCCCTCCTTCATCGCCGCGGTGACCGCCACGACATCCGGATTCCGTTCTCCCATCTTGACCATAACGGTAGAAAAAATATCCGTCCAGGTTACGGCCCCTCTGCTCTCCGGAATTCCGGTTGCAACGTCGAACGCGCCGGTCCCGTGAAATCTGGACGGATGCCGGACAGCCGGGGCATAGCCATGTCCCTTCTCGGTCTTCACATGCACGATCACCGGGCCGTTAATCCGCTTTGCGTCCTCAAAGAGACGAATCATCGCGGATATATTGTGACCGTCCACCGGTCCGAGATAGGTAAGTCCCATGTTCTCGAAAAGCATTCCCGGAATGACGAGCTGCTTGATGCTGTTCTTCGTCTTCCGGATCCGCTCGATTACTTCATCGCCGCCATGAAGCTTCTCAAGCTTTCCGGCCACCTGTTCTTTCAGATCCGTATACGCGTGAGACGTCCGGAGCGTTGCCAGATAGTCATGCATTCCTCCGACATTTCCGGAAATTGACATGTTGTTGTCATTTAGAACAATGATAAAATTCGTCTTCATCTGCGCGGCATTATCAAGCGCCTCATAAGCCATGCCACCGGTCAGCGCACCGTCACCGATCACAGATACAACCGTGTACTGCTGTCTTCGCAGATCCCTCGCCCTGGCGTAGCCGAGCGCGGCGGAAATGGAATTCGAGCTGTGTCCCGCGTCCCACGAATCACAGCTGCTCTCCTCCCGTCTCGGAAAGCCGGAAAGTCCGCCCTCCTGCCGCAGCGTTGAAAAGCGATCCATGCGCCCGGTCAGAATCTTATGCGTGTAGGACTGGTGTCCGACATCCCATAGGATCTTATCCTTCGGAAGGTTGAGCACATAATGCAGGGCAATCGTCAGCTCAATCGCTCCCAGATTCGACGCAAGATGCCCGCCGGTTCTGCTGACGGATGAAATCATGAACTGACGGATTTCATCCGCAAGCTCCGGGAGCCGGTTCGCCGGAATTTTCTTCACATCATTCGGTTTCTTGATTTTTTCCAGCATAGCCATCCCCCTCAATCTCTCTTCTGACATCTGTCCGACAGAATCAATTGGCAGTCATAGCATCCGGCTCTGTCTGACATCTGCTCTATCATCTGCTTCTGGAAGCCATGCGGACGAGAAGCTCCCGGAGGAATTCCCTGTCACCCGGCATACGGTCAAGAAGTTTCACCGCGACATCGGTCAGTTCCCTTACGGTCCTTTGTGCGCCGTCCACGCCCTGAAGCGTGACGTATGTCGTCTTGTCATTCTTCGTATCGGAACCTGCCGGTTTACCCAGCTCCTCCGTAGTACTGGTCACATCCAGAATATCATCCTGAATCTGGAACGCCAGACCGATCCGTCTTCCGATCTCCCTCATCGATTCGGTCTCGTCCTTGCCTGCTCCGGCGAGAACCGCCCCGATCATCAGCGGAGCCTCCAGCAGCGCGCCCGTCTTGTGGAGATAAATATAATCCAGCGTCTCCTTCGACAGCGCGCAGGTGCCGTTTTTGTCATTCTCTACGTCCACGCTCTGGCCGCCAAGCATACCGTACAGACCGGTTTCCCGCGCCAGAATTCCAAGTGCTTCCACAACAGACTGTGCATCCTCCGTCTGCCGGAAAGCCTGAAGGGCTGTCTCGTAGGCATAATTCAGCAAGGCATCCCCCGCCAGAATTCCAATTGCCTCTCCAAACACCGCGTGTGTCGTCTTTCTGCCCCGGCGAAGCTCATCATTGTCGACGGCAGGAAGGTCATCATGCACGAGAGAATGCGTGTGGATCATTTCAATGGCAGCCATGAACGGCTCCACGACCGTTTTCCTGCCGCCGAACATCCGATAGCTTTCCATCATCAGAATCGGACGGATCCGTTTGCCCCCGGACCGGATACTGTAGTTCATCGCCTCCGCCAGCTTCCCCGGAACTGCGTCCTCCGCCGGAAGGTAACGCTCAAGAACAGCATCCGCCCGATCCCGGCGTTTTTTTAATTCCTCGTCAAAATTCACTTAATTCACCATCTTCGCTTATCTGAAGCATTTTTTTCTCAACGGTATCAATTTTCTCCCGACTGGATTTCAGAAGATCCATTCCCTCCTTGTAAACCGCGAAGGACTCCTCCAGCGGAATCTCCCGATCCTCCAGTTTCGCGATCAGCTCGTCCAGTCTTTGAAAGGATTCTTCAAGAGTCAGTTCCTTCTTCTCAGCAGATTCCATTCAGATCTCCCTCCTTCTCTTCCTCGTGTCTGTGACGCTGCTGCGAATGACTCCGTCTGTGACCGAAAGCAACAGCTCGTCTCCCGGCCTGACCTGATCTACGGAAAAAATATTCCTGCCGCTTTCATCCTCAGCATACGAATAACCCTGATTCAACTTCCGTATCGGAGACAGTCCATCCAGCTGCCGGATCAGCAGCTCCAGGCGATGTCTTCGCTCCGCAGTGATCTGCGCAGAACGCTCCCGCAACAGATGGAGCTGATCATTCCACCGTCTCTTAGTCTCAATGAGAATCCGCTCCTGTCGCTCCGCCAGACGGTCCTCCAGGTCGGCGAGACGCTGTTTTTTCTCCCGCAGCTGATTCGCCGGACTCAGATACCGAACCTTTGCTCGGTCTGCCTCCAGCCGGTCGCGCGCAGCGGAAATGCTCCTCTCCATACCGGTGAGCATCCTGCCTCGGTACATTTCCATCCTGTGGAGAATCTCCCGTACATCAGCCACCGCAAGCTCTGCGGCAGCAGAAGGTGTCGGGGCGCGGAGATCCGCGACATAATCCGTGATTGTGGTATCTGTCTCATGACCGACAGCGGAGATGATCGGTGTCTGACAGTCAAAGACTGCCCGCGCGACCTCTCTCTCATTGAAAGCCCACAGATCCTCAATGGATCCGCCGCCACGTCCGACGATGATACAGTCCACCCCGAGCCGGTCCAGTGTCTCGATTCCCCGCACAATGCTCGGAACCGCACCCTCGCCCTGTACGAGAGCAGGATACAGAATCAGCTGAATATACGGATTTCTGCGGAGCGATATATTCCGGATGTCCTGTATGGCAGCCCCGGTCGGCGCTGTTACAATCCCGAGCGTGCGGACGTACTTCGGGATCGGACGCTTGTATTCCGGCGCAAACATCCCCATATCCTCCAGTTCCTGCTTCAGCTTCAGAAACTGCTCGTAGAGAAGTCCGGCTCCCTCCAGCTCAATCTTCTTGGCGTAGAGCTGATATTTTCCGTCTCTCGTATAGACCTCAACCGGCCCTGTCACAACGACGCGGTCTCCATCCTTCATCAGAAATCCCAGACCGCCCCTCCGGTCGCCCGAAAACATAACACACGATATGGCGGACTGCGCATCCTTCAGTGTAAAATAAATATGGCCGGAGCGGTGATATTTGCAGTTGCTGATCTCACCCTTCACCGATATCATGTGCAGCGCAAAATCCTGCGCAAACATATTCCGGATGTATGCATTCACCTGTCCGACCGAATATATATTATGATTCAATACAGATCATTCCTTTTCTTCCCGCGCGATCTGTCCGAGAACGCCGTTCACAAAGGAGCCGGATTCCTCTCCTCCGTAATGTTTCGCGATCTCCACCGCCTCATCAATTGCCACTCCGGTCGGGATATCCGCGTCATACAGAATCTCATATACCGCGAGCCGCAGGACACTGAGATCCACCTTCGCCATGCGGGAAGTCTTCCAGTTCCTGGACGCCTCGTTCAGCTTCCCGTCGATCTCCGGAAGCTTTTCGAGTATCCGGGAAAGCTTTTCGCGGATATATTTCTCGTCCTCCATCGTAACATCCTCAGCATTCGCAAAAGCGGGATTGTTCTCCCGCTCTTCCTCCCTGCTCTCATAGGAAGCGTAAGGAATCTCAACGAGCCCTCCCCGCATCTCATCCAGATACAGCGTTACCTGGTCATTCATCTCCTCTTTATCGGCAAACTGTTTCATAAAAAGAAGGCGAAAAATTGTCTCTCTCAGCTGGGTACGTATCATTCTCTCAATATCTCCCGATCTTATTCTTGTCTCACAAACTGCATAAACCGTCAGCCTTCACCGCGCTCACTTATTCCTCAGTCTGCATGAATCGTCAGCCTTTGAAGCGCTTACTTATTTCTCGACCTGCACATCGGCGACACTCACGTTCACGTCCGCAACCTCGAAGCCGGTCATCGTCTCCAGTGCGTTCTTCACTCTCTCCTGAACCTTCTTCGTCGTCTCCGGAATATTGTATCCAAACCGCATAATGATAATGATGTTCACACGGATCACCTTTTCCTGAAGTTCAATCCGTATGCCCTTGGCGAGAGCACGCGCCCCTGCGCGGGATGCCTTCGCGTGAGTGATGCCTCCTCCAAGACACGCAACACCGTCATTCTCCGTCGCAGCGAGTGCAGCAATGGTTGCAATGACCTCATCCGCAATCTGAACGGTTCCGATGGTGTGATCGTCATAAATCATATATGTATTCTGCTTTTCCTTAGATCCCTTCTGTGACATAACTTCCTCCTTCATCGCTTCCGCTTTGCCGTCTGCCGCATGTCCCGGATGCCTGTCTCCTTCGGATAACCGATTTTGCCCTAATTATACCAAACACCGCCGTCTTTGTGAACTCTTCCCGACAAATCGTCCCGGATAAGTCCCTGACCTTGTTACTGTTCACGTTTCTTTGCGCGGCAGGCCAACATGACAGCCTCATCGGACGCCTGCGTCGGATTCTTCTCGACGGCTCCGTCAGTTCCGCGAGAACTCGGTCAGCACAAGGCCCTCGTTCCGGTCCAGAACCATCCCGACCGACCAGGAATTGACAAAGAGCAACAAAGGCTGTCCCTTCATATCCTCCACCTTCTTCATGTCGGACGTTCCGACGATATGGTCCAGATCCACATCATGCCAGTTTTCGATCCATCGGATATACTCATAAGGCAGCATCTCAAGCCGGATATCCACATTGTACTCATTTTCAATCCGGAATTTTAGCACATCAAACTGAAGGACGCCGACCACGCCAACGATGATCTCCTCCATTCCGCCGTGAATCTCCTGGAATACCTGAATCGCACCTTCCTGTGCAATCTGACGGATTCCCTTCACAAACTGCTTTCTCTTCATCGAGTCAATCAGTGTAACCCTTGCGAAATGTTCCGGCGCAAAGGTCGGAATTCCCTCGAAACGGAATTTCTTACCCGGCGCGCACACCGTATCGCCGATTGAGAAGATACCCGGGTCAAAAACGCCGATGATATCGCCCGCATATGCCTCATTCACCACATGCCGGTCATCTGCCATCATCTGCTGCGGCTGCAGAAGTCTCATCTTCTTGTCGCCCTGCACATAATACACCTCACGGTCCGCCTCAAAACGGCCGGAGCAGATGCGCATGAAGGCAAGCCGGTCCCTGTGATTTTTGTTCATGTTTGCCTGTATCTTGAACACAAAGGCAGAAAAATCTTCCTGCATCGGATCTATGAGACCCTCGTCCGACATCCTTGCCAGCGGAGGCATTGTCATCTTCAGGAAATGCTGCAGGAAGGTCTCCACGCCGAAGTTTGTAAGCGCCGATCCGAAGAAAACCGGAGAGAGTTTTCCCTCTGTCACCTTCTTCTGATCAAATTCCTCGGCTGCTCCGTTCAGAAGCTCCATCTCCTCCTCCAGCTGTTCCTTCTGATCCTCTGTGATAACATCCAGAAGATGCGGATCATCGAGAGAGATCTCCTCTTCCTTTCCCTCCTTTGTTCCCTTCATCGTATCCGAGAACGTCAGGACTCTCTTTGTATCGCGGTCATACACACCGCGAAAGCTTTTCCCGGAACCGATCGGCCAGTTGATCGGGCATGTCGGAATCCCCAGTTCCTTCTCAATCTCATCAATCAGATCAAAGGTGTCCCTTGCGTCTCGGTCCATCTTGTTGATAAAGGTAAAAATCGGAATATGCCGCATGGCACATACCTTAAACAACTTTCTCGTCTGCGGCTCCACACCCTTGCCGCCGTCAATCACCATCACCGCGGAATCCGCAGCCATCAGCGTGCGGTAGGTGTCCTCAGAGAAGTCCTGGTGTCCCGGTGTATCCAGCAGGTTTATGCAATAGCCCTCATAATTGAACTGAAGAACGGACGATGTAACGGAAATTCCTCTCTGCTTCTCAATCTCCATCCAGTCAGATACCGCATGTCTTGCCGTCGCCTTTCCCTTGACAGAGCCTGCAAGATTAATCGCGCCGCCGTACAGCAGAAATTTCTCCGTCAGTGTCGTTTTTCCTGCATCCGGGTGGGAAATAATCGCAAAGGTACGTCTCTTTTGAATTTCTTTTCTATAATCAGCCACGTTCTATACTCCTAATCCGATCGCAGAGTCCTTGACCGGAACGTCCTCACACTATCCGGGGCGCACCTGTCCGGCACACCGTTCATTCTCTGCACTGCTTTGACAACTTCTATCTAAACCTTATAAATATAGCACAGAGAAAGTTTTTCCGTCAATGGTTGAAAGAATCGGCGATCCCGCCGAATGATGGTTCAAAAAACAATGATCATGCTTATTTGACAACCTGCACTTCTCTGATTATCCTGAATATAAGCACACCGATTGCTCTGATGAAGCGGTTGTCTTCCTTCCTGAAGATAACGCCCGCTGCAGATATGAAAGAGGGGGATCCCGATATGGCAGAAAACAAGAAGATACAGAACACCATTGAACAGTACAAAAAGCACAGCAACTATGAGCGTTTCACGGAATCAGGCAGGAAACTCTTTCAGGGTTTCGACCAGGAAAAAATCATCCGGCACTATCACCTTGACGCAGATGACTCAATGATTTCTTTCCGTTATCTTTCCTTTCCCGCCCGTATTCTCAGACACACCTGTGAGGTTCAGATTGATTCGCCCTGCCCTTCAATGATTTCTTCCGAGGCTGCGTCCCCTTCTGAAACCGGCTACCGTAAAGCCTCACCGGGGATTGCCATGACGGTCTATGAGATGCTCACCTACTCTCTTGACGGTGAGATGCCGATTCCTTCCGGTGAGTGGGCATCCGTTTCCAGGCTTGGAGGCATCATCGGCGCGTATCATGCCACCTCACTCGTCTCGAATGCAGACAAGTCTCTGTTCGCGGGGAAAAGCGATGCTTTACGAAAAGCCTGCCTGGCTATTCATGGTACGCCTGCTCCCGGAAACGCGGATGTAAGCTTCATCCTTCCCGTATTCGACAACTTCCCGGTCTGGTTTCAGTTCTGGGATGGGGATGAAGAATTTCCGGTGAATTACCAGTTTCTTCTGCCGCAGAACGCTCTCCAGTTTATCCGCTATGAGACGGTCTGGTATCTGATTGGTACCATCCACGACTGCCTCGAAGATTTTATTAACATGCCTGATGTGTTAAAGGACCACTGCTTTTCTCCGTTCGAAACACCGAATAAATGAGATCACCGGTTTCTCCCTTCGAAGCGCCGAATGCGTTCACCGCTTCCTCCACCCGAAGCACTTAAAAATAAGATCACCGGTTCCTCCGTCCACGATCTGCCCCTGCAGGCCGTGGATCAGGAAGAACCGGTGATCTTCTGTTCTGTCCGGTGACGTATATGCTGTCGTCTCCTTATGCATGCCATTTATACAAATCTGCTGACAGATTCAGTTGTTTTGCGCCTGATACGCTGTCTATCATTTATGCGGCAGTTCCGGCTGCTCCTGTCATTGTGCCGTCTCCCGCGCCAGTATCTGTCGAACCGGTTCCGGCAGCACCTGTGCCCCCGTTGTCCCCGGTACCCGGATTCCCGGTTCCAGCACCGCTGTTGTCCGTATTTCCGGAATTGTCCACTGCCCCGTTTCCGGTTCCCGAATCTGTAGTCCCCGGATCTGTTGTCCCCGGATTCGTTCCAGAATTCGTCGCACCGGGATTCGTACCTGATCCGTCTCCCGCATCTCCGTCTCCGGCATATTCCTGACCGTTGTATCCGTCAGCCGTTCCGCCGCTGTAATCATTCTGCCCATATGTACCCGAGCCGCCGGTTCCGTTTTCTTCCTCGTAATATGAATCCTGGGAGCTGTCATATCCGCCCGAATACGCGTTCCCGCTGTCCGTATTGTACGAATAGGTGCTGCCTCCGTCTGTTGTATTGCCGGAGGAACCGCTGCCGGAGGGTGTTGTTGTGTCAGAGCTCGTCGAAACTTCCGCCTTTTTTGCCGCCTCCTTCAGAGATTCACTGATCTTCTTATTGTACAGGTAATGCTGAAGATAAGCGCTGTTAATCTCAAGATCAGGAACCAGCACTGACATGCCGCTGATCGTCTGAGAAGTGTAGCCGCCATCCACCGGAATACGGTAGCTCTTTGAATTCAGCTTGATGTCACCGCTGAATACGGTCTTTACATATTTCAGGATTTCCTTGTTGCTCAGATCTGTCTCAAAATACGGGATCAGATCACTGACCATGCTGAGGATCTTCGTCACACTTGATTTCTTGGCTTTTTTGAATACCGCGGTCAGAAGCTTTCTCTGCCGCTCGGTTCTCTCCCAGTCAGAGTTTCCGACATATCGCATCCGGCTGTACGTAAGTGCCTGCTCCGGTGTCAGCGAATT
This sequence comes from Eubacterium sp. UBA4343, assembly GCA_002394235.1. Classification (GTDB taxonomy): domain Bacteria; phylum Bacillota; class Clostridia; order Lachnospirales; family Lachnospiraceae; genus Bilifractor. The sequence continues at coordinate 40,227 of DGTF01000060.1, read as the reverse complement.
CACCCCGGCTGTAAGTCCCCATGCTTTTGACACAGAAGCATTATCCTCTGCCGAGCCGAGTCCTTCGTTTGCATTCATATAATTTGCTTCGTCCTCGGTGAGTTCTATATCGAGGTCGCCGATCTTCGTCATAGTCTCAAGGAAACCGTCAAAATCCACAACGACATTGCCGTCAATGGTGATTCCGAAATCCTCCTTGATCACCTGGTCGAGAAGACTCATCCCGCCGAATACATACGCGGCATTAATCCGGTTCGCTGAATATCCGGGAATCGGCACATACATGTCACGCATCAGCGATACCATCGTGATCTTATTGGTTTTCGTATTAATCGACGCGATAATCATCGTATCGGAACGCGTTCTGGTTTTCTGATTCGAACGTTTATCCTGTCCGATCAGCAGAATATTCTTCACATCATCACTGTCCATGACATCGATATTACCAGCATTAAAATTGACGTCGTCCGCGTTCATCGTGTCGCTTCCCGCGCTGGAATCCACCTCAAAGGTCTCATCGCTCCTTGCCACATAGGCCTCATTGGACTTGTCAACTCTCTTGATACTGTTTAGTGTTCCTTCCAGGAACAGGAAGAAAATAATCGCAATTGCCGCAAGTACAGCGATGGCCAGGATTAAGATCGTCAGAGCAGTTTTCTTTCGTTTTTTTCTGTTTGCCCTTTTCCCGGAACGGCTGCGCCTCATCTCGTCATTCTGTCTTCTTCCGGAGCTTCGGTACTCCCGGTCGTCGTCCGTCCCTCTCCCGGTCCTTCGGTACTCCCGGCCGTCGTCCGCTCTTCTCCCGGAGCTTCGGTATTCTCGGTCATCGTCCCCTCTTCTTCCGGAACTTCTGTACTCCCGGCCGTCATCCGTTCTTCTCCCGGAGCTTCTGTGCTCCCGGCCGTCATCCGTTCTTCTCCCGGACCGCCTGTACTCCTGATCGTCGTCTGACTCTCTGCTCATAAATTTTCTTCCTCTTATATTATCTATTATCCCTGATCCATGCTCCGCGTGCACTCTCCGGGTCTTCTGACCCGCATATGTGCACAATAGCAGAATTTATTTTTTCCGTCAAGCAGCGAGATAAAACACGCTGCGCG
>DGTF01000060.1:0-39039 GCA_002394235.1 Eubacterium sp. UBA4343 | reverse complement strand
ACGAATACTTCGCATTCGGCTGCGGATCACTGTTCGCGTAAAAAAGGCCGCCGCATTGCGGCAGCCCTTAACAACTCTGCAGAGCCTGTCTCAGCTGAGATGCCAGATGTCTTTATTGTACTGAGCGATGGTCCGGTCGGAGGAGAAGAATCCTGCCTTCGCGATATTCACAAGCTCCTTCTTGTACCAGCTCTTACGGTCATTGAAGTCATCGAACATCTTCTCCTTCGTCCGGATATAATCCTCAACGTCGAGAAGAGTCATGAACCAGTCCTTGGAAATCAGCTCATGGTGGAGTCTCTCAAGGCTTACCGGATCGCCGACACTCTTCACTTCACTTCCGATGATAAAGTCAACCAGTCTGTGAATCAGCGGCACGTTGTCGTAATAGTCCTTTGCCTTGTAGCCTTCGGTCTCATAGAGCTTCACAACCTCTTCCGATTTCTTTCCGAAGATGTAGATGTTGTCATCTCCGACAAGATCATGAATCTCTACATTGGCGCCGTCCTCGGTTCCGAGGGTGATGGCTCCGTTCAGCATGAACTTCATATTGCCTGTGCCGGAAGCCTCCTTGGAAGCAAGAGAGATCTGCTCAGAGATATCCGCAGCCGGGATGATTTTCTCCGCCTTGGTAATGTTGTAATTCTCAATCATGACAACCTTGAGGTACGGACTTACCTCCGGATCCTTTGTCGTCAGCTCCTGCAGACAGAGAATCAGGTGTATGATATCCTTTGCGATGGTGTAGGCCGGAGCTGCCTTGGCGCCGAAGATCATTGTGATCGGCCGCTTCGGGAGATTGCCCTTCTTGATCTCAAGATATTTATAGATCGCGTACAGCGCATTCATCTGCTGACGCTTATACTCATGCAGACGCTTTACCTGTACATCAAAGATCGAGTCCACATCCAGGACGAGGTTCTGTGTCTCATACAGATACTCAGCCGCCTTTTTCTTGTTGTGATGACGGATTCTGCCGATCTCATTGAGCACCTTCTCATCATCATAATATTTCATCAGTTTCTCCAGCTCCATTGCATCCTTGCGGAATCCGGGTCCAATCAGAGACTCGATATAGGACGTGAGCTCCGGGTTGGAGGCGATGAACCAGCGGCGGAACGTAATACCGTTTGTCTTGTTGTTAAATTTCTCCGGATAAAGCTTATAGAAATTCTTCAGCTCGGATTCCTCGAGTATCTTCGTGTGAAGAGAAGCGACACCGTTGACCGAATGCCCGTAATGGATATCCATCGATGCCATATGAACCAGATTGTCCTTGTCGATGATGTAGGTTGTCTCATCCTTCACCTTCGCCCGTACTCTCTTGTCCAGCTCCCGAATGATCGGAAGAAGATGCGGTACTGCTTCCTCCAGATAATCGATCGGCCATTTTTCGAGAGCTTCCGCGAGGATTGTGTGATTGGTATAGGCACAGGTCTTTGTGACAACCTCAATTGCCTCATCCATGGACAGACCGCGCGCGGTCAGAAGACGGATCAGCTCCGGAATTACCATGGACGGATGGGTGTCGTTAATCTGCACAGCGACATACTCATCCAGCTTATGAATGTCTACTCCTCTTTCGTCCGCTTCCTTCAGAATCAGCTGCGCAGCATTGCTTACCATAAAGTACTGCTGATATACACGCAGAATTCTTCCGTCCCGGTCACTGTCGTCCGGATACAGGAACAGGGTGAGATTTCTCTGGATATCTCTCTTATCAAAATTGATGCTGTCCGGCTGAACCATGCCGTCATCGACCGAATCCAGGTCAAACAAGTGCAGCCGGTTGCATTTCCCGGTCTCATATCCCGGAATATCGATGTCATACATCGTAGATTTCAGAGTAAATCTGCCGAACGGCACCTCAAACGATTCCGGGCGGCGCTCCAGCCAGCTGTCCTTGCGAATCCACGGATTGATGACCTCATGCTGCTTGTTGTTCAGAAATTCCTGACGGAACAGCCCGTAATGATAGTTCAGACCCACTCCGTCTCCGCACAGATTCAGCGTAGCGATTGAATCCAGGAAACATGCGGCAAGACGGCCGAGACCGCCGTTTCCGAGCGACGGCTCATTCTCAAGTCCCTCAATATCTGCAACACAGAGCTTGTATTTCTTCAGGATGGCATTCACCTTGTCATAGAGTCCAAGGTTGATCAGGTTATTGGAAAGCAGCTTTCCGATCAGAAACTCGGCGGAGATGTAGTAGAGCTTCTTTTTGCCTTCTACTTTCGGACGTCCCTCCATCTCCTCTTTCGTGATCTGCATCAGAGCCTCAAAAATTTCCTCTTTTGTACAATCCCTCAGTCCTCTTCCGAAACGCACCGTCAGAATCTTCTCGATCCTCTCCTCCATAACAGCATCTGTCGTATCTACGCTTTTCTCTTCCATTGTTCCCATGCTTTGATTCTCCTTATTTTCTCTCACATGTTGTTGTCTCAAAGTATAACTTCTATCTAAAGTTCAGTCGCAATGTCCCTGTGTCCTCATTTCGTGGCACAGCTGCTTACGGTTCTTGTTTCTTATACACTATCCTTTGTACTGTCTTTCGTACTGTCATTTATATCGTCTTTTGTACTGTCATTTGTACTGTATTTTATGCTGTTATTTCTATTTTTTCCTCTGTCTTCCTTATCTTTCGTCTTTTCTTTCCGTTCTCTTGCCGGGAGTCTGTCACTGATCTCCGTCAGCTCGCGGATTTTCCCTGCCGTGTGCACATCGAACTGTCCCGGGACAAGCCTCCACTTCCAGTTGTCTCCAAGGGTAGACGGCTCATTGATTCTTGCCTCATCGCCAAGTCCAAGATAATCCTGAACCGGAATAACCGCCAGATTCGCGACACTCATCAAGGCAAGCCTTACAAAATCCTCCTCCGGAACTACTCTGTGCCCGAGATACTTCTTTGCAAAGGCCTTTCCCCTTCGATTCAGATTGCGGAACCATCCCACAATCGTCTCGTTATCATGAGTGCCCGTGTATACCACGCAGTTTTTCTCGTAGTGATCCGGGAGGTATCCATTGTCCGGACTGCCGTCAAAGGCAAATCCCAGAACCTTCATCCCGGGATATCCGGTTTCCTTTACCATTTCTACGACATCATCCGTCAGGAAGCCCAGATCCTCAGCGATGTAATTCTGATCTCCGAGCTCAGATTGGATCGCATGAAACAGATCTATGCCAGGGCCCTTCTCCCAATGACCATTTCTGGCATTCGGCGCACCGAAGGGAATCGAATAGTACCCCGCAAATCCACGGAAATGATCGATTCTGACCGAATCATAAAGCTCCGCGCATCTCTTCATTCTGCGGATCCACCAGCGGTATCCTGTCTGTCTGTGATAATCCCAGTTGTACAGCGGATTCCCCCAGAGCTGTCCGTCAGCGGAAAATGCATCCGGAGGACATCCCGCGACCCCGGAAGGTTTACCGTCACTGTCGAACTGGAAGAGCTCCCGGCCTGCCCAGCAGTCCGCGCTGTCCATTGCCACATAGATCGGAATATCTCCGATAATGCCGATTTTCTTCCCGTTCGCATAATCCTTCAATGCCTTCCACTGCTTCGCGAATTCAAACTGCAGGAAGCAGTAGTATTTTACCTCTGTCTGGAGCTCACTCTCCGCCGCCTTTAACGCCTCAGGATCTCTGTCCTTCAGCTCCGCTGGCCAGCGGCTCCATTCCTCTCCGCCGCGGCTGTTCTTGATTGCCATGTACAGAGCATAATCCGCAAGCCAGTCCCGATTCTTCTCACAGAAAGCCTCCAGTTCATCCTGTCCCTGTGATTCACGCTCAAACCGGTCGAAGGCCTTCTTCAGGACCTTGAAGCGGCTGAAGTAGATTTTCTCATAATCTACATATTCGGGGTTCTGACCGCAGTCCGCCTCTTCGCATTCCTCAGTAGTAAGAAGTCCCTCCTCTCTCAGCTTATCCAGCGAAATATAGTAGGGGTTCCCGGCAAAAGTGGAAAAGGACTGATACGGAGAATCCCCGTATCCGGTCGGACCCAGTGGCAGGACCTGCCACCAGCTCTGCCCGGCCTCCTCTAGCCGGTCCACAAATTCAAACGCTTCATCCGAAAAACCGCCGATTCCATATCTGGTCGGCAGGGATGAAACCGGAAGCAAAATACCACTTGTTCTCATTTTCACCTCGTTCTCCTGTACTTCCCGTGCAATTTCGTCTCAAACCGCCCCTTAGAGCAGGTTTCTCACGGAGTCCGCCTCGGAAAGCTCCGCATCATAGATGAGATGCTTCTTTGTTGTATCGCCCATGATCTGGGCTCTCAGCAGTTCCACACTGGACTTTACCATCTTCTGAACCGGCTGCACCACGGTGGTGAGTGACGGATACAAATACCGTGAAAGCTCGATTCCGTCAAATCCAACCACGGAAATATCCCGGGGTATCTTCCTGCCGGAATCATAAATAGCCTTGTAAGCCCCGGTAGCCATCCGGTCCGAGATCACAAAAACCGCGGTGAAATCCGTGCCGGACTCCAGCAGCTTCTTCATGGTCGCGTACCCGTTTGCCTCTGTATACTCGGGAATGCTGTCATCCAGATAGCGGATCAGTTCCGGATCCATCTCGATTCCACTCTCATTGATCGCCCTGCGATAGCCGGATTCACGCAGAAAGGCTACCGTGTGATCATGCTTCTTGCCTGCGATAATCGCGATTCTGCGGTGGCCCATCCGGATCAGATACTTCACAACCTTGTAAGCCTCTTTCTCATCATCAATGGACACCGAAGAGACATTCATGTTCGTCATATTTACACTCACGGCACTTGCGACAGAACACAATACAAAGGGAACCTGTATATTCCCGAGCACTGCCTCGGGATAATCGAGTCTTCCGCCGAGAAAGATCATACCTTTAAGTCTTTTTTCCTTCGCGATTTCCTCCGCCTCGTACCCCTCATCAATTTCCTCAGGCATCGAGTGAAGGAGGAATTCATAATTGTATTTCTCCAGTTCCTGCTGGAAGTAAGGATACATCCCCTGGAAGAAAGGATTGTTCATACCCTTGCTCATCAGTGCAATCGTATTTGACTCTGCCATCTTCAGGTTTCTGGCGCTGTTATTCGGCACATACCCGAACTGCTTAGCGACCTGCAGCACACGCTCCCGCGTCTGATTGTTAATGCCATGGTCATTATTGATCGCCCTTGACACTGTGCTGATACTTACATTGCAGATTCTTGCAATATCCTTAATTGTTAACCCCGCCAACTTCTCAACTTCTCCTCAAATGTCTCTTCTGCAGTCATCATATCTGCTGATTTACAAAAATATGCAGTACGACGCAATCTGCAGTATAGCTCGTCTGTCACACAATGCACAATATGAATGCTTTCGGAAAAAGCCTCTTCGTGCATGTGTTTTCTGATAGGAAACGTTTCCAATCAGTGCTCTGAAAAAACCCGCATCCGTCTGTCTGACGACGCGGGTTCTGTCCACATTAAATAATGGCTTATTTGCTTATCAATGTCAAGGTCATTCCATGTTAAACTAGTCTTCAGATTCTGCCGTATATACTGCAGATCTTATCAATTCTGTCGGAAAGCTGCTCCGTTATCTGTCCTTCCTTCAGTCTCCACACCCAGTTTGTACCGGTCGTGCTCGGATGATTGATCCGGGCAGAATTGTCCAGCCCAAGCCAGTCCTGTATCGGTACCACACAGAGATCCGCTACACTGCTCTCAACCAGACGAATGGTTCGGTCCACAATCTCCCGGTCATCCTCTGTATCCGTTCCCAGATAATCCTTCAGCTCCTGCCTCTCCTCGGGCATAATGTTTCCGAGCCAGCCCAGCAGTGTTTCATTGTCGTGCGTTCCCGTATACACAACACAGTTGCTGTTGTAATTGTACGGGTAATACGCAGCTCTGCCGCTGGAATCTCTCGAATCGAAAGCAAATTCGATCACCTTCATATTCGGGTATCCGGTTTCCTTTACCATTTTCTTTACGGTATCTGTAATGTAGCCGAGGTCCTCCGCGATAATCCGGATATCACCAATTTTTTCCCGGATCGTATCAAACAGATCTGTATTCGGTCCCTTGCACCAGTGCCCTCCGATTGCATTCGGGCTTCCCGCCTTGATGGAGTAATATTCGTCAAAACCTCTGAAGTGATCAATCCGGATCACATCATAGAGCTCTGCGCATTTTGAAATTCTCTTCAGCCACCAATTGTATCCGGTCTTCTTGTGATACTCCCAGTCATACAGAGGATTGCCCCAAAGCTGTCCATCTGCAGAAAAACCGTCGGGCGGGCATCCGGCTACGCTGGTCGGCAGATTGTTCTCATCTGTCTGGAACAGTTCCGGGTGTGCCCAGAAATCCGCGCTGTCCGGTGATACATAGATCGGAATATCACCGATAATCCGGATACCGTTCTCGTTTGCATATTTTTTCAGTTTTGTCCATTCCCGGTTGAACTCGTATTGAATATATTCATAGTACAGAATCTCATCCGCAAGTTCCTGCCTCGCCTTTTCCATGGCAGCGGGTCTCCGGAAGCGGATGTCCGCATCCCACTCGGAAAAACTTCTTCCCCCGAAGTGGTCCTTCTCTGCCATAAAAAGAGCGTAATCTTCAATCCAGTACCCGTTCTCGGACAGAAATTCCGCAAAATCCGGACGCTCCTGCCCCTTCCAGTTCTGAAATGCCTTTCTCAGGACTGTATATCGCGTGTTGTAAAGCCATCCGTAATCTACACGGTCCTCCCTTGCGTCCTCTTCCGGCTCCGGGATATCCTCTTTCCGGATCAGCCCCTGTCTCTCGAGTTCCTCCGGACTGATAAAATAGGGATTCCCTGCAAAGGTAGAAAAGGACTGGTAGGGGGAATCTCCAAATCCCGTCGGTCCAACCGGCAGAATCTGCCAGTATTTTTGTCCTGCTTTTTTCAGAAAATCCACGAACCTGTACGCTTCCTCCGAGAAGCACCCGATTCCGTATTTTCCGGGAAGACTGAAGATCGGCATCAGTATTCCGCTAGCCCTCATTATTTTCTTCCTTTCCTCAGGCCCGGGACAACCGGGCCCATTCTTTAGATTTATTCATCAGCCTTTAACGGCGCCGGCAACGACACCCTCGATAATATACTTCTGCACTGCCATGTAGAAGATGACAATCGGGATGATTGCAAGAACGAGAACCGCCATCATAGCGCCCCAGTCAACCTGACCGTGAGACTGCTTCAGATACTGAACGGCGATCTGGATCGTCTTGTACTTGTTGACATTCAGTACCAGAGAAGGCAGAAGGTAGTCGTTCCAGATCCACATCGCGTCCAGAATGGAAACCGTGATCAGCGTCGGCTTCATAACCGGGAGGATAACCTGGAAATAGCACTGTACCGGTGTGGCGCCGTCGATCATTGCCGCTTCCTCCAGCTCAATCGGGATCTGCTTTACAAATCCGGTGAACATGAAGATCGCTAGTCCCGCTCCGAATCCCAGATAAACAATACAGATACCGACCGGGTTCGAGAGATGAAGAATGTTCGCGAACTTGGAAAGCGTAAACATAACCATCTGGAAAGGCACGATCATAGAGAACATGCACAGAAGATATACCGTTTTTGTCGCCACGTTCTTTACACGGATGATGTACCATGCAGTCATGGAACACAGAAGCACGATCAGTGCAACAGAAACCACGGTAATAAATACCGAGTATCCGAAGCAGCGGAAGAAATCCGTCTTCTTGACTGCCGTTGCATAGTTGGTGAGTCCTACAAAGGTCTTGTGGATTCCCGCGCGCCATCTGTCAAAGCCCTGTGACAGCTCTACATTACTGATTCCGAAAGGATTCTTGAAGATGTATGCTTTTCTCTTAAACGAGTTCAGCACAACGATAAGGATCGGCAGAATCCAGAAGAAGGAAAGTACCGAGAAGAACACGGTCAGTGCTGTGCCGTGCTTCGATTTTCTGGCGGCAGACACTTCATTCTCTTTTGTTTTTTTGACTTTCATTGTATTTGCCTGTGCCATTATGCTTCTACCTCCTTACGCGTTGTCAGCTTATTCTGAACGAGTGCGATGATCGCAACCAGAATAAAGAAGATAACTGCCTTTGCCTGTCCTACCCCCTGCCATCCGGTGGTTCCGTACATGGTATCGTAAATGTTCAGCGCAAGCAGCTGTGACATCTTGCCGGGATTGCCTCCGGTCAAAGCAAAGTTCTGATCGAAAAGCTTGAATCCGTTCGTCAGTGTCAGGAAGGTACAGGTCGCGATGGTCGGACGAAGCATCGGAATGATGACACCCTTCATCAGCTGCCAGTTATTGGCTCCGTCGATTTTCGCCGCCTCGAGAAGATCCGCCGAAATATTCTGAAGACCTGCGACATAGATGATCATCATATATCCGATCTGCTGCCAGCAAACGACAACGACCAGGCCCCAGAACGCTGTCCACTGTGTGGATACAATCGTCTTGGAATATTTTGCGAGAATCGCGTTGAAGATCATCAACCAGATGTAGGAAAGGATGATGCCTCCGATCAGATTCGGAAGGAAGAAGGAGGTACGGAAAATATTGGTACCTCTGATTCCCTTTGTGAGTGCAAGCGCGATAAAAAACGCGACAACGTTGATAATCAGTACCGTAACTACCGTGAACAGGCAGGTGTACCACAGCGAATGGATGAATGTGGTATCCAGTTTTCCGCTGACGAAAAAGATTCTGGTGTAATTGCGCAGCCCCACCAGCTTCCAGTCCGTAACTGTCGTGAATTTACAGAAGGAAAGAAATACGCCATATACGAATGGTACGATAAATCCGATCACGAATGCCGCCATTGTGGGAAGCACGAAAAGCGGCCAGTATTTTTTTAATGGTTTTGACATAGAAAGCCTCACTTTAGAACAAAGACAGTTTCAATAAGCACACTCACTGATTTTTCAGGCGAGCAAAAGGGCTGTCGCGATGATCACTTTTGTTTTTCATCCGGCAGCCCCTTTATTTTTCTGCTAAGGTGTCATCACTTTATTTATGATGGCATATTCTTCATATGTCTGCGTGCCACCTGATTATTTGCTGTTTTAATCATCCCCCGAAGGATTATTCAGAAGCGGATTCCTGCTGAAGTTTCCACTGATTTGCCCATCCGTCTACAAATGCGGTCTTAACTGCATCCCAGTCGCCGGTTCCGTCTGTGTAAGCGGTAAGCGCAGATACAACATCAGCTCTCCAGTCATCTACGTTCGGTGTGGAGTTGAATGCCCATGCAACGGACTTCTTGCCCTCATCATTGAGCTTCTGTGCTACAGCGCTGAACTCGTTGGTCGGTGCGTAGTCTCCGGTAAATGTATCAAACGGGCAGGAAAGACCCATTGTTGAGTTCAGAGCCTCGCGTCCCTCGTCAGAGGTGATTACCCAGTTCAGGAAATCAAGAGAAGCCTTGATGTCAGCATCAGATGCCTTGCTGTTGACTGCCCAGTGGTTCTCGGTACCTACGCAGAGGCCCTCATTCTTGTCGTCAACGCCGAAGTAGATCGGGATCATGGTAAGATCATCATCTGCTGTGAGATAACCGTTTGTTCCGTCAGCATCCTTCAGTGCGCTGTACTCCCAGTCGCCGTTCTGGTAGAAGACTGCCTCTTCCATACCGAACTCCTGCTCAGCATTGTAGGTGCCGCCTGCAAGTGTCTTCGGATCAGCACCGGAATCAGATACATACATATCCCATACCTTCTTGTAGTTGTCCAGGTATGTTCCCTTGATGGTAGCCTCTCCTGCTGTCGGATCCTCAAGTCCGTCGTCTACGAACTCGTAGTACAGCGGCATATTCGCAAGGTGTCCGGAGAATCTCCAGGATGAGGAATCATCCAGTCCTGCGGAGGTGAATGCTCCGGTCAGATCATATCCGCCCGCCTTGTTGATCTCGTCCAGACGGCTCTGAATATCGTCAGCGACCTCTTTCAGCTTGTCGAAGCTGTCGATGTCGTCGATAGAGGAGATCTTTGCGTTGTCAAGGCTGCAGTATGTGTCAAGGATTGTCTTGTTGACGATGATGCCGTATGCCTCGTAGCAGTTCGCGATACCAGCAACCTTGCCGTTGTATACAACATCCAGGCTGTGATCGCTGTCATGCTTGTAGAGCTCGCTATCCTTCAGGTCGTATGTGTAATCATCCCATGTCTGTGCGTCTGTGGAAGATCCGATGTTGAAGATTGTCGGTGCTTCGGACTTCGCCATCTCAGACTGAAGTGTGGTCGCGTACTGTCCGTCAGCGGCGGTAAGAACATTCACCTCAACTCCGGTCTGCTCGGTGTAGGTCTTCGCCAGATCCTGCCAGGCGTCATCTGTCTCCGGCTTGAAGTTCAGCATGTATACCTTTCCGCCGTCAGATCCGGTTGATGCTGTTGCGCTGCTTGATGCAACATCTTCGGTGGTGCCGGCAGATGCGGATGCAACGCTGCTGTCTGCTGCACTGCTGGAAGAAGCAGCAGAGCTTGTTGAAGATGTTGAAGATCCGCAGGCAGCGAACATGGAAGCTGCCATTGCTGTTCCGAGTACGAGACTGAGAACTTTCTTTTTCATGTGTTTATCCTCCTTTGATTTACACATTTTAGCCGCGGGAATCTATTTTCCCACGAGCTTTTTCTTACCTTTAGATAACGTTTTCGAACTTTTCCTCTCCATGAATCAAAATTGCTTTAAATCCTTTATTTTAAAGGATTGTATCATATTCGGATTTCACTGGAAACGTTTTCTATGTTTAGAGAATAGCACCTGTTGGAAACGTTTTCAATAGCAAATCAACTTTTCGTTAATACTCTCAAATCGAGGCACCTCTTTTTGTGCACCTTTACTGTATAAGTCCAGTCGCAATGTTCTTGGCCCACGGGGAGCTTGCTCACCAGTGGGCAAGAACATTAGCGACGACAACAGGTATGAGCATGAAGTGACGCTTAAGCGGCACAAAGCACAGCGATAATCGTGATTCCATCTGTTTTTCACAGGTAAACTGCTGTAAAATAACAGAGTATGGCACCGGAATGAATCCGGCGCAAAAAGTATCAGGTATTTCTGAAAGGTGGGTTAATTTATGAGCGATTGGGTTAAAGATTTCGGCAGAACAGCTAAGGGACAGCAGGCGACGCTGTACACCATACACGCCGGCAGATACACGGCGTCTGTATCAGATTATGGAGCTGCACTTGTATCCTTTGCCGTGAAAGGCGATGATGACATTCCTGTAGATATCGTCCTCGGTTATGACCATGCTTCTGATTATGAGAAGAGCGATGCCTGCTTCGGTGCAACCGTCGGGAGGAATGCCAACCGGATCGGCGGCGCGCAGTTTGTATTGAACGGCACGACATACCATCTGGCAAAAAACGACGGTGAGAACAACCTGCACAGCGGTCCCGATTTCTACTATAAAAGAATGTGGAAGACGCAGGGCATCGCTGCGGACGGCACTTCAATTTCTCTGACACTTGACACTCCTGATGGCGATCAGGGATATCCGGGCGCCTTTTCCGCAACCGTGACCTATCAGCTTGACAAGGATGGCTGTCTCTCTATCCATTATGAAGGGATTTCTGATCAGGACACCCTCTGCAACATGACAAATCATTCTTATTTTAATCTAAACGGTGAGGGAAACGGAGATATTCTGGATCACAATCTGAAGCTGTTCTCAGATAAAATCACTGAGATTGACGCCGGAACCATTCCGACAGGCAGACTCCTTGATGTAAGCGGAACGCCCTTTGATTTTCGGAACGGAAAGTCCATCGGTGCCGATATCGAGGCAGATGATGAACAGCTTCGCTTCGGTAACGGTTATGACCACAACTTTGTCTTTGCCATGGACAAGGGCGAGACGCGAAAAATGGCAGAGGTCTTCTCCTCCGTCACCGGCCTTCAGCTGGATGTATACTCCGATCTTCCCGGCATGCAGCTCTACACGGCAAATTATGTCACGCGCCACACAGCAAAGTCCGGACATATCTACGACCGGAGATGCGGATTTGCACTCGAAACACAGTATTTCCCGAACAGCATCAACATCGACGGCTTCGCAAGTCCCATTCTCCCGGCCGGTCAGAAGTATGAGTCCACAACTACCTATAAACTTAGCTTCCGGAAATAATTTTTTCTTCGGACTGCCCAACGGGAGATAGGATACGTTTTCCGGTGTTATCCCGCTGCCCCATCCGCTATCAAAACGAGATAAAACACGCTGCGCGAGTTTTATCTCGCTATCGCGACGCTCGCCGCACACGAATACTTCGCATTCGGCTGCGGCTCACTGTTCGCGTAAAAGAGGACCGCCGCACTAACGCAATATGCTTAGTGCGGCGGTCCTCTTTTTACTCCTCTTTTTAAATCTCTTTTTAAATCTCTTTTTCAACCTTTTCCGAAACCGCTTTCCGGTTCATCTCAGCAAAAAATCCCTGTTCATTCAACATGTCCCAGACATCAATGGAGCGAAAGCACAAGTCATGCCTTTGGAACGGGATTGGTAACGGTGACCATATGATCGTACCATTTTCCCTTTTTGCCAATCAGAGCAACGGGAAATTCCTTGTCAAGTGCCGGAACAGGAATATCAAACCCATACACATCCTCTGTCGTTCCGTCACTGTATGTGACCGTATCTACGGTCGGCTGAAGAAGCTCTGCGCCGTCCTTCTGCGCATCCTCCTTTGTTCCGGCAAACAGGTTCACAATATTTTCGGAGGTCAGGCTTACGTGAATGACCATTTTCCCGTCCTTCACCGTCAAGGTTCCCTTGCCGTCGTTTGCCTCATTCACCTTAAACATCGGACTGTCGGAAGTGAATTCGGCCGTGTAGGTTCCGTCAGCCGGCACCTCTGCTCCCGCAGAAGCTGTTGAAGATGCCGAAGCACTCCCGGAGACGGTCTCCGATGACTGTCCGGCAGCATCGGATGAAGATGTGCTTACGGCCGCGGACGATGCAGCGGAAACGCCGGACGAGGCTGCAGTCTCTTCCGCCCCTGACTGTGACTGAATCTGCGTTGCAGAAGATGACTCAGAAGCCGAATTCCCCGTTCCCGTCCCGCATCCGGCCAGAAGCGACGCTCCCATAACTGCTGCACATAAGATTGCTGCTGTTCTCTGTTTCATTTTATTTCCCTCCTGTCATAAAAAGAGCCATACACTCCTGTGTCTGAAACCCTATCGTCATGTATTTAAAAACATACATTCATGTATCTGAAGACATACCCTTATGTATCTGAAACCATGTTCTTATGTATCTGAAGCCCTGTACTTCACACATTTTCCACTTTCATATGCCGCATCGAGAATCTCCTGCATTCTCCGGTTTCCCGGACCGATTGTCACACCGGCATCGATGATCCTTGCGCAGTTTCTTACCGCCTCCAGCGCCTCGGCGACAGCGCGGTCCGAAATCTCATGAAAGGGCTTTTCGGTGATTACCTGCGAAGCAAGAAGACGCGCCAACCGGTAGTCGACATCATTCGTGTACAGGATTGCCGCCGCAAAAGGCGTTTTTTCTTTCTGCAGCCTGCGGTACACCGGTATCCCCGTTCCACATGACGACAATACCAGCACCTCCGGCTCTCCCTTGACATTCGGGAGCTCGATACTTCCGAACATCGGATCGAAGAAGCCGTTGTCGATTTCATACAGCTCACGAATCGTATCCTCGTGAAAAATACTCTCCGGCGTTCCGCTCCGGAAGATCTTATCCCCGTGAACACAGATAATCCGGTCAGAAATCTTCATCGCCAGATCGATCTCATGCAGAGACATCACAACTGTTATATTCTTCTGCTTTGCCATATCCCGGAGAATCGACAGAAGCTTCAGCTTATGCTTAATATCCAGAAAGCTCGTCGGTTCATCCAGGATGATGATATCCGGTTCCTGGCAGATCGCCCTTGCGAGCAGTACCCGCTGCTTCTGCCCGTCACTGATCGCGTTAAAGTCGCGGTTTCCAATCTCCTGTGCCTGAACCGCCTTCATCGCATCATCGACCTTCCGCTCATCCTCTTCCGTCAGTCGTCCCAACCGCCCCGTATAAGGATATCTTCCGGTCGCGACCACATCGTGACAGGTCATAAGCTCCGGATGCAGACGGTCCGTCAGGACAACAGCCATACGCGAAGACAATTCTCGGAACGAATAATCCGACAAATTCTTCAGATCAAAAACGACCTCTCCCTCCACAAGAGAAAGCTGTCTCGTGATGCTTTTCAAGATTGTGGATTTTCCCGCGCCGTTCGGTCCGATCAGTGTAACAATTTCACCGCGCCGGATTCCGATCTCAATATCGCGGATCACAGGTTTCCCGTTATACCCGACCGACAGACCCTCCAGGTGGAGATAATATTTTTCCTCGCTCTGTACCTTCTCCATTTATCTTCTTCCCTTCTGCCGCCGTATCAGCATAAAGATCACGACCGGTGCTCCGAAAATCGAGGTCACCGTACTGATTTCCAGTTCAGTCGGCGCAAATGCAACCCTTGCGATCAGATCACAGATCATGCAGAAGACGGCGCCTCCAAGGAAAGTGGCCGGGATGACCACCACAGGATTTGCCGTATTCAGCGCACGCTTGATCAGGAAGGGCACCGCGATGCCCACGAAAGAAATCGGACCGGCAAATGCCGTCACCGTCGCAGAGAGGATGCTCGACAGCAGGATGAGGGCCACACGGAACTGCTTAACATTAACTCCCATGCTCTGCGCGTAGGCCTCACCAAGCTGAAAGGCACCGATCGGCTTCGCGAGCAGGAATACCAGGACAGACGCAGCTCCGATGATGATTCCGCCCACCAGGACATTGTCCCAGGTCATACCAGAAAAGCTTCCCTGAGACCAGTTGTGAAGGTTGGCGATATCCGAATCACTGGCAAATGTAACGAGAAGATTCGTCAGCGCAGTACAGATATACCCGATCATGATTCCGGCAACCAGCAACGCCGACATATTCCGCACGCTCCGCGAGACCAGCAGGATAAAACCGGTTGACACAAGAGACCCCGCGAACGCGGCAAGAATCATGGCCCAGGAGGACACCGCTCCGTGCCTGGCCACCACAAGAATCATGAGAAACGCGACAATCAGTTTTGCGCCGGAAGATATTCCGAGCACAAAAGGACCCGCGATTGGATTCTCAAAAAATGTCTGCAGCAGAAATCCGGACAGGGAGAGCGCTCCTCCGAGAATAGCCGCCATCAGAATCCGCGGCAGACGGATCTTCCAGATGATATTCATATCATCCCTTGAGCCGATTCGGAGAAAAACAGCTCTCAAAATTTTATTAATCGGAATATCGACATTGCCGGTATTGATATTGACCACGGTCACGATCAGAAACGCAGCTGCCAGAACGGCAAAGACCGCTGTGTATCGCATTCTCCTTTTCAGATTCTCAGCGTGATAGCTGCTGATTTCATTATCACCCATCATTCGTAAGCATGCCTTTCGTCTTCAATGATCTTATACATGAAAAGGGACGAATGCCGAAGCATTCGTCCTGAAAAAATAACCTGTATTAATCGGTTCCGCCGGAAATCCGGCAAAACACCCAAGCCATCAGAATCTGCTTTCTTCGGAAGCATATCTACAAAACCTCTCAGCAGTTCTCCTGGCTGACAGCTCAAGCACCGGTTCCTGTCTTCTCATGCTCTAGGACACAATGACATAACGGAATGGTTCGCTGCTCACAGTGACCGGATCGCTCAGGAATTTCACCTGATTCTCTATTCTCATACAGATCCTCTGCACTCCTGCTGTCAGGCATGTGCAGAAAATCGGATGCACTGAAAGGCCTCTCTTCAATTATCTTCAACGATTATACGATACCGGCTGAAAAGTGTCAAATATACCGCACTGTAGATATGAGACTTCCTTCAGTCCTTCAATCATCTCTTCTTCTGCGGAAACTGTGTCCCTTATCCTTATACATATTGAAATCCGCCCTGGTGAGCAGCGCGTCAAAGTCCGTAACCTTCCCCCGGCATGCCGCAAACCCAATTGCCATACTGATTCCATTATTTTCTGCATTCTCACGCATATGCCGTATCAGCAGGCTGATATCTCTCTCCTCCAGATCTTCTGTCAGAACGATAAATTCATCCCCGCCCGTGCGAAACACATACTTTTCACCTGCGCATTCCTGAAGAACCCGGGCTGTTTCGCAAATCAGCACATCGCCGGCATGATGGCCCGCCGTATCGTTTGTGTTCTTCAGTCCGTTCAGGTCAACGGAAATCACTCCAAGCAGACCGTCACCCTTCCACTCGCGGATCTGCCGCTCAAGAGCCCTCCGGTTTCCGGCGCCCGTCATCTGGTCAATCATGCTTTGTTTCTCCAGCTGGTGCACGCTGTTCCTGTTTCGAATCATAATTGCTATGAAATCCGTCAGCGTGGAGAGCAGCACGCTGGTGTTACGGAAGGTGTCCTCCGCCGGATTGATAACCATCATAAAGCCCTCTGTCTGATTCAGGATCTTCAACTGCCCGGATATAAAGCTCCGGACATCATGGATTCGCATGGAAAAACCGGGATTTTCCTTCTGAAAGGCATCCATATCACTGACCATTACCACATGCTGTGAGGCAAACTGCGTATACAGCGCCCGCAATTCCGAGAGAGGAATACTCTGCAGCTCCTCCTTCAGAGAAAAAACACCAGGTGCCGTCCATTCATAGGTGGCACTTACCGTATTGTCATCACGTTCCTCAAAGATCAGGAAGCGCTCCGATCTCATATTTTCAGAGATACATGCAATCGTCTTCTCGATTCCTGTTCCGGGATCCTCTTCCGCCATACCAAGAGAAATTGCCTCATTTGCCCGCATCTCCTGATAGATCAGCTCGTGATCCCTTGCTATTGCATGCAGATACTTGTTGATATCAAATTCGACCGTCAGCCTCAGCGTCCGGTTCTCCCATGTTGTCAGAGCAGAACGAATCAGTACTTTTGCTCCCCTTCTCCGGTTCAGGTGTGATGCCTCATACGCACAATCCTTCCGCAGCAACAGATTCGGACAGTCGGCGCAGGGAACATCCTGACCTTCCAGCACCTCATAACAGCGGCACCCGTTCAGGCTGCCATCCGGTTTTATTCCAAAATCCCTTCGGGCAGAACGATTCATATATACAAGCTCGTATGTTCTGGGATCACTGACAATGACATGTTCCGTCAGGCTGTCGAACACCTCACGTCTCAGGTCAATGTAATCCCCGACATATGGGCTCTCCCCATGAGCCGCCTTCTCCGTGCTGCTGATTCTCCGGATCAGCAGCATGAACATCTCGTCCAGGCTCGTTACCTCCGACCCGTAGACAATCGCATGCGCCAGAACGGGATCAGCCTGAATTCCGAGCTTTCTCCAAAGCGTCGGAAGCATTCCGGATACCCTGTCAATCTTCTCTTCAACATCTCCGGCATGATCCCTGCGGCAGAAGCACAGAAAACAGCACAGCCCGATCCGCGCGATCGCCCATTCCGGATTCATCAGTTTTTTCAGTGTCGCAGATATTTCGGTCAGAATCACCTTTGCCTTCTCGGTGCTTTCCCGCATCGCCTCGGCATATGCGGCAACATCAATTAAAAGTCCTGTATAATCGATTTTTTTCAGCCGATACTGATCCGCATATATCAATCCGGCTTCTATCGCGCCGCGAAAACTCAATAGCTCTGTGTCGCGGTCGACAAATCCCAGGCGCACCTCCTTCTTTCTGTCCTCTGCCCGATCACCGCTGATCATTCCCATCATTCCCACGATTTCCTTTTCATGGTACCAGGGAACACGGGTAATCTCGATTCCGTCGAGTCTGCCTCCGGTCAGTACCAGCTCATTGGCCGATGTCGACCTGACGCCCATCTCCAGAACTTTTTTCTCCTCCAGCTCCGCTGCGGCAGAATCGATATGCCATCCCAGTTCTGATTCTGTCTTGCCAAGATAGTCCTTCTCGTCGGAAAGCCCGATTCTCCTGACAAATTCTCTGCTTGCGCCCAAAAGCTTTCTCTGTCTGTCCATCCAGAAGAATTCATAAGGAGATGCATCGCAGAGTGTCCGGAACAGATCCCCATCCTTCACCTCCTCCGTCGGATCTGTGCCGTATCCCGGCACTCCGAACGACTGACAAAATTCAGGAAGAAGAGCATCCCTATCTCTTTTCCTCTCCCATATATCCTCCCGCTCACAGAGAAGAAGATTTTTTGCTTTACTCTTATAGAGCACCAGTGCTTCAAACACCGCCCACCTGTATGTCCCGTCAGCGGTACGCACACGCAGTATCTCTGCCCTGATCCCCTTATCTGTACTTCCACCTTCCGTCTCAGCATTCTCAGCCTGAACAAAAGCAAAAAAACGATCTCTGTCGTCCGGATAGATCAATTCATCCCTGAAGTACCGGACAAACGCCGCTATCGAAGAAAAGCCATCCTGAGATTTTATCTCCGGATGGCTGGACCGGAGAATTTTCACCTCTTCAGATCCACGATCGATCAGATAAAATCCCTCATACAGCTGAAAGATGTTCCGCAGCGTATGGTCAAGGTTGTTCGCAAACTGCAACGAAGCATTATTGCTGATATTGTAGATATGTGCCACCCCGACCCAGCGCCGCGCATCTCCCGCAATCCACCGGACATTTACCTTCATATACTGGCCGTTGTCCGCGTACACCATGCTCTCTTCCGCATGTGACTTCAATGCTCTCTGCAAAAGCTGGACAAACCTGTCTCTCACTGGAGATCCCTCATCGCTGAGGTAGGCATTCTCCTCCTCCATACTCTGCGTACCTGCACTTCTCAGCTCCCTCCGGTACGCATCGTTTTCGAGCAGAAGAACAATATGCTTCCCATCAAAGCTAAAAAGCGAAGTAGGGGAATCCGAAATTATATTGATGTCTTCTGCGGCGTCGAGAAGATGTGCTTCCTCCGGACTCTCTATCTGCATGCCTCTGCCATGGATATACGTCACGCTATCCTCGTAGCGCATCGGACGTCCGTAATAATATCCCTGAATCCGACCGCAGTTGATTTTTTTGAGAAAGGAAACCTGCTCCTGCGTCTCCACGCCTTCTGCCAGTGTCTCCACCCCGAGCATTTTCGCCATTGTTACAACGGAGGTAATAATCTGCCGGCTTCGATCATCAAAATGACTGAAAAATCCCATGTCAATCTTGATCACATCAAACTGGAAATTATGAAGAGAATTCAGGGACGAGTATTCGCTTCCGAAATCATCCATCCAGATCTGATATCCTGCCTGCTGAAACCTTTGAATCGTCCTGACCATGCTGTGACGGTTGCGGAGCATGATCCGTTCCGTGATCTCAAAGCAGAGGACACTCCTCGGTACATGGTAACGGCTGACCAGCTTCTCAATCGTATCGAGCGGGTTCACCACCTCGAAATCATAGGCGGAAAGGTTCATGGATATCGGAAGCAGTGGAAGTCCGTTCTCCATCCGGTCACGGCTGAGGTAGAGAACATGCTCCAGAATATACCGGTCGAGCCGGTTGATCAGCTGGGCCTCTTCCAGAACAGGGATAAACACGTTCGGGTATATCATCCCAAGCTCCGGGTCTTCCCATCGCGCCAATGCCTCGAATCCGCTCACCCGTCCTGTCATTGTGCGGATCACAGGCTGCAGATATACCTTGATATAATGCCTTTCCAGTGCCTCATTGAAATGGCGGAGAACATAGGTCTTATTCGCAGCACTTTCCCCCATAGAGGGTTCGTAAAACGCCACAATCCGGTTGCCGTCCTCCTTAATGCTGTCACAGGCCATTTTTGCCAGATCAAACGCATTCCGCAGATCCTCCAGAGAGTCGTTCTCTGACGCCCGGTAGGCGCCGGCCTTTATCTGAATCCCGTCATCATTGATATAGTGATTCACTTCATCGCAGATCTGTTCAAGCTTTACCTCAAGATTCTTCTCCGACGGCAGCGCAACAAATCGGTCCGCCGCGAGATGGCCGACGAGAGCACCCGGGAAAACTTCCGTGATCGTGTCTCCGATCTTCTTCAGGCACAGATCTCCCTGATGAATACCGTATTGCCGGTTATATTCCTTAAAATTTGTAACATCAAAGCAGACCGGACAGAAGTCTCTTAATCTGTGGATGGCTTTTCTCTCCTTCGCACGTCGTAACGCCTCATTTAAGAAATCATGCATCCCCGGCAATTCGGTTATCCCATCCACTTTTCGGTCATTTGAAATCTGCTCCGATGAGAAGATCTGCAGAACATAGGTTTTTCCGAAAGCAGTATTCCTTAAAGCACCCGTTCCCTCTGCCTCACGGAAGTGTCCTTTTTTCGTCTGATAATGAAAATTCACCGAAAAGTGCTCTGGATGCAAATTGCCATACTCTTGAAGAGGCTTGTAATCTCTCCCATCCATCAGATATTGATAGCAAGGATAATTCTTCAGAAACTCCTCCTCGTCCTCACACTCGAAGAGAAGCGCCATCTGCCTGCTGGCAAAGACGATGCGCTCCGACCCATCGGCTGCAATCATGCAGACGCCTCCCTGCAGAAGATTAAAATATTGAGCATACTGTCTTCTCTCATCAAGCATCATCTCAGCCATTTTGTCCTCGCCTTTCATGCTCATACCTGTTACCTTCGAAATCGCATCCTGTCTCTCACGCACGCTTCGCGGCAGGCGGTCTGTCTGCGTTTTCGAAGAGCTTCTTCAGCAGCCCCATGCCCCGCAGGCGGGGCGTCACATGCTGTATAAGCTACGGATTAGTCCGTGCTCCGCACTCTTGCAATCCTGCAGTACCATTACTGATAATTTCTGTGGATGGTCTCCACCTTAATCATATTTGTTCCGCCTTTTCCTCCGCCGACCGGTCCGCCGGTGAGAACGATGTTGTCTCCCATCTTGAGGTTGAGGATATTGACAGCCTGGCGAATTGCATGATAGAACAGAACATCAATCGACTCAAATTCCTCGCAGAGAATCGGCTCGACGCCCCAGCTCAAAGAGAGCTTGCGGTAAACCTTCTCCGACGTCGTCATACCGATGATTTGTACCGGACAGCGGAACCGGCTGACCATCCGCGCCGTCATTCCCGATTTTGAACTTACCACGATGCATTTCGCGTCTACATCGATTGCCATGGAGCATGTGGAGTGCGAAATCGCGTCCAGAATGTTCTTCTGCACAAATTCCGTGTTCTTGAAACGTTTCCGGTAGTTGATATGCTGCTCCGTAAACTCTGCAACCTGCGCCATTGTCTGAACCGCTTCCACCGGATATTTTCCAGCCGCGGATTCACCTGAGAGCATGATGGCGGACGCACCGTCATATACCGCATTCGCTACATCGGAAATTTCGGCACGGGTCGGGCGGATATTATTGATCATTGATTCCAGCATCTCCGTTGCGATGATGACGCGGCGCCCGAGAAGTCTGCATTCCTGCGCGATCTCCTTCTGAACAGCCGGCACCTCCATATACGGAATCTCTACTCCGAGATCTCCTCTCGCAACCATGATGCCGTCAACCACTTCCGAGATCTCACGGATATTATTCACCCCGGCCCGGTTCTCGATCTTTGCGATAATATCGATATCCTGGCCACCGTTCGCGTTCAGAAAATCCCTCATCTCCTGCGCATCTTCCCTTGTCGATACAAAGGAAGCGGCAATATAATCCACATCATTCTTGATTCCGAACAGAAGATCTTCCCTGTCCTGCTCACTGAGGAAATCATTCTTCATCAGCTTCCCGGGGAAGTTCATGCTCTTTCTGTCCGAGAGAACCCCTCCAGCTTCCACTTTTGTGAAGACCTTCGTTCCCTCTACTCTCTCGACAATACATACAACGAGTCCATTATTTACAAGGATCTTATCTCCCGGTTTCAACTCGTCTGCAAACCCCTTGTAGCTGACCGATACAATGGTTTCATCTCCGATCAGATCTTCCGTCGTAAAGATAAATTCCTGTCCCTCCTTGAGGGTGACTTTGTGATCCTTGAATACACCGATCCTGTATTCCGGTCCCTTCGTATCGAGCATAATTGCAATCGGCCGGTGCAGCTTATTGCGAACCTTCTTGATCAGCTTCATCTTCTCCAGATGCTCTTCATGGGTTCCGTGAGAAAAGTTAAGCCGCGCGACATTCATACCCGCCTTCACCATGCGGCTCAGTATTTCCTCAGAAGCACTTGCAGGTCCGATTGTACAGATAATTTTTGTTTTTCGCATATTTATTCCTTTCACAGATAAGCAAATGACAGGTTTTTTGACCAGTCCACCTATTGTATCCCTGTCCTGAAATGTCAGATCGACGAACCGATGATGTTTGTTCATCCCCAAACACGCACACCCGGCTCAATCAGGCATTCCTATTTTAACATAAACAATCTATCGTTGCTTTATGCACAATATACAAAACTTCCCCCCTCGTTCCCTTATGTTAGCGAAAAAAAGCACCCTTGAAAACATCGTTTCCAATGGCGCCCTCGTAATGCATCATCGACAGTTATCTGAATAATATTACAATAAGTATAATCAGGTGCAATATAAGAAATTATTATATTGCAGTTCTGACTCAGTTTTGTAATTGTATATATTATATAAATATTCTGGTCAATATCTCCGTTTCGATCATATTATACATTATCCTGTATATTATTGCAAGAAAATATGTTTAATTACTAGAAGATATTGTTACTGTTTGTACCGTACTCCGAAAAGTGAAATTTGCAGATGAAGTTTCCGCCATCCGGCAATGCTCGACAGCCACATTTTGAATTTTCTGTTCTGTTAACTGAATGCCAACAAAATTCCCATGGCTTTTCAGATAATTATACAGGAAAGAACCCCGGAAGGTGAGCTATAATTTGCTACTGGACTGGCATGATCGTTGGAAAGGAGAATATGAATAGGGAAGAAGAAAACCGAAATCAAATCATCACGGTACATGAATTCCTGGAGAGTTATCGTCGCTATCTGGATGAGGATCCTGCATTGTCAGGCAAAACACCTGCAACATATTCATACCTCATTGAAAAACATCTCATCCATGATCTTGGAGAATACCAGCTGTCGGAGCTGGATTCTGATATTCTGAACAGCTACCTGAAGCAAAAATTATCAGACGGAAGGCTGGATAATTCCGGAGGCCTTTCTCCCACAACCGTTTCGGAGTTGAGAACGATCCTGAACTCCGCCTTCAAATATGCGAAATGCAATCATTATTGTGTGCAGGACATGAATGATCTGGTACATATTTCTTTTCATCAGCCGGAAATCAGTATATTCAACCGGGAAGAGACAGGCAGGATGGTTCGATATCTCACGCAGAACCTGACACCATATAATAGCGGTGTCCTTCTGGCTCTGGTGAGTGGAATCCGTATCGGGGAACTTTGCGCACTGACATGGGGCGACCTGAATCTCGATGAGGGAGTGCTGCAGATTACAAAATCTCTCGGCAGACTTCCAAATCCGAATGCGGATACAGATGGACACAGAACACATCTCGTGATCGCTCCGCCAAAGACCAGAAACTCCATCCGTTCCATTCCACTGCCGCCGGAAATCATTGATCTTTTAAGGAAACAGCAGCAGCCGTCAGATGTCTACCTGTTAACGGGCAGGAGAAAATGTATGGAGCCCTCTTCCTGCAGTAAGCGTTTCCGAAATCTGCTGAAGAAGCTTGACATTCCTGCCAGAAATTTTCACACGCTGCGTCACACCTTTGCAACTGCGTGTATCAGAGACGGCGCCGATCCGAAAACGGTAAGCATGATACTTGGACATGCGAGTGTAAATATTACCATGCTGATGTATGTGCATCCGAGCCTTGAGGATAAACGCCGGGTCATGGAACAGGTGTATACACACACTTACATCCCACCATCCTGATGGCCATTATTTGCCCAGAACTGCAATATAATAATTTCTTATATTGCAGTCCGGGGGTGTTTTTATTTTCTATGGCTGTTTTGATATAATCAGTATACTTCAGGATATAGAAATATGCCACTGCTTTTTAGTTTTTCAAAACAATAATTCTGCTGATATTTTATCAACCTCTATGCCAGTCTTCACTCGGAACTCTTTACCGTTTCAATCCGCTTTTATTTCACTTCTTTGCTGCCGGCGATAATCCGGCATGCTCGGGTATTCTCATGATACTAACCCACAGCGCGTCCGATTCCGGACGAGAATCGTTTCGCGAGTCACTTCCGGGGCTTCTTCGTGTCGTGAAATGCTCAAAAAGAGGTACGCGGGCTCCGTAGTTTTGTTCCGGAGTTCACTCTGCTCCGGTCAGCACATAATTTTCTGTGTACCTCTCATTTCCATGTTGTACGAATGTTCCGGTATGTCATTTATATGTTCCGACATTTTCTTCTGTATTGCCGCAAATTGCAGCTTTCGGTTTTCCGTCTCTCACTTCCTCCAGGAAGCCGCGTACTTATTCTTTATCGTACCATTCGCATATTTTCCCCATCCGATCGGGAATCGATCCACACAGATGAGATTCCATCCGTCGCTGATCTTCTCCCTCTCCGGATCCGCCTGGATTGTCTCCCCGTGAAGATAGCGGGCAATTCTTTCATCTTCCGGTCTCATAGAAAAAATCCTCCCGAATTTCTCCGGATTCAGCGCCATCGCGAGAGGCTGTGACGGCTCAAATCTTTTTTTCTTCCATTCCCCGAGATAAAGGCCGTTTCTCAGAAAATTCAGCCTTCCCGCGCCATCGGGCAGCTCCTGTACATAATATCCTTTCCCCGCACGTCGCTCAATTATCTCCGTATCCGCCTGTGGGAGAAACTCACTGAGAAGCTCCATCTGCTCCGGATCCGGACGGATGTCGGATGGCATATTTTCTCTTCCTCTGCCTTTTCCCGAGGCTCCGCCTCTGCGCGTCTTCTTCTTCCTTCTGCAAAGCAAATCGCTCTGCGTACGGTCGTCCGTCCGCGCACGGTCTCCTATTCCCAATACTGATAAACCGGCTTCCGTACAGCCTGCCCTTTCACCTGCAGGGAATCCCGTCACGGCATCGACAAGTTCTCTTGATGCGGACAATGCGGAAGCTGCGATATTGCCTTGTCTCTGACCCGATTCCGCTGCAAGCTCCGGATCCACAGATAAATTTCTTCGCATCAATGCCAGAAAATGTCCCTCACCGTCCATTCTGTGCGGCCAGATTCTCACACATTTCCGGAGCTCCGGATTGCCGTCCGCCCAGTCAGGTCTTCCTTCCGAAAATCCCGCATAGCCCTCCATCTCCTGGAGAGAAAAATCTGGAAATGTACGGATAAACCAGCTGATCATCTGTTCATCCTCTTCCGGTGAAAACGTGCAGGTGGAATACATGAGGTATCCTCCCGGTTTCAGCATTTTTCTGGCATTTTCCAGAATATTCCGCTGCTGGGCGGCAAAATACCTTACGCGCTCCGGACTCCAGGTTTCAGCGACATCCGGATCCTTCCGGAACATCCCTTCGCCGGAACAGGGTGCATCCACAAGAATCTTATCAAAATAGCCGGAAAAAACATCGGAAAGCCGGTCAGGCATTTCATTCGTCACGAACATATTCTCTGTACCAAACAGCTCAAGATTGCGAAGAAGTGCCTTCGCCCTCGAATTGCTCGCATCATTCGCTACAAGAATACCTGTTCCTCTGAGCCTTGCGGCCAGTTCCGTCGCCTTTCCGCCCGGAGCCGCGCAGAGATCCAACACCCGGTCTCCGGTTTCTACCGGCAGACGGCTCGCCGGCGTCATTGCACTTGGCTCCTGAAGATAATAGACGCCTGCGGCATAATACGGATGCCGCGCAGGAAAGACATCATTCGGATAGATAAACCCGTCGGATACCCACGGAACTCTTCGTACCGGAAAGGGGGCGGCCTTTTCGAACTCTTCCGGCGTAATCTTCATGGTATTCACACGAAGGCCCCGAAGCCTCGGTCTGTCATAGCTGGCCATGAAGTCGTCATATTCATCGCCAAGCATTTTCTTCATTCTCTCCTCAAACTCATATGGAAGCTTCATTTTTCCCTCTCTCTGCGCCCGTCCGCATTTCGACAGAAAGCACCTGACAGTCACTGCCAGGTGCTTTCTGATTTTCTCTGTTTTCTTGTCCGTGTTCTGAGCGATGAAGAACTCTGTTTCTTCCTATTATAATGTAAGCTGTGATTGGTATTACCAATTACTCTTCTTCATCCTGATCCAGAACTTCTCCATATTTCTCCAGAATAATCTTCTGAATTCTGTCCCGTGTCTCGGAATTGATCGGATGAGCGATGTCCCTGTATTCTCCGTCTGTTGTCTTCCTGCTCGGCATTGCGATAAACAATCCCTTTTCGCCCTCGATAATCTTAATATCGTGAACTGCGAATTCATCATCCAGGGTAATGGAAACAACCGCCTTCATCTTCCCTTCTTTTGTTACTTTACGTACTCTGACATCTGTGATCTGCATAAGGCTCCTTCTCCCGCGTTCAGCAGGCATTTCAGATCGCGTATCTCTCGTTCTTTTCGACCACGATCTTGATTCTGTCTTCGCCGCAGTAATAAGAGTTCGCCCTTATTGTATCGCGGCTTTCGACGATACAATTCTCAATGTGAGTATTATCCCCAAGGTACACATTGTTCAGGACGATGGAATTCTTGATCACACAATTGTTGCCTACATATACGTCTTTGAAAAGAATAGAATTTTCAACTTGTCCATTAATGATACAACCACTCGATATCAGACTGTTTTTCACTATGTTGCCAGGATTGTATTTTGCCGGCGGGAGGTCATCAATCTTTGAATAGATCTCGGGATATTCATTGAAGAAGAAATCCCTTACCTCCGGTTTAAGGAAATCCATATTAGTTCGATAATAGGATTCCACCGTCGCAATGTTACTCCAATAGGTATTTATTTTATATCCATAAATCCGCTTCAGGTTCTTGTAGCGGATAAAGATATCTTTAACCAGGTCATACCGCCCTTCTTGTGCACAACGCTCAAGGAGCTCTATTAACTGTCTCCTTCTTATAACATAGATTCCCGTTGAAATCAAGCTCGAATCTGAAACCATGGGTTTTTCTTCGAACTCCTCTATGCGGTAGTCCTCGTTCATCTTCAGTACGCCGAACCGGTTCGGGTCATCGTCATGACATTCTGTACAGACAATCGTGATATCCGCACGCTTCGCAATATGGTATTCCAGAACCTTATTAAAATCCAGCTTATAAATTCCATCGCCGGAGGCAATAATGACATAAGGTTCATGGCTTTCCTTCAGCCACTGTATGTTCTGGTAGATAGCGTCTGCCGTGCCTCTGTACCACCAGTTGTTCGTCGATGTCACAGTGGGAGTAAAAACGTACAGGCCGCCCTGCTTTCTTCCAA
This sequence comes from Eubacterium sp. UBA4343, assembly GCA_002394235.1. Lineage (GTDB taxonomy): Bacteria > Bacillota > Clostridia > Lachnospirales > Lachnospiraceae > Bilifractor. The sequence continues at coordinate 11,693 of DGTF01000060.1, read as the reverse complement.
AATCCCACCACTTCGACGACATCAGATGATTATTCAGGGATCTCGCATTGTACTGTGTGAGTACGGCGACCTTCTGGATATGCGAATTCGTCATGCTGCTCAATGCAAAATCAATGCTCCGGTAACTTCCGGCGACCGGCATAGCGGCGATGCATCTCTTCTCCGAGAGCTCCCGCATCCGGTTGCTGTTTCCTCCTGCAAGAATAATTCCTAATGCTCTCATAGGATATCACCGTCCTCCCTGATCAGCGCTCCTCCTCCGGGAAGAATGCCGTTTTCATAATCTTCGGGAACGGTCTTCCCCGATATCACCGTATTCTTCCCTACTGTGATACCGTCCGGGATCACTGTATCCTCGCCGATTGTGGCAAGGCCAAAGGCGTAAATATTCGGTTTGAAGACATTTGGAGCCTCCTCTCCGACACCGATGCTGCAGTTCTCACCGATGCGGACCTGCTCGGCGATAATCGCCTTCTCAATCTTCGTGCCCGCACCGACCGTGGATCGCCTCATGATAATAGAATCCCTGACAACGGCTCCCTTCTGTATGGTGACACCGGGACCGATCACGGAATTGTGAACTTCCCCGTAGATCTCCGAGCCTTCGCCGATGATACAGCGGTCTGCAGCACCGCTTTCGGAGATGTACTCCGGCCGGATGATGTCGCCCTTTGTGTAGATCCGCCAGTATTCCTCATACAGATTGAATTCCGGTATGATGTCGATCAGCTCCATGTTCGCCTGCCAGTAGGATCCCAGCGTTCCGACATCCTTCCAGTAACCGTTGAATTCGTAAGCGAACAGCCGGTTCCCTCTGTCCCTGCAGTAAGGCAGGATATGCTTTCCGAAATCGCACCCGGGCTGATCTCTGAGCGCAAGCAGAGATTCCTTCAAGGTTTTCCAGGAAAAAATGTAGATTCCCATGGAAGCAAGGTTGCTCCTCGGATGCTCCGGTTTTTCCTCAAACTCGGTTATCCGTCCTTTACCGTCTGTTATCATGATACCGAAACGGCTTGCCTCCTCCATCGGAACAGGCATACATGCAATCGTAACATCCGCCTTGTTCGCGCGATGGAAATCCAGCATAACCTCATAATCCATCTTGTAGATGTGATCACCGCCGAGAATCAGAACATATTCCGGATTATAAGACTCCATATATGCCAGATTCTGAAAAATTGCATTTGCGGTTCCTGTGTACCACTCCGTATCTGTATTCTTCTCATATGGCGGAAGAACAGTGACACCCCCGACATTCCGGTCCAGGTCCCAGGGGATTCCTATTCCGATATGACTGTTCAGCCGAAGCGGCTGATACTGTGTCAGTACACCCACCGTATCGATTCCGGAATTAATACAGTTACTGAGAGGGAAATCAATGATTCTGTATTTACCGCCGAATTCCACTGCAGGCTTTGCAACCTTCGAAGTAAGCACACCGAGTCTGCTTCCCTGTCCGCCCGCGAGGATCATGGCGATCATTTCTTTTTTGACCATGGAATCACCTCTTGTCTTGAAAAGATTATATCGATAAAAAGATTATATCATAGTCATTTTCAAAAGTGAACATTTTAAATAATTTTTCAATTCTATTTGTCGGTTTTTTATAGCTTTTGCCGAAAACAGTGCATATCAGTATTGTATGTGCTGTGCGAAATTCGTCATTATCACCTCAGGCGTCTGCTTGAAATATTAAGAGCGCAAGGGTATAATTGATACGCTGTATCGGCAGAAATAATCTGAGAGATTCTGCGGTCGGGTGCTTCTCATTTTTTGCACATATACAGAAATCATCTGTGAGATGTTCTGTGGCCGGATGCGTCTTACTTTTCGCATATAAGCAGAACCGATCTGAGGTGTATTCTGCCCCGGATGCGTCTCTCGCATATAAAAGGAGTTTTCCATACTATGTATAAAATAAATTTTGATAAACCGTCACATGTCCACTTCATCGGCATCGGCGGAATCAGCATGAGCGGACTTGCCGCAATTCTCCTGAAGGAGGGCTTCGTCGTTTCCGGTTCTGATTCCCACGAATCAGAGCTGACCGATCGTCTGCAGGCGGCTGGTGCCAGAATTGCTTATCAGCAGGCAGCTGAAAACATTACCGATGGCATTGATGTCGTTGTATACACAGCAGCAATCCATCCGAGCAATCCGGAGTATGCCGCTGCGGTCGCGAAGAAAATCCCGCTCCTCACCAGGGCGCAGCTTCTGGGACAGATGATGAAGAACTATAAGATTCCGATCTGCGTCTCCGGAACCCATGGTAAGACCACGACAACTTCCATGGCTGCACACATTCTCATGGCGGCCGATATGGATCCGACGATCTCCGTCGGCGGTATACTGCCTCTGATCAAAGGCAATTACAGAATCGGAAGCAACAATACATTTCTGATGGAGGCATGCGAATATACCAACAGCTTCCTCAGTTTCTTCCCGAAGATCAGCATCATCCTCGACATTGATGCCGATCATCTGGATTTTTTCAAGGATCTGGACGATATCCGTCATTCCTTCCGGAAGTTTGCGGAGCTTCTCCCGGACGACGGAGTGCTGATCATCAATGCGGATGATCCGGCATGCAAGATGATCACCAAAGGGCTTACCTGCAAGATCATCACCTACTCCATGAGCAACAAGGGAGAGTACACCGCAGATCTCGTGACCTATGACAAGCGGGGGAATGCCTCTTTCCGTGCTCTGTACAAGGGCAACCCCATCGGCAATTTCTCGCTTCAGGTGCCCGGACAGCACAATGTCAGCAACGCACTTGCCGCCATTGCCCTCGCCAGAGAGCTCGGTATCGATGCCGCTACCATCGAGAATGGCTTCGAGAGCTTTCACGGCACGAACCGTCGTTTTGAGTACAAGGGCAAAATGAAGTGCGGAGCCACCGTCATCGACGATTACGCACATCATCCGACCGAGATCAAGGCAACCCTGCACACCGCGGAGCGTGTTCCCCACGAAACGATCTGGTGTGTATTCCAGCCCCACACCTACACAAGGACAAAGGCACTTCTTCCGCAGTTTGCAGAGGCACTCTCCATTGCGGATCATGTGGTGCTCGCGGACATTTACGCAGCGCGCGAGCTTGACATCTACGGTGTTTCCTCCAGGGATCTTCAGGCGGAAATCCAGAAGCTGGGAACTGACTGTGACTATTTTCCGTCCTTCGAGGAGATCGAAGACTTCCTGCGCGCGAATGTCAAGGACGGCGATCTTGTGATCACCATGGGAGCGGGAAATATTGTTCAGGTCGGAGAGGATCTGATCGACTGACGCAGGTGAAATACTATGGGTTTGTTAACCATTAAGGACAGTCGTCTTGCCGGAATGACACTTCTGGCAGACGACTTTATCGATTATTATATGCCCCGTGCCAATGGGGACTTTGTGAAAATCTATCTGTATCTGCTCCGGAGTGTCCACCGGCAGGATTTCAATCCTACGCTCTCCTCCCTTGCAGATGTTTTTTCGTGCACGGAAAAGGATGTTCTCCGCGCGCTTCGCTACTGGCAGCAGGCCGGGCTTCTGAATCTCTCCTACCGCGGGAAGGAACGGGAGCTTGAGAAGATCGAGCTTCTGCCCATTCAGCCTTCACTGCAGAAGACACAGTATGTACCGGAGGAACCCTCAGAGAGGAAAGCACCCGAACCCCCTGAGAAAAAAACGGCTCCCGCGCAGATTTCCTCTGCCCGGGCAAAGGAAATCAAAGACAATGAGGATGTACAGCAGATTCTTTTCTTCACTGAACAGTATATCGGTCATCCCCTGAGTGCAACAGATATGCGCCGGATCTTGTATTTCTACGATGTTCTTCATTTTCCGGTTGATCTGATCGACTACCTGGTGGAATACTGCGTATCGCGGGGCGGCCGGAACATGAATTACATTGAAAAGGTCGGGCTCGCATGGAACGATGAGAAGCTCACGACCGTACAGGCCGCGAAGGAATATTCCAGTTCCTGGAAGGACAGGTACTTCGCGATTTTTCGTGCCTTCGGCATCCGGAACCGCAATCCGATTCCCGATGAGATAAAGATGATGGACAAATGGCTGAAGGAATACGCAATGCCGATGGATCTGATCCGCGAAGCAGCCAGCCGGACCATCCGGCAGACCGGACAGCCTTCTTTTTCCTACGCAGACCGCATTCTCTCCGACTGGAACAAGGCAGGCGTCCACACGCCGGACGATATTCAGAAGCTCGATTCCGCCTATCGCCAGTCCCATGCATCTTCCGAATCCGGGAACGCTGCTCCATCGCAAACCCGTCAGGGAAGAGAGCCCGCAAAATCTTCGACACGTTTCAACGAGAACTTCCACCAGCGCGATTACGACTTCGACCGTCTTGAGCAGGAGCTTCTTTTGAACCAGCAGTCGGAAACACCGGAGTAATCTCCGGGCTTCCTCTGCATCCGCGCCTGAAGCCAGGCACAGAGAGGAGGGAATATGCCTCTGTCCAATTCACAATATGATGCTATTATGCGTATCTACAGCCAGAAGCAGCTGAAAAGCCGGCGCGACCTTGACCGTCGGAAAGAGGAGGTTTATGCGAGGATCCCTCGTCTCCCCGAGATCGATGCCGAAGTTGCCTCCGTATCGGTCCGTAAGGCCCTCTTTCTCCTGGGGGATCCGAAGGGCAGTGATCTCGATACCGACCGGGCTATTCAGGATCTTGCCGAGGAGCGTCGTGCGCTCCTCCTCTCGAACGGCTATCCCGAGGACTACCTGGAGCCACGGTACGACTGTCCTCTCTGCCACGACACCGGATATGTCGGGGACCGCAAATGCAGCTGTTTCCGCCAGCTTGAGATTGATCTGCTCTATTCTGCCTCAAATCTCAAGGATGTTCTGGAATCCGACACCTTTGATAATTTTTCACTGAAATACTACCCGACAGATTCCTTTAATAAGGTAAATCAGAAATCCTTCTACTGGGAAGCAGAGAATGCTCTCGCGGTTTCCCGAAATTTTGTGAGGGACTTCCGGCAGAACCACAGAAGGGGCACGCCGGAAAATCTTTTCTTCTACGGCGATGTGGGGGTCGGAAAAACACATCTCTCCCACGCCATTGCGAAGGGGGTTCTGGATCTCGGATGCAGTGTTCTGTATCTGACGGCATATGATCTCTTTGATCTCATGAGCAGATACAAATTTCATTCTGAAGAAGATCTGAAGGAGACGTATGAGACCGTGTACGCCTGTGATCTTCTGATCATAGACGACCTCGGCACGGAAATGCTGAATAATTTTGTGACATCCGAGCTTTTCCTCATCGTCAACGAGCGGATTCTTCAGAAAAAATCAACGATTATCTCCACAAACCTTTCCATTATGAAGGTCCGGGAAGCCTTCTCAGAACGTACTTTTTCACGTATAATGGGTTCGTACCGTCTGATTCATATTTCCGGAGAGGACATCCGGATCCGCAAAAGGCTTTCCAACGAAGGTCCGGACCGGCGTCAGAATCAGACTTCAGAATAATGTGAATTGAAACCTGCAGTGTTAAGGAGGAATATCAGATATGGCAAACAGAAACGACAATTACTATGACTCCCTTCCAGTCGGACGTCTCGGGATCATTCCGTTAAAGAGCTGTACAACGATCGGCAGCAAGGTGGATGATTATCTCGTGCAGTGGAGAAGGGACCGGGAATCGGATCACAAAACCTCATCGGCTGTCGAGGGCTATGAGAGAAGTTCATACATTATTCCGTGCGACATTCCCAGATTTGGTTCCGGCGAGGCAAAGGGAGTCATCGGCGAGTCCGTCCGCGGAGACGATATCTACCTTCTCGTTGATGTCTGCAACTACTCTCTGACCTATAAGCTCGGCAGCTATGTCAATCACATGTCCCCGGACGACCACTTTCAGGATCTTAAGCGGGCGATCGCGGCAATCGGCGGAAAGGCCAGGAGAATCAATGTAATCATGCCCTTCCTCTATGAGAGCCGTCAGCACAAGCGTTCCGGCCGCGAGTCCCTGGACTGTGCCCTTGGCCTCAAGGAGCTGGTCGGAATGGGCGTTGAAAATATCATCACCTTCGATGCTCACGACCCTCGCGTACAGAACGCGATCCCGCTTCACGGGTTTGAGACCATCTCCGCATCCTATCAGTTCATCAAGAACATTCTCCGCCACGCAGAGCCTGACATGAAGATCGATTCCGATCACCTGATGTGCATCAGCCCGGATGAGGGCGGCATGGCGAGAGCAATCTACATCGCCAATAACCTCGGTGTCGATATGGGTATGTTCTACAAGCGCCGCGATTATTCCACCATCATCGATGGCAGAAACCCGATCGTCGCCCATGAATTCCTCGGGGCTGACGTAAAGGGCAAGGACATGATCATCATCGACGACATGATCTCCTCCGGAGACAGCATGATTGAAGTTGCCTCTCTGCTCAAGGAGCGCGGGGCGAAGAACATCTACATGTGTGCCACCTTCGGTCTGTTCACGAACGGACTCGACAGCTTTGATGAAGCCTACCGCAAGGGAGTGTTCACAAAGCTTGTCACAACAAACCTCGTATACCAGAGACCGGAGCTTCTGCAGCGGCCATATTATATCAGCTGTGATATGAGCAAGTACATAGCGCTTCTGATCGATACACTGAATCACGACGCTTCCATCAGCAGTCTTCTGGACCCGGTAGACCGTATCCAGAAGGTTCTGAAAAAATTCGAGAATCACGAGAAAATCTGATCCGTGGCCAGATGCATCTCATTCCTGTTGTCATCTGCGAAAGTGGTAACAAAACGAGACGGCCGGAACATTTCCCTGAGCAGGAAATGTTCCGGCCGTCTCGTTTTTCTTTGCTGCTGCCTGCCTGTATCTGTGGCCGGCTCTTATTATCCGTTCTTTCTGATTCCCTCGCGCTTTCTGAGTCTGGAATCAAGCTGACGCTTACGAATACGAAGACTCTTCGGAGTCACCTCCAGAAGCTCGTCACTGTCTATGAATTCCAGTGCCTGCTCGAGAGAGAGAATCATCAGAGGCGTCAGCACGAGCGCCTCGTCTGATGAAGAGGTACGGGTGTTGGTCAGATGCTTGGTCTTGCAGACGTTCAGCTCAATATCCTCCGGCTTGGAAGACATACCGACAACCATTCCCGCGTAAACCTTTTCACCCGGTCCGATGAACAGCGTTCCTCTCTGCTGTGCCGCAAACAGACCGTACGCAACGGATACTCCTGGCTCAAAGGCGATCAGAGATCCCTGTTTACGGAACACAATATCACCCTTGTACGGTGCATAATCATCAAAAATCGTGTTCAGGATTCCCGTTCCTTTTGTCATCGTCATGAAGTTTCCACGGAAACCAATCAAGCCTCTCGAAGGAATGCTGAACTCCAGACGGGTAATACCGTTCTCGCCGACGCTCATTCCCTGAAGCTCGCCCTTCCGCTCGCTCAGCGACTGAATCACAGCCCCTGAATACTCATCCGGCACATCGATGTATGCCAGCTCCACCGGCTCCAGCTTCCTGCCGCGTTCATCGTACCTGTAAATAACCTCTGCCTTGCTGACCGCGAATTCGTAGCCCTCACGTCTCATCTCCTCGATCAGAACCGACAGATGAAGCTCGCCTCGTCCGGATACCTTAAAGCAGTCCGCAGAATCTGTCTCCTCAACCCGGAGTGACACATCGGTGTTCAGTTCACGGAACAGACGGTCGCGAAGGTGCCGGGAAGTAACATAGGTTCCCTCGGTTCCTGCAAGAGGTGAATCGTTGACCACGAAATTCATGGAAATCGTGGGCTCCTCAATCTTCTGGAATGGAATCGGCTGCGGGTTCTCCAGATCGCAGAGCGTATCTCCGATATGCAGATCGGCGATACCGGATACCGCTACGATCTCTCCTACCGTTGCCTTTTCAACCTCAACTCTCTTCAGTCCGTCGAAGACATACATCTTGCTGATCTTTACCCGTGCCTTCTTGTCCGGATCATGATGATTCATCAGAAGGACTTCCTGATTCAGAGACAATGTTCCATTGTCGATTTTACCGATTCCGATCCGGCCGACATACTCATTGTAATCGATGGTAGATACCAGCATCTGAATACCGGCATCCGGGTCACCTGTCGGAGCAGGAATATATTTCAGGATTGCCTCGAACAGTGGTGTCATGTCCTTTCTCTCGTCATCAAGCTCGTTGGTGCACCATCCGTCTCTCGCAGAAGCGTAGAGGAAGGGAGCGTCGAGCTGTTCATCGGAAGCTCCGAGATCCATCAGAAGCTCGAGGACCTCGTCCACCACCTCAGTCGGTCGCGCGTTCGGACGGTCTACCTTATTGATGCAGACCACAACCTTCAGATTCAGTGCCAGAGCCTTCTCAAGGACAAAACGTGTCTGCGGCATCGGCCCTTCAAACGCATCTACCAGAAGGATAACGCCATTTACCATCTTCAGTACACGCTCTACCTCACCGCCGAAATCAGCATGTCCGGGTGTGTCGATGATATTGATCTTGGTGTCCTTATATTGAACCGCAGTATTCTTGGACAGAATCGTGATTCCCCGCTCCTTTTCGATTGCGCCGGAGTCCATGACTCTTTCCTGTACCTGCTGATTATCCCGGAATACTCCGCTCTGTCTCAGCAATTTATCTACCAGCGTTGTCTTGCCGTGATCGACATGGGCAATAATGGCAACGTTACGGATATCGTTTCTGGTAATTTTCATAATCTTTAACCTCACATCTAATGCCGGCAGCATCAACGTTCGTCTGCTCTCCCGGACATTGTCCCTTGGAAAACCCGTTCCCGGTCTCGCGGACATTGTTTCTGGGAAAACCTGCCTCCGGATTCAAATATTCAAGCTTTTCTTCTGCCGAACCCGGGCAGATCTCACTGCCTGACCCCTGAAACGGGGCAACTCTGTATATTTTTTCACTATCTGCAACCACGAAATTATATCACAACATTTTCCCTTTGTGTAGTCTGCAAAGGTCTGATTTTATGCGGTTTCCACGAACTTTTTTGAACAGATTGAACGATAATCGTCTTTTCGTTATCTTGACAAGCATTTATGCAGACGATATAATCGCTTTATATGTGATAGAGGTTGCGTATCTCAAGAGTATCCGGTTCGATGCAGCAGAGTGCAGGGGAAGACGCGGAGAAAGGGACATACGCCGAAAGGAAGGGATCTCTGCTTTCTTTTTCTTGGGCATGAATCGAACAGGTTTATGACTGTCATCGTCAGATGGAGCGCTATCCGCAGATACATATACGATGAATCATGATCGCCGGCTGCATTCCGGTAACGGTTTTTACGCCCCGGGCGGATCTGCTTCATCAGAATGTCAGGCGGCGCCATTCCGGCGGCGCATATTTTTTGTCTCAAGGCATTGTTCACATACACTGATGCATCTATCCCACAGATATGAATGCACGGATATCAATGCACTGACATAGATGCACAGATATTGATGCACAGCTAGCAATGCACTGACATAGATGCACAGATATCAACACACTGACATGGATGCACAGATATCGATGCACTGACATAGATGCATAGATATGGATGCACAGACATCGATGTACAGACACGACTGTGCGAAACTGTGTACGCAGTTACAAGTACACAGACTGGCAACGTGAAGAATCAATTTCTAACCCAAATCAAGGAGGATCTGTCATGGCAATTTTTAAAGGAGCCGGTGTCGCTCTCGTCACCCCTATGAATGACGACGAAACTGTTAATTATGATAAGCTGGATGAACTGATCGAGTGGCATATCGCGGAGGGAACCGACTGCATCGTCATCTGCGGTACTTCCGGCGAGTCTGCTACACTCTCTGAGGAGGAACATATCGCCACCATCCGCCACTGTGTAGAGACCGTCAATCACAGAATTCCGGTTGTTGCAGGAACCGGATCCAACAGCACCAAAACCGCGATTTACCTTTCTACAGAAGCTGAAAAAGCCGGAGTCGACGGGCTTCTCGTCGTCACCCCATATTACAACAAGGCGACGCAGGCAGGCCTGATCCGCCATTACACTGAGGTTTCGGAATCGGTACACACACCGATCATCATGTACAACGTTCCTTCCAGAACCGGCTGCAATATTCTCCCGGAGACAGCAGCCTACCTTGGAAAGAATGTAAAGAACATCGTGGCAATCAAGGCTGCAAGCGGCAATCTTTCCCAGATTGCGAAGACAAAATCTCTTGCCGGTGATGCTCTGGATATTTACTCCGGAAATGACGATCAGGTTGTTCCGATTATGTCTCTCGGCGGCCTCGGCGTAATCTCCGTTCTCTCAAATGTCGCGCCCGGATATACCCATGAGATGTGCTGGAAATACCTGAACGGCGATACCAAGGGTTCCTGTGCGATGCAGCTGAATGCCATCGACCTGATCGACTCTCTCTTCTGTGAGGTGAACCCGATCCCGGTTAAGGTTGCCTTGAACATGATGGGCAAAGAGGTTGGTCCTCTCCGCGGACCGCTCTACGGTATGGGATCCGAGGCGGACACCGAGCGGCTCAGAAAATCATTGATTGACTTCGGAATCAAGGTAAAATAAATCTCTTTGGATCTGAAAACGGAAAAGTTCTGAAAGAATAAGCTGTGAAAAAGGAGAAAGAAATGGTAAAGGTGATTCTGAGCGGATGCAACGGACATATGGGACAGGTTCTGACTGACATCCTGAACGCAGATTCCGAGACTGTTATAGCAGCAGGTATTGATATCGCTCCGGCAAATAATGTCCGTGAGTATCCGATTTTTTCCAGTCCTGCTGACTGCAGCGTTGAAGCAGATGCTGTCATTGATTTTTCAAATTTCCGGGCGACAGACGCCCTGCTGGATTTCTGTGTAGACCGCAGACTTCCCCTGGTTCTCTGCACCACCGCTCTCACGGAGGAGACCCTCGCGAAGGTGGCCGAATGCAGCAAAATCATCCCGATCCTCCGCTCCGCGAATATGTCTGTCGGCATCAATCTGCTGATGAAGCTTGTAAAGGAGGCTGCTGCTCTTCTGGCTCCCGCGGGTTACGATATGGAGATCGTGGAAGCACACCACAACCGAAAGATCGATGCTCCGAGCGGAACAGCTTTGGCGCTCGGCGAAAGCATGAACGAGGCTCTAGACAATGAATATCACTTCGTATTCAGCCGTCATGACCGCCACGAAAAGAGAGACCCGAAGGAAATCGGTATTTCTTCGGTTCGGGGCGGCTCCATCGTCGGCGATCACACCGTCATGTTTGCAGGGCAGGATGAGGTGATTGAATTCCGGCATACCGCCTACTCCCGTGCTATCTTCGGGAAAGGCGCGGTTGAGGCAGCCAAATTCCTTGCCGGAAAGCCCGCCGGCATGTATGACATGTCCGACGTAATCGGGTAAGTCTGTACTTCAGGCGTAATCGGTAAATCCCTGCGTCAGAAGTAATCGGATAACTCTTTACATGATTAACGATATAAAACACGCTGCGCGAGTTTTATCCCGCTATCGCGACGCTCGCCGCACACGAATACTTCGCATTCGGCTGCGGCTCACTGTTCGCGTAAACTAAAACAAGCCAGGGGCATTCTCAGCCCCCGGCTTATATGGATACTTTTGTATATGTGGAAATGGGGATTAGTTGTTGATCAGCTTGTCCTCATCGTTCCAGCTGTACAGCTTGCGGATCTCAGCTCCGACCTTCTCTGACGGATG
>DGTF01000068.1:37896-68920 GCA_002394235.1 Eubacterium sp. UBA4343 | reverse complement strand
TATTTTACGCGAACAGTGAGCCGCAGCCGAATGCGAAGTATTCGTGTGCGGCGAGCGTCGCGATAGCGAGATAAAACTCGCGCAGCGTGTTTTATCTCGCTTTTATCTTGCAGTGAGGCGGATGAAACGCAGCTCATTGACTTTTAAGGTCAGCTCGAGAAGAAGTTTTCCGTTTCGGACGGTTACTCTGTGAGACCTCATGTCCGGGATCGCGGTTTGCCGGATGTAATCGATGTCAACCCGGGAAAGATCGGTTTCAAATCCATAGTTCTTCCATTTGGACAGTACACTTCCAGCCTCGTTGTTCAGCGTGACATGATGCACCTGCCAGTTTGTGATTTCGGGATCCACCCGGATAGAGATACTGACCTGAAGCTCCTCCCGGTCGCGGAACAGAGTATCAACATCTGCCGGCCGCAGAGAGTTTTCCTCGGAAAAATAGTACTGGGAAGCCGGCATCTGCAGGTTATGACATAGAATGCGGAGGTCACGGCTGCCGTCGGAAGTGATCAGTACGTGACTGTCCTGATAGATACGGGAACGACCGAGATGCATCATCATTTCAAACGCGTAATATACCGGCTTGTGAATTCCGTTTCTGGAGAGGATGCCTCCGCTTCCGGAGAGAATAGCGGCATTGTCCGAGAAGATATTCAGCAGATCGGAGGCATAGAAGATGCCCATGGCAGAAACCTTTTCGTATTCGGCCAGAATGGTATGTATGGAATATGCCGCCCGAAAGCAGCTGTCCTGCAGGTAGTTCCGGTTCGCAACACTGTATCCCCAGTCAGTGATATAAATCTTTCCGCTGAAAGAATGATTTTTCAATACCTGAAGCATGATGTCAATCTGCCGTGTTATGGAGTCCGGGTCTGAGATCCGCTGAAACGTCTGTCGTGCAGAGACACGATGATCTCCATTGCTCAGGGGGGAATTATACGGGAAGGCCATTGCGGTAAAAATATCGGGATACCTGTCAGGAAGCAAATAGCTGTCCAGCAGCATGTTGAGAAACTCAGTGTCTTCGGTTCCGATCATGCCCGGTCCGGCGATCCTGGCTCCGGGAACGATCCGGCGAATAGCGGAATATCCAAGCTCCCAGACTCTGGAACTACTGTAGTGGGGGTCTATGTAATAAGGACTTTCATTCAGGAAGAAAGAGAATTCGAAAACCCACCGGCTGACTGTCTTCGGCCCGTAACGATCCCGAAGATGCTGAAGTAGGTCATTCAATGCTTCCAGCCAGAGTCTCTCGCTTTCAAAAATGATATTTTCCTCACGGTCATAGATGACAGATTGTTCGCTTGCCCTTGCCAGATTCCGTCTCGGACTGAGATCCAGAAAAAGACGCAGCTGATGATCCGTGCAGAAATCGAGGACTTCATCCAATCGGGCGAAGTTCAGCTCCGGGCGGCCTTCGGCCTGCATCAGAAGACGCAGATCAAAGATATTCCACAGACGGATGTAAATCGGAGAAAGTTCTTCGGCGAGCTGTAGAACCTGAGCCTGCATGATCGCAGACGTAAGTGCGTAGACGGATCCGACGTTCAGCACGTGGTTCTGCCATTTCTTCATGGGCGAACCGGCGTGGATGTCCGCGTCTATGGTTAAAGTTTCCTGAGAAAGCTTACTCTTGCGCATATCCTGGCGGAGCGCCCTGCGAATCGACTCCTGATTGCTTTCCGGGCCTGGGATTTGTCGGTTCGGCAGCTCTCTTTTTTCTTTTCGGTATTGGGACGGAGTAACCCCGAAATAGTTCCGGAATTCCCGGTTCAGGGTGGATGGGCTCGAAAATCCGTTATCGGTGGCAATGCGGAGAATGCTCTTGTCATTTTCAGTGAGTTCATCGGCAACAGCCTCGAGCCGGTGTCTGCGAATGAAGTCCTTAAGGTGAATGCCGGCCTCTTTATAAAAGATCCGGGAAACCGTGGAAGGCGACATAAAGAGACTGTCGGCAATGGCCTGCAGACTGACATCTCCGCTGAGATTCTGGTAGATATTTTCCAGAATAGAGGAAAATGTGTCTTTTCCTGGCAGGGAGACAGAAACCTGATAATGATCGATCAGATCGGACAGAATCTGACAGATGGACTGAATGTCCGGATAATAATTCCGGGGCGAATGCTCGATGGCATGAAGAAACAGATTCTGCAGACTTTTAATCAGTACCTGATCAGCGTCGCTGTCATTTACGGGGGCGTCAAGGTGAAAGAGAAGGCGCGACACACCGGCGGAAGCGCAGAGAGCATAGTAATCGATGGAAAGACAGCCCAGGATAGCGCGTGCCGGTATTACAATGTGAGCTGATTCTGCATGGTTTACAAGGAAAACAGCGGTCTGGGCGGCATCAACCTCTTCGGCATCATTACCCCGGCAATAGTGGCAGGTGCCTTTGATAACATAAAACAGGTGCAGATCGGGGCCATCTGTTGTCATCTCTCCGGACGGTAAAAATGAAATCTTGTAGCCGGGAAGCTGTTTTTGCATGAGATGTACCACTTCCTTTTTCATGGAATGATTCAATAAAATGGTTTTTCTTAGTACTTTCGATTACAAATATAGTATTTCAAAAGTGAGAAAAATGCAAATGAATTATTGCGTTATGAAGCAAAATGCATGGAATGCGCAAAAAATGCGCAATGATTTGATCCGTTTCTCCTCGCAGAGGGAGGGGGTTCTGCTCTATACTTCAATTACAATTTATGAGGGCCCTGAAGGATACAGGGCGAGGAGGAATACATGAGTAATTCAATATCTGCCGCGCCTGCGGCAAAGGAAAAAACGAACTGGCGGACCGGTGCGTTTTACGGGATGGGTGAAGTCGGGTGTCAGATGTCCTGGTACATGATCAGTACCTATCTGACGGTCTTTTACACAGACATCCTGGGACTGTCCGCTGCCGCAATCTCGATGATCTTTATCATTGCACGTGTCTGGGACGCTGTCAACGACCCGATGATGGGAGTCATTGCCGACAAGACGAAATCACGCTGGGGTAAATTCAGACCGTATTTGCTCTTTGCACCGATTGCCCTGTCTATTTTCAATCTGCTGACCTTTTCGACCTTTAATGTGTCGGGTACCATGAAGGTTGTACTTGCTCTCCTGACGTATATTGGTGCGGGGATGTCTTACACAGCAGTCTGCATTCCTTATCAGGGTCTGGTAAATCTGATCGCGAAGGATTCTCAGGTCCGGATGAACTATGCTTCCTGCCGCGCGGTCGGATCCGGCGCTATCGGTATTGTACTTTCTGCGGTATCCATGCCGCTCATCCTGTTCTTCGGAAAATCAGAGACACCGAACGCGCATGGCTATTTCATGACCGCCCTGATCGCGTCCATCGCCCTGCTGCCCTGTTTCTGGACCTGCTTTGCCGGATGCAAGGAGAGACCGGACGAAGTCGCTATGACCGAAGCAAAACATACGCCGCTCAAGGAAGCACTCCCGGCGGTATTCAAGAACAAGAATATTGTGATTACCATTCTGTCTACGTTCTCGGGAGCGATCGGAGCAATGGCCCGGATGTCCATGCTGACCTTTTATATCCTGTACGTGGTAGGCAATCCGATGATGATCGCACCAATCTTTACAACCATGACGGTCTGCCAGCTGATCGGCAATGCATCCCTTCCATGGGGTACAAAGACTTTCACAAAGAAGGGCTATATGCTGATCACGACGTTCATTCAGATTGCCGCTCTGATTGGAATCTTTTTCTTTGGAACAGATATTCGTCTGCTGTTTGTATTCTCCGCAATTATCGGACTGTGCATGTGCAACGGAGCAATTGCACCCGGCATGATGGCAGATTCCATCGAGTACGGCGACTGGAAATATGGGGTGCGTGAGGTCGGTCTGACATTCTCCTTTGTCGGATTTGCCGTAAAACTGGCTACCGCTGTCAGCGGTGTGGTAACCGTACAGCTTCTGAATGCCATCGGATATGTTCCGAATGTAGAGCAGACGGCTTCCGTCAAGTTGGGAATCAATGCGATTGTCAATCTGTTCCCGGCAGCAGTTATTCTTGTTTCGGCAATTGTTATTTTCTTCTATGATCTGTCTCCGAAGAAAATGGATCAGATTTATGCAGATCTTGAAGCCCGCAGAGGAGCAAAGGCGGAGAAAAATGCCAAAGCAGAGGCTGAGACAGATGCGGCTATTGAGGCAGATAATGAACATCTGTAAGTCACTGCTGCCAGAGAATTAGCGTTTGACACGCTGAAAAAACGTAACGCAAAAGATATAAAAACAGTTGAAACAGAGATAAGTTGATCGTATCGATATTAATAGTATAATGAAAAAGGAGCTGCGGCGACGATTGGACTTTGTCACCGCAGCTTTTTGAAAATATCCGGTATAAAACGGGGAGGATTTAAATGAGCAAAGTAGTAGCGATTTCCTTCGGACGAAAAATGTCCAACACCGATGTAATGCTGAAGGAAGTATTGATTAAATGTCAGGAGGCGGGACATGAGATTCAGTTTATCCGGCCGGACGATCTGAACATTGAGCCGTGCACGGGATGCTGTGCGTGTGTCGGAGGGATCATGAGCGGCAGATCCAACGGCACCTGCATTCACAAAGATGATTTCCACATTGTAGAGGATGCGTTCTACTCCGCGGATGCGGTGCTGATCGGATCTCCGGTTTACGAGACATCTCCCTCCGGTACCTTCAAAACCTTCTGCGACCGCATGGGACCGAGCCATGATCTTGCCTTCCTGACAGAGGCGAAAAAAGAGCGTATCGCGAGCGGAAACCCTCTGCTTCCTGATGAGAGAGTGTTCAAGCCGCGCGTCGGCTGTCTGCTTGCGGTCGGGGGCGCGAGAACCGAGAACTGGACCATCATGACGATTCCGGTGATGTATGAAGCAATGATGTCCACCGGCGTAGATGTGATTGACACACATGTGTATTACGGCGCCATGAATGTTGAACATGTGCTGGGTGTTCCGGAACAGATGGAGCGGATGGATGAGATGGCGCAGCATGTGATCGAAGCGCTCGCTGCATCAAATGATGAAGAACGGACAAAATGGAGAGGATCCGGCGATTATGTATGTCCGGTGTGCCATCAGAGCATGGTGCGCGTACATCAGGGCTCTGACCTTGTGGAGTGTGCAATCTGCGGTACCAACGGAAAAGTTCTCGTAAAAGACGGAAAAATTCGCTACGAGTGGCCGACTGCGGAACAGGCAAGATCCCGAATGACATACGCGGGGAAGCTGGAACACAGAAATGAAATCGCAAACGGCGCCGTTACCCAGAAGAAGGTAGCAGGGCTGAAGGAACTGAAGATAAAATATATGCATGTGGGGGAGTAACATGCACCGGCGCGGTAAGTCATATCCTCTTATATGATAATGACCTTTTGTCAGGCATGCAGAGAATGAACAGGTCAAAATAATCCCTTCAATCAGGTGATTTGAGAAGATGATAAGCCGGCTGCCGCATGATATCCTCTTGTATGAAAATGTTGATTTGTTTTTGAGACGGACGCCGTCCTATTCGGGAATACGGAAAAGCGTACGGCAGAAAGTAAAGAAACAAAAGATATCATACAGGAGGCAAAGATGAAAAAAATACTTGGGCTTAACTTTGGACGTGCACATGGAAACTGCAGAAAATTTCTGGATGCGGCCATGGAGGCGGCAAAAAAGGAAGCGGAAGGCAAGGATGTCGAATTTGAAATTATCGACTGCATGAAGCTGAAGATTACGCATTGTATCGGATGCGGAGCCTGCTCCAGAAAGCTCCAGAGCGGCGTTGAGCAGATCAGCTGTATTCAGAAGGATGATTTTGAAGCACTCTCGGACGCAGTTCTGGCAGCTGACGGAATCATTCTGGCGGCACCGGTGTATGTGCTTGCACAGACCGGTCAGCTCAAGAATTTCATCGATCGTTTCGGACCGGCACACGACAAGGCTTATATGCTTTTCGAAAACGCCCTTCGAGAGGATACGGAAGGCTTTGTTCCGCTTCCGGAAAACTGCCTGAAGAGACACCTGGTTTCTTATATCTCGGTCGGTGGTGCTACGACGCAGAACTGGGTATCTTATGGCCTTCCCAGCATGAATCTGTTCGGTATGAGTCTGAACATGAAGGTGGTAGACCAGCTGGATGCTTATGGCTCTTATGTTCCAGACCGCGCAAGGATGCTGACGGAGCAGTCAGAGCGTATGGGACGCCGGATGGTGGATGCCCTGGATATGAAGACCAGTGAAATCACCTGGGAATCGGATCCGGGAACCTGTCCGGTATGCCATTGCAATGAGGTGACCATGATGGGACATAATAAGATCTCCTGCCCGATCTGCGGCATTTATGGTGAGCTGAAGATGGTAGACGGTGAGATCAAGGCTGTTTACTCTAAGGAGCAGCAGGACAGAAGCCGCCTGAAATTTACAGGCGTAATGGAGCATCAGGTAGAACTGAACCGCCGCGACCGTTATCCGAAGTTTGATGAATATGTAGCAAAATTCCGCGCAATGCAGGATGAGATGTAAGGATTATCACCCGGTCATATAGCGGCATTTGGGTCTAATTATTTTCCAGCTCCCCAAGTCACAGTAATCGGAAGAACTGTGGTCTGGGGAGCTGGTGCTGTATATACTGCAAGGAGGAAAAACAATGCATACAGAAACGATTGTACTGAATGAAGAAAGAAATGTAACTCTGACAGCAATGGTGCAGGATGTGGGCGGAGAATACCGTTCGGTTCTGAACCGGCCGGCAGTTTTGATTCTGCCGGGCGGAGGCTATCAGTTCTGCTCAGACCGTGAAGCGGATCCGGTCGCCTTTCCATATCTGGAAGCCGGATTTGATGCTTTTATCCTGCGGTACTCTGTGAAAGAGAATGCGGTATGGCCGAATCCGCTGAATGACTATGATCAGGCGATGGGACTTATTCGGGAAAGAGCGGAGGAGTGGCATGTCCTTCCGGATAAGATAGCGGTCATCGGTTTTTCTGCAGGCGGACATCTTGCGGGAGCGGCTGCGACGATGGCAAAAAACAGGCCGAATGCCGCGATTCTCGGATATGCGGTTCTTCGCGGGGATACTACGCACGAGATCATGCCGGATGGTCCCTCGATCGTAGAGGCCGTGGATGAGAAGACCTGCCCTTGCTTCCTCTTTGCAACCCGTACAGACAATGTCGTCCCGATTCAGAATACGCTGGATATGATGAACGCGCTGAATCAATACCAGACATCTTTTGAATGTCATATCTATGATTTCGGACCGCATGGTTTTTCTACTGCGGATCACAGCATCCAGTCGATTTCATCGCTGATTTCGGATCGGGCGAAGAACTGGGTCGGCGACAGCATCGGATGGCTGCGGGATGTGTTTGGGGAATTTACGGAGCAGGGACTTACGAAACCCAGATGTAAGAGCCATATCAGCGACGATCACGAGGCGTGGCTTTCTCTTGACTGCACGATCGGCCGCATTTTCGGCAATCCGGAGGCAAAAAAAGTGCTGGCGGACACGATAGAGAAAATGCGGAAGGAGATTGTCCCGTTCAGTCCGGAACTCACCTTTGAAGATATGATGGGAATTTTGAGTTCAATGAAGCTCAGAGATCTGCTGGCGGAGCGTGGAATTGAAACGGATCGTTTTGACGAGCTCGATGAAAAGCTTGGAAAGGTGCCAAATATCTGAGTGAAACACGCAGATATGGCAGGAAACAGGATCAGCAATACAGATCATCAAAGAAATAAAACTAATCGTACAGATCTCAAAAGACAGGAGAAATCAGGAGGAGGATAGACATGGCTGCCAGACTCACAGAAGAACAGCGAGACCGGGTGGAAGAGCTGCTGGCCAGCATGACGCTGGAAGAAAAAATAGGCCAGATGAACCAGGAGTCAGTCTCGATTGTCGGAGGATTTGACGTGCCCTTCGAGCAGTTAATAGAGATGATGACAGACGGAAGACTGTCAAAGGAAGAATTCCAGAAAATCATGAGCACCGCAGAGACCGATTACCACGAGGATGCAATCCGGAAGGGACTGGTCGGGTCTCTGATGGTACAGGATCCTGAGAAATGCAACGAACTCCAGCGGATCGCGGTGGAGGAAACCCGTCTGGGAATCCCGCTGCTTTTTGGACTTGACGTCATTCACGGGTTCCGTTCCGTCTATCCGATCGCCATTGCCGAGGCGGGAAGTTTTGATCCGGAGCTGATGGAGGAGACCGCTTCCATGGCGGCGCGGGAATCCAGAGCCTGCGGCGTGGCCTGGCACTTTGCGCCGATGCTGGATATCGCGAGAGATGCGCGCTGGGGGCGCGTTTCCGAGGGACCGGGCGAAGATCCTTGCCTTGCTTCTGTCTTTGCCAGAGCAAAGGTCAGGGGACTGCAGAACGATCATTCCTCCCCGGGACAGTATGTAGCTGCCTGTCTGAAGCATTTTGTGGGTTACGGCGCGGTGGAATCCGGAAAAGATTACAACACCGTGAGCATGGCAAATCATGTTCTGTTCAACAATTACCTGGAGCCCTTCCGGGCTGCAGTTGAAGAAGGCGCGCAGACGGTCATGGCTTCTTTCAATGATCTGAATGGCGTTCCAAGCACCGTTAATCCGTGGCTGCTTCGTTCCATCATGAAAAAACATTACGGATTTCCCGGGTTCATCGTAAGCGATGCCAATGCCATCAGGGAATGCGTTGTCCACGGGATTGCGGAAGACGAAGCAGATGCCGGACGTCAGGCGGCGGATGCCGGACTTGACATGGACATGGGAACGGAAATATATCTGAACAACCTGAAGAAGCTGATAGAAGAGGGAAAGCTTTCGATGTCCGTCATCGACGATGCCTGCCGGAGAATTCTGGAGGTCAAGATGTGGCTTGGGCTCTTCGAACATCCGTATACACCGGAGGAGGAAATCGGAAGGTTTGATACACTTCCCGAGAAACACGTGGAGCTGGCGCTCAGAGCGGCTGAGGAATCAGCAGTTCTGTTGAAAAATGAAGGTGACATTCTTCCTCTCGCCAGAGATACAAAGATCAGTCTGGTCGGAAATCTGGCGAATGATAAAGAACAGATCATCGGTGCATGGGCGATGAGCTGGAAAGAAAAGGACTGTGTTACAATTCTTGACGGGATGAAGAGAGAGTTTTCGAACGTCAGATATTTCCCATGCGGAGGTCCGGAGGGCGGGATCAACGAGTCGGAAGCAGAAGAGGCATGTTCCTATGGCGACGTAATCGTCGCAGTGCTCGGAGAGACAGTGGCTATGTCCGGTGAGGCTTCCTCTCGTGCGGATATTACGCTTCCGGGAGCCCAGAGACAGCTTCTGGAGAAGCTTCTGGCATCGGGAAAGCCGGTAGTGCTTGTACTGATGAACGGAAGGCCGCTGGCGCTCGGCTGGGAGGCGGAGCATGTTCCCGCAATATTGGAAGGATGGCATCTGGGAATTCAGATGGGAAATGCCATTGCGCATATCCTGTCGGGAAAAAAGAATCCGGAAGGGCGTTTATCGTCCTCTTTCCCTGCAGTCACCGGGCAGTGTCCGATCTATTACAATCATCCGAATACAGGCCGCCCCGCATCGAACTTCAAGTTCACCTCCCGTTACCTGGATGCACCCTTCCAGGCGTTGTATCCGTTCGGTTTCGGATTAAGTTACACAACCTTCGCTTTGCGTGATCTGAAGGTAGAAGATAATGGCAACGTTCTTGGGATTTCTGTAAAGGTGAAGAATACGGGAAAATGTTCCGGTCGGGCGACAGTCCAGTTCTATATGCAGGACGTCACAGCATCATTGGTGCGTCCCATCCGTGAACTCAAGGGGTTTGCGAAGGCGGAGCTTGCATCTGGAGAGGAGAAAACAGTGACATGCGTTCTGGAGAAAAAAAATATGGGGTTCTGGAATAACGAGGGAAAATACCGGCTGGAGGACGGTCTCTTCCGTATCTACGCAGGTCAGGATTCGACAACGGAGATGATGCAGGAGATCCGGCTTTCCTTTGAAGGAGTAGAAAGAGAGCAGGATTATCCGGTGATTTGATTTTAAAATTATGATGTGTTCTGGAGCCGAAGACTCCCGGACTCCCTGCATCTCGGGAACCGCCGGCTCCCGAGATCGGGCTGCTGAATGGTTATCATCATTTAGTGGTTTATCAGAATTTTAACAGAAAGAAAACACAGGAGGAATCCGTGATGGAAGAAAGAAAAATTAAGAATCCAATTATTCCGGGTTTTTATCCGGATCCGTCTATTTGCCGTGTGGGAGATGACTACTACCTGGTGAATTCCAGCTTTGAACTTTATCCGGGAATCCCGGTTTTTCACAGCAGAGATCTGGCACACTGGGAACAGATCGGTTACGCAATGACGCGTGATAACGGCTTTCATGTGGGAGCGAATATCTTTGCCGGAGGAGTCATGGCACCGACAATTCGCTATCATGAAGGGACCTTTTATATTATCAACGCAAATTTCGGAGACAAGGGGAATTTTATTGTAACCGCCAGAGATCCGGCCGGACCCTGGTCTGCACCGCACTGGATCACCGATGTGCCTGATATCGACTGTTCTCTGTTTTTTGATCATGATGGAAAATGTTATCTTGTAAGCCCCGGTGACGACCAGGAGCAGGACAACGGACGGGCAATTTATCTGACGCCTTATGATATTGCCGGATTTCATGTGGCAGGTCCAAGAACAAAAATCTGGAACAGCGCACTGCGGAATGCATGGGCGCCGGAATCTCCGCACCTGTATCACGCAGGAGATTTTTACTATCTGATGATCGCGGAGGGAGGAACCGAGCACAACCATTCTGTGACGGTGGCCCGATGTAAGAGCGTTGACGGGTGGTATGAGGGAGATCCTGCCAATCCGGTTCTGACACATCGGAATCTGGGATGGAATTATCCGATTGAAAATATCGGCCACGCAGATCTTGTGGATACGCCGGATGGAAAATGGTATGCGGTTGAGCTGGGTGTCCGGCTGGTCGAAGGGCAGCATATGAACATGGGAAGGGAGACCTTTATCTGTCCGGTTGAATGGCAGAGAGGCTGGCCTGTCTTCAGTCCTGCGACAGGAAGAGTTGAGTCTGAGTATCTGGCAGATTCTTCTCTTCCGTGGACGGAGTACCCGGAGGAAAAAAAGAGGGATGACTTTGAAGAAGACAGGCTGGATCTGTGCTGGAATTTCTGGGGCACACCGTATATGGATTTTTGGAAACTGGAGAACAGTGCGCTGCATCTGAAATGTCTGGAGCGGCCGATGGCGCGTGCCTTAAAGCCACTAGATCCGCAGCATGTGGATATGAGCCGGGATGACAATGTAAGCTTTCTCGGAAGAAAACAGCGGAAACGTGATTTTCGCTTTACGATTTCAATGGATTTTACCGCACACGGGAAAGAGTCTGCAGGAATGGTCATCATGCAGGCCTCCAATCACCAGTACCGGCTGGAAAAACGCTGCAGGGACGGGAGGCAGATGCTCACGCTTGTACTGGTTACGACCTGGCAGAAAGGGCTCCCTTTTATGCCGGGATACGAGAGCAGGACGACGGAACAGATTCTGAAACAGGCGGAGATAAAGGAAACACCGTTGATTATGAGGCTGGAAGCGAAAGGACAGGATTACACATTTCTCACGGGTCCGGACGAAGACCACCTCGAAGTCTTCTTCGAGCATGCGGACGGGAGAAAAATCAATCCGGAAGAGGTTGGAGGAATGGTTGGTACCATGCTTGGAATGTTTGCTTCCGGAAATGGAACTGAGACCGATAACTGGGCAGTCTTTGACTGGGCTGAGCTGTTGTGAATAAAGGTTCCGCGGATGTCGCCGGTGCAAACCGTATCGCATGTTATCTCTATCAAGTTTCAAAAAACATGTGAAAAAAGAAACTAGACATAATAATAATGGCGTGGGATATCAAATGTTGATCTGTTTCCACTGATTTATCAAAATATTTATCAGATTTTTAGAAGAGAAGCAGTGTAAAATCAATACAGGTTGAAACAGAATACAGCCATTCAGTTTTATGAGAGGCTGCCGCACATATAGCACAGAGTGAATCATTTATCCGATTTCCAGGCATGACAGCTGCAGAAATGCGGTTACAGACGCCTTTGATTCACGGAATTGCCTGGTGCGGCGGCCTTTTCGCTTTTTTCCTTTTGTTGTCAACTTGCGTTAATAGGATGTATGGTAGAATGAAGGTTAATGATTTTTTGGATAGTAACAAAAACCTGAACATGACAGAGGGAAAGCCCTTCGGACTGATCATGCGCTTTGCGCTGCCGCTGTTTATCGGGTCTGTCTTTCAGCAGGTCTACAATATGGTGGATTCGATTGTGGTGGGTCAGTTCGTAGGGAAAAATGCCCTGGCAGCGGTAGGGGGCTGCGGTGCCGCCTACAATCTGATCATAGCTTTGGCCACAGGATTTTCCACAGCGGCATCGGTTCTGCTCGCGCAGGCATACGGAAGCGGAGACAATGAGCAGGTGCGGAAATCATTTGCCACTTCAATTGCAATGATCATGGTCACAGGGGGCGCTTTAATGGCGGTCGGGCTGGCTTCTTGCGGAGAACTTCTCTATCTGCTAGGGACGCCTTCGGATGTGCTTCCGGATGCAACAATATATCTGCGGACAATCTGCGCAGGGGTTTTGGCGACCAGTCTGTATAATGCAATGTCGTCGTGCCTTCGTGCGGTCGGAGACTCTGTAACTCCGCTGGTTGCTTTGATTGTGGCATCCCTGCTGAATGTGACACTGGATGTTCTCTTTGTCGTATCTTTTGGTATGGGCGTATTCGGAGTTGCCATTGCCACGGTGATCTCCCAGTTAGTTTCCGGACTCTATTGTCTGGTTTATGCGCTTTGCAGAACAGAAGCCTTTCACTTTCGAAGGGGGGGGGAACTGGGCGGAAACGTGTTTATTGACAGAGCAATTATCCGGGAGATTTTCCGGATCGGAATCCCATCGGCTTTGTCGTCGGCGATCGTTGTCATCTCCGCTATGTTCATGCAGAGAGCGGTCAATCAGTTCGGATCGGATGCGGCTGCGGCTTACGCGGCGGGAAACCGCACCGAACAGATCTTCATGTGTTTGAGCTTTTCTATCGGGATGGCAATCGGAACCTTCTGCGGCCAGAATATTGGTGCCAGAGAATATGAACGAGTGAAAGCGGGAATGCGCTGCGGTTATCTGATCAACCTGATTTACACCGTCGTTATGGGTGTGATTATGTTTTTCTTTGCTCCGCAGGTGATCGGAATCTTTACCGACAGCAGTCAGGTGGTGAAAATCGGTGTTCCGATGGTCAGAATTACGGCAGTTTTTGCGCCTGTCCTGGGGTTTGTGTTTATCTTTCAGAACTTTCTGAGAAGCGCTTCGGATATTGCTCCGACGATCTGGATGAGCGGGTGTGAAATCGGAGCCAGAAGTGTTCTCTCCTTTGTATTTGCGGCTCTTGCCGGATATTTCGGTGTGTGGTGGGCAACACCGATCGGATGGACAGGATCGGCCCTGATTGGTTTGCTTCGTTATCGCGGCGGAAAATGGAAAATTAAATGTGAGGCAGCGCAGAATCGTTTGAAAGAGCAGAAAAGAAGCAGTGAGTAGGAGAAAACACGGTTAAGGGGGAGAATGAACATGAATAACTATATTTTACCATTTCTCTGGATGCGTGGAGAGAAGGAAGAGATCATCCGGGAGGAAATAAGTAAAATCGATTTCTGCGGGATCAAGGCAGTTTGCGTGGAAGCGCGCCCGCACAAAGATTTTTGCGGCCCCGGATGGTGGCATGACATGGATATTGTCATTGATGAAGCAAAGAAAAGAAACATGAGAATCTGGATTCTGGACGATAAGCATTTTCCGACCGGCTATGCTAACGGATTGATTGAATCCAGATATCCCGAAAGAAAAAAACAGTATCTTGCCTGCACGGTCTGTGATGTATTCGGATCGAGGCGGCCGCATGAATTGGAGGTCAGCCGCATGATGAAGCCGACGATCGGCTTCTGGCAGATCGGACAGCCGGTCAACGAGAAAGAACGGGCAAACAATCGTGTCGTTTCAATCGTTGCTGTGCCATTTGCAGAGGGCGGGAGCTTTCATGAGAAGGGGATCGATCTGACGGGACTCTATGACGGCGGTGACAGGATCCGATTTGAGCTTCCGGAGGGGCAGTGGAGAATCCATGTGATTTATACGACCCGGACGGATGGAGGAAATGAGAGCTACATCAATATGATCGATGCTGTGTCCGCACACACGCAGATTGAAGGCGTCTATGAGGCGCACTACCAGCATTACGGAGATCTGTTCGGAACGGTGATCGCCGGCTTTTTCTCGGACGAACCGCAGCTGGGTAACATTACGGACCAGAGCAATGATACCAGGCTCGGAAGACCGGGGATGCCGCTTCCGTGGAGCGTGGAGTTGGCAGATATGCTGAAGGAACGCTGGAGGGACAATTATCTTGTTTATCTGGCATTGCTCTTTGCGGACAGCGCGGATCACAGGCTGCAGCCGCAGATCCGGTATGACTATATGGACTGCGTCTCCAGACTTTATGAGAGGGATTTTTCCCGTCCGATCGGAGAATGGTGTCATGCGCACGGAGTCGAATACATCGGGCATGTGGTAGAAGACAACGGGCTGCACAGCAGGCTCGGACTTGGCGCGGGCCACTGGTTCCGCGCCATGAGCGGACAGGACATGGCGGGAATCGACAGCATCGGCGGCCAGATCGTGTACGGTGCGCCGGTACAGCATCGGATGAGCATGGGACCGCTTACGGCGGACGGAGAATTCTTTCACTATACTCTCGGTAAACTGGGAGCCTCCGGCGGTCATCTGGACCCGAAAAAGAAAGGGCGCACCATGTGTGAGCTTTTCGGTGCCTACGGATGGAACTTCGGAGTGCGGGATATGAAGCATCTTCTGGATCATCTTCTTGTAAGAGGCGTTAATTACCTGGTGCCGCACGCATTTTCGATGGCGGAGTACCCGGATTTTGACTGCCCTCCTCATTTTTACGCGCGCGGCAACAACCCGGAATTTCCCTTCTTTGCGGAATTGATGAAATACGCAAACCGCATGTGCGGGGTACTTAATGGAGGGAAGCATCCGGCGCGGATCGCTCTTCTCTATGACGCAGAAGCGGACTGGACAGGAAAATCGATGCCGATGCAGAAGGTGTGCAGGGTACTTATGACGCACCAGATTGATTTTGATATCGTCAGCCTGGACATGCTGGCCGATCTTCCGGCATGGAATGGCAGCGTTGGGGGCGGAAAGCTGAACATTAACGGAGAAGAGTTTGATACCCTTCTTATTCCTTATGCACAGTACCTGCCGGAGCGTCTGCTTGCATTTTGCAGAAAGGATCCCGGATTTCCGGTATTTTTCATCGGAGGGTATCCGGAAGCTATTTTGATGGACGAGGAAAGAATCGCTCCGGAGGATGAAACCTGGAAGCAGAGATTCGGACTTCTTGCACCAGAGGATCTTGCCGGGGAGCTTCAGGCAAGGGGATGGGCGGAACCGCTTCTTGATCAGGATTTTCCGGATCTGTCTGCATACTTCTATGAGAAGGATGGAAAACAGATCCTGATGCTCTTTAACGAATCGGCGGACCGGAACTTCAGGGGCCGTGTAAAGCTCCCGTTTTCGGGTGATGCCTTCTATGAGGATCTTTTTGAGGAGATCCGCCGGACAGTGAAAACCGACGAAGAGGGACGGGCGGTGGTAGAGCTGCCTGCAGGAGGCAGCTGTCTGCTTGTAGAGAAGAATGAGGAAGAAGAGGAACCGGAAATCTACCGGCCGCTGTCAGATATTCTGGCGGGGGCAAAAGAGGTTTTTGATCTGTCCGGTGAATGGATGGTTTCAGCAGTGAAAGCCATCGACTATCCGGCATTTGGAACAGAAAAGGAAGAGAAGAGCTTAAGACCTTACAGTGAAGATCATCCGGATTTTTCCGGCGTAATCCGTTACCGGAAATCCTTTCATCTGAAGGAAAATTGGCATCAGGGATATCTGTCAGCGGAGCAGGTATTTGATGTTTTCCGCGTGACGGTCAACGGAAAGACGGCCGGCATTTGCCTGACGCCGCCCTATACAGTGGATCTTCGGGGACTGCTGCAGGAGGGAGAGAACGAGATCGTCTGTGAGGTTGCGACCACCCCGGCGAGGGAGCAGAGAAAGTATCCCTCGGCACCATTTGATTTTTGCCATGAGGTTACAGATCCGACCGGCATGTCCGGTAAAATTCGTCTCTACCTCATGTAAAGGAGTAGTATTTCATTTGATTCAGGAGAACAGAGAACAATGATCGGAAAAGAAAAGTTCAGAACAGAAGTATATGATCAGGCCAACGGAGTGGAGAATTTCCGACAGGAGATGGTGCTGGTCTTTGTACTGGAGGGAAGTCTGGAGGTCAGTGTTGAAAATAAGATCTCACATATGAAAAAGGAAGATATTCTGATTGTGAACGCCAATAAACGGCATGTGCTCCGTTCGGCAGGAGAGGTTCTCTTTATGATTCAGATGTTCGACACCTCGCTGATCTCCGAAACCATGCAAACCCGCGACGTGATTTTTTGGTGCGATTCCTCCGTGTCTGAGAACGGGCGCTATGAAGATCTCAGGATTCTTCTTCGCAGAATGCTGAATCACTACATTGAGACGGGAGAGAATTCTGCAAGTTTCAGTTATCTGAGCGATTGCTATGCGATTCTGAACAACCTGACTGCAAATTTTATGATAAAACCCGGAAATGACATCGAGGCAGATGCAGAAGAAGGTGACCGCTACGAGGAGAGGCTGCAGCAGATTAACAACTATATTTATGCAAATTATGATCAGGCGATCAGCATGAAGGATCTTTCCGAGAAGCTCTTTCTGTCGAACGGGTACCTCTCCCGGTTTTTCAAGAAGAATTATGGGATGAGTTTCGCAAGTTATCTGACCAATGTCAGGGTGTACCATGCGGCGGATGATTTGCTTTATACTGACGCGCCGATCACGCGGATCGCATATAACAACGGTTTTACCTCGGCGGCACTTTTCAATAAAGACTTTAAGAAGGCGTATGGAGTGACACCTTCGGAGTTCCGGAAGAAGTCCACGTCTTCCGATAAGAAGAAGGAGAATGAGGTTCGCTGGAAGACACTGGAGAAGAAACTGGAAAAGGTACTGGTCGAAAAAACGGAGAAAGACACAGGGGATGCGCATGCGGCGATTTGTTCCGGCAATTTTTCAGCACAGCAAAGTGAGCCGCTGCAGATGTTCTGGGACAAAATCATCAATTTCGGATCTGCAGCTGCGATACTGAATTCCGCGGTTCGGGAACAGCTCCTGATTCTGCATCAGGCACTGGGATTTGAATATGTGCGGTTCTGGAATATTTTTTCCAGAGAGCTGTATATCGATCCTACGCAGGAGGCGGACTACCACTTCAGCCAGATTGATTCGATCCTCGATTTCATTCTGGAGCAGGGGATGAAGCCGTTTATCGAACTGGGGATGAAGCCGGATGTTCTCCACTATGAAATCGGAAGAATCAGTCCCGGAGCGGAGGAAAGCGGGTGGCCGAAGCAGGAAACCATGGAGATGTGGGAGAGACTGATGAGAGCCTTTCTCCGCCATTTGTCAAACCGTTATGGGCAGGACGCACTTGACGACTGGAAGATGGAGCTCTGGTATGACGAGGATCTGAGAAGAGAACCCGACAAGTACAACGAGCTGTATCTGGAGAAGTTCCGGGTCACAAAAAGACTGATTAAGGAATGCAATGAGAAGATCCAGTTCGGCGGATACAGCATTCGCATGGATGCCGGCGCGGAAAGAAGAGCAGATTTTCTGAAACGGTGGAACCTGGAGGGAAACAGGCCTGATTTTATATCGATCATGTATTATGGATATGAGAGAGGCGGGGATGGACTCGATGAATTCGCAAAAAGGACAACGGACAATGAGGCTCTGCTGCATATGCTGACCCGGGAGAAAAAACTGATCCGTGAAGCCGGTTTTTCTGATGTTCCGGTGTATGTGAATGAGTGGAATCTGACACCAAGTGTACGAAATTACATCAATGATACAACCTTCAAGGGCGCATATATTATAAAAAATATTATCGACGTTTATGGTCTGGTGGACGAGATGGGCTATGGGGCAGGCAGTGATCGTGTGTTCAGCTATTTCGATACTTCGGATATCCTGTTCGGAGGGACAGGGCTTCTGACTAATGACGGAATTCTGAAGCCGGCTGCCTTTGCCTTTGATTTTATGAATCACAGGCTTTTTCCGTATTATCTTGGGAAAACCAGGAATTATCTAGTGACGACTGACCGGCATGACAACTATGCGGTAGTCTGTCACAATCAGCAGCGGTTGAATTACAACTACTACCTGACAAATGAAACCGAGTTGGACCGTTCAAACATGTGGAAATACTATGAGGAGCGTAAAAAAATCAATATCCGGATCCGGATATCAGATGCTGTCGACGGGGAGTACACCGTCAAGATGTATCGGATCAACGATGACTATGGGAGTGTGCTGAAGATCTGGGAGGATCTGGATTTTGAGAAGGAACCGTCGCGAAATGACATCAAGTATTTCCGCAGAGCCTGCGAGCCGAACATGACAATTTGCAGAACAGAGGCGATCGGTGGAGTGCTCATGATTGAAGAACAACTGCAGCCGAACGAGATCGCCGTTATCCGGATTCACAAAGTCAGATAGACAGAAGAAGGCACCAGTCAGATTTATTAAACTGGATGGCCGGTTGAAAACTCGGATCGCAGAGACCAGTCTGAGAAGCAGACAAAAACCACCACCTGACCTGTCATATTTTGACCTCCTTTCAGACAAATCTTCGCATGAAGTCATTTTCTGATGGAAAAGGAACAAATTGCGGAGAATATAAAAAACAGCACACCTGATACAATGATCACAGTTGGAGAAGGAACAACTGTCTTTCACGAATCATTAAAGGAGGAGAAGAATGAAACTCGGGAAAATGGCAATGATGGGACTCGCCGGGGTGATGGCGTTTTCCATGGCGGGGTGCGGGAGCAAAGCTTCCGATGCATCTTCAAACGGAGCTGCCTCAACCTCTAATGCGGTTGTAGCAACATCCGGTCAGGCTCAGGCGGACGCAAATGCACAGGCTGCGGGAGTCCTGACTGCAAACACTGACCCGGCCAATACAGAGGTGACAGACAAAAACATCACGATTGGCCTGGCTTCGGAGCCCTCCGCAATCTGGGGAGCCGGTAACGGCACAACGGAAAATGAGGAGCAGATCGTCAGCGGTGCGATCCTGGATACTCTGGTTGCCAAGGATCAGAAGACAGGTGAGATTATTCCGGAGCTTGCAACGGAGTGGAACTGGACGGACGGAACGCATCTGCAGTTTACGCTTCGTGACGGAGTGACAATGACTGACGGATCTCCGCTGACGGCGGACGACGTTGTATATTCCGTAAACGTATGGAAGACTGCTTCGGCCACCTCGGATACCGGACGTTTCCTGGTCGGAGCCACGAAGGACGCGGACAACAAGGTTACGATTGAGTATAACATTGCCGCTCCAGCCATGCTGGAGATGATGACGATGACCAACTTCGGAATCGTCAGCGAGGATGAGGTAAACGCAGCCGGCGGACTGGACGCGGCATGCAAGAACCCGGTGATGGGATGCGGAAAGTACAAATTCAAATCCTGGAATCAGGGACAGAACATTGTCCTTGAAAGAAATGATAATTACTGGAACAAGGATTACAAGGGATACTATAAGACGATTACCTTTACATTCACCAATGATGCGGCGGCACGTGAGATGGCTGTGGAGTCCGGCGACGCGCAGGTGGCATATGACATGCCGGTATCACAGGCGGCGACCTTCAAGGATAACGACGCCGTACAGACTTGCGTATACACCTTCGGACAGGTGGCACACCTCTGGTACAACATGACAGATTCTCATCCGACAAAGGAGCTTGCGCTTCGCCAGGCGATCGACAAGGCACTTGATTTTGACGCGATTGCACAGGTCGGAACCGCAGGTTTCGGCAAACCGGCGCTGGGCTATTTTGAGGATGACAGTCCATATTACAACCAGACCTACACGACAGAAGAAAGGGCTGTCGATATCGATGGAGCAAAGAAGATTCTGGAGGATGCCGGCATCGCAACTGACGGATCGGTTGAGCTGACCGCCATCGGCCTTCAGGATGTAAACCCAATCTATACTGTTATGCAGGAGAACCTTTCCAAGATCGGCATCACCCTGAAGATCGATATTACCGATACCCCGACCTTTGTACAGAATGCATTCGGCGGAAATTATGATCTCATCATGGTTGGAGAGTACACCGCCGAGAGATATCCTACACTGATGTGTTTCATGCAGCAGGCGACCATTGATTCCGGATTTGTCATCGGCGGACCTAAGGTCACCACACCGGAGATCGACGCGGCAATCACACAGCTGATCGAGGAGACCGATACCGCAAAGGCGAAGGAAGAGGCTGGAGCGCTCGAGAAGACCATGAAGGAGCAGTGCATGGTTTCCAATCTCTATCCGGAGATGAAAGCTTCAATCCTGGCAAAGAATCTGAAGGGATACACGACCAGAGAACGCGGATTCCTGGATGCCACCAACTTCTACGAGGCGGAGTAAGCGTCTGGCCCCGGACATCGATCAGATTCACTGAATAACAGAAAAATTCAGATCTGAATCTTCCATAGGAATCATCGTCAGAGCACCATGGAGGGGTCACCTTCACGGTGCTCTGTTTTTGAGAAAAAACAGGATTCATCTTTATCAAACAGGGAGAAAAATTATGTTCAAATATATTATCAAACGTATTCTTCTTCTCATCCCGATCCTGATTGGCGTTTCGGCAATCATCTTTGCCCTGAAAACGGTCACCCCCGGTGATCCGGCCAGACAGATTCTGGGCAACAATGCTACGCAGGAGCAGATCGATGAGAAAAGAGAAGAGTTGGGACTGAATGATCCCGTGCTGGTACAATATGTGAGATATATCGGCGGCGTATGTCATGGCGATTTCGGCAATTCCTACAGAACGGGCGAACCGGTTCTCTCAGAGATTCTTCCGAGGCTGAAAACCTCCGGAATAATAACGCTCGGAGCAGTAGCAATCGGCGCGTTTCTGGGAATAATTCTGGGAATCATATCTGCTCTGAAGAAATACACATGGATAGACTCACTTGTTCTTGTCATCTCGATGTTCTTCCAGTCAGTGCCGGAGTTCGTTGTCGGTCTCGTTCTGATCCTGGTATTCGCAGTAAAGCTGCATGTCCTTCCGACATCCGGCATAGAAAATCCGCTTGGCTATATCATGCCGATGCTTTGTATCGGACTTCCGTCCATTGCGAGCTATACCCGTATTACGCGGTCTTCCATGCTGGAGGTTCTCGGTGAAGACTATATCCGGACGGCAAGAGCCAAAGGCCAGACCGAACATAACATTACATATCATCATGCACTTCGCAATGCGATGATTCCGGTGGCACAGTCCGTCGGAACTTCTCTGGGCAACTCGATCGGCGGCGGCATGGTTGTTGAGACCGTCTTCGGAGTTCCGGGAGTCGGTAAATATATTGTCGACTCTATCACACAGAGAAATTATCCATCCATTCTTGGAGGGGCGCTGATCATCGCCATTGTTCTGGTTGTGATCAACCTGCTGGTAGATATCGCGTTCGTATTGATTGATCCGAGACTGAAAACGACAATTATTGCCGGTGAGAAGAAACAGAAGAAAGCCAAACCGGCGGTTGCTTAAGGGAGGCAGATAAAAATGGCAAAAATGCATACTCCCGCGATGGAGAAAATTGAAAGAAAGAATGCAAGACGTAAAAGACCAAAGAGGATTACCCCATCCTATGAAGCATGGAAGCGTTTCCGCAGAAATCCGACTGCGCTTGTCGGACTGATCATTGTTGCGGCACTGATTGTGATCGCGATTCTTGCGCCGGTGATTGCTCCTTATGACTATCAGTCGCAGGACTATACGGCAATGATGCAGAAGCCGAGCGCCGTCCATCTGTTCGGTACCGATCAGTTCGGGCGCGATATCTTCAGCCGGTGTATCTATGGCGCAAGATATTCCCTGCTGATAGCGGTTTTCTGTACGCTGGCGGCGCTGTTCAGCGGCGGATTGCTTGGTATCATTGCGGGATATTTCGGCGGTAAAGTGGATACGATCATCATGCGGATCATGGATATCTTCCAGGCCATTCCGATGATCATGATGGCAATGTGCATCGTAGCCGTCCTCGGAAATGGTATTCCTCAGCTGGTCGCTGCAATTATGTTTGCTTCGATGCCCACCATGGCGCGTAACAACCGCGCTGCGATTCTCCGGGTGCGTGGAAACGACTACATCGAATCTTCTGAGGCGATCGGATGCAGCAAGTTCCAGCTGATCATGAAACATATGATTCCGAATGCTGCCGGTATTATGGTCATTTTCTTTGTCGGATTCCTTGCAGTTTCGATCATGATGATGTCTTCCATGAGCTACATTGGCGTCGGTCTTGCTGCTCCTACACCGGAATGGGGACTGATTCTGAACGACGGAAAATCTTATCTGACATCAGCACCCTATATGATGGTATTCCCGGCGCTGATGATCATGGTTACCTGCTTTGCATTTAATCTGATGGGCGATGGTCTCCGTGATGCATTTGACCCGAAGATGAATTAAGGAGACGGCGAAAATGGGTGAGAGAATATTAGATATCAGAGATCTTGTAATACATTATGAAACCGATGAAGAGGTTGTCGAAGCCGTAAATAAAATTAATCTCTCTCTGGAAAAAGGAGAAATCCTTGGTCTGGTCGGCGAGACCGGAGCCGGCAAGACTACGACGGCTCTTGGAATCATGCGGCTTCTGCCGCCTAAAGTCGGTCATGTTATTCAGGGCAGCATTAATTTTGAGGGAAAGGATCTGATGAAGTGCTCTGAAAAAGAGATGCGTGCTATCCGGGGCAAGAAGATCTCCATGATCTTCCAGGATCCTATGACGGCTCTGAACCCTGTGAAAACTGTCGGCGATCAGATCGCCGAGGTAGTGGAGCTTCATGACAACTGCTCGAAGGCAGAGGCGTTGAAGCGTGCGCAGGAAATGCTTGCCATGGTAGGAATCGTCCCGGAACGATATAAGGAGTATCCGCATCAGTTTTCCGGCGGCATGAAGCAGAGGATTGTGATTGCGATTGCCCTTGCCTGCGAGCCGGATCTTTTGATTGCTGATGAGCCGACCACAGCACTGGATGTAACGATTCAGGCACAGATCCTTGACATGATGCGAAAACTTCAGAAGGAGAAGGGAACTTCGATGATTCTGATTACCCACGATCTGGGTGTGGTGGCAGAGATGTGCGATCACTGCGCCGTAATGTATGCGGGGGAGATCGTGGAATACGGTACAACCGAGCAGGTGTTCGATAATCCGAAACACCCATATACCAGGGCATTGTATCAGTCTATTCCAAGTCTGGACAAGGAAGTGAAGCGTCTTCACGTGATTCCGGGAATGGTCTGCGATCCATCCGATCTGCCGACCGGATGCAGCTTCTGCGACAGATGCACGGAAAAGAAGGCGGCGTGCGCCGAACATGATCCGTGGATCGTCAATGTAGAGGCGGGACATTATGCGAAGTGTTTCCAGTACACACCGGAATGGGAGGCGGATAAGAATGAGTGAGAATCTTCTGGAAGTCAGAAATTTGAAAAAATATTTTTCCACCCCGCACGGGGCGCTCCATGCGGTTGATAATGTCACCTTTAATATTGAGAAGGGAAAGACGATCGGAATCGTCGGGGAATCCGGATGCGGAAAATCAACACTGGGAAAGACCCTGATGCGTCTGCATGAGCCGACCAGTGGTGAGGTTCTATATAACGGTGTGGATATTGCCGGTATGCCGCTGAAAAAATTCAAAAAGGAGTATCGTTCTCATATCCAGATGATTTTTCAGGATCCGTATGCTTCCCTGGATCCGCGTATGGACGTATTGCAGCTGATCGAGGAACCGATCAGAGTAAATAATAAGAAGCTGAGCAAGAAGGAGGTAGAGGATAAGGCAAAGGAGATGATGGAGCTGGTTGGTCTGGCAAAGCGTCTCGAAACGGCTTATCCGCATGAGCTGGACGGCGGTCGTCGTCAGCGAATCGGAATTGCCCGAGCACTCTCGCTGAACCCGAGTTTTATCGTCTGCGATGAGCCGGTTTCCGCGTTGGATGTGTCCATTCAGGCGCAGATTCTGAATCTGCTGATGGATCTTCAGGAGCAGAGAGGTCTGACTTATATGTTCATCACGCACGATATGTCGGTGGTAAAGCATATCTCAGACGATATTGCCGTGATGTATTTGGGGCAGATGATTGAAAAATGCCCGGCAGATGAAATTTTCCGTGACACGATTCATCCCTATTCGCAGGCACTCCTGTCCGCAATTCCGATTCCGGATGTGCATGCGAAGCATGAGCGGATGGTGCTGAAGGGAGAGCTTACCTCTCCAATCAACCCGAAGCCGTGCTGCCGGTTTGCCAAGAGATGTCCATACGCGACAGAAAAGTGTCGTCAGGAGGAGCCTAAGCTTCGCGAGATGCGCCCGAATCATCTGGTTGCGTGTCATTATGCGGAAAAGTTTGTGAAATAACAAAACAGGAGGCTTGCATGACCAATAAAGAAATTATTACAGCAATGTATAAAGAGTTCTTCAATGAGCATAATGTAGATGCAGCACGGAAATATGTCCGGGAGGATTATAAACAGCACAACCCCGGCGTTGCACAGGGAAGAAAGGGACTGATGGACGGCTTTCGTCAGAAATTCATCGATGAACCGACCTTCCGGCTGGAGATTCAGATGATTATATCGGAAGGTGATATGGCGGCTGTCTATCTGAAAAATGTGGATCCGGAAGGCAATACCAAATGCAGAGTGGTCGATATCTACCGGATTCAGGACGGGCAGCTTGCGGAGCACTGGGACGTGCTTCAGTCCTGCTGAGGTCAAAATATGACATCTTTTCTGACCTGGCGAAAAAAACAGGCAGGAGGATGTCATTTTTTTTCGCGGGATGGGTTTGTAAAGGAAATGCATCCGGCATCAGACTGCAATACAATAATGCCAGAAATCAGGAAAGAAACCAGGCTGAGGGAAAGTGCATCGGCAAAATCAGAAGCACTGAAGCTGAAAATCAAAAAGTTCAGCAGGAAAAATAAGAAGTACAGTAATAAAGATGTGACAATTGAAAAGCTTTGACAGAACACATGGACGAACGGTCCGGAAATGAGGAGAGATATGGCAGATTATGAAACCCAGATCGTAGTAATTGCGGGTGGCCCCGCAGGATTATGCGCAGCTGTTCAGGCTGCCGAGGATGGCGCGGATGTCATCCTGATCGAGAAAAATGCAGCAGTCGGCGGCGCGGCCAACATGGGAATGGGCCCGTTGGCAATCGGTTCCAAATACCAGAAGAGACAGATGTATGACATCACTGTTGAGAAGGCACTCAACATGTTTATGGAGTACACCCATTACAATGTAGACGCCCGTCTGATGAAGAGATATTTTGAACAGTCCGCGGAGACGATCGAGTGGCTTGAGGACATGGGCGTTGAATTCGAAGGCGCTTATAAGTACTTCACAAAGAGCGAGCCGACCTGGCACATCGTAAAGACAGATCAGGGAATCGGACCGCGCGCGGCTTCCTTTATGAACAAGGCCCTGTTTGCAAGGGCACAGGAGCTGGGTGTAAAGGTTATGCTTGAGACCCCGGGAAAGAAAATTCTGAAAGACGAGAATGGTCATGTATGTGGTGTCCTTGCCACAGATAAAGAGGGCAAAGAGATCACGATCGCCTGCAAGGCGGCAATCATTGCTACCGGAGGTGCCGGCGCAAACCCGAAGCTGATCAAGGAAGAGACCGGATATGAGTTCGGAAAAGACATGTTCAACTTCGCAATCCCGGGAAATGTCGGAGACGGAATTCGTATGGCATGGGAAGCCGGCGTAGACCATGTGCCGGTACGCATTGAGCAGGCAGCAAACTTTGAAGGAATCGATGAACTTCCGCAGAGCGTGCCCAATGTTCTGATGCAGCCGAATCTTCTTGTAAACCTGTTCGGCAAGCGTGTCATGGATGAGGAACAGATGCAGAACACGACATTCCTGAGCAACGCGGCATCTCATCAGAAGGAGCGCAAGCTGTTCAGTATTGTAGACAGTTCCATTGTGAAATACTATATGCGCAACGGCGTGGATGAGATTTCCATGGTTCGTACAAATCCTGATGTATCCGACTTTATCGAGGGGGTAAAACAGGCAGAGGAGAGCGGCAATAAGGGACTCTATGTGGCTGACAGTATTGAGGAGCTGGCGGAGAAGACGGGAATCGACGCTGACAATCTGGTAGAGACCGTCGAGGAATATAACGATTACTGCGACAGCACAGATGAAGAGTTCTTCAAGCGCAAAAAATATCTTCGCCCACTTGTAAAAGCACCGTACTATGCGGCAGCCATTCGTCCGGGCGGATATGGTACGGTCGGAGGCATCCGGATCAATGAAAACTGTGAGGCATGCGATAAGGACTTTGAGCCGATTCCGGGTCTGTATGCTGCCGGCGCAGATGCCTGCAACATTTACGATGATTCTTACATGTTCCTGCTTCCGGGCAACTCCATGGGATTCGCTGTCAACAGCGGCAGGATTGCAGGTATGGAAGCTGCGGAATTTGTAGAGGATGAAGACTGATTATAGAGGAGTCGGTCTGCGTCGTGCGGGGCATATAAATATATAGGTTTCCCGCGCGGCTTCCATGCTTCGGAAGAAGAACTTATACAGGTATAGGACAGCCATGGCTTTGAAGAACATAATATTCTCAGACCATGGCTTTTTTGAAGAGGAGAATGTAACGATGGCTGTCATCACAATTGATGGAGTAAAAATTGAAGTTCCGGAGGGGAAAAACGTCCTGGAATGTGCATTGGACGCGGGAATTTACATCCCGCACCTTTGCCATCACAAGGATCTGAATCCGCTCGGTTCCTGCCGGATGTGTATCGTGCAGGTAGAGGGACATGATCAGGTAGAGCCTTCCTGTATGCTGAAGGCAGAAGACGGGATGGTGATCGAGACACAGAATGAAGAGATCAAGAGACTTCGCATGCTTGCACTCGAACTGCTTCTGGCAGGACATCCGGAGGATTGTTCAACCTGTCCGAAATATGGGCACTGTGAGCTGCAGGTATTGATCCAGTATATCGGACCGAAGACCGGACGCATGAAAATGCGTTCCAAGGGATTCGCTGTCAATGATAAAAATCCCCTGCTCCTTCACGATATGAATCGCTGCATTCTCTGCGGACGATGTGTCCGCGCCTGCGATGACCTTCGCGGCGTCAACGTCCTGCATTATCAGAAGAGAGAGGATCTGGAGGTTTATACAGGAACCCTGAAGAACCGGCTTCTCAAGGACGCCGACTGCCGTTTCTGTCAGGCATGCGCAGAGGTATGCCCGACCGGAACGATCCGGGATATCCTGGCAACGACGGAAAAGAGCAAGGAAGATTACGTAGTTCCCTGCAAGGCAGGATGCCCGGCACATACCAACATTCCGGAATACCTCCGTTATGTCAAGGAAGGTGACTATGATGCGGCGACGGCCGTGATTCGTGAGAAGCTCACCATGCCGAAAACTCTTGGATATATCTGTACCCATGCCTGCGAGCTGGAGTGCAAGCGCAGACTGGTCAATGAGCCGATGTCCATCCGGAATCTGAAGCGGTACGCGACGGAGCACGAGACAGGCAGGTACTGGAGAGGAAAAGGCAAACAGCTTCCGGACACCGGCAAGAAGGTCTGTGTTGTCGGCGGAGGTCCTGCCGGACTTACCGCTGCGTATTATCTGAGAAAACAGGGCCATGACGTAACGGTGAAGGAAGCACTTCCTACAGCGGGTGGCATGCTTTCGTATGGAATCCCTTCCTATCGTCTGCCGCGAGAGTTGGTACAGGAGGAGATTCAGGTCTTCACGGATCAGGGAGTGAAGATCGAGACCGGTGTGCGGGTAGACAGGCCGACAGAGCTGCTTAAAGAGTATGATGCGGTTCTGATGGCGATCGGTGGACACAATGGCGTACGCCTTCCAATGCCGGGAAAGGATCTGCCGGGAGTTCTGGTGAATATCGATTTTCTCCGCAAGGCATCGATGAGTCTGGAAACCGGAATGGGACGCAAGGTCATCGTTCTCGGTGGTGGAAATGTTGCATTTGACTGTGCGAGAACGGCAAAGCGTCTTGGAGCAGAAGAAATCCATGTCGCCTGCCTTGAGGCAAGAGACAAGATGACCTCTGACGATGAAGAGATCGAGCAGGCACAGGAGGAAGGGATCTTTGTTCATCCGGCGCAGACCTTCGAGGCGATTACGGGTGAAGAGCATGTGACCGGTGTTGACTTCATGAATGTAGAATCCTTTACATTCGATGAGAACCATCGCGCAATTATTAAGAAGGAAGCAGGCTCCGAGCACCATATTGACGCGGATACTGTTATTTTTGCGACAGGACAGAGACCGGATATCACTGAGGATGCAGGCCTTACCCTTGGACGTGGGAACAGTATCACGGTTACAGATATTGTAAAGGATAAGAGAACTTCAGTGGAAGGAATCTTTGCTGCCGGTGACTGCAT
Organism: Eubacterium sp. UBA4343; assembly: GCA_002394235.1. Lineage (GTDB taxonomy): Bacteria > Bacillota > Clostridia > Lachnospirales > Lachnospiraceae > Bilifractor. The sequence continues at coordinate 40,195 of DGTF01000068.1, read as the reverse complement.
TTATGGTACAAAGTCAGTGGTTATGGCGATTGAGTCTGGCCGCGAGGCTGCCAGCCAGATTGACCGTTATCTGGGTGGCGATGGTGATATAGAGGAAGAACTCGCTCCGAAACAGGCAAAGAATCCATACATCGGAAAGATTGAAGGATTTGCATATCAGCAGAGACGTCAGCCGAAGATTGACCCGGCAGAGATGCGTCAGAACAACTTCAGCCTGTTCGATCATGGTCTGTGTGAAGAGGATGCTTGCGCTGAAGCCGGCAGATGTCTGCAGTGTGATCTGCGGCTGCAGATTTCAACACCGAAGACATGGGCAGACTTTGCAAAGGAGGCAAAATGATGGGAGCTCTTGCAAATGCGAAACAGGCAGGCCGCGAAGCGGTTCTTGCAAAGATCAAAGAAGCCGGACTGTGGGAGTTCGGGTTGAAAAAGGAAGCACTTTCCGATAAATTCGAACGCGCAGCAGAGGGCGCGGCTGTGGAAGCCGGACTCAACAACGCCGACACAGACAAGGTTCTGCTTGGCCTTCTGAAGGACACACCGGAAAAAGTGCTGGAAGGAATTGCTGTAGCAGGATTCCTTACCGGGACAGAGTCTCTATCTCTTTATCTCCCGGAGAGTGAAACAGAGCTGACGGAAGCGTTGAAGGATAAGGCTGAGGCTTACGGCATTCAGCTCTTTAATGAGATCATCAATGTAAGAGCAGCTGGAGATGCGGTACTTCTTCATATCGTGACGGCTGCAGATCTTGCGGATCTTATGGACGGCTGTTATCAGAAAGGAGTCTATGTATCTGTTGACGGCGCACCGCTTCAGAAGAAGGCCGCCGATACCGGAATCGGTGAACTGGTATCCTTGGGATCGGCAAAGGCCGTAAAACTCGGATATCGCTATTATACTCCCACCGAGGCAGAAAGTCTGACGGCGGCGGATGCTACTACAGGCCTGATCCATGTTCTGACGGACAAGGACTGCATCGTAGCGGAGACGAGAGATCAGATGACCGAGTACCGCAAGGTCAGCTGCGGCAAATGCGTTTTCTGCCGCGAGGGACTGATTCAGCTGGAGTATGAGCAGAAAGAAATCACACAGGCACGCGGTAAGATGGAGTTCCTTGATCTCACGAAAGAAATCGGCGATGCCATGAAATTCTCGTGTCTGTGTTCCGTCGGACAGGAGGCGGCAAAAGCTGCTCTAGACGCGACAGAGAAATTTACGGGAGAGTACGAGGCACACATCAGGAAGAATAAGTGCCCGGCCGGTGTATGTACTGCTTTTGTACATATTTATATCGACCCACATACTTGTACGGGATGCGGAGAGTGCCTGGATGTGTGCCCGGCAGATTGTATCGAGGGCAAGGATAAATATATCCACATGATTGATGAATTTGACTGCACCAGATGCGGCAAGTGCATTGAGGCCTGCGAGGAAGGTGCTGTCATTCAGACGGCCGGCAAGCTTCCGAAACTTCCCAACCGTCTTACAAAGGTCGGAAAATTCCGCAGACATTAATTCGATGTGAACCGTTGTGTCCGGCTTTCTGTATCAGGGGACAGAAGATGCAAAGAGACGAAATGACAGGGAGACCTGTACATATTGTGGTGCTCCGGTTGCAGGAGATGAGTTGTTCGTGTATGAAAATCCTTAGTGTATATGGAGCGGAGGTGAACAGCAAGTGAAAAGTTTTCAGGAACGGCTTCTGAAGGACTTTGACATAAAACAGAAGATGGTCAATGGCAGGATGAAGAATGTTTATGTATATAAAGGAAAGTACGCCGCCTGGGATGTGAAGCCGGATATACTGCAACGCTTTCGCAGAATCCATCTGGGAGGCGGGATTCTTGCACTGCTGCTTCTCCTGTGGGGAGCTTTCCAGAGCGTACCGGTTAATGCCTCCCACCTGACAGGATTTTTTACCCTGATCTCCTGTGTGCTGATGGCGGTTCTGTTTTATGGAGTTGTCTGGTTCTGCCGGTCGGGGGAACGAATGTACCTGAGAGACTGCAGGATGATCAGAGATATTATTCTGTGGAGTGGGATCACTTATGCTCTGGCTGCCGCGGCGAATGGAATTTGCGGCTTTATTTACCTGGTGTTGAATGGTGCGGGAGTCCGGTCATTGCTTACACTTCTGGCTTATCTGGCTTCCGGTGTCATTGTACTTCTGGTCTACCTGGCTCAGCTGAAGCTGGCCTACCGGGAAGTATGATAAATAAGTTTGCAGTAATTGGAGTAAAAATGGAGGGAATCTCGAAGCGGGGCTTTGGGGTTCCTTTTTTACGCGAGCGTCGCGATA